>DASZFA010000023.1:0-49578 GCA_035940255.1 Solirubrobacteraceae bacterium
CAACACCCACGTGAGGTTGCCATGGCTGAAGTGCAGGTCGTGCTGGATCGACGGCAGCGCGACGTTCACGATCGTCGCGTCGAGCACCATCATCAGCTGGCCGAGGCACAGCACCGCGAGCGCGAGCCAGCGGCGACGCTCGCGCCGGCGCTCAGAGGGGGATGCGCTCGTCTCCCGAGCGCTGTCTGACCTATCGATGGTGGTGGTGCTCATTTGACTCCCTTCGATTCGCGAAGGGCACACCATATCATGGATTATCCTTCTTACAAGTATTATCTTTAGTAACGTGATGGTTGTTGCGACGTGGTATAATCGTGCCGTTATGCACGAAGAGAGTTCCCGCTGTGCGCCAGGGTCGATGGTCCTTCTGACGCGACTTGCCAAGCAGGTCTACAGGCGCAGCGACGAGGAGCTGCTAGGCATCCACCTGCGGCTGCTGATGGCGCTCAGCTACGTGCGCGACCACGACGGCGCGCCGCAGCAGGAGCTGGGCGACGCGCTCTGCATGGACGCCAACAACGTCGTCCTGCTGCTCAACGAGCTCGAGGATCTCGGCTACGTGACGCGCCGCCGGGACCCGAGCGACCGCCGGCGCCACCTGGTGGACCTGACAGCGGGCGGGCGCGGCGCACTCGAGCGTGCCGAGCACGCGCAGGAACAGATCGAGGACGACGTCCTGCAGGCGCTTGACCCGGAGCAGAGGGTCACCCTCTGGAGGCTTCTGACACGCGCGCTCTACGGCGTGGAGCCGCCCACGGCCGACTCGGGTAGCGCGACGATCGCATCGATCTCGACGTAGGCGCCCCGCGGCAGCTGGGACACCCCGACCGCCACGCGGGCAGGGGGATCGGGCCCGAAGAAACTGCCGTAGACGTCGTTGACCTCCGCGAAGGCCGAGATGTCCGTCATGTAGACGGTGAGACGCAGCGCGCGATCGAGCGTGGTGCCGGCGGCCTCACAGACCGCCCGCAGGTTCTCCAGACAGCGCCGCGCCTGCTCCGCGGCGGTGGCTCCCACGAGCTCGCCGCCGTCCGGGTCGAGCGGGATCTGGCCTGAGCAGAACAGCAGGCGAGCGGCCGGGCCGCTGAGCACGGCATGGCTGTAGGGGCCGATCGCCGCGGGCGCGCCGGCTGCCTGAACTGTCTCGCGCTCGGCCGTCACTGCGGGCACCCTATCGCGCGCGCCGCGCCTGCCTGAAGGCGCCGGTAAAGCAGTAACTTCAAAGGGTGCGGCCATCCGTGAGGAAGATCGTGGTGACGCTGATGGGGGCGGGCGCCTGCGCGGCGGCGGCGAGCCCCTCTGCGCAGGCTCAGATCGCGTTCAGCCCCTGTGGGGACAGCAACAACCTCGCCTGTGGTCATCTCACCGTCCCGCTCGCCCCAAGCGGAGGCTCGCCGGGCACCCTGACGCTCGCCATGCGCCGTCATCGCGCACCGGTCGACGGGCCTAACTCGGCGGTGATCCCACTCGCCGGAGGTCCCGGCCAGCCGGCTATCCCGTTCACGGAAGCCTTCCTCGAATTGCTCGGGCCGATCGTGGCGACGCGCGATCTGATCGTCTTCGACCAGCGCGGCACCGGGCTCTCCCACCCGCTCGTCTGCCATCCGGGCAGCCGCAAAGTCCGGGTTCCGCCCACCCTCGGACAGGCGGTGACGCGGTGTGCTCAGGCGCTCGGCGCGGGTCGCGCGGACTACACCACGCCGGATAGCGTCGCCGACCTCGAGGCGATTCGCAAGGCGGGCGGCTACGAAAAGCTCGTCCTCTACGGGACCTCATATGGCACGAAGGTGGCGGAGCAGTATGCGCAGCACTATCCGGCCCACGTCGAAGCGCTGGTGCTTGACTCGGTCGTGCCGCCCAACGGCCCCGATCCATTGAGCCGCTCGACCTTCGCCGCCGTGCCCCGCATCCTCGCCCAGTTGTGCCGCTTTCACGAATGCGCCCAGATCACGCGGAATCCCGTCGGCGACCTCGCGCGGATCGTGGCGCGCATGCGCCGGGGCACGATCGCGGGGCGCGTGATCGACAAGCGCGGTCACCCCCACGCCGAGCCGATCAGCTCGGATGACCTCGTCGGGATCCTGCTCGCGGGAGACTTCGACCCTCTGCTGCGAGCGGAATTCGTCCCGGCGGTGCGCGCCGCCGCGGACGGCGACAGCGCCGCACTCGCGCGACTGCTCGCGAGGGCCGAAGGCCTCGGCGAAGAAGCCTCGGGCGGTGGCGTCGACGGCCAGCTGTTCCTGACCACCACGTGCGAAGAGGAGGCCTTCCCGTGGAGCCGGGCGGACAGTCCAAGCTCGCGACTGTCCGAGGCACGGGCACAGGTCGATGCGCTGCCGCGGAGCACGTTCGCGCCCTTCACGGCGGCGAACGCCTTCGACCTCAGCGTCATCGGAGCATGCGCCTTCTGGCCGTACTCCACCCCGGCTCCGCCTGTCGACGCCTTGGCGCTGCCTGACGTCCCGGCGCTGATCCTGAGCGGCGAATCCGATCTGCGCACGCCCACATCGGGCGCGCTCGAAGTCGCAGCCCAGATCCCAGACTCGCACCTGCTCGTCGTGCCGTATGCCGGCCATTCCGTGCTCACCAACGAGCCGAGCTCCTGCGCGAGTGACGCGCTGCAGGCGATGTTCGCCGCTCACCCGATCAAGCCTTGCGCGAAGGTGCCGCCGCCGGCGACGCTCAAGCTCCCTCCGCTCCCGCCGGCACGACTGGCGGCGGTCCCGCCGAGCCGCGGGTATCGAGGGCTCCCGGGCCGGACGCTCAATGCGGTGACCCTCACCTTGGGCGACCTCTCCCGCGAGGTGGTGCTCGGCCTGCTCGAAGCCCTCGGATCGGGAAGCATCTTCAGCAACGCGTCGCTCAGCGGCGGTGGGTTGCGCGCGGGTTGGTATGAGCTCACCGGAAAAACGATCATCCTGCACGGCTACTCCTACGTGCCGGGCGTGATCGTCTCGGGCAGCATCTCCGGCGGTCGCGTCGCCGTCGGCATCGGCGGCTCCGCGGCGGCGCACGGGTACATGCGGACCGACAGCCATGGGGCGCTGGTCGGCTCGCTCGGCGGCGTGCGGGTGCGCAAGGGGCCGGCCTCGGCGGGCATCCCGTCCAGCCAGGCAACCGCATCGACGAGCACCCAGGCCTCGCCCGCCGGACGGGCAGGCGAGCTGCTGGCCGCGGCCGGCGACGCGCTGCGACCGCTTCCGGGCGCTTCGCTCGAGCTAGCGGAACTGCCGCACCTGCTCTCGGCGCAGCGCCTGCACGAGCCCTCGCCGACTCGCTGAGATATGGGCTCGAGAGCTCAAGCGCAGCCGCCAAGCCGACGCTATTGTCGAATCGGATGCGAAGAGTCCGGCTCTCAGTCCTAGCGGCTCTCTCGCCGCTGTTGGTGCTGCTCGCTCCAGCAAGTGCCTCCGCCCTCAGCTTCTCCCCCTGTACAGCGAGCGCCGGCTTCTCCTGTGCGAGCCTGCCGGTAGCGCTCGACCGAACCGGTGGCACGCCTGGCACCGTCGCGCTCAGCATCGAGCGGAGACTGAGCGGTTCCGCTCAGAGCCGCGACGCGGTCGTCGCCCTGGCGGGCGGCCCCGGGCAGGCGACGCTGCCGCTCGCGCCCTACATCGCCGAAGCGATCTCGCCGGCGCTCGTTGGCCGATCTTCGATCGGTCGCGACCTGCTCCTGTTCGACCAGCGCGGAACGGGTAACTCCGGCGCTCTCGAATGCCCCGCACTGACCAGCCAGCGCGAAATCGCGGGCGCGCACAGCGACGGCGAACTGATCGCGCGCTGCGCACGCCAGCTCGGACCCGCGCGGGGCGCCTACACGACGCGCGAATCGGTGCAGGACATCGAGGCCCTCCGGCAGGCGGCCGGCTACGAAAAGCTCGTGCTCTACGGGACCTCCTACGGAACGAAGGTGGCGCTCGAGTACGCCGCGCGCTACCCCCAGCGGGTCGAGTCGCTCGTGCTCGACTCGACCGAGACGCCCGAAGGGCCCGAACCGTTCCATGTCTCCACCTTCAAGGCGATGGGACCGACGCTGCGCCAACTGTGCTCGCAGCATGCGTGCGACCGCATCAGCTCCAACCCTGTCGGCGAGCTCGCGCGGCTCGTCGACGAGCTCAACGTCCGCCCCGTCACGGGCGAGTCCTTTGACGGCCGCGGAAGGCGAGTCAAGCACACGATCACGAGCGCAGACGTCTTCTCGTTGCTGCTGGCGGGAGACCTGAATCCGGAGATACGCCCACAGCTCCCCGCAGCAGTCCACGCGGCTCTCAACCGCGACCCTGCTCCACTGTCGCGCCTGCTGGCCCTCGTCAACCTCCACCCTGCGAGCGAAACGAGCAGCGGCATTGACGTCACGCTGTTCCTCGCCACCTCGTGCGAGGAGACCCCGTTCCCGTGGCAGCGGTCCGCGCCCGACGCGACTCGGGCGGTAGAAGCCGAAGCCGCCCTGAACGCTCTGCCGGGCTCGGACTTCTATCCCTTCGATCCTGAATCGGCGCTGTTTGACCAGACGATCCCGTTGTGCGTCTCATGGCCGGATGCGTCGCCGGCTCCACCCCCGGTCGGCGCGCTGCCGAACGTGCCGACGCTGATCCTGTCTGGTGCGCAGGACCTGCGCACGCCAACCGAAAACGCCCGGCAGGTCGCCGGCCTGATCCCCGACGCGCAGCTCGTGCAGGTTCCCTACACCGGCCACTCTGTCGTGGGCAGCGACCTCACTGGATGTGCAAAGTCGGCGCTCGCCTCGTTTTTCGCGGGGTCGCTCGTACAGGGTTGCGCGCCCGCCGTGAACCGCTTCCGGCCCGCGCCGCTGGCGCCGAGAGCTCTCTCGAGCGTCGCTCCACTGCCGGGGCTCGGCGCCGGTCAGGCGCGCGCCGTGGCCGCGACGGTGGATTCGCTGCTCGACCTGCGGCGGACCGTTCTCACCGTCGCCCTGGACTTCGGGACGATCCCATATGGGGCCCGCGTCGGGGGGCTGCGCGGCGGTACGGTGAGGGTCACGAAGGCCGGCGCGCTGCTGGAGCGCTTCTCCTATGTGCCGGGCCTGCAGCTCACCGGACTCGTGCCGTTCGCCATCCTGCTGCGCAACGCGGGTGCACCCGCGAGCCTGACCGTGGGCGGGCACGGCGTCCCATCCGGACACCTTCGGATCGGCGCCGGGGGACGGCTCAGCGGCGTCCTCGCCGGGCACAGCTTCCACGTCAGCGCCGCGGCGAAGGTCAGGCTCGCCCGCGCCGGGCAGGGCGGCGAAGCGCCGTCGCCGTCGTTCCCGGTGGCGCCCCTCGCGCGCGTGCCGTGACACCCGTCCACGGCCCCAGGGGCGGGAGGGCAGGCGGGCGGCGGCCGGTACTACGCTGGACGGAGAATGGCCAACGCACTCGCCGCTGAGAGCTCGCCGTACCTGCGCCAGCACGCGCACAATCCCGTCGACTGGCTCGCGTGGGGCCCGGCCGCTCTCGACCGCGCGCGAGCCGAGGACAAGCCGCTGCTCGTCTCGATCGGCTATTCCTCGTGCCATTGGTGCCATGTGATGGAGCGCGAGTCCTTCGAGGACCCGCAGACCGCCGAGCTCATGAACGAGAGCTTCGTCTGCGTGAAGGTCGACCGCGAGGAGCGCCCGGACGTCGACGCCCTGTACATGGAGGCCGTACAGGGGATGACCGGAAGGGGCGGCTGGCCGTTGAACGTGTTCCTCACACCCGAGCAGCTGCCGTTCTACGGCGGCACCTACTTCCCAGCCGAGGCGCGCCACGGGATGCCCTCATGGACGCAGGTTCTGCAGGCGATCTCCGAGTCCTGGGAGCAGAACCGCGAGGAGATCCGCGCAGGCGGCGAGCGGCTGCGCGGACGGCTGTCCGGGGCGGCCGCGCTCAGACCATCCGCGGAGCCGATCGAGGCGGGCGCCCTCGACGCAGCCGTGGCGAGGCTGAAGGAGTCCTTCGACCCCCGCCACGGAGGCTTCGGCGGCGGGGTGGGCGGGCCTCGATTTCCGCAGGCCTCGGTGATCGAGTTCCTGCTGCTGCGCGGCGAGCGCGAGATGACGCTCGCGACGCTGCGTGCGATGGCGGGCGGAGGGATACACGATCAGATCGGTGGCGGGTTCTCGCGCTACAGCGTCGACGAGGCATGGACGGTGCCCCACTTCGAGAAGATGCTCTACGACAACGCGTTGCTCGCACGCGCCTACCTGCACGGCTGGCAGGCATTCGAGGAGCCCGACCTGCGGGAAGTCTGCGTCGACACGCTCGAGTGGGCGCTGCGCGAGATGCGCGGCCCGGAGGGCGGCTTCTACGCGGCGCTCGACGCCGACTCGGAGGGTGTCGAGGGGCGCTTCTACGTGTGGACGGTGGCCGAGCTGAGGGACACCCTCGGCGAGGATGCCGACAGCGCGATCACCTGGCTCGGCGCCACCGAGGAGGGGAACTTCGTCGACCCGCACCACCCGCAGCCGGGCCTGAACGTGCTCCAGGATCGTGGCCTGGCGGCGAGCGGCCGGCCCGACGACGCCACCCGAGCGCGCATCCGCTCCCGCCTGCTCGACGCGCGCGAACGCCGCGTCCGCCCCCGTCTCGACGACAAGCGGCTGACCAGCTGGAACGCGCTGATGATCACCGCGCTCGCGGAGGCCGGAGCCGCGCTCGCCGAGCCGCGCTATGTCGACGCCGCCGTCGCCTGCGCCGGGTTCGTGCTCCGCGACCTGCGTGATGAGGGTGGGCGCCTGCTCCGCACCTACAACGACGGGCACGCGAAGCTCGACGCCTATCTCGAGGACCATGCCTTCCTGGTGGAGGCACTGATCGCGCTGTTCGAAGCGACGTGCGAGGCGCACTGGTTCGAGGAGGCGGCGGCGCTTGCCGATGAGATGATCGCCCGCTTCGCCGATTCCGAGCAGGGCGGCTTCTTCTCGACCGCGTCCGACGGCGAAGCGCTGATCGCGCGGCGCAAGGACGTCGAGGACACGCCGATCCCGTCCGGCGCCTCGAGCGCGGCCGTCGGGCTGCTGCGTCTTGCACAGCTCAGCGGCGAGCAGGAGTACGAGCGCCGCGCGGTCTCGGTGCTGCGCCTCCTATATGAGGTGGCGCCGCGTCACCCGGCGGCATTCGGCCATCTGCTGCAGGCGCTGCACTGGCACCTGTCGCCGGCGCGCCCGATCGCCTGCCCCGTTCCGTCCCGCTAGAGGATCGACAGGTAGCGGTCGAGCTCCCACTGGGTCACCTGGACCCGGTACTCGTCCCACTCCTGGCGCTTGATCTCCACGTAGCGGTTGAACATGTGCTCGCCGAGCGTACGCAGCACGAGCTCCGACTCGGCCGTGATCTCGATCGCCTCACCGAGGCTCTCGGGCAGCTGCTCCACACCCATGCGCCTGCGCTCCTCGCCTGAGACGTGGTAGAGGTTCTTCTCCATCGGCTCGGGGAGCTCGTAGCCCTTCTCGATCCCCTCGAGGCCGGCCTGCAGGAGCACCGCGAAGGTGAGGTAAGGGTTGCAGGCGGGGTCAGCGCAGCGCAGCTCCATGCGCGTCGCCTTTTCGCTGCCCGGGTGATAGAGCGGGACGCGCACGAGCGCCGAGCGGTTGCGCCGCGACCAGGCGACGTACACGGGCGCCTCGAAGCCGGGAACCAGCCGCTTGTAGGAGTTCACCCACTGCGCGAAGATCGAGCAGATCTCGCGTGCGTGCTTGAGCTGGCCCGCGATGAACGCCTTGCCGACGTCGGACAGGAAGTACTGGTCCTCCGCGTCGAAGAACGCGTTCTTGCCGCCGCTGAAGAGCGACTGGTGCGTGTGCATGCCGGAGCCGTTCTCCCCGAACAGCGGCTTCGGCATGAACGTCGCGTGCCAGCCGTACTTCATCGCGTACTCCTTGACCGTGATGCGGTAGGTCATGCAGTCATCGGCCATCTTCAGGGCGTCCGCGTAGCGCATGTCGATCTCGTGCTGTGACGGGCCCACCTCGTGGTGGGTGTACTCGACGTGGATCCCCAGCTGCTCGAGCGCGATCACCGTCTCGCGGCGCACGTCGGAGCCGGCGTCGAGTGTCGTGAGGTCGAAGTAGCCGCCCCGATCCAGCACCTCCGTAGAGCGTGAGTCGCGAAACAGGAAGTACTCGAGCTCCGGACCGACGTTGAAGGTGTCGAAGCCCATCGCCTGGGCGCGTTCCACGGCGCGGCGCAGCACGTGGCGCGGGTCTCCCTCGTAGGGGGTGCGCTCGGGCGTGATGATGTCGCAGAACATCCGCCCGACGCCCTGCTCCTCGGGGCGCCACGGAAGCACGGCGAACGTGCTGGCGTCGGGCATCGCGATCATGTCTGACTCCTCGATCGCGTTGAAGCCGGTGATCGAGGAGCCGTCGAATCCCATCCCCGCCTCGAACGCGTCGTCGAGCTCGGCGGCGTTGATCGAGAAGGACTTCAGCTGCCCGAGGATGTCCGTGAACCAGAAGCGGATGAAGCGGATCTCGCGTTCCGCCACGAGCTCCTTGACGTCCTCCGCGGTCTTCGGCTGCTCGGGCATCGCCGCGGGACCTTAACCCATGGTCCCGCGCACGGCTATCGACGTGTGGCCAAAGGACCTCAGTGGCCGGCGACGGCCGCGACGAATTCAGCGACCTCTTGCGCTTCCCTGCCCGTGTACAGCTGCGCGGGCATCTGCCCCAGGCCGCGGGCGCGTCCTTCGGCGATCGCGTTTTCCACGAGCGCCTTGCGGCCCGTAGGGGTCGCGATCTCGACGCCGACACGTTCGTCGAGGTTCGGGCCGACGCGGCCGACGGACTTCGTGGCGGCGAGAGTGTGGCAGACGCCGCAGGACTGAGCGAACAGGACACGTCCCTTTTGTTGCGCGGCCGTCAGGTGCAGGCCGCCTACCGCCACGCTCGTCTTGTGCTCGCCATTGAACGCCAGCACGAGAGCGGGCACCGCGAGCCCGAAGACGATCAGCACGACGACCACGAGCATGACCAGGCGCTGGCCGGTCGTCGACTCTGTGTGCAGGGTGCGGCGGACTCCGCGCGGCCCGCCGCGCATCGCGACGAAGAAGGTCCCGAGGCCGAGCAGCAGCCAGAAGATGATCAACCCGATGATCATGCCGGCGGGAAGATATCGGGTGCCGCGCCTGGACGGACGATTGACGCCTTACAGCCCGCTTCACGGCGCCGGCGCACGGGCGGCTTCCCGTTTAGGAAGGCGGAAGGTAGGCCGCTACTGTATTTGTTGATTGGCAACCTTCGAGGATTTGGACACGCCGCCGTGAATCTGCTTCGCCGTCTAGCGCTCCCCCGCCTGCTGCTGCTCTGTGGCCTCGTGGTAGCTCTCGGCATCTCGATCACGGCGTTCGCCTCGGCCGTCGGATCTGCTCCGACGCCCCAGTCAAAGCCCCTCGCCGTCGCCGTGAGCGACGCGTTGAAAGCCCCGTCCATCGAGGGGTTCAGCGCACACGTCAAGCTCACAAACCACCTCCTCGAAGGCGTCAACCTGGCCAGCGGCAGCAGCAATGGAGCGGGCCAGCTCGCCTCCAGCCCATTGCTCTCGGGCGCCACCGGCCGGCTGTGGATCGCCAACGACGGTCGCGTGCGACTCGAGCTGCAGGCCGAAAAGGGCGACAGTCAGCTCTACTACGACGGGCACACCGTGTCGCTGTACGACGCCGCCTCCAACACGCTCTACCGCTACGCGGTACCAAGCGGCGGAAGTGGCGCCTCCAAGGACACCGGCGCGAGCACCCACCACGAAGCCCCGTCGCTGGCGAAGATCGAAGAAGCGATCTCCAAGCTCGGGCAGCACGCGAACGTCTCGGCCGCGACGCCCAGCGACGTCGCCGGACAGCCGACGTACACCGTTCGCGTATCGCCGAAGGAAGGCGGCAGCCTGATCGGCGGGGCCGAGCTCTCATGGGACGCGAACAACGGCACTCCGCTGCGCGCCGCGATCTACTCCTCGACGAGCTCATCGCCCGTGATCGAATTGGCGGCGACCGACGAAGTCTCCTACGGTCCCGTGGCGAGCTCGGTGTTCGAATTCAAGCCGCCGGAAGGCGCGAAGGTCCAGGAAGTCAAGCTGCCTGAAAAGAGCGCCTCGACGACCACGCAGACCGACAGCGCCACTCACCCCACGGTGACCCAGCATGGCCGCGGGATCGCCGGGGTCGTCGTCGCCGAAGACAAGCCCGCCAGCGGACAGAAGTCCTCGAGCACTCTGCCCGAAGGCCTGCCGCAGGTGACGATCAATGGCGTCAAGGCGACCGAGCTGCCGACCGCACTGGGCACTCTGCTGAGCTTCGAGCGTTCCGGCGTTCGCTACGTGCTGGGCGGCTTCGTTCCCCCAAGCACCGTCGAGGCAGTCGCGCGGGGTCTCTAGCGTGGCCGACGGAGCGCCGCCGGTCAGAGCGCGCGGACTCCTCAAGCGCTACAAGGAGGTCCTCGCCGTCGACCACGTCGACCTGAACGTCCAGACGGGCGACGTCTACGGCTTCCTCGGGCCCAATGGCGCCGGCAAGACGACGACGCTCCGCATGGCTCTCGGCCTGATCACGCCAACCGAGGGGATCGTCGAGCTGTTCGGGCGCGACCCGATGCGCGAGGGCGCCCACGCGCTCGAGGGCGTAGCCGGCTTCGTGGAGGCCCCCCGCTTCTATCCCTACCTGAGCGCCCGCAAGAACCTCGAGCTGCTCGCCGCGCTCGACGGGTCGGGCGCGAAGGAGCGCATCGGCGAGGTGCTCGAGACAGTCGAGCTGACCCCTCGCGCGGCGCACCGCGTGGGCGGCTACTCCCACGGCATGCGCCAGCGCCTGGGCATCGCGGCGGCGCTTCTGCGCCGCCCGCGCCTGCTGATCCTGGACGAGCCCGCGACAGGGCTTGATCCGGCCGGCATGCGCGACATGCGGGGCCTGATCCGCCGGCTCGCCGACGAAGGGATCACCGTGCTGCTCTCCAGCCACCAGCTGCCCGAGGTTCAGGAACTGTGCGATCGCGTCGCGATCGTGGACCGGGGCCGCGTCGTCTATGAGGGCGCACTCGCAGACCTGCGCCGCCAGGGAGGGGCCGGCTACAGGCTCCACACGACCGACGACGCCCGGGCGCTCCAGATAGCGCGCGATCAGCGGGGGATCGACTTCGCAGCGGTCGGCGAGCACGGCCTCGCCTTCCAGGCCCAGGAGGCCGACGTGGGCGGCCTGTCGCTGGCGCTCGGTGGAGCGGGCATTGGGATCCTCGCACTCACGCCCGAGCTCGCAACGCTCGAGGACCTGTTCTTCCGGCTCACCGAGAGCAACGGCGCAGGCGCCGCCGAGCCGCCGCGTGCCGACGGCCCGCCGGTAGGTGCCGAGAAGCGGCTCGTAGAGGCGCCATGAGCAGCGTCAGCGCATCCGCCGCGCCTGCGATTCCGCGCCGAGCCCGCTTCAAGCGGCCCGCCACGCGGACCGTCTATCGCTGGGAGCTGCGCAAGCTCGTCTCCCAGAAGCGCACCTATCTGGGGCTCGGGCTCGCCGTGATCCTGCCGCTGATCTTCGTCGTCGTGCAGAGCGTCCAGCATCGTCACGATCGCGGCAGCGAGAACATCTTCGCCTCTCAGATCACGCATTCGGGGCTGGCGACGCCGGTGTTGATGCTGCTGTTCCTGTCGGTCTTCATGCTTCCGCTGATCGCCTCCCTGGTCGCGGGCGACATCGTCGCCGCGGAGGACGGCAACGGCACGCTCAAGACGATCCTCACGCGCTCCGTCGACCGCGGCCAGGTGTTCGCCGCCAAGGCGCTCGCGGCGATGACCTACGCCGCGCTCGCCGTCTTCCTTTCAGCCGCGGTCGCGACCGCCGCCGGCGTGGCGGCGTGGGGCTTCAACAGCGTGACCACCTACTCGGGAACCGTCGTATCCGCATCGGAAGGCCTGCTGCTGGTATTCGCCGCCAACGCCGTGTACATGATCCCGTTGCTCGCCGTGGCAAGTCTCGGCGTGCTGCTGTCGACGGTCACCCGCAACAGCGCCGCGGCCGTGGTGGGCGCTTTGGGCCTCACGATCCTGCTGTTCATCATCGCCCAGATCCCCGGCCTCGAAGGCATTCGCCCCTACCTGCTCACCGAACAGTACGAGAACTGGCACGGGCTGCTGCGCACGCCGACCGACTGGGCGCCGATCGCCCACTCCGCATGGGTCTGCGCGTTGTATGCGCTGCCGGCGCTGATCGGCGGATATCTCGTCTTCCTCCGGCGCGACGTCGCCGGCGGTTAGCGCTCAGCTGACCTCGGCCGGCAGCTCGACGAGCGACAGCTCGACGTCCCCCATCAGCCTCCTGGCCTCGCGCGGGTCGATCAGGCCGGCGCCGAGGCGTGCGGTCGACTCGGCTCCGCAGGCGACGCCGAACCGCAGGCAGTGGTCCACCGGCCGTCCTTCGTAGCGCGCGGCGAGATAACCCGCGAGAAACGCGTCTCCCGAACCCCTCTTCGCGATTGGCTCGCGCGGCTCGATGCGTGCCCGCTTCAGGCGCGCCTGGCCGTCGACCAGAACCTGCGCGAAGCAGCCGTCGGGAAGCGTCATGATCGCCTCGTGCGCTCCGAGCGCGGCGATCTCGCGCACGGCGAGCGAACGCTCCTCCTCGCTGGCGAACTCGTGCCCAACGAGCTCCTCGGCCTCGAGCACGTTGGGCGAGACGACGTCGGGCTCGGCGCGCACCGCCTGGCGAAGCGCCTCGCCGTCCGTGTCGATCACGGTCGTGAGCTCGAGGCGCTCGAGCTCACGGATCAGGGACGCGTAGAGGTCGGTGGCCACGCCGCGGGGGAGTGACCCGGCGAAGACGACGATCGCGGCGCCGCGCGCGAGGTAGATGAGCTTGTCGCGAAACAGCTCGACCTCGTGCTCCGTGACGGCGGGGCCGCGTTCGTTGATCTCCGTCTGCTCGCCCGTCGTCGGATCGAGCACGGAGGTGTTGGTGCGTGACTCCTCGCGGATGCGGACGAAGTCGTTGAGGATCGACTCCTCGGTGAGCTGCTCGACGATGTGCGTGCCGGTCGCCCCGCCCGCGAACCCGGTGGCGATCACGGGCTGCCCGAGCGCCTTCAGGGTGCGGGCTATGTTCACGCCCTTGCCGCCCGCCATCGTGCGCTGATCCACCGTGCGATGGCGACGGCCGAGCTTGAAGTTGGGCACTGCGAGCGACTTGTCGATCGCCGCGTTCAGCGTGACCGTGATGATCATCCTGACCTCGAACCCACCTTCAGGCGCGCATCAATGGCAGGCGTTGCCAGGTTCCGCACACCCCACAGGCTAGCGAAAGGATCCTGACAACTTCCAGGCTGCGTCGCGCAGCCGCTCGGCCTCGGCGCGCGCGGCCGCCGGCGGCTCTGCGCCGCCGGCTCGGTGAGCCTCGGCGATGCTGCGGGACGCGGTTACGAGGCCGCCCGCGCGGCCGGGCGCGAAGGCCGCGGCGAGGTCCTCGACCCTGCCGCCCTGCGCGCCGATGCCCGGCAGCAGGAACGTCGCATGAGCCATAAGCTCCCGCGCTCTCGGCAGATAGCCGGGTTCGGTCGCGCCGACCACGGCGCCCACGTCGCTGAGACCCTGCTCGCCGATGCCGCTGCGCCCAAGCTCATTGACCATCGCGGCGATTCGTTCCCATACTCGCCCCCCGCCCTCGAGCCTCAGATCCTCGATGTCCGCCGCACCGGCATTGGACGTACGCACGAGTGCCAGCACGCCCGCGCCGGCCGCACGCGCGCTGTCGATGAACGGCTGGATCGCATCCCTGCCCATGAGCGGGTTGACCGTCACGAGATCGGCCCCCAGCCCCTCGAGCCTGCCGTTAGGCGTTTCCAGGCCCCCGATCAGGGCGCTCGCGTAGGCGCCCGCGCTGACGTCGATGTCGCCGCGCTTGCCGTCTGCGATCACGAGCAGATGGGAGCCCCGGGCGTGGCCCACGATCTCTCGCATCACGACCCACCCGTCCGCGCCGAGGACCTCGAAGCGCGCTAGCTGAAGCTTGACGGCGACACAGGCGTCAGCGGTCGCGTCGATCAGCGCCAGGCAGTGTCCGAGCACCGCCGCGGCCGCCGGCCGCAATGGGGCGCGCCTCTGGGCCGCGATCGGCGCGGCGACCGGCCAGAGCCTGCCGGGATCGGGATCGAGACCGAGCACGACCTGCGATTCGCGCTCGGCCACCCGTGTGGCCAGGGTGTCGCCGAATGGCTGCGGCGTCAGCGGCCCTTCACAGCGCTCTTCAGGCCACTGCCCGCCGTGAAGCGGGGTACGCGCGTGGCCGCGATCTCGATCCGCTCGCCCGTGCGCGGGTTGACTCCAAGGCGGGCGCGCCGCTCGCTCACGTGGAACTTGCCGAACCCCGCGACCGTCACCTCGCTGCCGCGGCGCAACGCGTCCTCGACCGTGGCCAGCACGGCGTCGACGGCTCGCGAGGCCGCCTGCTTGCTCAGTTCGGCGCGATCCGCAACCTGGTCGACCAGCTCGCCCTTGGTCACTTCGTCCTCCTAGTTCGTGAAACCGGTGCGCCGAAGCTAACACCGTGTGCGGACGGGCGCATCGGCAACAATGCACGCGATGACGATCACCCGTGTCGCCTGGATCGTGACCGTCCTGGTCGCGCTGCTCACCGCGCTACTGCTGCTGCTCTCCGGCTACACGGGTTACGCCGGGCTGGGAGTCGCGGTCGCCGTCTCGGCGGCGATCAACCTGCTGTGAGCCACGCGACGAGAGCGCGCACAGCCTTGCCGCGGTGGCTGATCGCGTCCTTCTGCTCGTCGGAGAGCTCGGCCATCGTCAGCCCCTGAGGGGCGGGCGGGCTGTCATCCGGCAGGAACACGGGGTCATAGCCGAAGCCCCGCTCGCCACGCGGCTCGGCCGCCAGCCGCCCCGTGCAGCGGCCCTCGAAAATGCGCTCGGAGCCATCGCGGGGGTCGACGTAGGCGATCACGCATACGTACTCGAGCGCGCTGCCGGCGGGCGCCTCGCTCATGAGCTTCTGGAGGTTCTGCTCGTCGGTCGCATCCTCGCCCGCGTATCGCGCCGAGCGCACGCCGGGGGCGCCACCGAGCGCGGCCGCGCCGATCCCGGAGTCGTCGGCGATACTCACCTCGCCGGTGGCCGCGGCGGCGGCACGCGCCTTCCCGAGTGCGTTCGCGGTGAAGGTGTCGCCGTCCTCGGGCGGCATCCGAACCGCCGCCGGGAGGGGCACGAGCCGCCAGCCGCAATCAGACCCGGCGCCGGCGAGCAGGCGGGCGAACTCGCGCAGCTTATGCTCGTTGCGGGTCGCGAGCAGAAGCCGCATGGCGCGCCCCGGGCGCCTATGCGGTTGGGGCGGCAGCTGCGGCTGGGCTCGCGGCCGCCCCTTCGGCGATCGCGCCTTCCTGCGCCCTCCGCAGCTGCTCGATGCCGCCCGCGGCGAGCGCCAGCAGCTCGTCGAGATGAGCGCGTGACAGCGGCGTCCGCTCGGCGGTCGCCTGAACCTCCACGAGGCCGCCGTCGCCGGTCATCACGACGTTGGCGTCAACCTCCGCCGTCGAATCCTCCCGATAATCGAGATCGAGCAGCGCCGTCCCATCGACCATCCCGCAGGAGACGGCGGCCACGGAGCCGGTGAGCGGGCTACGCTCGAGCTTGCCCGCGTCCTGCAGGCGAGCGCACGCGAGCGACAACGCCACATAGGCCCCCGTAACCGAAGCGCAGCGCGTCCCCCCGTCGGCCTGCAGGACGTCGCAGTCGAGATAGATCGTCTGTTCACCGAGCGCCTGGAAGTCGATCACGCCTCGCAGGGAGCGCCCGATCAGGCGCTGGATCTCGACCGTGCGACCGTCCTGCCGTCCTCTTGTCGCGTCGCGCTGCTTGCGTTCGCCCGTTGAGGCCGGGAGCATCCCGTACTCGGCGGTCACCCAGCCCCTGCCGCGGCCCTCCATCCAGCGGGGCACGCTGCCCTGCGCCGACGCCGTGCAGATCACCCTCGTCTCCCCGACCGAGATCAAAGCCGAGCCAGTGGCCGTGCGCATGAAACCGGGCTCGATCGTCATCGGGCGCAGCCCATCCGCTCGGCGTCCGTAGCTGCGCTCGCTCACGCGAGCATCATTTCAGAGCGCTACGGTCGGGGGATCGTGCGCGCGCTCGTGGTCTCGAACATGCTGCCCGACAGCGCGCATCCCGAGCGCGGGCGCTTCGTGCGCGACCAGGTCACGGCGCTGGGCACGCTCGAGGGTCTCGACGTCGAGCTGTACGAGTTCGCGCCGGGCGCGCCGGCGCTCGCGCGAGCCGCCGCTGACCTGCGTGGGCGCTTCGCGCGCCGCCCGGCTCGAGCAGCGAGGGTCGCCGGCCGAGATCGCCCCCAGGGCTTCGACGTCGTGCATGCGCACTTCGGGCTCACCGCATGGCCGGCCTTCGCCGTCCCCGCACGCGTGCGCGCGCTCACCCTCCATGGCACGGACGTCCGCCACCCGCGCACGCTCCTCGCGACGCTCGCGGCGCTGCCGCTGATCGACGTGCTCGCGACAGCGTCCGCCTCGCTCGCACAAGAGCTGCCGCTGCGCGCGGCCCGCCGGCGGTCGCAGGTGCTGCCGTGCGGCGTCGATGTGGAGCGCTTCCACCGGATTCCGCGCGATCAGGCGCGCTCGGAGCTGGGCCTTGACCTGGAGCGTCCCTGCGTCCTGTTCCCGGCCGACCCGGCACGCGGGGAGAAGCGCCACGACCGCGCGATGGCGCTCGCCTCGCAGACGGGAGCTGAGCTGCTGACGCTGGGCGGGATCGACCCGCTCCGCGTGCCGCTGTGGGTCAACGCCGCCAACGCCGTGCTGGTGCCCTCCGATCGGGAGGGCTTCGGGCTCGCGGCGCTCGAGGCGCTTGCATGCGATGTGCCGGTGCTTGCGACTCCCGTCGGAGTCCATGCGGAGGCCCTGGCAGGGGTGGAGGGAGCTTTGTGCGCTCCGTTCGACCTCGAGCGATGGGGCGCAGCGCTTCAGATCCACCTCGAGGAACGCGATCCCCGGGTCAATGGCCGCTCGCACGCAGTGCGCTTCTCGGCGACCCAGATGGCAGAGCGGGTGGCCGGTGCCTGGGGCACGGCTCTGCAGCGGTCCGGGTAGCCGTGCGGCTAGCATGAGTTGGCCGTGAACGAGACATCTGCCACGACTCCCGCGGACGCTCCGGCGCCCGCGCCCGACAGCTCTCAGCCCGCAGCTCCCGAGGTCGCCGGAGCATCGGCCGCAGCGCCCGGCTTCGGCGCGCGCGGACGGGTGAGACGGCGGGCGCGGTTCCTGCGTAAGGCACGCGAGCTCGCATACCGCGACCTCGGCGGGCTCGTCTTCAACCTGCACCGGTTCGGCCAGCGCAATGACGCGCTGGTGCTCAACAAGCTCAACACGCTCGGGCATATCGACGCCGAGCTGCGCACGCTCGAAACGGCGCTGGGCGAGCGCGACACGGTTACGGTCCTGCGCGAGGCTGGCATCACCGCCTGCCCGCGCTGCGCGGCGATCCACAGTGGCGATGACCGCTTCTGTCCGAACTGCGGCCTCTCGATGAGCCGCCACGTCGAGTTGCCGATCAGCGGCTCGCCCGCGGCCAGTGCGGCGCCCTTGCCCGCGCCGGGTGCGCCGCCGCCCACGGCCGCGACGGCCGCTCCGCCAGGCCCTGCGCCCCCGTCTCCCGGGCCGGCGACCGCGTCATGGCCAGCTCCCTCGACGACCGAATCGACCGCGGCCGCGGCTGGCGAGTCGGGCGGCGGCGGATCTACTCCCCCGGTCTCTCCTCCGGCTTCGCCGCCCGCCGCGAAACCCACTCCGGCACCGGTGCCGGAGGAGGAGCGGACGGAGATACTGCACCCCCTGCAGCCCGACCGGTGAGCCAGAGCAAGTAGGCGTCGGCTCCTCGGGCGTGGAGCCGGGGCGGGCTCAACCCGGGCTCGGTGTCCCGGCAGATAGGGTTCCCGCCGATGACCGGCCTCCCCGTGGCGAGTTCCCATGAGGCCGACGTCGCGGTCGTGGGGGCGGGCGCAGCGGGACTGTACGCGGCGCTGTGCGCGGCGCGCGAAGGGGCCACCGTGGTGCTCGTCTCGGCGACGCCCCTGGCGAGAACCGCGAGCTACTGGGCCCAGGGTGGGCTCGCAGCGGCGCTCTCCGCGGATGACAGCTTTGCGCTTCACCTCCGGGACACCGAGCTCGCCGGGCGCGACCTCGTGCGGCGCTCGGCAGCGGAGATCCTCGTGCTCGAGGCGCCCGACTGCGTGCGCGACCTTCAGGCGCTCGGCGTGCGCTTCGACGCCGACCGTTTCGGGCGCCTTGCACTAGGACTGGAGGGCGGCCACTCGGTCAGGCGCATCGTTCACGCCGGGGGCAGCGCGACCGGGCGGCGGCTGGTACGCCAGCTCGCTGCCCGGGCGGCCGAGGATCCGGGCATCACGGTCCTCGAGCAAGCGCGCGCCCGCTCGCTGTGGCGCTCCGAGGAGCGATGCCTCGGCGTCCTCTGCGAGGACGGCCGAGTCGTGGCGGCCTCCGGCGTCGTGCTCAGCACGGGCGGCGCCGCCGCCCTGTGGGAGCGCACGACCAACCCGCCCGGCTCGCAGGGAGTGGGGCTGCTGCTGGCGCACGCCGCCGGGGCGGCGCTCGCCGACCTGGAGCTGCTCCAGTTCCATCCAACCGCCGTGATCGGCGTTCGTGGCCGTGAGGCCTTCCTCGTGACGGAGGCGATCCGCGGTGAGGGCGCAACGCTGCACGACGCCTCGGGAGCGCGCTTCGTCGACGAGCTGGCTCCCCGCGACGAGGTCTCCCGTGCGATCCAGGCGCGGCTGCTCGAGACCGGACAGCGGTCGGTGGGACTCGACATGCGCGCGATCGATCCCGCGCATTTCCCCAACGTCGTCTCGTCGCTGCGCGATGCGGGGCTCGACCCGACGCGTGAGCTGATACCGGTTGCTCCCGCCGCCCACTACACGATGGGCGGGATCGCGACCGACCTGCACGCGCGCTCGACCGTGGCCGGCCTCTACGCGATCGGCGAGTCTTCGTGCACCGGCCTTCACGGCGCCAACCGCCTCGCCTCGAACTCTCTCAGCGAGTGCTTCGTGTTCGCGCGCCGTGCGGTCGCAGACATCCTCTCGGGCGCTGCTCGGACGCCGAGGCAGCCCAGCGCGGAGGAGCTTGAAAAGCTCCTGCGAATCCCCGCCCCGCCCGTCGCCGGAGCCTCAACCCGCGCCGCTCTGTGGCGCGATGCCGGAATAGTGCGCTCGCGAGAGGGACTCGGCAGGGTGCTGCAGGACCCGCACCCGCTCGCTCGTCTGATCGCGCGCTCGGCTCTTGCCCGCGAGGAGACCCGCGGAGCGCACATGCGAAGCGACTTCCCGGAGCGCGACCCGGCGCTCGACCGCCGCCACGTCGTCCTCGCCAGCGAGGAACAGATCGCCTGGGAGACGTGGGACTGAGGCCCCGCGCACGGCGACCCGCCGCTCGTTCCTAAACATTCCTAAAGAAACGTCTTAACGCCCGCTTATGACGGTCCGATTTGATGGGAGTGGTGTTCGCATATGAAAGGTCTCCGAGTCGGTCGGAGTCTTTGGTTGCGGTGGGTGTGCTCAAGACAAGAGATCTGAGCAGAAAGAGGTAAGCGCACTTACATGTATCAATTCAGCAGGGCCATCTACCGGGAGCTGGCTCCACACGTCATGGCTCCTCCACACGGAGTCCCCGCCCACAGCAATCACGCCGCGGTCCTGCATGCGTGCGAGGAGGTCATCACGCGGATGGCCACGGACCGCCACTACTTCGCGCGGCCCGCTCGGACGCTGTTCTGCGACATCCGGAACTACTTCCCGATGTCCGCGCAGAAGCAGGTACACCACGTCGTCTGCCGCTACGTGGGCTACGCCGAGCAGTTTCTCGCCGAACACCCGCACGAGGGCTACGCCGCGGTGAACGGCACGCCGCCGAGGTGCCGCGCGACGACGCGCAAGGGCGCGGCGTGTCAGCGCGTGCCGCTTCCGCACAACGGCTACTGCCCGTCCCACCAGCACCTCGCAGACACGGAGGACCGCGCGCTCGCGGCCGCCTGAGGAGCGGCGCTAGCCGGCGAACGCCTCGCGCCGCTGGCCGAACAGAGACGTCCCCTAGGCTCCACGGATGCTGTTGGGGATCGATGTCGGCGGAACCTTCACCGACGCTGTGCTCGTCGGCGCGGGCGCTCCTCTGCACACCGCCAAGGTCCCCTCGACGCCCGCAGATCAGTCGCTCGCGGTTCTGGATGCCGTGCGTCTCGTGCTCGAGCGCGCGGGCGCCGAGGCGCGTCAGGTTGAACGCTTCGCGCACGGCATGACCGTCGCGACCAACGCCCTGCTCGAAGGCCGCACGGCGCGCACGGCGCTGATCGCGACCGAGGGCTTCACCGACGTGATCGAGCTGGGCCGCCAGGCGCGGCCCCATCTCTATGAGCTGTGCCGCTCGGCGCCCGCGCCGCTCGTGCCGCCGGAGCTGCGCTTCGCCGCGCCCGAGCGCATGACGCCCGAAGGTCCTCTGCGAGCGCTCGATCGCGAGGCGGCGCGTTCGCTGATCGCGGAGATCGAGAGCTCGCGGCCGGAGGCGATCGCCGTCGCGCTGCTGCACTCCTATGCCGACCCGACCCACGAGCTGATCCTCGGAGAGGAGATCGCCAAGCTGCTGGCCGACGTGCAGCTGACGCTCTCGAGCGATCTCGTGGGCACCTTCCGCGAGTACGAACGAACGGCCACGACGGTGCTCGACGCGGCGCTCTCGCCGCTGCTCGGCTCCTACCTGCGGCGCCTGTCGGACGACGCCAGCGCCGGTGGCCTGCCCGAACCGCAGATCATGCAGTCCTCCGGAGGACTCACCACCTCCGCGCGGGCCGCCGAGCATGCCGCCCTCACCGTCCTCTCCGGCCCGGCCGGCGGCGTCGGGGGGGCGCTGCTGCTCGCGGAGCTCGCCGGCGAGCCCGACGTGCTGTGCTTCGACATGGGAGGCACCTCCTGCGACGTATGCCTGATCGAGGATTCCCGGGTCGCAGAGACGGCGGAACGCGAGATCGCCGGGCGACCGCTGTCACTGCCAGCGCTCGACATCCACACGGTCGGCGCGGGCGGCGGCTCGGTAGCGTGGCGCGACTCCGGGGGCGCCCTGCGCGTCGGGCCGGCCTCGGCGGGCGCCGTTCCTGGACCGGCCTGCTACGGCCGAGGCGGCCAGCTGGCGACGGTCACCGACGCCAACCTGCTGCTTGGACGGCTGCTCGAGGACTCACCGCTGGCGGGCGAGATCGAGCTCGACCGCACCGCCGCCGAGACCGCGATCTCGGCGTTGGCACGAGAGCACGACCTCGACGTGCTCGCCTGCGCCGAAGGAATCGTCCGCGTTGCGGAGTCCGAGATGCTGGGCGCCCTGCGCCTGATGACGGTTGAGCGGGGGATCGACCCTCGTGGCTTCGCCCTGATGCCGTTCGGCGGAGCAGGGCCGCTGCACGCGGCGGCGCTGGCCGCCGGGCTCGGCATGTCGCGCATTCTCTGCCCGGGCGTCTCGGGAGTGCTCTGCGCGTTGGGGCTCGCCGCGGGGACGCCGCGGCGCGACGTGTCGCGCACCGTGATGCTCGCCGGCTCCTCGTTCTCCCCCGAGCGTCTGCAGCGCGAGCGCGCCTCGCTCCTGGCGGAGGCCTCAGCGGCTCTCGGCGAAAGGCCATCGCGCGTGCGCGTCCGCCATGAGCTCCGCTACCGCGGGCAGTCGTTCGAGCTGCCCGTCGAGGAGCCCGGCTCGCCCGACCCCGAGGCGCTCCGCGCCGTGTTTGCGGCTGCCCACGAGCAGCGCTACGGGTACCGCGACGACAGCGCTGACGTCGAGCTCGTCACGGTCCGCGTCTCCGTCTGGGGCCAGTCGCCCTCCCTGCAGGCACGAAGCGCCGGCGAGGGCGGGCCGCCCAGGGGCGAGACGCATCGCGTCGTCCTTGGGGGCGAGCCGATCGAGGCCCAGGTGCTGCGCGGCGAGCTGGCTCCCGGCACCCGCCTTGAAGGACCCGCTCTATGCGCTATGCCCGAGGCCACGCTGTTGATCGCGCCGGGCTGGGCCGGCGAGGTGGACGCGAGCGGCAGCGCACAACTGCACCGAATCACGCCATGAGCGGACTCGACCCGATCGAACTGCAGATCTTCACCGGAGCGCTGCGCGCGGCCTGCGAAGAGATGGGCATGGCGCTGATCCGCTCGGCGCGCTCCTCAAACATCAAGGAGCGCCGCGACGCCTCCACGGCCCTGTTCGACGCTGACGGCCAGATGGTCATGCAGGCCGAGCACATTCCCGTTCACCTCGGCGCAATGCCCGCAGCGGTGGCGGCTGTGCTTGGCGAGCAGCACGACATCGGCGTCTCGTGGGTCCTCAACGATCCTTTCGCCGGCGGCACCCACCTCCCCGACATCACCGTCATCACGCCCGTCTTCGCCGAGACGCACCCCGGCCTGCTGGTCGGCTTCGCCGCAAGCCGCGCGCACCACGCCGATGTCGGCGCGCGCGTCGCGGGGTCGATGCCCGCCGACAGCCGCTCGCTCGAGGAGGAGGGCGTCGTGATCTCGCCTCGCCCGCTCACGGAGAAGACGATCGAGGACCTCGCCCGACAGATGCGCCAGCCGGCGGAGAGGCGAGCCGATCTGCGGGCACAGCTTGCGGCCAACCGCGCCGGTGTCGTGCGCCTTTCCGGGCTCGCCGAGCGCCTCGGCGCTGGCCGTCTCCGCGAAGCGACCGATGCGGTGCTCGACTACTCCGAGCGCCGGACGCGAGCGTGCCTCGCCGGCTTACCGGACGGCGTCCGCAGCGCCGAGGACGTGCTGGAGGCCCCGGAGGGCGATCTCGTTCTTCGCCTGCGGGCCGTGCTCGAGGGCGAGAAGCTGCTGCTCGACTTCGCCGGCAGCGCGCCGCAGCAAGAGGGCAACCTCAACTGCCCGCTGGCCGTCACGCGCTCGGCCTGCCTGTTCGCCGTGCGGGCGCTGACCGACCCCGACATACTTCCCTCCGCCGGCGCCTATCGACCGATCGAGGTCCGGGCGCAGGAGGGCAGCGTGCTCAACGCGCGCCCCGGCGCCGCCGTCGCCGCCGGCAACGTCGAGACGTCCTCGCGCGTCGCGGACCTGGTGCTGAGCGCCTTTGGCAGGGCGCAGGGTCAGGGCACGATGAACAACCTCACACTGGGCGGCGACGAGTTCACCTACTACGAGACGCTCGGCGGCGGCCAGGGCGCATGCGAGGATGCGGACGGACCGAGCGCCGTTCACGTCGCTATGAGCAACACGCTCAACACGCCGATCGAGGCGCTCGAGCGCGAATTCCCGCTGCGCGTGAGGCGCTACGGGCTGCGCCGCGGCTCGGGGGGCGCCGGGCGCCACCGCGGCGGTGACGGCGTCGTACGCGAGCTCGAGGCCCTCGCGGAGATGACCTTTTCGCTGATCGGAGAGCGCCGGCGGCACGGGCCGCGCGGGGCCAGCGGCGGCGCGTCCGGGGCGCCAGGCAGAGATCTGCTCGACGGCCGGCCGCTGCCCGGCAAGATCACCGGTACGCTGCATCCCGGCCAGCGGCTGCGAGTCGAAACACCCGGCGGAGGAGGATTTGGAGATGTCGGCACCTGATCCAGGCACACGCGAGCGGATCGGCTTCCTCGGGCTCGGGATCATGGGCTCGCGCATGGCCGCGAACGTGGGGCGCGCCGGGTTCCCGCTCACGGTTTGGACCCATACGCCCGGCAAGGCGGAGCGCTGGGCCTCCGAGCAAGGAGCCACCGCCCGCGCCACGCCGGCCGACGTCGCGCGCGACAGCGACATCCTCATCAGCATGGTCGTCGACGGCGAGCAGGTGGCGTCGGTCCTGCTGGGCGAGCACGGCGCGATCGAGGCGGCGCACGCCGGCCTGCTGTGCGTCGACATGTCCACGATCGCGCCCTCGGACACGCGACGCATAGCCGCGACCCTAGGCGAGCGCGGCGTGCGCATGCTCGACGCCCCGGTCACCGGCTCGGCGCCCAGGGCGCAAGACGCCACGCTCGCGATCATGGCCGGCGGCCCGCCCGAGGACTTCGCACGTGCGCGGCCCGTGCTCGAGACCATGGGCGAGCTGATCGTACACGTGGGCGAGCTCGGCCAGGGCGAGATGCTGAAGCTGATCAACAACGCCCTTGGCGCCGCGAACGCGGCCGCGCTCGCCGAGGCGCTGCTGCTCGCCCGAGCCACGGACATCGATCTCGACTCGTTCGAAAAGGTCGTCTCGCGCGGCTCGGGCGCCTCGGCCCAGCTCGAGCTCAAGGCCGGCGCAATGCGCGAGCACGACTTCACGACGCTCTTCAAGACCGCTCACATGCTCAAGGACGTTCGCCTCTGCCTGGAGGAAGCACAGGCGGCGGGAATGCCGTTCCCGGGCGCCTCGCACGCGCGGGACCTGCTCTCGGCCACGATGGGCCGCGGTCACGGGGAGGATGACTATGCGGCGATGATCGAGGCCGCGGAGGGACTGGCCGGACGCCGCCTGTAGGCGCGCTCAGCCGCGCTTGACTGGCTCGTCAGCCAGCCTTCAATCGCCCGCTGATCCAACATTTGGCCAAAAAAGTAGCCGATTTGCAGGGGATTTGGGATTTCCGCCCGGTTTTCGTATCTTTAAGCACCCCCATGCGTCTCCCTCGGGCGACGCGCATGGCACATATCCCGACGTTCCTTCCCACTCTTAGGCTGATCCATGCCAATTGCTTTCAAAGAATGGGCTGTAACCGTCCGCGCCCTCGCGGAAGGCGAGCAGCTCGTAACGCTCCGCAAGGGCCTTTCGCGGCAGCCCGACAAGCCGTTGCGACTCGCTCACGAGCGGTTCTTCCTGTACCCCACTTTCGACCACCAGCCGGGCGACCTCGTGCGGGAGTCTCACCAGCCCGAGTTGCGCCGTGCGCTCGAGGAGGGGGTCTGGAGCGACGGCGAGCCGCCTCTGCACACGTTCACCTCGGGCGCCCCGGTCCAGCAGCCGGATCGCGTCCGCATCCGCGCCTGGGCGGAAGTAACCGACCACTTCACCATCACAGACCCGCGCTGTGTGGACGCGCTCTCACCGTTCTACGTGTGGACGCCCGACTACGCGGAAAAGCGCCTTGGCTGGCGCCGGCCTCAGCCGCTCCACGTGCTGCTCCTGCGCACATACCGAATCCCGCGTCCCGTGACTGTGAAGGTCAAGGAGGACTACCTGGGCGCGAACGCCTGGGTTGAGCTTCAGCGCGAATTGCCCTTCGAGGGAACTCCGGTGCTCTCCGACGCGGAGTTCGA
Organism: Solirubrobacteraceae bacterium; assembly: GCA_035940255.1. Lineage (GTDB taxonomy): Bacteria > Actinomycetota > Thermoleophilia > Solirubrobacterales > Solirubrobacteraceae > Palsa-744. The sequence continues at coordinate 25,243 of DASZFA010000023.1, forward strand.
GCGCGCGTCGGAGGAGATCCGCACGATCACCAGCGACGCGGGCCAGCCGGTTCTCGTTTAAGCGAGCGCCTACCCCAACCGCCTGCTGGGTCCACGCGGCCCGCTCACCCCGCCTCGCCCGACCTCCCTTCCCACGCCAGCGCTTCGCGAGCCGCCTCCGCCCCCGATTCGGGAACCAGCACATCACGCGGTCCCGCCGCCAGCGATTCGGCGACGTCGAACCCGGCTGAGCGGCGCAGCATGGAGGGGATTCCCTCCTCGAGAAGCAGTCCCTGGATGAACTCGGCCTCGGGCTGGTTGGCGGCGCGCGCGACCTTCACCAGCTCGCCCTCGGCGTACTGTGGCTTGATCTTGCGGGCTCGCTGCTGACGCGCGCTGGCGGAGGGCTCGCGACCGCCGGCCTGGACGAGCGGCATCCCGCACGCCTCGCAGAAGCGCTCGCTGGGCAGATGCGCGCGAGCGCAGCTCGGACAGATGAGAGCGTCTTTCACCATCACAGCACCTGCAGCGGGACCTGCCGCACCTTGCCGTCCTCGATCAGAAAGCAGCGTACCTCTGCGTCGGTGTCGGCAAGCCCGACGATCACCCACTCAAGGCCTGGCCAGTTCGCCGCGAAGTTGATGTCGGTCTGCGAGGGATAGGGCTCGGTGTGGGTGTGCGAGTGGTAGATCGCCCCGAGCTCCCAGCCTTCGTCCTCGAACTCGTTCAGGGTTCTCAGCAGTTCCCTGCCGTCGATCTCGAAGCGCTTTCGGCTGGCGAAGACGTTCTTGGCGCGATGAACTCGAACCGCAAGCGGCGAACCCTCGGCCGAGGCGCGGTCGTAGGCCACCATTCCGCAGCACTCCAGGTCGTACTCCTCGCGCGCGTGCGCGAGGAGGTCCTCCAGGAGAGCTGCCGGGACCACCATCTTCGGGCCAATGCTGGCTGCTACCACCACACCGTCGACTCGAGGTTCTCGACCTCGTCGACCGGCAGGGTGTAGATGCCGCTTGAGAGGTACTTCCAGCCGTCGTCGGCGACGACGAAGACGACGTTGCCCTCCTCGAGCTCGCCCGCAATCCGCACGGCGATGCTCGCTATCGCGCCCGTGGAGACGCCTGCGAACAGCGACTCCTCGTCAAGCAGCTTGCGAGTCCAGATGATCGCGTCGCGGTTGGTCACGAAGATCTTGCGATCCAGCACCGAGAGGTCGATGATCGGCGGGATGAAGCCATCGTCGAGTGAGCGCAGGCCCTGCACGGGCTCACCCTGCATCGGCTCGGCGGCGACGATCTTCACGGCGTCCCCGAACGTCTCCTTCAGGCGCCGGCCGTTGCCCATCAACGTGCCACCCGTGCCCAGGCCCGCCACGAACGCGGCGACCTCGTCGAGCTCTTCGAGGATCTCGGGCGCCGTCCCGAAGTAGTGCGCGTTCGGATTGGCCTGGTTGCCGTACTGATAGGGCATGTAGTAGGAGGAGTCCGCGGCGGCCATCTCGAGTGCCATCGCAACGGCGCCGTTGGACCCCTCGGAGCCCGGCGAGTACACGATCTCCGCGCCGTACATCTGCAGCAGCTGCGTGCGCTCGGGCGTGACGTTCTCCGGCATCACGACCTTCAGCCTGTAGCCCCTGCGCGAGCAGATCATCGCCAGCGAGATGCCGGTGTTGCCGGAGGTCGGTTCGAGGATCGTCTGCCCTTGGGCGATCGCGCCCTTCTCCTCGCCGTCCTCGATCAGCGCGCGAGCGACCCGGTCCTTGACCGAGCCGGTCGGATTGTGCGACTCGAGCTTCGCCCAGATGTGGACGCCGGGCTTCGGCGAGAGCCGCGGCAGCTCAATCAGCGGCGTGTTGCCGATCGCCTGAACGATGTCCCCATACCGTCCGCCGCATGGCCGGTTCCTGAGCCGCTCGGCCGCCATTACTTCACGGAATATAGCGAGGCAGTGAGGCGGTGAGGGGAAGTGGGCTGGTTTTGGATCAGCGCTCGCCCGCGGCATACTCACCGCGAGATGTCTGAGAAGCCCACGACCCCCGACCTGGTCGAGCTTACGCGCAGGCAGTTTGAGGCCGTGAATCGCCGCGACCTCGACACGCTGATGACCCCGTTCGCTCCCGATGCCGTGTACGACACCTCTCCCAGCGGGATGGGCGTCTACGAGGGGCACGCGGCAATTCGTGCCTTCCTCAAAGGCTATTGGGACTGCTTCGAGGAGCTTCGCTTCGAACTGGTGGAAGCCCGCGACCTCGGCAACGGGGTGACGTTTCTCGTCAACCGCCAGGTCGCCCGTCCAGTTGGCAGCACCGAGGAGATCGGTACACGCGAAGCCCATGTCATCGAATCGGTTGACGGCATGGTCGTGCGGTTGACCGTCTACAACGACATCGACGAGGGGCGTGCGGCCGCCGAACGGCTTGCCGAGGATTCGAGATGAGACAGCACCGGTGAGGGTGGTTGGGTCAGTTTGCCTCCGGGCGCCTTTGCCCATAGCGGCGCAGGGCGATCACGGCCCATATCGCCTCGACGACACCGAACGGCCACGTCCCGGCCAGAAACCCATAGACGCTGGATAAGGCGCAGCCGCACGCGAACGCGAGGATGAAGCGCGGTCCGCGGCGCTCCAAGGCATACATCAGCATCATGAACGTCAGGACGACGACGCCGTATGCGGTCAGCACAACGCCTAGTCTGACGCTCACTCGAGCAGGTGGGCGGATCTGTATCGTGGCCGGTCGTGTCAAAGACCGTCTTCATCACGGGCGCGAGCTCTGGGATCGGCAGGGCTCTGGCCCTGGAGCTCGCCCGGCGCGGCTATGACCTGTTCCTCACCGCCAGAAATGTTGACGCGCTCGAGCACCTCCGCAGCGACATCGCCGGCGAGTCTCCCGGGCGCAGGGTGGAGTTACGGCGGCTCGACGTGACCGATTCTGCCGACGTCGCGAGCGCGATCGGCGAGGCGGCGGAGCAGCTCGGTCGCTGCGACATCGTCGTGGCCAATGCAGGCGTAGGCAACTCCGGCGCGGTTGGCGAGGGCAACATGGAGCGCGCGCGCCTGATCGTCGACACCAACCTGATCGGGGCGATGGCGACGATCGACGCGGCGGTGGCGCTGTTCCGACGTCAGGGCGGCGGACAGGTCGTGGGGGTTGGGTCGGTGGCCGGTGTCCGCGGACTGCCGGGCTCATCCTCCTACAGCGCCTCCAAGGCTGGGATCGCGGTCTATCTCGAGAGTGTTCGCGCCGAGACCCACGGAGAGCCGATCACGGTCACCACCCTCGCGCCCGGCTACATCGACACGCCACTCAACGAAGACGTGAAGAGCCGGCCGTTCCTGATCGACGTCGAGAAGGGGGCGCGCATCATGGCCGACCTGATCGAGCGTGGCGTCGGATATGCCACGGTCCCGCGCTTCCCCTGGACCCTGATCAAGCCGCTGCTGCGTGTGATGCCCACATCGTGGCTTGCGCGGAGCGCGCCGCGTCGCGACTCCCCCGCCGGGCACTAGACCGGCCGCGCCGCCGATTACGGCGTGTGCTTCTCCTGCTCGGCTGTCTCGGCGTCGTTGATCGCCCAAGCGAGCCGCTCGACGAGCTGTGCGGCACCGTGGTCGGTGCTGAGGTGAACAGAGTGGACCCGCTCGTCGAGCAGCACTGGGCCGTCGTCGATCTGCGGGGAATGGTCGGTGGTTACGATGATTCTCGGCATGGGGTTCTCCCCTTGTTGATGTTTGATGCCCCACGACGGAAGATCGCAAGCCTCCCTGAGCGCCCGGTAAAGCTCGCGGCCGTTAGAACGCTCGCCGGTCGGCTACTGCCGCGGTTGCGGTGATGTTGGGCCCCTCCCTCAGGCGCAGGCGGGCGGCGCCACGGAGCGCGACGAGCGCGTTGAGCACGCCATAGCCATCAGCGCACAGGCGGACGACCGTGCGCCACGCGCGGTCGTGCAGCTCGCGTTGCAGAAGGGCGGGCGCTCGTGAACGCATCATTAGCGCCCACACGCGCACGTGTCTCCTGTCCGTCCGCAGGGGGTCGAACGGAAACGTGAAGCCGCGGAGAAAGGCCTTGGGGCGCGCGCCTTCGGGATTGCCGCCCGGGCCGGCGCTGTAGAGACCCGCAGGGCGCTGGTATTCGATGTAGCCGCCGGTCGGCGTGCTCGCCAGCAGACCCGGATATGGGTCGATCAGAAACTCCCATTGCACGAGGCTGACGCCGCCGATCCATAGCCGGTGCAGCGCCCGCGACACCCAGGCGGCCTGCAGAGCGACGGGCACCCCCCCGCCCGAGGCTACGCCCGAGCCTTCCCAGTTGAGCTCCGTGACCCAGATCGGCTTGGCGCCCGCGGGCATCGCCGTGTGGAGGGTCTCGGCCTGCCTCAGCAGTCGCCCGATCTTCGCGGCGTCGGAGATGGAGACGTCGAGCGAGGAGGCAGCGGGCTGGTCCGGGTCGCCAACGGAGAGTGGATGGAAGGCAAGCGCATCGAAGTGGGGCGGATCCGCGCATCGCGTCGGCGCGCGCACGCCGGCCGGCGCCACGCACAGCATCTCGCGGAGGAAGCGCAGTGGGGCCATGCGGCCCACGCCTTCGGGATCGCCGTTGGGGGCCAAGCCGGCGGAGATGACCACGTCGCTGGCCTCGACAGACTTGACGCCGGCGTAGAAGGCATTGAGCATCTGGCGGTAGGCCAGCGGCGAGAACGCCTGCCAGCGGCTGCCCTCGGCGACCCACTGGGGCTCGAGGTAGCGGGCCAGATTCGGCTCGTTCCAGGCCTGGAGGAGGCTGACGCGCGGCAGCGTCCTCCCAGGGACGAGCGGATCGGGGAACGAGCCGTCGAAGCGCCTGCTCAGGGCGATGGCGAATTCCCCGAGCGCGCCTGGGCTCGGCGCCCAACTGCCCGGATATGCATAGGGCCAGCGCGGAGATGCTTCGGCGAAGGCCGGCGCATGGGAGACGACGAGCAGGGGCACGAGGCCCGCGGCGAGGGAGTCGCGCACGGCGGCGTCGATACGGGCGAAGCGATAAGAGGGATCGCCCGGGTTGCGCGCATCGAATCCCTGCGGCGGGTCGGCGAGGACCGATTGGCGCCAGTCGACGGGGATCCGCACGACCGTCGCACCGGTGTCGCGGATTCGCGTCATCGTCAGGGCGCGTACGCGCGAATCGGCGCTGAGGACGAGGGCGCCGTCGGAGACGCCGCGAGCCAACCGGGCGCGCGGGAAGGGCCCGTCGAGAAGGGCGCGGTCCTGAAGCCGCGGCAGCGTGCGCGCGGTGTGAGCCGCCCTCGGTCCCGGCCGCGGCTGTGCGCCAAACGGCGGCGGGGGACCTTCGGGACCGGTCCTCGAGGGGCCAGGGAGCACCGGCGGTGGCTGCAGCCACGACACGCCGCCGGCCAGCAACGCCAGCGCCAGCTTGAGGATGGGAGCGACGCTAACGATGAAGCGAGACCGAGCGACGTTCCAGGGTCAACCTGGCGCCGGTCGTGCTGCGCAGGGTCGTGATCAGGACCGCGCTCAACTTCCTCGAGGACCTGAACTTGCGGCGGCCCTGCGGCGTCAGCTTCAGCACGACCGCGACGGTGCCGGCTCCCTTAGCCGTGGCAGAGCCCCGGGCAAGCAGCATTGCCGCCGGGGCCCGCTTCGCGTGGTGCTTCTTGCTCGAAGCGAAGGCGGGGAGCGTGCCGCCGCGCAGATAGAGGTCCTGGGTGACCGTGCCGGGCATGTTGATCGTGACGAGATCGCGCCATCCGAACCCGAGCACGCTTCGCAATGTCGCGTGCGGCAGCTTGAAGATCGAGCCGAGGAGCGCTGGTGGCGGAGGTGGAGGCGGAGGCGGGGGCGGCGGTTTGGGGCAGGCGCCCACCGGCCGGTCGTTCTGGCTCTGGTAGGTGAAGACGGCGTTGCCTGCCAGTGGCGTTTCGAGTTCCTCAACCGCGAAGACGGTCTCGCCGAGCGCCAGCGGTTTCAGAAAGCTGCCGGCGAATGTCGAGCCCGACAAGAGCGTCACCTGGGCCTGGCCTTCGCCGGCCGTTTCGAACCCGCCGTAACGGCGTGGCAGATCGGTGAAATAGCCGCCTTGGACGGTCTGTCCGGTCGAGCGCTGACCAGAGAAGTTGGCCGAGCCGGCGCAGACGGTCGCGTCGATCGACGGCAGGCCGTCGTAGACGAACACCCCGCGGGTTTGACCGATAGGCGACTCCATGGTCACGACATCGCCGACCTGGGGTACCTGGGAGAGCCACGCGCCCCCTTCTTTTCCGGTGTCCCGGAAGACGGTGATCCCGTTGCGAATGATCGACACCGCCACCGATGCTTTGTTGTTGTTGACCCCGGCGCTCGTGAAGACGATGCCGTCTTCAGGCTGGGTCGTCTCACCCTCCCTGATCGACATCGAGTACTTCGTGGGCGAGGTTGCCGACGCCGGCGCCGCGGCGGCGGACGTCATGACGAGCCCCAGAAGCACGGCGAGGACAATCGCGTGTCGCCTGGAGAGGGTCCGAAGACCGCGCGCTTCAAGGCTGCCGGTTCTCATGCGCACCGTCCCATCGCCCGAGGGCCTGCGGAGACTTAGGAATCGCGTCGAACTTCGACGCCAAAGCTAGATGGAGCCGCGGCGGAAGGCCTGCGAGCTGCTCTAGCGGGGGGATCCGCCGGCCATCGCCGGCAGGATCACGAGCGTGTCGCTCTCGCCCACGGAGGTGTCGAGGCCGTCCAGCACGCGCACGTCCTCGTCGTTGAGGTACACGTTCACGTAGCGGTTCAGCTCGCCCTCGGCGGAGAACAGCTGGCTCCGGGTCGCCGGATGGCTCGCGGCCAGCGCTCGAAGCACCTCGCCGACGTTCCCGCCCGACGCCCCCACTTCCTTCTCCCCGCCCACCGACGCGCGCAGCACTGGGGGGATCTTGATCGTCGCCATCTCCCGCCGCAGACTACCCGGCGGCGGCGCAGAACGCCTCGTAATCGGGGAACACACCGAGCTCCTCGTCGGTGATCTGATCGGGATCACGCGAGCAGATCGGGCAGTCGGGGTCGCGGTGGACCTTGACCTCGGTGAGCGTCGCCCCGAGCGCGTCATAGAGCAGCAGCCGGCCGATCGCGGGCTCGCCGATGCCGAGGATCAGCTTCACGACCTCGGTCGCCTGCAGCAGGCCCATCGTGCCGGGCAGCACGCCGAGGACGCCGTTGGCGCCGCACGACGGCGCCAGCTCAGCGGGCGGCGGCTCGCGGAAGAGGCAGCGATAGCACGGGCCCTCGTAGGGCTTGAACACCGACAGCTGGCCGTCGAAGCCGAGGATCGAGGCGGAGACGACGGGGATCTTCAGACGCACGCTGGCGTCGTTGAGCAGATAGCGGGTGGGGAAGTTGTCGACGCCGTCGACGATCACGTCATAGCCCTCGATGATCTCGACGATGTTCGAGGCGTCGACGCGCGTCTGGTACTTGACGACGTCGACGTCGGGGTTGAGCGCGCGGATCGACTCCTCCGCCGAGTCGACCTTCGGCACGCCGATGCGGCTCGTGTCGTGGATCACCTGCCGCTGCAGGTTGGAAAGGTCAACCTCGTCGTCGTCGACGATGCCCAGCGTGCCCACGCCCGCCGCGGCGAGATAGAGGGCGGTCGGCGAGCCCAGGCCGCCGGCGCCAAGCAGCAGCACCTTTGCGTCGAGCAGCGTCTGCTGGCCCTCCGCGCCGATCTCCGGGATCAGCAGGTGGCGCGAGTAGCGCTCGCGCTGCTCGGGCGTGAGCGCACGCGGGATCTCGACCTCGTAGCCGCGGTCCTTCCACAGGGTGAGGCCGCCCTTCATCGAGCGGACGCGGTCGTAGCCGAGATCCTCCTGGAGGGTGCGCGCGGCGTACGCCGAGCGGCTGCCCGAGGCGCAGTACAGGATCACCTCGGCCGAGCGGTCCGGCGCGGCGTTCTCGATCCGAGACTCGAGGTGGCCCCTCGGGATGCTCTTGGCGCCGGGGAGGTGCCCGGTGGCGAACTCTTCGCTGCCGCGCACGTCGATAATGGCGACGCCCTCCCCGATCAGCTCCTTGACCTCGGACGGGTCGACCTCTTCGATCTGGCTCTTGATTTGACGGAGAAGCTCCGCTCCGGACGGACTCATCTGAAACTCCTAAACCACAGTCGGGTTTTGGGGACTTCATAAAGTGTAGCGCCTGCTAGCCGCCCGCCGAAGCCCCTCGCGTACGCTCACAACGATGCCAGCCACAACCTCGCCCGGGCCGCCTTCGCGCTTCCTCACGCTGGCGGCGGCGCTGGCCGTCGCCGCGCTCTTCGCCGGCTGCTCCGGAGGCTCCTCCTCATCCAACTCAAGCGCCGCGACCGGCGCGACCCAGGGCTCCGGCTTCGATGGAGCGGCGCTGCCCGCCGGCGCCGCCGCCCCGGGCTTCACCCTCACCGACCAGCAGGGCCGCCGCGTCTCACTGGCCCGCTATCGCGGCCAGGCAACGGTCCTGACCTTCCTGTATTCGACGTGCGGCCCCACCTGCATCCTGGTCGCGCAGCAGATCCGCGGCGCTCTCGATCGGCTTCCACGGCCGGTCCCTGTCCTGATCATCAGCGCCGACCCGTCCGCCGACACGCCCGCGAACGTATCGCGCTTCCTCGCGCGCCTCTCCCTCGCCGGGCGCGTGGAGTACCTCTCGGGCTCTCCGCGCACGCTTCGGGCGGTCTGGCGGTCCTACCGCATCACGCCCCCTGGCTCGAGCCGCAGCTTCTTCGATCGCGCCGCCTCCGTGCTTCTAATCGACCGCGCCGGCGACGAGCGGGTGCAGTTCGGACTCGAACAGCTGACCCCAGAGTCCCTGATTCACGACATCGGGAAGCTGCAGCGCGGCTGATACCCTAGCTCGCAGGTAGGAAATCTTGCGATGATGTTCTCAACCAAGGCCGAGTACGGCGTACGCGTGATGGTGGAGCTCGCTCGCCGGGCCGGCGAGGAGCCCGTTCCGCTTGCCGAGATCGCCGCCGAGGATGAGCTTCCGTTGGCGTATCTGGAGCATCTGGTCGCTCGCCTGAGGCGCGCCGGGCTCGTCGACTCGAGGCGCGGCTCGCGCGGCGGCTATCTGCTCGCGCGCCCATCAACCGAGATCACGATGGCCGAGGTGGTCGAGGCGCTGGAGGGCTCGATCGCCCCCATCGAGTGCATCTCCGAGGCGGCGGACGGCTCGATCGTATGCTCGCGCGAGGCACACAACGAACGCGCCTGTCCGACGAAGCTGCTGTGGACGCGCGTGCGCGGATCGATCGTCAGAACGCTTCAGGAAACCACGCTCGCCGACCTCGCGCTGGCCCCCGGAGTTCCTTCGGGAACCATCCTGCCCACGCTCGACATCCAACCCCTCACGACTGGAGCTTGACCCAGGAATATGGCCGACCTAGAGATCAGAGACCTTCACGTACGGACCGATGACCGCGAGATCCTCAGAGGCGTCGACCTCGACATCAACCGTGGAGAGATCCACGCCCTGATGGGCCCGAACGGCTCTGGCAAGTCGACGCTCGCCAACACGCTGCTCGGACATCCGGCATATGAGATCAGCGAGGGGTCGATCGCCTTCAAGGGCGAGGACATCACCGAGGCCGAGCCGCACGAGCGCGCGAAGGCGGGCCTGTTCCTCGCCTTCCAGTATCCGGTCGCGATCCCGGGAGTGTCAGTCGCCAACTTCCTGCGCATGGCGATCAACGCCAAACGCGAGGACCCGATCCAGGTGAAGGAGTTCCGCTCGCAGCTGCAGCATGCGGTCGAGCTGCTCGACGTCGACCGGGCGTTCACCTCACGCCATCTCAACGATGGCTTCTCCGGCGGTGAGAAGAAGCGCGCCGAGATACTTCAGATGGCGATGCTCCATCCCGACATCGCGATCCTCGACGAGACTGACTCGGGCCTGGACATAGACGCGCTGCGCACGGTCGCCGAGGGTGTCCAGCGGCTCCACGACGAGCAGGGCCTCGGCGCGCTCATCATCACCCACTACCAGCGCATCCTCCACTATGTCGAGCCGGAGTTCGTCCACATCCTGATGGACGGCCGCATCGTCCTCGAGGGCGGCGTCGAGCTCGTCGAGCGCCTGGAGCGCGAGGGCTATGACCAAATCCGCCGGGAGGTTGGCGCGGGCGCGGCCGGCGCGGGCGCGGCCGGTGATTCGAGCCCATCCACCCATGTCTGAGCTGGGCGACGCGACGCAGGCGGCGACGCCCAACGGCGCCGCCCCGGCGAAGGTCAAGGCCGGTCGCCATCGCGAGGCCACGCTCTATGAGGCGCTGGCCGGCGCCGGCGCGGGCGACGGACGGCCGCTAAAGCAGCTGCGCGCCGACGCGCTCGCCGCCTTCGAGATGCTGGAGGCGCCCGTTTGGAGGCGCTCCGGATTCTGGACTACGAGCCTGCAGGAGCTCGACCTCGACGCGCTTGGCCCCGGCCCGGCCAGCGAGGAGGCCGGCGAGGCGAATGCCGTGCCGGCCGTCGTGCAACGCACGCTTGCAGACCGAACCCGCGCCGGCAGGATCGTGCAGAGCGGCGGCGCCGTCGTCGAGCTCGAGTTGGATCCGGAGCTCGCGGAGCGGGGCGTGATCCTGTGCTCGCTCGAGGACGCGTTCCGCGACCACGGCGAGCTCGTGTCCGCGTGGTACTCCAAGCGGCTGACGATCGATCGCAACAAGCTCGAGGCCGCCAACGCAGCCTTCTGGAGCGGCGGGGCCTTCCTGTACGTGCCTCCAGGGCTCGTCGTCGAGGCGCCGTTCGAGATCGTCTATGCGATCGACCGCCCAGGCGTCGCGCAGTACGGGCGCACGCTGGTGCTCGGCGACCGCACGAGCGAGTTCCGCGTCCACGAGTACGACCTTGCCGAGGACTTCGAGGGGCAGGCGCTGCATGCGGGCGCGTTCGAGATGTACCTGCAGGACGGAGCACGCTGCCGGCTGGCACAGCTCCAGGACTGGGGTTCCGGAGATGTTTTCGACGTCTCTACGCGCTTCGTGGGCGTCGGGCGCGACGCATACTGCCACTGGCTGCCCGCCCTGCTCGGAGGCCACCTCGTCCGCCAGCACCTCGAGCTCGCGGTGATGGAGCCCGGCGGCGACATGGCCTTCCGCGGGCTGCTCTTCACCGAGGAGCATGAGCACCTCGACGTCTTCGCGGTCGACCTACACGAGACGGGACCCTCGGGCGGCGACGTGCACTGGCGCGGCGCCGCGACCGGCGAGAGCCGCGCGAGCTTCGAGGGCCTGATCCAGATCAACCCGGGCGCCCAGCAGACCCACACCTACCTGCAGTTCCATTCGATGATGCTCTCTCCCAAGGCCCGCATCGACGCGATCCCGTCGGTGCTCGTCTCAGCCGACGACGTCTCGGCGTCACACGGCGGCACGGTGGGCGAGCTCGATGAGACGGCGATCTTCTACATGCAGTCGCGCGGGCTCGATCGGCCGTCGGCCGTGCGCGTCATCGTCGAGGGGTTCTTCGAGCCGCTCGTCGCCGAGCTCAAGGACGAGCCGCTCGAGGCGCTCGTGCGGGCGAAGGTCGCGAGGAAGCTGGCCGCAGCGAGCGAGGACATCGAGGCCTATGCCACCAGTCGCTGAGAGCGCGCTCGAGGTAAGGGCCGACTTTCCGATCTTCTCCCGGCGCTTCGACGGGCGGCCGCTCATCTACCTCGACTCGGCCGCCACCTCGCAGAAGCCGGAGGTCGTGATCGCCGCGGTCGCCGACCATCTGCGCAACCACAACGCGAACGTGCACCGCGGCGTCTACGCACTGGCGCAGGAGGCAGACGCGGCGTTCGACCATGCTCGCGCGCGCGTCGCCTCGTTCACCGGAGCCCGCCAGATGGAGACGATCTTCGCGAAGAACGTCACCGAGGCGATCAATCTCGTCGCGTACTCGTGGGGACGCGCCAACGTCGGGCCGGGCGACGCGGTGCTGATCACCGAGATGGAGCACCACGCCAACATCGTCCCCTGGCAGGTCCTCTGCCGCGAACGCGAGGCGAGCCTGCGCTACCTGAGAGTGGACGAGCGCGGCGAGCTGTCGATCGAGCAGCTCGAGGCGGAGCTGGCGCGCGGGGACGTGCGGCTCGTCGCCTTCGCGCATGTCTCCAACGTGCTCGGCACGATCAACCCGGTCGCCGAGATGACCGCAAGGGCGCGAGCCGCGGGCGCTGTCTCGCTCGTCGACGGCGCCCAGGCCGTTCCGCACATGCCGGTCGACGTCGAGGCTCTCGGCGCCGACTTCTACGGCTGGACGGGGCACAAGGCGCTCGGCCCCACGGGCGTCGGCGTCCTGCATGCGACGCGGGAGATACTCGAGCGGATGGAACCGTTTCTGACCGGCGGGGACATGATCGCCTCGGTCGATTTCCAGAGCGCAACCTGGAACGAGCTGCCGTCGAAGTTCGAAGCCGGAACGCCGATGATCGCCGAGGCCGTGGGGCTGGCGGCGGCGGTCGACTATCTCTCGGCGCTCGGCATGTCGCGGGTGCGCGCGCACGAGCGGGCGCTGACCGCATACATGCTGGAGCGGCTCGCAGAGGTCCCCGGGCTGCGAGTCGTGGGACCCCCGGAGGCGGAGAGCCGCGGCGGGTTGGCGTCGTTCACGATCGAGGGGATGCATCCGCACGACGTCGCCGAGCTCGCCGACCGCGGAGGCGTGTGCATCCGCGCCGGACACCACTGCGCCCAGCCCCTGATGCGGTGCCTCGGCGTCGGTGCCACGGCGCGGGCCAGCGTCGGCGTCTACAACGAGGCGCCTGACATCGACGCGCTCGTGCAGGCGCTGCTGGCCGGGCGCGAGGTGTTCGAGCTCGACAACCCGTGAGCTGAGGAGCACATGGACGACCTCTACCGCGACTACATCCTCGAGCACTACAAGCGTCCCCGGAACTTCGGGAAGCTCGAGCCCCGGGATCTCGAGGCGCTCGAGCACAACCCGCTGTGCGGCGACGAGCTCGGCGTGCACATCCGGGTCAAGGATGGCCGGATCGAGGACCTGCGCTTCCACGGCCATGGCTGCGCGATCTCGCAGGCATCGGCGTCGATCGCCTCGGAGGAGCTGAAGGGCATGGAGCTGGCGGACGTCGGCGAGCTCGACGCCGACTGGATGATCGAGCTGCTCGGCATACCGGTCTCGGCAACGCGGCGCAAGTGCGCGTTGCTCAACCTGAAGGTCGTCCGGGGAGCCGTGACCGGGGACGACAGCTGGCCCACCGGCTCCGCCTGAGCGAAGCGCGGATAGCTACCCCGCCCTGATTCTTCCCGCGATCACGGTGGCGTCGTGATCGATGACGACTACCTCAAGAGGCTGTGGTTGGTCGAGGCGGCGCGTAGAGAACTCCACGAGTCGGTGATCGATCGCCCGCTCCGCAACTCGGTTAGCGACTCCCATATCTACGAGGCGCTACGCAGCCTGAACGAAGCCCGCGACGCGCTGTACGCCGAGGCGGCGTAGTCGATGACCCTCTGCGCCTCCACCATCCACGGCGAGACGACCCATCCGTTTCGATGGACCCCCCGCGCGTCAAGAAGAACTTGTTGGCGACGGAGACCTGACCCGATCTCTCCCCGCGGAGCGCGGCGTCACTTTCAACCGCAGGCCAGGGGATGGGCTAAATGGGACGAAGAGGCCCCATCGGTAGTCCTAACGGAGGTCGCGCGATCGCGCGGCGCAAGAAGATGGCCCCGGTCGACCATCCCGACGTCGCGCCGGACCCACCTGCCGACCTAGGTCCCCGCGGACTTCTGGCCTGGGAGGAGTGCTGGGCGCTGCCGTGGGTGCAGGGCTCGGATCGCATGGCGATCGAATCCCTGGCGAGGCTGGTCGATCGGATCGAGGAGATGTATGCGCACATCAACGAGGACCGGATGCGGGCCGCTACGCCGCTCACGTCCGCCGCCAATACGACAACGAGGGCGAGTAGTGGCCCTCGCGGTCGAAACGTCGACGAAAGTCATATGGCTCTCGAGGCCCAGGAGGCTCGATCCCGAGTCCGACCTATGGGTCCACGGCGTAGCGACCGACGCTAGCTCGGAACTCATCCAGACGTGGCTGGCGATCGATCGAGCGGAAGGCGAACGGGAACCCGCGGCCGACGATGCCTAGCGATCCGTTCTCGGTAATCAGCAGCGCCGTCTTGGGGTCGATGGAGGCATCCGCGCGGGGGAGGGGTGCAGAATCGCGTTCTGGCCGTCTGCTGCGTGGTCTCGCGGTCTGGCGTGACCCTCTACCGCCGATGCCGCGAGAGGACGCCCTCGCGTGGCAGGTGAACGCTTGCGGTCGGTCCCTGATCAGGAGTTGTCGGCTCTACGCGAGATCTGCGCGACCGCCGAGCTAGATCGCCACTTAGACCCCGAGACGCGCGCTGTTGCTAGCCACTTCGTCGACGCCGTCGATGCCGCACGGGCTGGTGCGACCGCGCCCGACGAGAAGCTTCTGGCGCTCGGGCACGCCGTCAAGGCGATCAGGCGCTCGGCGTGAGCCGCGCATCGATCGCTTGGCATGAGAGCGGGCACTATGTATGCGCGAGAGAGCTTGGCTTCGAGGACGTCTGTTGTGAGATTGATGGTGGTAACGACGGCGGCGGGGTAACTCGCTACTCGCCGGTTGGATACGCATCCCACGACACCCGGAAGGTCCTCGCGGTCTTGTTGGCAGGCGCCCTTGCAGAACAAATGGCAGAAGGGTTTCCGGGGTTAGCCGCTTCCGACTTCCGGCGAGCCGGTGCGCTACTTGAGACGGTCGCGAGGTGGGAACGCCCGCGCGTCCGACGCGAAGCTGGCGAGATGGCAGTCGCCGCGCTCAAAGGTAACTGGGATTTGGTCGAAGGGCTAGCCCGGCATCTGCGAACGAAGGGATCGTTTCCCTAGGACGACCCCGAGGCCTGTTCACCGCATGGGTTCTGTGCTACTGCTGGCCGTAGTAACAAAAGGCCGATGACGAGCGGCGCGAGGCCGCGCGGAGGTGACTCGCACGATGCCAGGGCTAACAGCGTTGGAGCTACAAACGGCCGTATGCAAAGCGTTAGTTGAGTTGGCCGATGGGCGGGTCGACGGGCCGGGGCTTGCTACCGCGCGGGCGCTCCTGGTGCAGGGCGAGCGACGACTGGCCGAAGACCCAAGGCAAGTAGGGCGGCAGACGATGACACCGAAGCCACCCAGCGGCGGCACCCTCACCAACCGACTGATGGATTCCGGTCCCCCCGAGCCGCGCGAGCGCCCGGTCCTTGACGGCACGAACGAGTGGCTCGACCAACAGGCGGCGGGCGAGTGACCTACCCCCTCCTAGAACTTCGCGACGCGGCAGACGGGCTCCAACTCGTCGGCTACGCGAGTGTCTTCGGTCATCCCTACGAAATGTCCACATACGTCGAGACGGTCTCGCCGGGCGCGTTCAAGCGAACGCTGAACGAGGACCCGGACGTCGTCCTGAGGAAGATGCGCCGAGGCGACCTAAACGAAACGAGCTTCGCGTTCCAAGCGACCGAGCAGGTGTGGAACTCCGACTACAGCGAACGCACAATAAAGGGCGCAAACCTGAAGAACGGCGACGTCAGCATCGTGTCACGCGCGGCCAACCCGGCGGCGCTGGCCACGCTGCGCTCCGATCAACTCACGCCAGAGCAGCGGCAGGCTCGCGCGGAAAAGATCGGCACCCGCGTCTGCGGTCCCGCCGTACCGTTTGACCTACTGGCACCAACGCCCATCGATGGCGATGCCGGGCGGTCGGCCGTCATCCCGGTCTGGGTCGACGGTCCCGGCGGCCGAGACTTCCTGATCTACGCCCGCAAACGCGCTCGCGAATTGGGCGCTCTGCGCGCCAAAAGTCGGGCAGAGCACACCGAGGCCTACCTCGCTGCCATGAGAGATATAGACGCGGCCAGGATCGCCGTTGCCGGGGAGCGAACGGACATCTAGCTACTCGTGATGCGACTTCACGAACACCGTCGTCCCGACCAACGCGGTGTCCGCATCGAGAGACAGCGCCACGCCACCGCAAGGTTCTCCCCTGCACGTAGGCGCAAGCGACGGAACCTGCTGCGTCCAGGTCGAACCCGAGCGGGTGAACACTAAGACGCCTGGGTGGGTGGAGTCTCTGATCAGCGCCGTGTTCCCGTCGCCCGAGAGCGCCGCGTCCGATTCTCGTAGGCTGCCGAATCTGTCTTCGCCATTGGTGAGTTCGGGGCCTTGCTGCGTCCACGTGGAGCCCGAGCGCGTGAATACCCGCGCCCCACCGGGCCCGCAGCAGTAGTACGAGCTGCTGTACTCGATAAGCGCGGTGTTGCCACCCGATGACAGCATGCTGTCCGATTCCCAACCACCCATGAGGAGGGGCCCTTGCGTCCAGGTCGAACCCAAGCGCGTGAACACCCAAGCCCCTCCATTGCCGTGCGAGCTTTCTGAGTTCTGAGCCTGGATCAGGGCGGTATTGCCATCGCCGGACAGCGACACCCGCTGTCCAACTTCTCTATCTATCGCATTCTCGCTTGTCGATGTGATGAGAAGCTTCGGACCCTGCTGAGCCCACGTCGAGTCCGAGCGCGTGAATACCCACACCGCTCCGCTCGCGAAGAAGTCAAAAGCACGGTCACGGGGTCCGCCGATCAGCGCGGTGTTGCCGTCGGCGGAGAGCGCGACGCTCGCGCCGAAGCTGCCCCCACCAAAGCCGGGGCTGGGGGCTTCCTCATCGTTTGCGGTGAGCTTTTCGCCTTGCTGGTCCCACGTTGAGCCCGAGCGCTTGAACACCCACGCCGCGCCGATGGCTTCGTTGTCGCCGGGTCCGCCGATAAGCGCCGTCCTGCCATCGGAGGACAGCGCCAGGCTCGCGCCGAAATGGCCTCGTCCGGTCTCGCCGCCGCCCGTGAGCTTCGCCTGCTCGATCCAAGTGGAGCCCCTGCGCTTGAACAGCCACGCGGCGCCGACTTCTTCGTTGTCGCCGGGACCGCCGACCAGCGCCGTCTTGCCGTCGGAGGACAGCGCCACGGCAGAGCCGATGAAGCTCGTGCCGATTTGATCGCTTGCGGTGAGCGTTGCCTGCTGCGCGAATACGTCGGTCCGTGGTCGCGAGGCCGCGAACGTCCCGCTGACCAGCACAAGCGACAAGCCCATCGCCAGGCACGCCGCTACACCAACGCCCCGGAGAACCTTGAACCCCCCCATCGCCACCACCTCCACGCCTCCCGGGGTGCGCCTCATGCCCGCCCACTAGAGATTCAAGCACTCGCGCAGAGGACGCGATTCTCGCCGCGCGCCCTGTCGCAGAACTAGGCGAGGGCAGCCGTGCTCGATCTGCGCCCCGTGGGCCGAAAGCAGACCGCGGAGAACGACAGACGCGCAGCTCTCGATCAAGGGACGCGACAGGCCGTCCAGATCGTCGCTCAACGCCCCGAGCGCGCCTGCGACCGGCGGCTAAGCCGTCGGCGGGCACGACGGGCCGCCGCGAATGCGTGGCGATAGACCTCCAACCGAAAAGGAGTAGGCCGCGGTGGTGGCCCGTGCTGCGAGGCACAGAGCGCGACCCGCCTGCGCGATATTCCTACGGGTTCTTCACGTTGACTGAGTTCCTCTCTAGGTAGCCGAGAACTTTGAGGTCAGGTCATAGGAAGCGTGGCACCGTCAAGCTGGCGTTGATGAGTTCCTGTTCGTTGTAGCCGAGGATCTTGGTTTCACCTTCGATCTTGCTCAGTACGCTGCCTACTGAGCCTTCCTTTTCGAGGGTGCCAGCTCCTGCGTCGTATTCAAAGAAGCCTGGGTGGAGCGCGGAGGTGCCATGTTTGGCGTTGGGCGCAGTTGCTCCCACGAACGTTTCGCTGCCTTCGGATTTACCTTCTTTCTGGCAGTCGCTCGTGACGTTCATGCCTGCGGTCTTCAACCTGATTTTGCTACCTACCGGTTCTAGCACCGAGGGCCACGGCAATGATTGTGCCGTGAGCACGCTGGTGAAGGGGCAACTAGTGCTTTCGCAGTCGAAGGCAGCGAACGCCTGCGTCGTGCCGCTACCGGGGCCACCGCCTTTGGGGTTTTCGATGGTGCCCGCCCCTACGGTGTGACATGTGACTTCGCCGCCGCCGCCCAACACGGTCCTGAGCGCAAGCGTGCCCCATGAGATCACCATGCCTTCTGCCGCTTGCACCCCATTTACGCCCCAGCGTCCCGTTTTCACCGTCTCCACCTCTGAGCCACACGCGGTTTCCAAGGCAGCGTTTTGCGCGTCGCCGGAGTACGACGCCCGCCAGTAGTAGGTTCCCGGCGCAAGCGTCTCCGGGGTGGAGGAGGGTATCGTCCCGGCGGTCACGTCGACGGTTCCCGCTTCAGCGACCAGCGTTGTGCATTGGTTGTCGGAGTACACCTTGTATTCGACTTTGCCCGTCGCTTCTTTCGCATGTTCCCCGAGCAATGTCGCGTTATCCGTCACCGGCGCTTTTTCCTTCACCGAGATTGTTGCCCCAGATTTGGCTTCACCCGAGAGTGAGGTCGTGAGGCATTCGAATTTTGCTCCTGTGTCTGAGATCGTAGTTTCGAACGCCGCGATGGTCTCCGCCCGATTTTCTTTGTCCTTCTCTAGGATCACGAGCGGGCACGGAGGAATGTTGAAGCTGTTGTGTGTGAGACAGCAGTTAGCCATGCCTTTGTTTCCTACACCGCCTTTGTCGGTGATGCCCAGTTTGGCACCTTCCGGCGTAACCGTGAAGGGGGGTCCCACGGCCACGGCGGTCACGGTGAGGGGAACAAAGTTGTAGTATGTTTTTAACCGCGGGCTGTTTCCCCCCGACAGAGCGAGGATGCCGCCCCCGGCGTTGAAGTAGGTCTTGAAGTCCGAGGCCCGTTTGTTTATTTCGGTCTCGCCTGCTTCAGACATGTCGGCGCCTACAACTTCGTCGGACGCGGTGACAATCGCGGAGTAGATCGGCGCACCGCTAGCGTCGACGAAGGGCAGGGTTTTGAACGCGGCTTTGGAGGGATCAACGGTTTCTACTTCCCCAGCGGCATATCCGGCGTTCGCGAGCGCTTGCTTAAGCTGCTGGACGCCGAACCTGGGTGGATCGAGCGCAAGGATCTTCGCCGTCGAGCCATTCCGCACCTTATCCACGACGATCTTCAGGTAGGGGCACTCTTCCTGATTGGTTTCACCAACGGTTTCGTGTTTGTAGCAGTGCCAGTCCATGTCGTGCCCCGTGGCAATGAAGTTGCCACCGTAGGCGCTGGAGGTAAGACCGGGGATGGCCAAGAGGCCGACTAGGACCAGGACGAACGAAGAGACGCCCTTGGTACCGGACGACCTGGTCGTTCGTGCTGTCCCATCTGAGGTTGAGCCGGGCGAGCTATCCCTCACTCCCGGTTGAGTTCCCTCGACGGCTCCGATGCGATTCGTGCCGCTCCACCTTGCGGGCTGCGTTGGCCGAACCCGGACACGGGACAACACACGAGCGATAGTCATCTCTGACCCCCTTCAGGACCCCCGACTCAGGACGAGTCCCCTCTATGACGGCGCTTCTGTCGCTCTTGGACGAAACGTGCCCGTGAGGTCAGGTGGCGTTGCCCCCAAAGACCTGCGCGAGAAATTCGAGCAGTCGCGGCCGATAACGGCCCTGCGAGGACCCTACTCCTATCTGTGGCGGGTCGCCCTCCACCTTTGCTCAGGCTCAACCGCGGCTGTCGAGTTCTCGCTCTCGGGGCACGACGAGCTCGTAGAAGACGGCGACGCCGAGCCCGCCGACTCGACGTCCGGATCCGTCAGCCACCTCGTCGAGGGACCTTCCGATGTAACCGTCGTAGTCGCGCTCTTCGACCGCCGCGAACGTGACCTGCGCGGCGAGGACGACGCTACAGCTCCCAGAACGCCTGAGCCCGCGCGAAGCACCGACTTCAGGCTGTAGCCGGTCAGAGCGTCCGCTCACTAGTGTCGAATTTCTTCTTCGTCGCCTTGCTGTAGTCAACTTCTGGGTAAAAGGCCTTCATCAACGCCTCGTCGCTGACATCCGGCTCCCGTTGCCATCGATGCTGGGTATAGACGCGCTCTTCGCCCGATCCAGACCAGGCGTAGAAATGCTTTCCCGATATGTCGTAACACGCAATGAAGCTCGGCGGCGGGGTTCCCGTTTCCGGCTTACTTAGTCGAGTTTTGAGACAGCGACTCTCACCGGACCGAAAAAGTGACGTCGGGCGTGGAATCCCGGCTACAACCTCGGCTCCCGAGACCAACAGAAAGTGGACCTCCCTGGCGGGACCGCCGTTCGAGAAGATATACAGCCTCACCTCGTCGTCGGCCTCCACATACTGGGGCTCGAGCGCCATGGCGGGAGTTCTCGCTGCTATCCGCTCGCGCCGATTCTGCCACACCGAAGCCCACGAGGCACCGGCCGCAACAGCCGCGAAAGCAGCGGTCCCAACCGTCGCCCAGTCCGTCGTCTTCATGACTCGCCGACTCTACCCCAACTGACGGCGCACGAGAAGGAGGACGCGAATCGCAGCCGAAGTATGCTCGCTCCGGACCGTCTCGTCAGTATCACGGCGGCTA
Source organism: Solirubrobacteraceae bacterium (assembly GCA_035940255.1). Lineage (GTDB taxonomy): Bacteria > Actinomycetota > Thermoleophilia > Solirubrobacterales > Solirubrobacteraceae > Palsa-744. The sequence continues at coordinate 45,720 of DASZFA010000023.1, forward strand.
GCAACAAACCCTAGACAACAGCTTCGTCGAGGCGCTGCTGCGGGATAATCATCGCGCGATGCCCGAGGAGTCCACGACCCCCGACCTGGTGGAGCTTGTGCGGCAGTCGTTTGAGGCTGGAAACAGCCGTGAGTTTGACGCGATCATGAGCATCTACGCCCCCGATGCCGTTTGGGACATGTCGTTGGCGGGGCTAGGCATGTTCGAGGGCGCGGCGGCGATCCGCAGCTTCCTTGAAGACTGGATCGGTTCCTATGTGGAGTACGAGAACAAGCTGGAGGAGAACCGGTACCTCGGCAACGGATTCGTGTTCACTGTGGCTCGCCTTGACGGCAGACCAGTTGACGGTCCGGGCCGGGTGCAGGAACAATGGGCCTTCACCTCGGAGTGGGCAGCGGGCATGATCGTGCGGGTGGCCGCACGCAACGACATCGACGAGGCCCGTGTTGCCGCCGAACGGCTTGCCGAGGAACGGGGGTAGGCGATGGCGCGAACGAACCTGCAGCTGGTGCAAGCGGCCTTCGATGCGTACTTTCGCGGGGACGAGCCAGCCTTGCTGCGGCTGGTAGCGGCAGACGTCGTCATCACTCAATTTCCCGAGCAGGTTGACGGGCGCGAGTATCACGGGCACGAAGGGTTTCGGCAGGTTATGGCCGACTGGACTGGGAGCTGGGACGACTGGTCGATCGAGATTCTGGGTGCCAAGGAAAGTGGTGATGTGGTGCTTGCTACCGCGCGTCAACGAGGCCGAGGACAAGGAAGCGGCGCGCCGATGGAGGCTGAGTCCGTATTCGTGTTCACTGTGCTCGGGGGCTTGATCGCGCGGTGGCAGATGTTCTCGTCTGAGGGGCAGGCCCTCAAGGCCGCTGGACTGGCGGAGTAGGCGATGTCTCAGGAAAACGTGGAGGTCATGCGTGCGGCAATCGCAGCGTTCAATCGACGCGATGGCGAGGGCTTCGGAGCATTCCTCGCCGATGACGCTGAGATCGTCCCTGTGCGAGCGGCCTTGGAGGGGACTGTCTACCGGGGTCGGACTGCTGCCACGCAGTACTGCGCCGCTGTTGAGAACAGTTGGGAGAACTTGACGTGGGAGGTTGAGGAAATCAGAGACGGCGACAATTGGGTTCTCGCATTGGGACGTATTCACGGCCGTGGCCGTGGCAGCGGCGCAGCCATTGATGCGAAGGGAGCCTGGCTCGCCCGATTCACGGACGGCTTGGTCACAAACTTCCGCACCTACCCCGACCGTCGAGAGGCCCTCAAAGCCATGGGGCTGGAGGAGTAGGCGGTGTCGCAGGAGAACGTGGAGCTTGTTCGGCGTGCGATGCAGGCTGTCAACGACCGCAACATTCCAGCCATTGAATCGATCTATGCCGAGGATGTCGTGTATCGCCTGATAGGTGGCCTTGCCGACATGATGGGGACGGAGTTCCGAGGTCGGGACGCGCTTTTGGGCTGGTTCAGAGAGTGGAACGAGACGATGGACGCGCGAGTGGACATCGACACGATCCGCGACGTCAACGATCAAGTCCTGGCGATCATGTACCTCAACGCAGCGGGTGCCGCGAGCGGTGCCGCCACAACCCGGCTGTTCGGGCAGGTCTTCTCGTTTCGAGACGGACGCATTAGCGCCCAGGAGGCCTACTACACACCCGACGAAGCCCTCAAAGCCGTGGGGCTGGAGGAGTAGGCGAGTGTCGCAGAACGTGGGGCTGGCCCGTGAAGTCTTGGAAGCCCTCGGGCGGCGCGATGTCTCGCGCGCGATTGCACTCACCGATCCCGAGGTCGAGTGGCATTCGTTCTTCGCGGAGCTGGGCGATGAAGGCGCGTACCGTGGCCACGACGGGACGCGGCAGTACATGCGCGATCTCAACGATGCGTGGGAGATCGTCCGTGCCGACGTAGACGACGCGCTCGGCGTTGGCGATGTAGCGCTGCTCGTCGGTCGCCTTCACTACCGTGGCAGGTCCAGCGGCATCGAGACCGAGACGTCTGCAGGCTGGATGCTCAAGTTCCGTAATGGAAGGGTGGTTTGCTTCCGGGCGTTTCGGGAACCAGAGCGTGTCCTCGAAGCCCTACGGCCGTCCGAGTAGGCCATGTCCGAGAACCTTAACCTCGTGCGCTCGATCTACGCGGACTGGGAACACGGCGACTTCACATCTGTCGAATGGGCGCATCCCGACATCGAGCTTGTCTGGGCCGACGGACCCGAACCTGGTAGGTGGACGGGCCTAGCTGACGTGTCGGCGCGGTGGCGCGACTTCGCCAGCGCCTGGGAGCATTACCACATCGAGGCCGACGAGTTTCGCGAGCTAGGCGACGAGCGCGTGCTCGTGCTTACCCGCGTCGGAGGCAAAGGTAAGACAAGCGGCCTGGACCTCACACAGATGGGCACGGCGGGAGCGAACCTGTTCGACCTCCGTGACGGCAAGGTGATGAGGTACGTCAGCTACTACGACCGCGAGCGTGCGCTCGCAGACCTCGGCCTCGCCCCGGAGGCGAGTTGATGTCCTCCGCGAACCTGGACCTCGTGCGCTCGATCTACTGAGATCATCTACGCCGACGCTCTCGGGACCGACGCCACCGGCGACGAGCTGGCGGTCGTGCTTTCCTCGGCGTCGCGCAAGCGCGAGGAGGTCCGTCAAGCGGAAATACGACTCGGGGCTTCGCTGGACGCTCTAGATGCAATGGCGGACGAGCCTGACGACCACGATCTCCTAGGACGACTCGCCACGGTGCTAGCAGGAGAGCTAGACGCTGGCCGCGACATGCAGCGACTAAACGAGACGCTCAAGGCGTGGTTCAGCGAATTCGAGATCACGGTAGACGACGAGCTTCGGATCAGCCCGACGCTGCGAGCCGACGCCGTAGGTCGGCTGACCGAGCGCGACCGTGCCACACTGCAAGCGATGGACGCCCACGGTGCCTACTGGATCGAGGGGGCAGATATCCAGGCCCCGCCTGAGCGGCGGCGAAGATCACGCAGCGAGCGGGCCCTGCACCGAGTCGGACCTGTCATCTCGATAGAATCCCTACCGCAGAGAACAGGATTGCCGAGAGCAACAGCAGCGAGGAGCCGCATGGCGACACTAGACCGCACGAAGATCACCAAGCCGAGCCCGATCGTCGAGGACGAGCAGGGACAGCTGCGCGCGCGCCAGGGCATCTCGCGCGAGGTCGTGAGCGAGCTGTCGAAGATCAAGGGCGAGCCCGAGTGGATGGCCGAGAAACGACTCAAGTCGCTCGAGATCTTCGAACGCAAGCCGATCCCCACCTGGGGACCCGACCTGAGCGGCCTGAACCTCGATGACCTCGTGCTCTACTCGCCCCCCACCGCCGGGCGCTTCAACAGCTGGGACGAAGTTCCCGCCGAGATGAAGCAGACCTATGAGGACCTCGGCATCCCACAGGCCGAGCGCGAGCACCTCGCGGGCGTCGTCGGCGTTTGGCGCCAAGAGCCGGTGTATGAGGGCCTGAAGGAGGAGTACGCGAAGCAGGGCATCCTCTTCTGCTCGATGGACACAGCCGTCACCGAGCACCCAGAGCTCGTGCAGAAGTACTTCATGAACAAGTGCGTGCCGCCCCAGGACAACAAGTTCTCCGCGCTCCATGGCGCGGTCTGGTCAGGCGGAGCGTTCTGCTACATCCCGAAGGGCGTCAAGTGCGACCTGCCGCTGCAGTCCTACTTCCGCATGGAGGGAGCCGGCGAGGGCACCTTCGAGCACACTTTGATCGTCGCCGACGAGGGCGCCGAGGTGAACTACATCGAGGGCTGCACCGCGCAGACCTACAGCGTCAACTCGATGCATTCGGCTGTCGTCGAGATCTTCGTGCACGAGGGCGCCAAGGCCCGCTACAC
>DASZFA010000024.1:0-22655 GCA_035940255.1 Solirubrobacteraceae bacterium
GGCCGCGAGCAGACTCGCTTTCCAGCGCGCGACGGAAGAAGTCCGCGAGGTCCGCGACATGGACCGTCGGCCAGTGCTGCCGGCCCGCGCCGAGCATCACCAGGTTGCCCGCTTCGTCGCGGGGGGAGCCGAGCAGGAGGCTGGGAGCCCGCCGCCGCCGTCGCCGTAGGCGACGCTCGACTCGATCACGACTCCGCGCATACCCGTCGCGGCCAGTACGCGCTGCTCGATCGGAAACCTCCACGCGACAAGCGAAGGTGGCGACATTGGCGAGTCCTCGGTGATCGACGTACTCGCCCCGTAGATCTGCAGCACGCCGATGTGGAGGTAGGGCTTTCCGGTGCCGGCGAATGCGTCGATCGCAGCGTCCGCGACCGCGGCGTCCATTTCCGCGCTGGTCTCGTCGTTGGCGCCCGCGGTGTGGATCGCCGCGTCTGCGCCCGCCAACTGGCGTACGACGGCCGATCGGTCGTAGAGGTCGGTCACGACGGCTGCGGCGCCGCGATCGGCGGCGACGTCGGCCCGCGCTGCATCGCGGACGAGCGCCGTCACCTCGTGGCCGTGCCCCTGCAACTCCGCGACGATGTGGGACCCGATGAAACCGTTCGCTCCGGTGAGCGTGACTTTCATGGCTAATCAGCCTCCTGTCTCTGGTTGGGGTGAATCCGTGAGTGTGGCCAGGCCGGTTTTCCGCGTCCGGCTGACGGGCTCGGAGCCAGCGTCAGCCGGAGCAGGGCAGGAGTCAATCCGTGGCGCGTGCCGCGGCAAGGATCAGCTTCGTCGTCGCTTCGGGGTGCGAGAGCATCGCGACGTGCGATGAGTTGACTTCAACCGTCACCGCGTGCGCGCGCTTGGCCATGAACCGCTCGGTCGCTGGCGGAATCGCATGGTCCTGTGAGGCGACCATGTACCAGGACGGGATCGTCTTCCACGCGGGCGCACTCGAGGGTTCTGCGAGCGCCGCCGCCGCGATTGGACGCTGCTCCGCGGACATGAGCGCCGCCTTCCTCGTGGATAAGTCGGCGCAGAAGACGCGCTGGAAATCAACAGGGTTGATGTAAACGTCGGTGCCGCCCGGATAGGGTCGCAGGATTAGGTTGGGACCGCCTACTTCGGTGCCGGGGTTTCGGGCTAGGACTTCGCTGAGAGTTTCCCCTTCTTCCGGGGCGAACGCTGCGATGTATACCAGCGCCTTGACGTTTGGGTCGCCGGTGGCAGCGTCCGTGGTCATGTATCCCCCGTATGAGTGTCCTACTAGGACGATCGGACCGCTGATCGATGACAGCACGCTCTTGAGGTATTCAGAGTCGGGCTTCACCCCGCGCAGCGGATTGGCGGGGGCGATCACGGTGTAGCCGTCGCGCTGCAGACGCGCCGCAACCCGATTCCAACTCGAGGCGTCCGCCCACCCTCCGTGGACGAGAACGATCGTCGGCTTGGTCGCCTGCGCCGCGGCGCTCGAGGCCGACAGGACGATGATCGATAGCGCGAGTAGGAGCAAGCCGAGTGGCTTGCTCGTGTATCGGTGAATTAGTGACATGCGATGTCTCCTTACTAGGGATGGACGTCGCCGCCCATCGTTTCCACTGACTGCTTTGCGTCGGGCACCGAGTGTCACTGGACTAGGATCGCGTTCGCATCGGGGGCGCCCTAGTTAGCGGCGGCTGGCCCCAGACAAGACGCGTGTTGGCCAGGACTAGGGGAGTCCCGATGCGAACGGCTCCCTAGCCGAGCCAACCTCCAGACTGATCGACTCCAGCCGAGTGGCGAATGAAGGAATTCAAGTGTCAACGATCACTGAAGACAACGCCGAAGGCCAGCGGGCGCTGGTGGCGGGCGCGACCTCGGGCATCGGTCGGGCGGTCGCGCTGCGGCTGGCCAAGTACATGGGAGCCGGATCGCGATGAAGGCCCTCCAGATCTCGAGGTTCGGCGCACCAACCGACGTTGTCGAGCTCGCCGAGGTTGATCCAGCAGATCCAGGCTCCGGCCGGCTGGCGGTGTCGATCGAGGCGGCGCCGATCAACCCATCGGATCTGAACCTGATCAGGGGCATCTATGGGGTGCGCCCTGACCTGCCCGCAGCGCTAGGTGCGGAGGGAGTCGGTCGCGTCATCGCCGTCGGCGAAGGCGTGGATCGATCGCGTATCGGCACGCGGGTGCTGATCGTGCCAACCCTCGAGCACGCCACGTGGCGCCAGCAGGCCGTCCTCGAGGAGCGTAACGCCGTGCCCGTCGAAGTCGACGGCGACCCGCTGCAGCTGGCGATGCTCGGCATCAACCCGATGACGGCGTACTGCCTCTTGCATGGCTATGTGAAGCTCGCGCGCGGCGCGTGGGTCGCGCAAACAGGTGCGAGCTCGGCAACAGCCGGATACGTGCTGGCTCTCGCAAAGAACGCCGGCCTGCGCACGCTCAACGTGGTGCGACGGGCAGAATCTGTCAAGCCTCTACTGGATGCTGGCGCCGACGTCGTGCTCGTCGAGGGCGCCGATCTCACCGAGCAGGCGAACGACGCGATCGGCGACGCGCCAATCGAGGTGATTCTCGACGCGGTCGCCGGAGAGCCCGTAGCGCAGCTCGCGTCCCTCCTGAAGATCGGCGCCCAGATCATCAGCTATACCGCCCGTGCCCGGCTCCCCTGAGCATCCCGATCGCGGATCTCATCTTCCGCGGGCTGAGCGTTCACGGCTACTGGGTGAACCTCTGGCTGCAGGCCACGCCGCCGGACACTGTCGCCCGGATTTACCGCGAGCTCGCCGCCCTGGTCGCGGACGGCACGCTGTCTGCCCCCGTCGAGGCGACACACAGTCTTGCGAATTACCGCGAAGCCCTCGCCCACGCCGCCCGGGGCGAGCGTAGCGGCGAGGTGCTCTTCGCTATCGGATGACCGCATGCGCAAGCGCACCGAAGCACGACTTGTCGACAGGATGGTCTGCGCATACGTGGACTGGCACGAGGCGTGCCGCCGGCGCGACGGCTCGATCCGTTCGAAGTTCGGCTAATCGACGTGCGGCGGGACGTCCGCCGCGGGGCCCGCCGACCACGCCCGATATCGAGATCGTGGGCGCAGACCCGGTCCACGAAGCGCCGATGGCGGCTGAGGCGGGGATCCTGACCCGCGAGCCACGAACGAGGATGACCGCGGGAGCATCGCACCGAACGTTGTCGCCAGCTCGACGGGGGCGCTTTCGGCATCAGGTGGCATCGGCGACTAGGGCGCCCCGGATGCGAACACCACCCTAGTTCGCTGAGACTCCTCTTACATGCTCGCGCGGTTGGCGGTGTGACCACGGCGCGAGCAGAGCAGTCAACCACCGCCGCGGTGTGTGTCCGCACTACAGCCATTGCCGCAGCGATCCCACAGTGACCGCCCCTAGAAAGGAGCACACGATGTCCATGGATCAAAATGAAATGCACGCTCGGCCGAACGTCGTTCTTGTCCACGGTGCCTGGGCGGACGGTTCCAGTTGGGGCTCGGTTATCGAGCGCCTGCAGGCCGACGGCTACCACGTCACGGCACCCCAGTTTCCTCTCACGTCGGTGGCTGATGATGTCGCCCGGCTCCGCCATGTGCTGGCCCTCCAGGGTGGTCCGACCGTCATCGCCGGCCATTCCTACGGTGGGCTGGTCATGTCTGCGCTCGGCACCGACGCGCCAAACGTCGTCGGCCTGGTCTACATCGCGGCCTTCGGAATCGACGAGGGCGAGTCGCTCGGGGGACTGCTGGCGCAGGGACCTCCGACTCCGGCACTGGCCCACCAGGTCGTCGACGACGAGGGGCTCGTCTGGCTGTCAGAGGACGACTTTGTCAACCACTTCGCAGCTGACGTCGATCCGGTCAAGGCGAAGGCGTTGTACGCCGCGCAGCAACCATTGTCCGTGAGCGCCTTGAGCGACGTGATGACTGTTCCGGCCTGGAAGTCGCTGCCCTCCTGGTACATGGTCGCCCAGGATGATCAGGCGCTCCCGCCAGACGTCCAGCGAATGTTCGCCAACCGAATGGGTGCGACGACTACCGAAGTCCCCTCGGGGCATCTGGCGATGGTCTCCCACCCGGCCGACGTCGCGAAGCTCACCGAGACGGCAGCCGAGGCCGGGCTCACCGTCGACGCGGTCAAGTGAACGGTCCTCCGCTCCCCCCGGCCGGCCCCACCTCCGAGCCTGGCCGGCCGGGGAGCGCGCACGGTCTCTCGACGAACGAAGGAACTCTAACCGCGGGGTAGACTTATGATGCCTTGTGGTCCCGCACGAGGAAACCTTGAGGTTTCATAGCCATGGCTCAAGCAGTGGCAGCTCGACCGGACGTTCAGCGTAAGGAGGTTCGGACGGCGCCCGAAGTCTACCCGCGGGGGCGCCTACTCGGTCGGAGCCGCGAGGTGGAGCGACTCGGCCGGCTCCTGACCGGCATCCGGTCGGGACGCAGCGGGGTCCTGGTCGTTCGCGGCGAGGCGGGGATCGGCAAGACAGCCTTGCTCGAGCATTTCATCGAGCAGGCATCGGGATGCATCGTGGCGCGGGCCACGGGCGTGCAGGCCGACATGGAGCTCCCGTTCGCGGGGCTGCAGCAGTTGTTCGGGTCGATGCTCGGCTCGCTCGAGCGCCTCCCCGATCCGCAGCGCGACGCCGTCGAGGTCGCGTTCGGTCTTCGCTCTGGGCCGCCACCGGATCGGTTCGAGGTGGGGCTCGCGGTGCTCGGGCTGTTGGCTGAGGTTGCCGAGCGAGACCCGCTTGTGTGCGTCGTTGACGATGCTCAGTGGCTCGATCAGGCTTCCGCACGGACGCTTGCGTTCATCGCGCGAAGGCTGATGGCAGAGTCGGTCGCCCTCCTATTCGCGGTGCGCGAGCCCTCTGCGGAGCAGGCTTTCGCCGGACTACCCGAGCTTGTTGTGGGGGGCCTGAACCATGAAGATGCGCGCGGTGTGCTCGGCTTGGCGATCGCCGGCCGCGTCGATGAGCGGGTGATCGACCGGATCGTCGCTGAGACGCGTGGCAACCCTTTGGCACTGCTCGAGCTCCCTCGGGGACTGTCGGCGGCTGAGCTTGCAGGCGGGTTCGGGGTGAGCTCGACCCAGCCACTCTCCGCTCGCCTCGAGCAGAGCTTCCTCGGACGGGTCCGGTCGATGCCCGACCAGACTCAGCGGTTCTTGCTCCTCGGCGCGGCCGAGCCGACGGGCGACCCGGCGCTGCTGATGCGCGCAGCAGAGCTGGTCGGGCTGGGCGTCGAAGCGGCTGTGCCGGCGGAGGCGGTCGGCTTGATCGAACTCGCCGCACAGGTACGGTTTCACCACCCGCTCGTGCGCTCGGCGATCTATCGCGCCGCGCCGCTCGGTGACAGGCAGGCGGTGCACCGCGCGCTGGCTGAGGTGACCGATACGCAGTCAGACCCGGATCGCCGAGCGTGGCACCGCGCACAGGCTGCGCTCGGCGCGGACGAGGATCTCGCTGCCGAGCTGGAGCGCTCGGCTGAGCGAGCGCAGGCCCGTGGCGGGATGGCGGCAGCGGCGGCCTTCCTCGAGCGTGCGGCGGCGCTCACACCCGACCGCGCCCGGTCCGCCAGGCGAGCGCTGGCGGCAGCGCAGGCAAAGTACCTCGCCGGGTCGCCTCAGGCAGCGCTGAGGCTCCTCGAAAGCGCGGCATACCCGGCAATGGATGGGCTGGAGGTCGCCATGGTCCAGCGACTTCGCGGGCGCATCGCATTGCACCTCAGTCGCAGCGGCGAGGGCGCGACCGCCCTCTTTGATGCGGCGCAGCGGCTCGAATCGATCGATCCTGGACTCGCGCGCGAAACGCACCTGGAAGCGCTGCACGCGGCAGCCGTCGCCGGCAGGCTCGGCATGGGCATGCGTGACGCTGCCGCCGCTGCGCGCACCGCGCCGGCGGCGCCGGGGCCGCAGCGCGCTTCGGACGTGCTCCTCGATGGCCTCGCCGTCAGGTTCACGGACGGGATCAGCGAAGGCGCTCCGATCCTGAAGCTCGCACTGGCCGCATTGCTTGACGGCAACAAGGACTATGACGCGGACATGCGCTGGCCATTGCTCGCGTGTCGCGTCGCGGCGGACGTCTTGGACGACGAGACCTGGCATCTGCTCGCCAGCCGATACGTAGTGATCGCCCGCGGAGCGGGCGCTCTCGGCGTCTTGCCGATCGCCCTCATGCACCTCTCGCTGCTGCACGTGTTCGAAGGGAAGCTGAGCACAGCCGCAGCGCTGGTCGAGGAGATCGATTCCATCATCGACGCGACCGGAAGCCGACGGATCAGCGTTCCGAAGCTGATGATCGCCGCTTGGAAGGGTGACGAGGACCGGGCGTCGAAGCTGATCGACGAGGCCCAGCGGGATGCAGTCGCACGCGGTGAGGGGTTCGTGCTCACCTTCGCCGAGCACGCTCACGCCGTTCTCCACAACGCCTTAGGACACTACGCAACGGCATTCGAGAACGCGCAACGCGCGAGCGCGCAGGACGAGCTGCACGCCGCGGTCTGGTCGCTACCCGAGATGGTCGAGGCGGCCGTCCGCAGCGGCAAGCCCGAGCTGGCGGCCGACGCGCTCGAGCGCCTGCGCCAGCGGACGCAGGTCGCCGGGACCGAGTGGGCGCTCGGCATCGAGGCGCGCTGCGCAGCGCTGTTGAGCGACGATGCGATCGCCGAGGGCCTCTACCGCGAGGCGATCGAACGCCTCGGCCACTGTCGCGTCGCCCTCGACCTTGCTCGCGCGCATCTACTTTACGGCGAATGGTTGCGCCGGCGCGCCCGGCGCGTCGATGCGCGCGAGCAGCTTCGAAGCGCGCAGGCCAGCTTCGCGGAAATGGGTGCCGAGGCGTTTGCGCAACGTGCCGGACGCGAGCTTCTGGCGACAGGCGAGACGGCCCGCAAGCGAACCGTCGAGACGACCGATGAGCTCACTCCCCACGAGGCGCGAATCGCGCGGATGGCGCGCGACGGCGCGTCTAACCAGGACATCGCGACCCAGCTGTTCGTTAGTCGCAAGACGGTCGAGTACCACCTGCACAAGGTCTTCTCAAAGCTCGGGATCAGCACCCGCCAGCAGCTCAGTTACGTTCTCCCCGACTGACAGGCAGGAGATAGCGTCGGCGACCAGTGTGAGCGCGCCCCGGCAGGGTGGAGATCGAACAGTAGAGTTGCCGCCGTGTCGTTCACGCTGCGGAACCTCAAGGAGGACGTGGAGGACGTCGGGTCCGGGTTCGGCGGCGCACCGGACCTGGAGTTCCGCCTCGCAAGCGAGGCGCTCGAGCTCGAGCAGTCCGGCCGGGGCTACCAGCGCGTCCCGCCCGGCTATCGCTTCCCGTACGGCCACACGCACAAGAGGCAGGAGGAGGTGTACGTGGTCGTGCGCGGGAGCGGGCGGATCAAGCTCGACGACAAGATCGTCGAGCTCAAGGAGTGGGACGTGGTGCGCGTCCCGCCCGGTACGTGGCGAGGCTACGCGGCTGGGCCGGAGGGCCTCGAGATCCTCGTCTTCGGCGCGCCCAGTCTCGGCGAGGCTCGGCGCGAAGACGTCGAGGGTGAGCGTGGCTGGTGGGCTGACTAGCGTCCCTGTGTGGCGAGGCCGTCCACTAGGGCAAGCTTCCTTGCTCCTCGACGATCATCAGCTGGTTGCCATCGTGGTCACGGAAGAAGAACAGGAGGGGAACCGTTCCGTCGCCCCCCATCAGCTCTCCGTCGACATCGACATGCTTTCCTTGCAGCTCGGCGTGGTCGGCGCGCGGGTCGGGCGACACGAGCCCGATGCCCGTCATGCGTCCCGGCTGGTAGTCGCCCTGTGGCGGCACCAGCGCGATCGCCGTTCCGCCGCCCTTGGGTGCGACCTCGACCCAGCGGTCGCCCTCGCCGAATGGGACGTCGGCGACGAGGGAGAAGCCGAGCGTGTCCCTGTAGAACGCGATCGCCTCATCCTGGTCGCTGACCGGGACCAGCACCCTGCCTAGCTGTGTGATTTGGGGCATGGCTGTCTCCTTTCGAGGATCAAAGGTTAGGACTGGCGGACCGGCGAAAACCTAGCGCTGGGCTTGATCGCGGCGCGCCGCTACGCCTCGACGCCGGCCGAGAGCTCGGCGGGACGTCCATGGACGGCGTCACGCGCCTCCTTGAGTCGCACAGTTTGAGCCGACGGCGGCGCGGCGAGGATCGCGGCTACGAGGTCGACGAGGTGGCTCACGAACAGCCGGTCGTCGGTGTGGGGGGCTCCGTCGGCGCGTCGCGCTAGCTCGACGACCGCGAAGCGGTAGGCGACGAAGCGTCGATGGAGGCGCAGCGCGTCCTCCGACAGAAGCGGCGCCACGAGCGCTCGCCAGCGGAACATGCTGTCCTCGGGGTCATCGAAGGTCGCGGGATCGAGCGCCGGTGTCGGCTGGTTCATCAGCTCGGCGAGAATCTGAAGATAGGCGGGGCCGCCGTCGGCGTCAGCGAGCTTCGCCGCCAGCGGCTGGAGGAGCGCACGCGCGAGCGCATGCAGGTCGCTCTCGCCGGCGGCTTCGTAGCCGTCCAGCATGGCGTCCCGGCGAGTGTCGACGTCGAGGTGATGCTTTTCGAGCACGGCGCGCACAAGCCCCGCCCGATCGCCGAAGTGATACTGCAGCGCCGCGGTGTTCCGAGCGCCTGAGGCGCGAACGATTTCGCGCAGGCTCACCGCCTGGATGCCGTTTGCGGCGAACAGCTCCTCTGCCGCGGCGATCAGGCGGTCTCTCGTGTCCGCGACGCGACTCATTCACGAGATCGTACCAACTGCCTTGACAAATAAGGCGCGCGCCTTACACTCGGGGACTCGTAAACGAAGTACGGAACGGAGGTGCTCGATGGCGTGGGATTTCTCGACGGAGCCCGAGTTCGAGCAGCAGCTCGACTGGATGCGTGAGTTCGTCCGCGAGGAGATCTGGCCCCTGGAGACGGTGGTAGGCGAGCTTGACCAGGCTGGACTTGACCGCATCTATACGCCGCTTCAGGAGCAGGTGAAGGAGCGCGGCCTGTGGGCGGCGCACCTCGACCCCGAGCTCGGCGGTCAGGGGTTCGGACAGCTGAAGCTCGGCCTCATGCACGAGGTCCTCGGCACGTCGCCCTTCGCTCCGAACGCGTTCGGCTGCCAGGCTCCCGACTCGGGCAACTCGGAGATCCTGGCGATCGCCGGAACGCCCGAACAGAAGGACCGCTTCCTGCACCCGCTGCTCGCCGGTGATCTGAAATCGGCCTTCTCGATGACCGAGCCGCAGACAGCCGGCAGCGACCCGACGCAGCTTCAGACCAGCGCCGTGAGCGACGGTGACGACTACGTCATCAATGGGCGCAAGTGGTTCTCCTCAAATGGCTCGATCGCGGACTTCCTGATCGTCATGGCGGTCACCGATCCGCAAGCACGACCGCACCAGCGCGCGACGATGTTCATCGTCCCCACCGACACTCCCGGCGTGAACATCCTGCGAGACGTGCCGACGATGGAGCACCCGCAGGAGGAGTTCGGCAAACTCGGCGGGCACGCCGAAATCGTCTATGACGGGGCGCGCGTTCCCGCGGCCAACCGGCTTGGAGCCGAGGGGGAGGGCTTTTTGATCTCCCAGCAGCGGCTTTACCCCGGACGGATCCATCACTGCATGCGCTGGTTGGGCGTCGCGAGGCGCGCGTTCGACATGCTGTGCGAGCGCTCGACTTACCGCTTCGCCCACGGCAGCGTCCTCGGCCAGCACCAGACGGTGCAGAACTGGATCGCCGACTCGGCGGCGGAGATGCAGGCCGCCCGACTGATGACGCTGCACGCCGCGTGGGTGATGGACACCCAGGGCACGGCCGCGGCGCGAGGAGACATATCGCTGATCAAGTTCTACGCAGCGGGCGTCCTGCACGACGTGATCGACCGAGCGGTCCAGGCGCACGGCTCGCTCGGCTACTCGACCGATATGCCGCTGGAGGCGATGTACAGGTATGCGCGCGCATGGCGTCTCTACGACGGGCCGGACGAGGTGCACCGCCAGTCGGTCGCCCGGCAGATCCTGCGCGGCTACGCGCCACCGCCCGACGAGGTGCCCAGCGAACATGTCCCCACACGCCGTGCGGCCGCGCGCGAGAAGTTCGCTGAGATCCTCGAGGCGGTCACCGCAAACGACTGAGCTGCCGCCACTCAGGTCAATCCTTCATCCTGGGTTGATGCGCAGCTGGCGCGCGGCCGCGCCGCCCCTCATCGCCACGTTCGGCTTGGCATTGAACGTCGCGATTGGCGCCGCGGCGCCGGTGAGATCCGCGCACGGCGCGTACCGTGCGGCACGGGCGCACGGCGCGAACGCCACGGGCGGGCGGGAAGCGAAGCCGCCAGCGCTGGATGCTGTGCCCCCGCCGGCGTTCGCGGTCGGGGTGCGCGTGCTGCGACTCATCGACACCAGTCGCAGGATCCATCTGCGCAACGGAACCAGCGCGCCGCGAACACTGGTCACCTATGTGCGCTATCCAGCGCTCGGCCCGGCGGGCCGAAGCGAGGTGATCGATGCGCCTGCGGCACGCGCCGCCGGCCCGTTTCCGCTCGTCATCTTCGGACATGGCTTCGCGACTACGCCGCGTCTCTACGGACACCTCTTGCAGAGCTGGGCGCGTGCGGGATATGTCGTCGCCGCGCCCGTGTTCCCTCTCGGGAACGCCAACGCGCCGGGCGGGCCGGACGAGTCTGACATCGTCAATCAGCCGGGCGACATGAGCTTCGTGATCTCGCGCCTGCTCGACGCGAGCCGCGCCGGATCGGGCCCCCTGGCGGGCTTGGTCGACCCCTCCCGCATCGCCGTCAGCGGACAGTCAGACGGCGCGGTGACAGCGCTGGCTGTGGCCTACAGCCGCCGCTTCGGCGACCCGCGGGTCGGCGCCGCCGTGATCATGTCTGGAGCCGAGATGTCGGGCGTCGGCGGATACGGCTTTCCCCGCGCGGGGCCGCCGCTGCTTGCCACGCAGGGCACCGCCGACGCGACCAACGAACCCAGGTTCACCTACAAGTTCTTCAACTCGGCGCGGGGGCCGAAGTACCTTCTGCGCCTCATCGGCGCCGGGCACCTGCCGCCTTACACACGTCAGCAGCCTCAGCTCTCGATCGTCGAGCGAGTGACGATCGCCTTCCTTACCGGTTACCTCAAGCACGAGCCGCAAATGCTGCAGCAACTCACCTCGCTCGGCACCGTGCCGGCGATCGCCGCGGTCACCGCCGATCCGTAGCAGTGAACCGCATGCGTGAGCGGTGGTGCGGCGTCAGAGCAGTCCGACCTGCCGCAGGATCGAGACCGAGTCCGAGTAGACGTCCTTGCGCTTCACCTCGCCGTGCTCGAAGGGAATGATGTCCATGCCCTTCCATTCGATCTGCTTGCCTGACGGCTCCGCCACGATGTCTCCTCGAGTCAGCGGCTTGACGTGCGTCGCGCTGGCGGTCCACTCCTGCACGACGAGGTCCTCTCGGACGTAGAGGCGGCGGGTCTCGAAGCGGATGTCGGGCCAGGACTCGAAGATGGCCGCTATGTGCTTCAGCGCCTCCTCACCTTCGGCGCGCTCGCCGGCGGTGTGATTCTCGAAGACCATGCCCGGCGCGTGCATCGAGCCGATCCGCTCAACGTCGTGTGCGTTCCACGCGTCGTTGTACGCGTTGATCGTCTCCCGCAGGGATTCGGTGCCGGTAGTCACGCCCACTCCATGGGCGCGTATCCGCTCGACCGCGGCGCGGAGACTATGAGCACGGTCGCGGGCCCCTCGCCATCGTTGCGTACGGTGCGCGCGTGTTCCGGATCAAGCCGCGCGAAGGTCCCGGCGCGCGCGCTGTGGTCCTCGCCGTCGACGACCAGCGTCGGGCTGCCGCCGACGATGTAAAACAGCTCCTCCTGGTCGCGTTCAGTCTCGTCGTGCTCGGGAATCTGCTCGCCGGGCGCGAGCTCCACGAGGTTGATGCCAAACGACTCCAGGTCGAGCGTACGGCGCACGAGCGTCCAGTTTCCAGCTGTCTCGCAGTCGTCACGGTGAATGAGCGTGAAGCTCATTGCGACCTCCTTGCTTGCGCGGCCTGATCCGACTGGTCGCGGGCTACTCTAGCTCGCCCGAGGAGAGCTCGTGGCCATGACGAACGGCTACCGGGCCCGCCGACCGCCTCCGGTTGAGCTAGCGTAAAACCGAGCGCGATGAGCGAGCGGCCGAGCGAGGACCCCACGCCGGGGATCGGATCTCCCGGGCGCCTGCCGATGCCGCATGCGCGTGCAGTTCGCTTCAAGGACCGCCACGATGCCGGACGCCGGCTCGCCGCGCTGCTCGAGCCCTATCGCCACGAGCGGCCCGTCGTGGTCGCGCTGCCGCGGGGGGGTGTTCCCGTCGCGGCCGAGGTGGCGCGTGCGCTTGACGCCCCCCTCGATGTCGCGGTCGTGCGCAAGATCGGCGCACCCCAGAACGCGGAGTATGCGATTGGCGCGGTGGCGGAGGGGGGGGTGCACGTGCTGGGTGGGAGGATGGGACGCGCAGCCGATCTCACCGGTGCCGAGCTCGACACGCTGATCACGCGGGCGGAGTGCGAGCTCGAGGAGCGGCTGCGCCGCTACCGCGGCACGCGCCAGCCGGTCACTCTGGACGGGCGCACCGTGATCGTCGTCGACGACGGGCTGGCGACTGGCCGCTCGGCGCTGGCTGCGGTCCGTTCGCTGCGCAGGCGGGGCGCCGCTCGCGTGATCCTGGCGGCGCCGGTCGCCTCGCGCGAGGCCGCGGGTCTGCTGAGCGAGGCGGCCGACGAGGTGGTCTGCGTCGAGATACCCGCCGACCTGTGGGCGGTCGGAGCGTGGTACGTGGACTTCCGGGCGACCACGGATGAGGAGGTGGCGGCGCTGCTCGTTGAGAATGGGGAGGTCGCCGCCAGTTCCCGCCGGCAGTCGCCGCTGTAAGCCCGCGGCTCTACGCTTGCGCCATGGCAGTGGAGCAGCCGAGACCGCCGCAGCGACCCCAGACGGTCGACGAGGAGCTGTTGCTGTGGCTGGGCGATGAGCCTGCCTCGGCGCGCGCGGCGGACGCCGCGCGCATTCGCGCGATCGCCGAGGAGCTCGCGCGCGGTTTCGACGCGCTCGCGGGAATCGGGCGCGCGGTGACGATCTTCGGATCGGCTCGCACGCCTGCCGATCATCCCCAGTACGCGATGGTGCGTGAGGTCGCTGCATGCATCGGCGCCGCGGGCTATGCGGTGATCACAGGTGGGGGCGGTGGCCTCATGGAGGCCGCCAACCGCGGCGCCCGGGACGCGGGGGCACTGTCGGTCGGGTGCAACATCGAGCTGCCGCACGAGCAGCAGCTCAACCCCTACGTCGACATCGGCCTGCGCTTCCACCACTTCTTCGCGCGCAAGATCATGTTCGTGCGCTACGCCAGCGCGTTCGTGATCGCGCCCGGCGGCTTCGGCACCCTGGACGAGCTCTTCGAGGCGTTGACGCTGATCCAGACAGGCACGATTCGCCACTTTCCCGTGATCCTGCTCGGCGGCGGCGAGTGGGACGGGCTGCTGCAGTGGCTTCGCGAGCGGGTGCTCGCCGACCAACGGATCGACGAGCGCGATCTTGAGCGTCTGCACCTCGTCGGGCGCCCGGATGAGGTGCGCGAGATCATCGACCGGGGCTACGAGCGCCAGCGGGCGCATGCGCGGCACGTTCGCGGCGAGGATTGAGTGCGCGTGGAGGCTGAATCGTCCCCGCCCTTCCGCCTCTCGGTCCTCGACCAGTCGCCCATCTCGGAGGGCTCATCCGGGGCTCGGGCGCTGCAGAACACCCTCGAGCTTGCGCGGCTTGCGGATCGGCTCGGGTACCACCGCTACTGGGTCGCGGAGCACCACGGCGGGCCGATGCTGGCCGGTCCCAGCCCCGAGGCGCTGATCGGGCCGATCGCCGCCACCACCGAGCGTATTCGGGTTGGCAGCGGCGGGGTGATGCTGCCCTACTACAGCCCGCTCAAGGTCGCTGAGACGTTCAGCGTGCTCGCGGGTCTGTTCCCTGGTCGCATTGACCTCGGACTCGGGCGTGCCCCGGGCACCGATCCGATCACGGCCTTCGCGCTGCAGCGAGACCGGCGGCAGCTGCTCCCCGATGACTTTCCGCAGCAGCTCGCCGAGCTGCTGGGCTATCTCGACGACAGCCTTCCGCCGGACCATCCCTTCGGTCGGCTTGCGAGCACGCTGCCGGGAAGGCCCGGCGGCCCGCAGCCATGGCTGCTCGGTTCCTCCCGGGACAGCGCATTGTGGGCTGCCGAGTTGGGGTTGCCATATGCCTTCGCCGACTTCATCAACCCTCGTGGAGTGGAGATCGCTGCGCTCTACCGCGAGCGCTTCGCCGAACACGAACACGCCGGGCGCCGGCCGACGACCGCGGTTGCGGTGTGGGTGATATGCGCCGACAGCGACGACGAGGCTCAGCGTCTCGCCTCGAGCGCTCGCATGACCTTCACCCTGGTGCGCCGCGGGCAGCTGATCGCCGTCCCTCCGCCCGAGAAGGCGCTGCGATTCCTGAAGGCCGATGATCACGCGGACTCTGGTTCGCGCTCTGAGCGGCGAGCCGTGCTTGGGGCGCCGGCAACGGTAAAGGAGCAGCTCCAGGAGGTTGTCTCCAACTACGGCGCTGATGAGGCGATCGTGGTGAGCATCACCTACGACCACGAGGCTCGGCTGCGCTCCTACGAGATGCTCGCCGACGTCTGGCGGTGATCGCCCGCCGGCTCACGGCCCAGCTCCTGGCGGGGCCGCCCGCTCGCGATCCCGTCGAGGTCACAAGCCGCCTGCTGGCCGTCCAGGCGCAGGACCCGCGCGGAGCGCGTCTTGCGATCCGCGCGCGGAGCGCTGGCCTAACGGCCGCTGACGTCGACCGTGCTCTGACGCTTGATCGCTCGCTGGTGATCACGTGGCTGAACCGCGGGACGCTGCACCTTGTCGCCCATGAGGACTACTGGTGGCTGCACGCGCTTACGACGCCGCCCCTGTTGACAGGCAACGCCCGGCGATTGGCGCAGGAGGGCGTGACGCCGCAGAGCGCCGAGCGGGGAGTAGCCGCGATCGAGCGCGCGCTCGCGGACGAGGGCCCGCTGAGCCGTGAGCAGTTACGCGAGCGGATCGCCGCCGCGGGAGTACGCACCGAAGGGCAGGCGCTCATACACGTTCTGATGCTCAGCTGCCTGCGGGGACTGGCGGTCCGGGGACCGATGGTCGAAGGCCGGCACGCGTACGTGCTCGTGCGAGACTGGCTGGGACGGCCCCAGCCGGTCGATCGCGAGCTAGCGCTGGGCGAGCTCGCCCACCGCTATCTGGCGGGTCATGGCCCCGCCGAGGACCGCGATCTCGCCCGCTGGTCGGGGCTGCCCTTGCGGGACGTGCGGGCGGGGCTGGGCGCGATCGCCTCAGAGCTGCGGGAGCAGGACGACGGCTTGCTGGACCTCGCACGGCGTCCGGCACCCGCCGAGCTGCCGCCGCCGCTCCTGCTCGGCGCCTTCGACCCCCTCCTGCTCGGTTGGTGCTCGCGCGAGGCGCTGCTGGGCGCAAACAGGTCGATCGTCACGGTGAACGGGCTGTTCCGGCCCTTCGCGCTCGTACGGGGTCGTGCGGTGGCGACGTGGAGCATCGCGGGGGACGAGGTAACGCTGAAGCCCTTCGCGCCGCTGGCTCCCGAGGACCGGACTGAGCTCGATTCGCAGGCGCGCGATGTCGTGCGCTACCTGCGTTCGGCCTCCTGAGGTTCACTGCGCGATCCACGCGCTTGCTGGTCCGCGGCGACGAGGAGCAACTGATGCTCGCCCGCGCTAACCGAGTCGCCGGGATGCAGCTGTCGGCCGCGGCGCGTCTCCGGCTCGCCGTTCACCGACACCGGCTGCGCCGCCAGCAACGCCTTGACGGCGCTGCCGCTGTCGACGATCCCGGCGAGCTTCAGCAGCTGACCGAGCCTGATCGTGGCGCCCTCGATCTGGATCTCGCGAGACATGGCGCTCGACGCAGCCTATGGCCTGCGCTCAGGAGCTGCTCGACGACGCCCACAGGTTGATGTTGCCCTCCTGGGCGTAGTGGTCGATCTCCTCGAGCTCCTGCGGGTCGAAATCCAGCCGTTGCAGCGCGGCAACGTTCTGCTCGAGCTGCTGGACGCTGCTCGCCCCAAGCAGCGCCGATGTGACGCGGGGGTCGCGCAGCACCCAGGCTATCGCGAGCTGCGCGAGCGTCTGACCGCGCCGGCCGGCGATCTCGTTGAGCGCGCGAACACGGGCGAGGTTCTCCTCGCTGACCATGTCGGCCGAGAAGGCGAGGCCGCGGCGCACGCGGGAATTGTCCTGAATGCCGTGGAGGTACTTGTCGGTCAGCAGGCCCTGGGCGAGCGGCGAGAACACGATCGCTCCCATCCCCAGGCGCTCGAGCACGTCGAGCAGCTCGTCCTCGATCCAGCGGTTGAGCATCGAATATGACGGCTGATGGATCAAGAGCGGCGTGCCGAGGTCCCGCAGTATCCGCGCCGCTTCCTCGGTCCGTTGCGGCCCGTAGGAGGAGATTCCGACGTAGCGCGCCTTGCCCTGACGCACCGCGGTGTGCAGTGCCCCAATCGTCTCCTCGAGCGGCGTCTCAGGATCGAATCGGTGCGAGTAGAAGATGTCGACATACTCGAGCCCCATGCGCTTGAGGCTCTGATCGAGGCTCGCCAGCAGGTACTTGCGCGAGCCAAACTCGCCGTAGGGGCCCGGCCACATGTCCCAGCCGGCCTTCGTAGAGATGATCAGCTCGTCGCGGTAGGGCCGGAAATCCTCGGCGAAGATTCGCCCGAAGTTGATCTCGGCGCTGCCGTACGGCGGCCCGTAGTTGTTGGCCAGGTCGAAGTGCGTGATCCCGAGCTCGAACGCTCGCCGCAGCATCGCGCGGCTGTTCGCAAGCGGGAAGTCGTCGCCGAAGTTCTGCCACAGGCCGAGCGAGATCGCTGGCAGCTGCACGCCGCTGCGCCCGCAGCGGCGGTAGGGCATCTTCTCGTAGCGGTCAGCGGCTGGGACGTAGAGCGATGGACCCAAATCGGGGTGGTACGTCACCGCACGAGTATTCCACTGGGCGCTCCTCGACGGCCTGCGCTGGCCCCGGAAGCCCACGTCAGCCAAGAGCGCCCTCCGCCCCATCCAGTTGGCGCGAGCCCGTTCTACAGCGGCCTCTTCGGCTGGACGATCGAGCCGTTCGAGGGAAGCCCCGAACCGTATTACTCGATCAAGAACGGTGACGCCAACAACGGAGGGATCCGCGAGCAGGGCCAGCCCGGCACCCCGCCCCACTGGCTCGTCTACTTCGCGGTCAAGGACATCGATGCGGCGATCGCCAAGGTCGAGGAGCTCGGTGGGGCGAAGATGGTGGGTCCGATCGACATCCAGATCGCGAAGATCGCGATTGTGCACGACGAGCAGGGCGCGTTCTTCGCGCTCTACGCTGGCGAGCTGGCGCCGTAGAGCCTCTCTTGTAGGGCGAGCGTTCGGGCGCGCGCGGCGCGGAGCGGTGCGCGCTGCGGTTAGCCTTCACCTCGACGACACGATGAGCGGGCCCGCAACCAGCGACGCCGGGGGCGTCGCGTCCACCGATCGAGGATCGGAACGCAAGCGCGAGGCGCTCGAGCTCTTCAGCGGCCTGCCACGCCGCTACGACCAGCTGTCGGCGGCGCTCAGCTTCCGGCAGGACCCCCGCTGGCGGCGGGCGCTCGTCGATGCGCTGGCGCCGCAGGCCGGAGACCGGGTGCTCGATGTCGCGACCGGCACTGGGATGGTCGCCGCCGAGCTGCTCGCACGCGCCGATTGCACCGTCGTGGGAATCGACCAGAGCGCCGAGATGCTCGCCGCGGCACGCGCCCGATTCGCCCGCCAGAGCGGCGATCGGGTGCGGCTGCTCGAGGGACAGGCGGAGAGACTGCCGTTCGCAGACGAGAGCTTCGATGCGCTCAGCTTCACGTACCTGCTGCGCTACGTCGACGACCCTCCGGCGACGCTGCGCGAGCTGGCTCGCGTCGTGCGCCCGGGAGGACGGATCGCCTCGCTTGAGTTCGGCGTGCCTCCGGCCGTGCCGGCGAGGGCAGCGTGGCGGCTGTATACGGCGATCGTGCTGCCGGCGCTCGGGCGGCTGTTCTCGCGCGAGTGGTATGAGGTCGGCCGCTTTCTCGGTCCGAGCATCCGCGGCTTCTACGAGCGGCATCCGCTCGAGCGGATCGCAGGCTATTGGCGGGATGCGGGGCTCGAGGAGGTGGTGGTGCGGCGCATGAGCCTCGGCGGGGGTGTCGTCATGTCGGCGAGGAGGTCCCCCGGGCGAGGGTCACGCGGCGAGGGCCGCGAGGGTTGACCGCGCGGGTGCCGGCGAGGACCGACCGCCCGGCGTTCTACGCGCTCGGCCGCGGCCGGCTGGGCGACCTGGTGACACTGCTGCATCCCCCGTACACGGCCTGGCACCTCAGCTACGTCGCACTCGGTGCGGCGGCCGCGCCGCGGCTGCACCTCGATCGCCTGCTGTGGGCGCTCGCCGCCTTTGCGCTGGCCGTCGGCGTCGCCGCGCATGCGCTCGATGAGCTTCACGACCGCCCGCTCGGCACGGGACTCTCCGACCGGACGCTCATCGCGCTCGCCGTGACGAGCCTGCTCGGAGCCCTGGGGATCGGGGTGGCGGGCGTGATCACGGTGTCGGCGTGGCTGGCTCCGTTCGTGCTCGCCGGGGCGCTGTTCCTGCCCGCCTACAACCTGGAGCTCTTCGGCGGGCGCATCCACAGCGACCTCTGGTTTGCCGTTGGATGGGGCGCCTTTCCCGCCCTCACGGGCTACTTCGTGAATGCGGAGAAGATCGCCGTCGAGGGTGTTCTGATCGCCGTT
This sequence comes from Solirubrobacteraceae bacterium, assembly GCA_035940255.1. Lineage (GTDB taxonomy): Bacteria > Actinomycetota > Thermoleophilia > Solirubrobacterales > Solirubrobacteraceae > Palsa-744. The sequence continues at coordinate 18,841 of DASZFA010000024.1, forward strand.
GGATGCCTCGCGATGAGCGTGGCGCAGCGGCGCCTGAGCTCGCCTGCGCGGGAGCTGCGCAGGCGCACGCGCTCGGTGGAGGGAGTGCGGACGCTGGGCGACGGCAGCGTGGAAGGGCTATCCCGGGACGGCCTGCTCGCGCCACTGGACGGCGCGCTGGCGGCGATGTCGCTGGCGATGGTCCTGACGGCGTGCGCGCTCGTCGCGGCGCGCCTCTGAGACGGCGGGTCGCTAGTCGTCGATCACGTGGGCGCCGGGGCCGGGACGGACCTCGCGGGCGCCCGCAGGCAGGGGGACGGATCCTCCGAACAGTCCGAGCACGCTGCCGCCGAAGCCACCACCGATCAGGCGCGCGCCGGCCGCGCCGGCCGCGAGCGCGCGCTCCACGGCCGCCTCGACCGCGGGCGTGGAGACCGCATACTGGTCGCGCAAGCTTGCGTGCGACGCGTTCAGCAGGCGTCCGAGCGCCCACAGGTCATCGGCCCGCAGCGCCGCGACGGCGTCGAGCACCCGCTGGTTCTCGCTGATCACATGGCGGGCGCGCAGGCGCAGCGCCTCGGGCAGGCGCTCGAGCGCCCGCGGGTCGGCGTCGCGCAAGGACTCCACGCCCAGCAGCTCGCACGCCCGAGCGCATTCTGCGCGGCGCTCGTTGTAGCCCGAGCTCGCGAGCGAATGGCGCTCGCCGGAGTCGAGCACCGCCAGCCGCCAGTCTCCGAGCGCCAGCGCCACCGGCTCGATTTCGAGCGTCCTGAAATCGATCCTCAGCGCCGTCTCGGAAGCGCCGAAGAGCGAGGCCAGCTGGTCGAGCAGTCCGGTCCTGGCGCCGACCCACTCGTTCTCGACGCGCGCGCACAGGCGCGCGAGCCCGATGCGCTCGGCGTCCGTGCGCGGGCGGCCCCCGCCGCTGAGGGATCCGAGGTCGATCAAAGCCAAGGACAGCGCCACCTCGAGCGCGGCGGAGGAGGAGAGGCCGGCGCCCGGCGGCACGTCGCCGCTGATCTCAAGGCTCGCGGGGAGCAGCCGGAATCCCGCGCGCTCGAGCTCGGCGACGGTGCCGCGGACGAAGGCGCGCCATCCCAGCGCCGGCCGCGGCTCGGCGAGCGCGAACTCGTCGCGCTCGCCGAGGTCGACGGCGTGGGCCTCGATGCGTCGCAGGCCGTCCGCGCGCGGCGGGGGCTCCTGCGCGCGCACGGTGACGCCCTCGGTGATGGCGAACGGGAGCGCGAGGCCCCGGTTGTAGTCGGTGTGCTCGCCGATCAGGTTGACGCGCCCGGGAGCGAACGCGGTGGCGTGCTCATGAGACACGGGCGATCGCCTCGCGCAGCGTGACGGCCGACTCCTCCGGGAGGGTGTCGGAGATGAATGTCCCGGCGCCCTGCTCGGAGCCCGCGAGGTACTTGAGCTTGTCGGCGGTCCGAAGCGGCGGATAGAACTCGACGTGCAGATGCCCGCCGGCGCGCCGCGGCGGCGCAGAGAGGGGTGGGCGGGCGTCGGCATCCGAGCGCTGGCCGCTGGTTGTCGGAGCCTGATGCACGGCCATCACGTATGGGAAGGGCCGCTCGAAGAGGACGTCGTAGCCGTGGACGAGCGCCTGCAGGCCGGCGGCGAGCAGGCGCAGCTCCTCGGGCTCGCAGTCGAGCAGGCTCGCGCGGTGCTCGCGCATCACGACGTGAACTTCGTATGCCCATCGCGCCGCATAGGGGATGTAGGCCACCACGGCGGCGTTCTCGTGGACGAGGCGCCGGCCATCCTCGAGCTCCGCTGCCATCAGCGCGCAGGGGGCGCATTCGCCGAGGCGTTCGTCCGCCGCGAGCTCGAGCGCCGGCACGGGCGGGATGAACGGGTAGCCGTAGATCTGGCCGTGGGGGTGGTGCAGCGTGACGCCGACCTCGACGCCGCGGTTCTCGAAGATGAACACGTAGTCGATGTCCTCGCGGGCGCCCAGCTCGAGGTAGCGGTTGCGCCACACCCACATGAGGTCCTCGGCGCGCTGCGGCGTGAGCGTTGCGAACGAGCCTTCGTGGCTGGCGGTGTAGACGACGACCTCGGCCGCGCCGTGCGGCGCCTCGAAGGCCGGGAAGCGGTTGTCGAATACGGCGATCTCAAACGACGGGAAGGGGATCTCCGTCGGCGGCCCCCCGGGGCGCGTCGGGTCCAGCGGGCAGTGCTCGCGCGAGGGAAGAAAGGTGCGCTCCTGACGATGGATCGCGTAGTCGACCTGCTCGCCGCGCAGCTCGTTGAAGCGCAGCTCGGTCACGCGTGCTCGCGCTCGACGTGGGTGTACAGGATCAGCGCACGGCCGTCGTCTTTGCGGTGGCGCTCGACGGCGAGCGGGCCGAAGCGCTCCTGCGCTTGATCGTCGCGCTTGGCGGCGCCCTTAGACGCCGCGGATGCCGCGGACGGCGCCGGCCGTTTTCTCGCCATGGGTCCGAGGGTATAGGTATCGGCGTGGCGCCTCATGCTCGCGCAAGCATCGCCGCACGCGAGCGCGCGAGAGCCCGCGCGGGCGGCCGTCGAGTTCATCTTCCGGAATTTGCGCGGGACGGGCGGGGTTGACTCCTGCACCGATTAGCGAGAAGGTAGTGTGCATTGCCGCAAGGACGTGGCCATCCTCTTTCAAATCAGGCGGACAGGAGGACTCAAATGTCAGACACTGACCAGGCCCACGAAGCTTTGGAGCGTCCTGAGTATCTCGACGAGCCGGCAATAGACCGGCCGGGATTCGACAGGCGGGCGTTCCTGCGGCGCACAGCGCTCACCGGCGCCGCGGCCGGCTCCGTGAGCACGATCCTCGCCGCCTGCGGGAGCAGCGCGTCGAGCAGCGGCGGCTCCTCGAGCGTCTTCGGCTCGCACAAGAACTACAAATTCGTGTTCGTCAACCACGTCACGACCAACCCCTTCTTTGTGCCCACTCAATACGGCGCTGCAGACGCGTGCAAGCTGCTCGGCTGCTCCTATCAGTGGACGGGCTCGGAAAGCAGCAACGTCAACCAGATGGTGAACGCGGTCAACAGCGCGGTCACAAGCGGCGCCGACGGGATCGCAGTGGCGCTGATCGACCCGCACGCGTTCAACGCACCTGTCGAAGCGGCGATCAAAGCCGGTATCCCCGTCCTCGCATACAACGCAGACGCGGAAGGCAACGCGCGCCTGGCCTACATCGGCCAGGACCTGAAAAAGGCCGGCGAAGAGATGGGCGAACGGATCGTCTCGGCCGTGCCGTCGGGGGATGTCGCCCTGTTCATCGCGACGCCGGGCTCGGCGAACCTGCAGCCGCGGATCGAAGGAGCGCTCAAGGTGATCAAAGCGTCGGGCAAGCCGATCACGCCGCACACGGTCGCCACCGGCGCAGCGGTCCCGGCCGAGCTCTCGACGATCGAAGCGTACTGGGTGGGCCACCCCAACACGAAGGGCATGTATGCGGTCGACGGCGGCAGCACGCAGAGCACCGCTCAGACGATGCAGAAGTTCGGCCTCCCCGGGAAAGGCATCAAGTCGGGCGGCTTCGACCTGACGGAAGTGACGCAGAAACTGCTGCAGGAAGGCAACCTCGAATTCACGATCGACCAGCAGCCCTATCTGCAGGGGTTCCTGCCCGTGCTTGAGCTCTTCCTGTACAAGGTCTCCGGGACGCTCACCGGCCTCTTTGAAGCGAACACGGGGCTGAAGTTCGTGACCAAAGAAACGGTTGGGCCGTACGTGAAAACGAAAACCCGCTACGAGGGGACGTCCTCGGCAGTTACGGTGGTCGCCTGAGGAGCTGAGGGGGCGGAGCAGCGACCGTGGCGAGCGTGACGCACGACTCAGCCTCGAAG
>DASZFA010000025.1:0-194983 GCA_035940255.1 Solirubrobacteraceae bacterium
AGTGGGTGGCCACCGAGGGCGGCCTCGAGTACTCGCGCGAGCTCGTCGAGCTGATCGCCGGCGACTATCCGTTCGCGATCGGCGCCGCCTGCTTCCCCGAGACCCACATCCACGCCGAGAGCCCCGAGGCGGACCTCCAGCGTCTCGTCGAGAAGGTCGGCGCCGGCGTGCAGTTCCTGATCACGCAGCTGTTCTTCGACAACGCGCTCTACTTCGCGTTCCTGGAGCGCACCCGCGCGGCGGGGATCGAGGTCCCGATCATTCCCGGCATAATGCCGATCACACAGGTCGGCCAGGTGGAGCGGATGGCGAGCATGTGCGGCGCGACGATTCCAGAGGACCTGCGCCGCGAGTTGCACGCGCGGGGCGAGGATCCCGAGGCGGTGCTCGACTTCGGCGTGGCCTACGCGACGCTGCAGTGCGCAGAGCTGCTCGCCGCGGGCGCGCCCGGGATCCACTTCTACACGCTCAACCGCTCGCCGGCGACCCGCGCCATCCTCAGCGCTCTGAAGCTCGCCAAGCCGTGGGAGAAGGCCGTCTACCCCGGCTCGATCTCGAGCGCCTCGGCCACGCGCAGCGAGCCGTCGGCGGCCTCGTAGCGGACGTCGACCGAGTCGTTCTGGCGATAGGTGCCGACGCCCCAGGCGCCCAGCAGCCAGCGCCAGCCGCTGATCTTGTCCTTGCGCAGGTCGCGCTCGAAGACGAGCGCGCTTTCGCGCACCACGTAGTCGCTGCCAAGCTCCTGGGGCACGCCATTCAGGTAGACCTGGAATGGCTGGCGCACGCCGCGCGGCAGCCTCACCTTGGAAATGGGCATGGAGCGATTATGACCTCGCGGGCCGCATCGGCCGTGAGCACCGCGCTGGAACGCCGCAGGGGTCGCTTGTCTCTCCCGACCACTGCGCCGCGTACTCTGATCTCTCATGAGCGCGCGACCGTCGGCCGCTGAGATCCACTACACGGTGCGCCGCTCGGCGCGCGCGCGGCGCGTGCGCGTCAGCGTCCATGCGCACCGGGGCGTCGAGGTCGTGCTGCCGGCGCGCGCCCCCGAGCGCGCCGCGGCGGCCGCGATCAGCGAACTGCGGCCGTGGATCGAAGACAGGCTCGATGAGGCGCGCGAGGCGCTTGCGCTGATCGCCGCACGCGCGGGGACCGTGCCCTATCTCGGCCGAGCCCTGCAGCTCGTCCCCCAGCAGGGGCGCACGCGAGTGCACCGCGACGGCGAGCGCCTGCTCGTTCCCACGGGCGATGCCCGAGCGGCGCTCGAGCGCTACTACCGGCGCGCGGCGCGTAGAGAGATCGCGCCGCGCCTCGACAATGCCGCCGCGCTCGCCGGCCTCTCCTACAAGGACCTCACGATCCGCGGGCAGCGCACGCGCTGGGCGTCCTGCTCCACGACAGGGCGCATGAGCTTCAACTGGCGCCTGCTGCTGGCGCCCGAGCGGGTGCTCGAATACGTCGTCTGGCACGAGGTCTGCCATCTCGAGATCCTCGACCACTCGCCACGCTTCTGGACGCTCCTGGAGAGCCGCTGGCCCGGCTGCCGCGAGGACCGCGACTGGCTAAGCCGCCACGGGGCGACGCTAGTGCTCTAACCGCGCACCGATCGGAATGCGCCCGCTGGGGCCCGCGATGCCGCAGCCCGAGGTGAGCCAGTCGCTCGTCGCGGGGCGGTCAAGGATTCGGATGAAGGTGTCGATACCTACGCGATCCTGGCCTTACCGACCAATCGAGATTGATGATGGGTGCGCATATGAGGCTGCCGATCGCCGCCAAGTTCGCGGGCATGCTGGTCGTGCTCGTGGTGGCGTTGTTCGCGGTCGGCTTCGCGGGTCTACGTGGCCTGGCGACGCTCAACAGTCACGCGAACCGCCTCTACGGCGACCACATAGTGACCCTCCAGAAGACGACCGCCTTGGCGGCGGACACCGCCCGGGCACGGAACGTCGCGCTTGAGGTCATCGCGTCTGGCAGTCCGTCCGACGTCGATCAGCTCGAACAGGAACTCGGCGTTAAGGTCGTGCCGCAGGTGACGGCTGACATCGACGCGCTCCGGCTTGCCCACGCGGGCGACCCATCTACAGAGCGCGCGAAGATCGAGCAGATCGCCGGCTTGTGGGATCGCTTCCTGTCCCTGCGCACCCGCGGACCGCTCGATCAGCTCTTCGGTGGACGCTCGGCGGCGCACAACGGCGCCGTTGCCGACCGCGTACGCGCGATCTTCGACCCCCTGGAAGCGCAGACCGTGAAGCAGACGACGGCGGAGACCACGCAGGCGGGAAGCTTGGCGCAACAGGCCACGATGAGCTATCGCCACAGCCGCGAACTCGTGATCCTGATAGGCGCGCTTGCGACGCTGCTCGGCGCGATCGTCCTCTCGCTGCTCATCCGGGCCGTAGTTCCACGCGTGCGCCGCTACTCCAATTTCGCCTCAAGCGTCGCAGCCGGCAAGGCAGACAGTGCCGTCCGCGTCAGCGGAAACGACGAGCTCAGTGACCTGGGCGTGGCGCTCAACGAGATGGTCAAGCGACGGATCACCGAACAATCGCGCGAGGACGCTCAGTCCGAGTTCGCCGAGGTTATGCAACTCACCGAGTCAGAGGACGAGGCCCACGACCTGCTCAAGCGCCAGATCGAGCGGCTCATCCCCAGCAGCAGCGTCGTCGTGCTCAATCGAAACAACAGCGCCGATCGCCTGCAGGCCACCACATCGGTTCCCGAGGACTCACTGCTGTCCGGCGCGCTTGAGAACCCCAAGCCGCGCTCCTGCCTCGCCGTTCGCTTTGCACGCACCCACGTCGAGCGGCGTGACGGCGATCTTCTCGTCACCTGTGAGGTATGCGGCGGAACGGCCGACTACTCGACGTGTGAGCCGCTGCTTGTCGGCGGCGAGGTCATCGGATCGGTGTTGGCGAACCACAGTCGCCCGATGAGCGATGACGAAGCGCAGTCGATCAAGCAGGCGGTGACCCAGGCGGCGCCCGTGCTCGCCAACCTCCGCAACCTTGCGATAGCCGAACGCCGGGCCGAAACCGATTCGCTGACTGGGCTCCCCAACAACCGAAACGTCGCCGACACGGTGAAGCGCATGGTGGCCCAGGCATCGCGCAACCTATCGCCGATGGCCGCACTCGCGCTCGACCTTGATCATTTCAAGCAGATCAACGATACCTACGGTCACGCCAGTGGAGACGAGGTCCTCGCAGCTGTCGGCTCGACACTCACGATGTCCGTCCGCGAGAGCGACTTCGTCGGGCGGGCCGGGGGCGAGGAGTTCTTGATGCTCCTCCCCGATACGGGCCTCGAGGCGGCGCGTCTGGTTGCCGAGAAGGTTAGGCTCGCAATCGCGGAGCTCAGCATTCCCTCCGTGCAACGGGCGATCACGACAAGCATCGGGATCGCCGTGATGCCGGACCATGCCGGCGACGCCACCACTCTGCTTCGTTACGCCGACCGTGCGCTCTATACCGCCAAGAAAAACGGACGCAACCGGACCGAGGAGTTCAGCCGCGACATGCTGTCGGACGGTGCGGCGATCGCGCAACCCTCGTCGCCGCTTGCCGAGCCGTCGCCCCAAAGGCATCGGGACCTCGACGTACCGACCGCGAGCGGCTAGCCCCGCTCGCCGATCGGCACGTAGTCGCGGTCATGCTCGCCCGTGTAGATCTGGCGCGGACGGGCGATCTTCTGCTCCGGGTCCTGCACCATCTCGAGCCACTGCGCGATCCAGCCACTGGTACGGCCGATCGCGAACATGACCGGGAACATCTCCACCGGCAGCCCCAGAGCCTCGTAGATCAGCCCCGAGTAGAAGTCGACGTTCGGGTACAGCTTGCGGGAGGTGAAGTACTCGTCATCGAGCGCCCGCTTCTCGAGTTCGGTCGCCACCTCGAGCAGCGGGCTCTTGCCACGCACCTCGAACACGTCATCGAGGTGTTTGCGGATGATGCGCGCGCGCGGATCGTAGTTCTTGTAGACGCGGTGGCCAAAGCCCATCAGCCGCTCGTTGCCCGCCTTCACGCCCTCGAGGAAGTCGGGGATCCTGTCGGGGCTACCGATCCGCTGCAGCATCCGCAGCGCCGCCTCGTTCGCCCCTCCGTGCAGCGGCCCGTAGAGCGCGGCCACACCTGCCGCCACCGCCGTGTAGGGGTCCACCTGGGTCGAGCCGACCGATCGGACGGCGCTCGTGGAGGCGTTCTGTTCGTGGTCCGCATGGAGGATGAACAGCACGTCGAGCGCTCGCTCCAGGCGTGGATCCGGCTCATATTTGAGCTCGGTCATCTTGTACATCATCCCGAGGAAGTTGCCGGCGTAGCCGAGGTCGTTGTCAGGGTAGACGTAGGGCTGGCCGACGTTATGGCGGTAGGCGAAGGCAGCGAGCGTCGGCATCTTCGCGAGCAGGCGGATGATCTGCATGTCGCGGACCGCCTCTTCGTGAATCCGATTGGCGTCGGGGTAGAACGTCGAGAGCGCACCCACGGACGCGACGAGCATGCCCATCGGGTTGGCGTCATAGCGAAAGCCCTGCATGAAGTCCTTGACGTTCTCGTGCACGAACGTATGAATCGTGACCTCATGGACCCATCGCTCGAGCTGAGCGGCCGTGGGGAGCGCGCCATTGATCAACAGATAGGCGACCTCGAGGTAGGTGGACTGCTCGCAGAGCTGCTCGATCGGGTATCCCCGGTGCTGGAGCACTCCGGCCGCTCCGTCGATGTACGTGATGGCGCTGCGGCACGAGGCGGTGTTGGTGTACGCGGGGTCGTAGGCCATCAGGCCGAAGTCCTCGTCGTCGGTTTTGACCTGCCTCAGGTCCATCGCCCGCACGGTCCCATCCGAGATCGGCAGCTCGTACGTCTCGCCTGTGCGGTTGTCAGTGACCGTGAGCGTCTCGGCCGTCGCCTGGGACGCTGTCCCTGCGGCCGCGTCGGTTCGGGCCGTGCTGGCCATTCAGTGCTGAACGAAGCGCTTGTGCGCCGTCACCGCGCGCACGCGGGGTGGGGCGCCGGGCGAGGGCTCGCGGTGCGGACCGCGCCTCGGCGGGCGCGGCAGCCGTGAGCGCGGGTGGTGGGGATGCAGCGGGCGCGGGCGCGGCCCAATGCCGCCGTCTCCTCCGGAGTGACCCTCAGGCGTCTGGCGTACAGCCCAGCGCACGATGAGAAACAGCGCCACGATAGGGATCTTCAGGAAGAACATGAGCCAGATGAAGGTCCACGTGTCCACTCCGGTCGATCGTATAACGGCCGCGGCATCCGTACAACCCCGGTCGCCGATCCGTGGAAACCCGACGAGGCCGGGCCTCAGCCGCGCAGCGCCAGCGGGGCGCCGCTGAACTCGGTCATCGCCCGCAGCTCGCTGATGCGGGCGACGATCTCCGGCCCGGTCAGGCGGGCGACGCGCTCGGTTCCGAACTCCACGACGTTGAAGGAGGCGAGCACGGTGGCATGGGCCATCGCGCGGCGCAGGAGCTCGTCGGAGAGATCCTGGCCAGGGTGGGCGGCGATGTAGCCGACGAGACCCCCGGCGAACGTGTCGCCTGCGCCCGTGGGGTCGATGACGGTCTCGAGCGGGTAGGCGGGCAGGGCGAAAAATCCGTTCTCGGTGACGAGCGCGGCGCCGTACTCACCCTGCTTTGCGACGATCACGCTCGGTCCGCGGTAGTGGCCGGACGACGCCGTCCAGGAGAGGACCGCCCGCGCGGCGGTCACGAGATTGGGCTTGCCGGTCAGCTGGCGCAGCTCGGCGTCGTTGAGGATCACGCAGTCGACGCTCTCGATCGCGCTCACGAGCGCGTCGCGCGAGATGTCGATCCATAGGTTCATCGAGTCGAGCGCCACGAACCTTGCCTGCGGGAGCTGGGCGCGCACATCGCGTTGCAGATCCGGCTGGATGTTTGCGAGGAACAGCACGTCACTCGCGCGCGAGCGCTCAGAGAGCTTCGGCTGAAAGCCCTCGAACACGCCCAGCTGGGTGTCGAGCGTCTCGCGCGAATTCAGGTCCCAGCCATACTCGCCGCGCCAGAAGAACGTCTTACCGCCGCTTACACGCTCAACGTCCGAGACGTCGATGCTCCGGCGCCGCAGGACCGCCAGCTCCTCCTCCCCGAAGTCGTCCCCGACGGGCCCGACGACGCTGACGTCGTCGAAGAAGGACGCCGCCAGGGCAAAATGCACCGCGGCGCCGCCGAGCATCCGCTCGCGCTCGCCGAAGGGCGTCTTGACGCTGTCATAGGCGATCGATCCGACTACCGTGATCGGCATGGGCGCGGACCTTGGCAGATAACGAATAAGCGCGCCTCGTCGGAGTACGTGCTGCCGCCGTTCGTTTGGCAGCAGTCCTAGAGTCCAGGGTCTGTCGCGAGAGTCACAGGCCGTTGCGCGCGTTGAGGCCTGCGCGTGTATTGGCCTCGCCGAGTTGCGCTTCGACAGCCAGATCGATGTTGCCGTGGATGTGATCCGGCCCGATCCGGTCGATGACTCCGTCGGCTTGAAGCACGGTGAAGACCTGCGGCTTTACGCGGGCCAGGCGCAGCGTCACGCCGTCGGCCTCGGTGAGCTGGAGAATTTCGGTCAGCTTTGCCGCGCCCTGGGAGTCGATGAAGTCGACACCCTCGAGATCGAGCACCAGAGCGTTGGTGTCACCGCCCTCCTCGACGAGTTCACGGACGCGGTCCTCGAGTGCCTCGGCGGTGGCGAAGAAGAGACCACCATCCAGGCGCAGCACCGTGATACCCGGGAATGTCTCATCATCAGGATGTTCGTCGAGGTCACGGAACACCTCCGTCCCGGCCACACGACCCAGCAGCGGCATCGGCGGCCTCGTGGCGACGTAGACGAGCCAGCCGAGCGAGAGGAGGACGCCGATCGCTACACCCGCGAGGACTCCCACCGAGAGAACGGCGATGATCGCCGCAACCGCGACCCAGAAGTCGAATCGCGTCACCCGATAAAGACGGCGCAGCTCGGTCAGATCGATCATCCCGAAGACGCGGCGTCGATGATCACGGCCCCGAGTACCGCCTTCGGGAGTTTCGAGAAGAGCGGGGCAAGAACGACCAGCGTCGCAAGCACCAGTGCCCCGGTCGTGAGGGAGGCGACCGGGGTGCGGGCGCCCGCCGACTCGTTCAACGAGCTGGCCGAGAGGCTGGTCGAAACGGGCATCCCCTGGAACACGCCCGCTCCCATGTTCGCGAACCCCTGGGCCACGGACTCCTGGTTCACGTCGATCCGGTATCGATGCCGCGCTGCGAACGCCCTTGCGTCGCCCGCGGTCTGGGAGAACCCGATCAGCAGCAGGGCGATCGCCGCGACACCGATGGTCGTCCAATGCTGTTCGACGAGCGCGAGATCGGGCAGCTTGGGAGCGGGGAGCCCGCGCGGCACATGACCCACGAGCGCGACGCCGTGCGCGCCGAGGTCGAACACAGCCGAGGCGAGCAGTCCCCCTGCGACCAGCACGAGCGCGCCGGGTACGGCCGGCTTCAGAAATCGCAGAGCGAGGATCACAGCGAGCGCGATGACGCCGACGAGGAGTGTTGTCCAGTGCACGTCGCCGAGCGATTCGAGCCATGTCGCAAGCTCGCGCCAGGCGCTATCGCCCTTCGAGGATGTGCCGGTGAGCTTCGGTAGCTCCCCGATCACCACGTCGACGGCGGCTCCGGCGAGGAAGCCTGTGATTACGGCCTTCGAGAGGAACTGGGCGATCCATCCCATGCGGAAGAGCGCGAGCGCAAGGAACAGCAGCCCGGTAGCGAGGGTGATCGCGGCAACCAGCTGAGGCGCCTTCTCACCGCCTAGTTGAGTCGCGAGCACCGCGCCCCCCGCAACGGCGGCCAGGGACGAGCTCGGGCCCGTTGAGATCTGCCGCGACGTGCCGAAGAGCGCATAAATGATCGCCCCCGCCGCCGCCGCGTAGAGCCCATTTTGCAAGGGCACACCTGCAATGCCGGCGTAGCCGAGGTTCTTCGGCACCACCAGCGCCGTGACGGCGATGCCCGCCAGCACGTCCCCCCGCAACCACCGGCGCTCGTACCTTGGCAGCCACCCCACAACCGGCAAGACACGAGCCAGCCGCCGGCTCGTCCGACCCTCAGACGCCATCACGGGCCTTCGTGAGCCCTATCCACTCGGCCTAGCCCGCGAGCGCCTTCTGCTTGATCTGCTCGAACTCCGCCTGGCTGATCGTGCCCTCGTCGCGTAGCGCCTTCGCTTTCACGATCTGCTCGGTGGGGTCGCCTTCGCCAGCGACGGACTTCACGTACTGGTCCATCTGTGACTTTGCCGCTTCCTGCTGCTGGATGGTCCGTTCGGTCATGCCGGTGTGCTCTGCAATCAGATAGACGAACACACCAAGGTAGGGAAGCACAATGATGAAGATAATCCATGCGACCCTCGCCCATCCGGATATGTCCCGGCGACGAAACAGGTCGGCAAATACGGTGAACAGAAGCCAAATCCAGACGAAGAACGCAAAGAAAATGAGCATCGTCCAGAAGACTTCGAGGAAGGGGTAACTATTTGCAAGAAGCATCGTGATCGCCCTATCGGTCGAGGGGCACAAGCCGCCCCATGTTGGAACGACATTCAAGCCAGAACATGTCCTCGCTGTCGGGGGTCTTCGTCGGCCTGTTCCCCTGTCCGAGAATCCCCTCACGGCGAAGCCGCCGCAGCTCCTGCGACTCGTACACCGGCGGATAGCGAAGCTGATCGGTCAACACGACCAGACCGTTCTGGCCCCCATGATCGGCAACACTAGTCGACCCTCGCGCAGCTGTCCACGAATCGACGACGCGCTGTCCGCCAGGACGCTGATCGATGTCGCGTCGCCGCCGACCAATATCGGCCGCGATAGGTATCCGGTATATCTCGACACCGTGGATTGGGGCGCAAATCTAGGGCAACTTCGATGAGCATCGAGATCGTGCTCTTGGCTCTGGCCAACGCGCTAAGGCTGTCGAGTTTCGTGGCGGTTTATGCACTCGTCCGCGAGGACTCGCCGTCGCGGCTCTTGGCGGCGTACGTATTCGCGGGTCTCGCCTTCATGTTCGCGGTGGGCGCCGCGGTCCTGTTGGTGTTCAGCGGCATTGATCTGCAAGCAGGCTCGGACCGCAGCAAGGGGATCGCAGAGATCGCGGCAGGCACCGTCATAGTGGCGGTTGGAATAGGGATGGTCTTTCGCCGCGACGACCTGGGGAGAGTCATGGGGGCTCCCGGCACCAGCGGTCGGTTCGGGCGTCTGCGAGAGCGTCAGATCACGACCCGCACCGCAGCGCTCGCGGGCCCCGCGACCCACATCCCGGGCCTGTTCTATCTGGCGGCCCTCAATCTGATCGTCTCCCAGGAACCGGACCTCCTCGGTGGCCTGCTAGAGGTCGGCATCTACAACGCGCTCTGGTTCGCCCCCCCGACCGTGGTGCTTGCGGTCTGCATCGTCGACCCTTCAGTGGCGCGCAACGCTGTGCAGAGGCTCGAGCACTGGGGCGCTGCCCATGCGCGGACCATCGCGCTGACCGTCACCTTCGGCGTCGGCGGCTGGCTTCTCGTCAATGGAGCGACAACCGTCTAAGGAGGTCATTCGCATTTCGATTTCGTCACTTCTTGGATGTCTCCGGATGCTCGCCTTCCACGAGCCCAAGTGCACGATATCTTTGACGCAGTCGCACCGCACGGTGGCGCAGAGGCGCCCCGACCCCGCGCTTGACAGCGGGTCCGTACACAGACAAGGAGAGAGGAACATGCCACTAATTCGCGGCATCGCCCGCACCGCCGCCATCGCCGGCACGGCAACGGCCGTATCCAACCGCGTGAGCCGTCGCCAGCAGGGCAGATGGGCGGCGCAGGAACAGCAGCAGTACGAACAACAGCCGCAGCAGATGGCTGCGCAGGCCCCTGCACCCCCACCGGAAAAGGACTCCATAGCGAAGCTGAAGGAGCTCGGCGAACTCCACGAGTCGGGCGTCCTGACCGACGAGGAGTTCGCAGCCGCCAAGGCGAAGATCCTCAACGCATAGATCGGCACCGGGCTCAAGGCTGCCCGGCGACGTACGTATGGTGGCCGAATACCTAGGTTGAGGGTTGGGGCTGCTGGCCTCCGACCGGTACAGTCCCATGTACATCCGTCACGCCACTAGCTCGACCACGCCGACGATGATGAGGTAGATGCCGAGGCCGCCACTCGTGAGGAGGAGCATTCTGCGGCCATGACTGGCAAACCAAGCGTTCACCCGCTCCAGGGCGTCGACGGAGTGCCTCGGGAAGGCGATCAAGATCAGCATCGGCAACTCGATCAGCCAGAGCATGAGCAGTAGCATCTGCGCGAGGTAGGCGAGCTCCTGGCCAGCCGAGACGGTCGTGTCGGCGATGGCCTTCACCGCACCCGCGAAGATCGGCGAGGGGACGACGTACAGGATCACGCCGAGCACCAGCACCAGCCGGCGGCTCTGGAGGTACCCATCGATTCGCGAACGGCCCGTATGCTCCTCCGATGCACGTGGGGGATCGCGTCGAAGGCGAGACGCGACGAACAACAGCAGCGAACCCCCGGCGACATACAGTCCCGCGGTCGGCGTAATCACCTGCTCGCGGGTCGCGTCCAGTTCGTCGAACAGGAACAACATGAGCGCGCCGGTTGCGAGCGTCGTGCAGTAGGCCGCGATTACGAACAGCACCACTCGAAGTCGCACCTCGACACCTCGGCCGAGCGCGATCACGGCCGCGAGCGCGGGCGGGTAGATCGATGCGGCCAGCGCGAGCGAGAGCGCTTCGGGGGGCATCTCAGCGCGGTCGTCGTGACGCCAGGCGAGGTGGCGAGCCGCAAGTGCTCGCTAGGCTCCGTCCTCCGCAAGCCAAGCCTTCGCGTCCGCCAGCTCACGGACGCGGAAGCCCCGCGCCTTGCCGGGAAGCAGGAAGGAAAGTGCACGCAGCGCAGGCCGCATCCAATCCTCGTCGCTGACTACGGCCACGCGCTCGTACGACGTAGCGTGGCGCGCGCGGAACCCCATGTCAGCGCTCATCGCGTCGCCCTCAACCTCGCGAGCTCCGGTGCCGATCAGGTAGAGCAAGCGCACGCTGCGCCCCTCAGCGATCTCTTGGCGCAGTACAGGCTCGACGGTCTCCTCCCAATCGTCGTCCTCTACCTCCCCGACCGCCTCAAAGCCGATCGTCCCGCCCGGCATCTCCGTCATCCGTCGCAACATGGACTGGTCCCCTCTCGTGGCCGCCTTCACGGGGCGAGGCGGTATCGAAATCAGCTCGGACCATAGACCTTCGAGATCAGTCCCGGTTCGGGAACCATGCACGCCGGCGGCATAACGCGGTTGCTGGCCGCCTGGGAAGATGGACTGATCGTGCGTGGGACCCGAGCGACCCCGGGAGGTGACCTGGCCGCGCGGCCTCCGTGGTGGCCTCGTGTCTGCGCAGTGCTGGCGTTGCTTGCGCCGGTTGCGATGGCAGTGGTAGCGGCGGTCGCCCTGGCGGGCAATGTTGCCATCGCCGTGCTGGCGGTCGGACTCGTGATGGGGGTAAGCGGCGCGGTGTGGTTCGCCCTGACTCGTCGTGGCCCGCGGCGAGCTGTCGGCGTCGCGCTGGCGACGCTCGCCGGTGCCGGCTTGATCGTTGTGCTGGCGACTCACTGGCACGGCGTACTGGTCCTCGTAGCGCTGCTCCTGTTGCTCTCGGTGTTCGGGCTGGCCGCGCGCTATGCGCTGGAGAAGGAGGGGGAGGCAGCGGCTCGCAGGTCGGCGGCGGCGGTCGTGCCCGTGGGCGCCGCCGGCTCGGCCGTGCTGATCATCAACCTGAAGTCGGGTGGTGGTAAGGCCGAGCGCTTCGATCTCGCTGTGGAGGCTCGGCAGCGAGGCATCGAGACTATTGTCCTGCAGCCAGGAGATGACCTTCTCGAGCTCGCCGAGGGCGCGATCGCACGCGGAGCCGAGGTGGTCGGGATGGCCGGCGGCGACGGCTCGCAGGCCCTCGTGGCGACGGTCGCCGCGCGGTGCGATATCGCCCACGTTTGCATTCCCGCGGGGACGCGGAACCACTTCGCCCTCGACCTCGGCCTCGACCGCGACGATGTCGTGGGTGCGTTGGACGCTTTTACGGACGGCGTCGAGCGGCGCATCGATCTCGCGTGTGTCAACGAGCGCGTGTTCGTCAACAACGCGTCGCTCGGCGTTTACGCGAAGGTTGTCCAATCCGATGCCTACCGCGACGCCAAGCGCGAGACCTGGACGCGCATGTTGCCCGACCTGCTCGGCCCCGATGCCGAGCCGATCGACCTCGAGTTCGCCACGCCCGACGGAAGCCGCTGCGACGACGCGCCGCTGGTGCTCGTTTCAAACAACCCGTATCAGCTGACGAGTCTGGCCGGTGCCGGCACGCGCGAGCGGATCGACAAGGGCCTGCTCGGCGTCGTGGCCGCCCGGGTACGCACTGCCGCGGATGTGTCGAAGCTCGTCGCGCTCGAGCTCGTCGGCCAGGTAGGCCGCTTTCCCGGCCTGCTCTCGTGGTCGACCTCAGAGTTCGAGGTCCGCTCCAGTGGCCCCGTGGAGGTCGGACTCGATGGCGAGGCGGTGCTGCTGCAACCCCCGTTGTGGTTCACGTCTCAGCCAGGAGCGCTGCGCGTGCGTCTGCCCCGAGGAGTCGGCCTCGCACCGGCCGCCCGCACGGCGGCGCTCACCACGGACAACTTGGGAGCGCTGCTGCGGGTGGCGGCCGGCCGGTGAGTCATGCGCCCACGCGCCTCGCGCTCGGCCTGGTCCTCTTCGTGCTCATCGGATGGGGTGTCGGGGAGCTATTGACCTCGGTCGTTCGCTCGGCAGACCTGAACTCGGTGCGTGATGTGGCCGCTCACCGCTCGGCGGCACTGACGGACGCTGCGCGGGTGCTCACCTGGGCGGGTCGCGCGTTCTTATTGGTCCCGCTCGCCCTGATCGCCTGTCTGCTACTCGCTCGGGCGGGCCAGCGCCCAGAGGCGTTCGCGGTCGCGGTCAGCCTCGCCGGCGCGATCCTGATCTCAACCTGGGTCAAGCTGCTCGTGTCGCGGCCGCGCCCGCCCGTTGCGCACCTGCAGGGGGTTACCGGCGCGAGCTTCCCTTCGGGCCACGCGACTCAGGCGAGCGCATTTTGGCTGTCGCTACTGTTGGCGCTGCGAGCGGCCGGGGCGCCACCGATGCCCACCCGCGTAACCGCTGTGCTCGCGCTGCTGATCGTCCTCACGGTGGCCGCGTCTCGTGTTTATCTGGGCGTCCACTATCCAAGCGACGTCGTCGCCGGCGTGCTGCTAGGCACCGGCTGGGCGGCGTATGTGTCGCGATGTTTGCGGGGGGCGAAGGTACCGTGACGATGTGGCGTCGCGTGAAGCGCCTAGACCATCGGCTGATGAGGCGCTCCTTCGGTGCGCGCTCACCCGCTCTGGACCGCTCCCTCATTACCATCGCGCGGGCTGCGAGCTACTCTCGACTGTGGCTTCTCGTTGCGGGCGCACTCGCCGTGTTCGGCGGACGGAGAGGGCGGAGGGCGGCCGGGCGCGGCCTCATCGCGGTCGCGATCGCGGCGGCCGTGGCGAACGGCCCGGCCAAGCTGCTCGTGCGCCGACGTCGGCCCTTCTCGAGCTCGCGACCGACGCTCATCCGCACGCCGCGGTCGACGTCGTTTCCATCGGGTCACAGTGCCGCAGCGTTCGCGTTCGCCACAGGCGCCTGCGCCGAGCTGCCGGCCCTGGCGCCGGCGCTTGTTCCGCTGGCAGGCGCTGTCGCCTACTCGCGCGTGCACACCGGCGTTCATTACCCGAGCGACGTCGTTGCCGGTGTAGGCATCGGAATCGGCTCGGGCCTGCTCGCCGCGCGGTCGCCGTGGCGTGCTCGCGGCCGCCGACGCGTCCTCGGGGAGCGACCGAGCTGTGTCGGTGACGTGCCACAACGGGACAATCGGGGCGACGAGCACGACGAGGTTGAGCCGAGATAGACGGCCGCCGCCGACCGCGGCGGAACAACAGCTACCCCCCGCCCCTCACGTCCTCGGTCCACAACGGCATGCGCGCCGCTATCACCACGTCAGCTCGATCTCGAGCTCGCGCTCGTCGGTCTCCACCTCGAGCTCGACCTTGAGCTGGAGCTGATCCGGAACGTGGACCGTGAAGTGCATGCCACCGCGGTCGAACTCCAGGTCGTTGTGTCGAGCGAGCATCTCCGCGAGGTTACGCAGACGCTCCGCGACCTCGTCCCTGCTGACGGTTTCCTTCTGCTTGATCTCAAAGATGTCCATCGATTCTCACTTTCGTTGTGGTGAGCTGCAGTGAAGCCGCCCTTGTACTCACGGCGGACGATCGCTCGACGTGGTTCCGCGTTTCGGTGCGTTGTCTTGATCTCCCGGGTGCTTCCTTGCTGCAAGACATAGTCGAAACAGCAGGCGCCCGACTGCGGGTTCGCCTGGATGCGGGGACGCAGGCGGACGCCGACTCACGTTCCTATCGGACGAGGACGAGCCGAACGTCGGAGCCCGAGACAGCCCGCTCATGCGTGATTGCCGTCGCCGTTATTGCGGTTGCTATGCGCAGACGCTAGTGCTGCCAGCCTGCCGCGCATCACCCGGATCGGATGATAAAGGCTCGGTGACGCGCAGGTAGGGTTCGCTCTCGAGCAAGGGGGAGACATCACGGAGCGACGGAAGTCGTGCAGGTGGGCGTCGATTGGAGTCTTCGCAGTCCTGCTCATGGCCTCTCCGTCGCGTCCGAACGTTATGTGACATTTCGGCGAAAGGAGCTTCAAGTGAGCACTCCGGAAGGAGATCGAATGAGCGCCTCAGGACCCGGTCCACGGAGCGCGGCAGAAGGAGGTTCGCTCAGAGGTCTAGGAAGCGCGTGGTTCGTAGCAATCCTGCTGGTGATCGTTGGCACGCTGAACGTCTTCTACGGCATCGCCGCTGTCGCCAACTCGAGCTTCTACGTCGCCGACGAACGCTATGTCTTCAGCGGTCTTCACACGTGGGGATGGATCACCATCATCCTGGGCGTAATCCAATTCACTGCCGCGTTCTCGCTCTTCGCCGGCAATACGTATGGGCGGGTAGTCGGCATCATCGCGGCCACGCTTGGCGCGATCGAGGCGCTCGCCAACGTCGGCGGACCGCACCCCTGGTGGTCCCTGGGCGTCTTTGCTGTCTGCCTGTGGGTCATCTACGGCATCTCGGTGCTGGAACGGCCGGAAAACATCTAAGCGTTGAGTTGCGCGAGTTCGACGACAGCGCCCTCGGCGAGCTGCGCGAGTTCGAGCGGTGACGTTCGTCGCCGAGCGCCCGCTGCTTGACCTCCGACAACGTCAGAACAAGGAGATGAGATGAGCGACAGACCGGTTTTCATCTACGCGGCAACCTATGCGAACCGCGACGATGCTCTCGCAGACTACGACTTCCTGATCGATCTGCACGAGGCCAAACTCGTGGGCACATACGACGTCGCGGTGATCTCAAAGGACGCCGAGGGCAAGGTCCATGTCGAGAAGCACGAGAAGCCGACCCAGCACGGCGCGTGGGGGGGCATCGCGGTCGGAGCCCTCGTCGGAGTCCTATTCCCACCGTCCGTAATCGGCGCGGCCACGGTCGGCGGCCTGGTCGGCGGCGTGGGCGCGCACCTGAAAAAGGGCATGTCGCACGGCGACGCAAAGGAGCTCGGGGATCTGCTCGCGAGCGGACAGGCTGCGCTGATCGTGATCGGCGAGTCGCGGGTAGAAGAGGAGCTTGACAAGGAGCTGGCGCGCGCCGAAAAGTCGCTCGAGAAGGAGATCGACGCAGACAGCAAGGAGTTCGAGCGCGAGCTCAAGGAGGCGGAGAAGGAGGCAACCAAGGGATAGCTGCCGTTCGCCCGAGCAGAGCTGGCCGTGAGAAGGAGAAAGCCTGATGCGGATCGAGGACTTGGATTGACAGGTGATATGCACGCGTCGCTACCGCCCCGCAACGCTCGTTCTCGAGACGGAGTTCGAGACTGCGGATGGATGGAGCGCACGATCGACTTCAAGCTACGTCAACCGTGACGAAGCCGGACACGACCATCGATCGCGGCGCTTCGATGCGGCGGATACTCCTGCCGCTCGCTCTTACGCAGTTCGTCGCCAGCTTCGCCGGGTCGAGCATGAACGTCTCGATCAGCAATATCAGCGAAGACCTCGACACGACCGTTCACGGTGTGCAGACCGCGATCACGCTGTTCCTGTTGTGCATGGCGGCACTGATGATCCCGGGCAGCAAGCTGACAGACCTGCTTGGGCGCAAGAGATGCCTGATCGGGGGCCTGACCGTGTACGGCACCGGAGCGGTGGTGGCGGCGCTCGCCCCTGCGCTCGGAGTGCTGGTTGTCGGCTACTCGGCATTTGAGGGCGTCGGCTCAGCCCTCATGATCCCACCGATCTACATCCTGGCAACGCTGTTCTTCGACAACCTGGAGTCGCGTGCCCGAGCCTTCGGCGTGATCAGCGGCATGGGGGGCATCGGCGCGGCTGCCGGACCGCTCATCGGCGGTCTGATCACCACCACCATCAGCTGGCGGGCCACCTTCCTGCTGCAGGCCGCGATCGTAGGCGTGATCGTCTTGCTAAGCCGCGGGATCTCCGATCCGGTGCCTGCTGACAGGTCCAGACACTTCGACACGGCAGGTGCTGGGCTATCGGCTGCGGGCATGTTCTTCACCGTGGTGGCGATCCTCCAAATCGGCATCAACGGCGCGCTGGTGGCAGTCTTCGCATTGCTCGGGGTCGGCTTTTTGCTTTGGTTCTTCCGGCACGTCCGCTCCCTTGAAGCCCGAGGCATCGAGCCGCTGATATCAACAAGTCTCTTCAGCAACCGCGCATCGAATCTGGCGCTGATCACCCAGAATCTGCAGTGGTTCCTGCTGATGGGAACCTCCTTCGTGGTCTCGGTCTACCTGCAGGTGGTTCGCGGCTACAGCGCGATAGACACAGGTCTCATCTTCACCGCGGCCACGGCCGGCATCCTGATCTCCTCGCTCGCGGCCGAACGCCTCGCCAAGCGTCGGGCTCAGAGCACGCTCATACGTGCGGGGTTTGCCGTCACTCTCGCCGGAATCGCGCTCTTACTTGCTCTCGTGAGAGAAACCTCCGGAGTGGCAACGTTCGTGCCCGGCCTGCTGCTGATTGGTCTCGGGACCGGAACGATGCTGACGCCTTCGGTGAACGTCGTGCAGTCGAGCTTCCCAGAGGAGCGCCAAGGCGAGATCTCAGGACTCTCGCGCAGCGTGTCCAACCTTGGCTCCTCGCTCGGCACGGCCATCGTCGGCACGATCCTCCTTTCCGCGGCGACGGAAGGCAATCACTCCTACGCGCTCGCGATGGTCGCACTCGCGATCGCCGGGCTTATCGGCCTCGGTGTTGCGCTGCTGCTGCCGAGCCATCCGGTGCGATCGGAGCGTTGAGAGGGTCAGCCCGACGTGCCCACGTCCTTGACAGCCCCGAACTCAGCGTGCGTGGCAAATAGCCATACGCCTTCAGAGCACGCACGGTCGGCCCACCCTCGGGGCAGGCTGGGCCCCGCGCGGTTGACGGCCGCGGCACTCCGATAGCCTCGACGCATGCGCGCGATCCAGATGACGGAGTTCGGTGGCCCGGAGGTGCTCACGCTCTCCGAGCTGCCCGTGCCCGTCCCGGGCCCGGACGAAGTTCTGATCAGAGTGAGTCGTGCCGGCCTGAACTTCGCGGACACGCACACGCGGACCAACTCCTATGTGCAGAAGGCTACTTTGCCGCTCGTGCCCGGGGGTGAGGTGGCGGGCATCCGCGAGGACACAGGCGAGCGGGTCGTGGCGCTGGTCGGCAGCGGCGGCTACGCCGAGTACGCCACCGCGCCGAAGGACCTCGTGTTCCCGATTCCCGATGAGCTTGACGACGGCACCGCACTTGCCCTCATCGTCCAGGGCCTGACCGCCTGGCACCTCTACCGGACGGCGGGGCGCGTGGCGAAGGGCGAGAGCGTCGTCGTGCACGCGGGCGCCGGCGGGGTGGGCTCGCTCGCCGTGCAGCTCGGTCACCCGCTCGGAGCCGGCCGTGTGATCGCGACTGCCTCGAGCGCGGAGAAGCGCGCACTCTCACTCGAACTGGGGGCCGACGCGGCAGTCGATCCCGCGGCCGAGGGTCTCACCGAGCGCCTGATAGAGGCCAACGGCGGGCAGCCCGTGGACGTCGTCTTCGAGATGTCCGGCGGCGAGGTGTTCGACGCCTCCTACCGGGCGCTCGCGCCGTTCGGGCGGATCGTCGCCTACGGGATCGCGACCAACCAGGCCAACGACGTATCCACCGGCTCGCTCCTGCGCCACTCGCGCTCGGTCGTGGGCTTCTACCTCTTTCACTCCCTGCAGCGGCCCAGCATGTTCAGCGACGCGCTGGGCGAGCTCTTCGCCCGCGCCGCACGTGGCGAGCTGAAAGCGATCGTCGGCGGAACCTACCCGCTCGAGGAGGCAGCACAGGCCCAGATCGACCTGCGCGAGCGGCGCACCACGGGCAAGTTGCTGCTCGATCCGGCGAGGTGAGCAGGTCCTTCACAGAGCTCGGGCTCTCCGAGGCCACACTCCAGGCCGTGCGGGACGTCGGTTATGAGGCACCAAGCCCGATTCAGGAACAGGCGATCCCGGCGCTGCTCGAGGGTCGCGACGTGATCGGGCAGGCGCAGACGGGCACGGGCAAGACAGCCGCCTTCGGACTGCCGATCATGGAGTACATCGACCCGTCCGAGAGAGAGGTGCAGGCGCTCGTGCTGACGCCGACGCGGGAGCTCTGCATACAGGTCACGCAAGCGCTGCGCACCTACGGCGCCCACGCCGGCGTGGACGTGGTGGCCGTGTTCGGCGGCGCTCCGATCCGCACGCAGCAAGCGCAGCTGCGCGCCGGCGGGCACGTCGTCGTCGGAACCGTCGGACGGGTGCTCGACCTGATCTCCCGGCACTCGCTGATGCTGCACGGCTGCCGCTTCGTGGTGCTCGACGAGGCCGACGAGATGCTCGACCTCGGCTTCCTCGAGGACGTGGAGAAGATCCTCTCGTTGACTCCCTCCAGCCGCCAGACGGCGCTCTTCTCGGCGACAATGCCGGCGCCGGTCCGCAAGCTCGCCGACCGCTACATGTACGACCCGGAGATCATCCACGTCGAGGCGGCGACGCTCACCATCGACACGGTGGCGCAGTTCCAGCTCCCGGTCGACGCCAAGAGCAAGCCCGACAAGCTCGTCGAGGTCCTGCGCGACGAGGCTCCCGACCAGGCGATCGTGTTCGTGCGCACGAAGATCCGCTGCGAGCAGCTTTTTCGCACCCTGCGCGACCGCGGCATGAACGTGCGGGCGCTGCACGGCGACATGTCACAGGGCTCGCGCGACGGCGTGATGCTGGCCTTCAAGGCAGGGCGCGTCCCGATCCTCGTGGCCACGGACGTCGCGGCGCGCGGCCTCGACATCTCGACCGTGACGCACGTCATCAACTACGACGTGCCCACGAGTCCCGACACGTACGTCCATCGCATCGGCCGCACCGGGCGGGTCGGCCGCTCGGGTCGCGCGATCACGTTCGTCGAGGCGCGCCAGAAGCGCGAGCTCGAGGCGATCGAACGCCACATCGGGACCACGATCACCACGTGGGAGCCAGGCGCCGTCGCGCCTCCTACGCCGGTCAGCGAGAGGCCGCGCAGGCACTCCAAGCCGCGCATCTCGCGCGACGGCCAGGAGCCTTACACGAAGCTCGTCCTCGGCGGCGGCCGGTCCGCCGGCCTGAACGTGGCCGACATCGTCAGCGCCGTGACCTCGACTGCCGGACTGGACGGCGAGGCTGTGCGCGACGTGCAGGTGCTCGACCGCTTCTCCTTCCTCTCCGTGCCGGCGACTGAGGCGGACCGCGTGATCGAGGCGCTGGACGGCGACACGATGCGTGGACGCCGCTTCAGCCTCGAGCGCGTGAGGGTAAGGTAGGCGCATCAGAGCGCTCGTGGGCCTGCATACGGCGCTCCACACTTCAGTAGTCAGATGGGACTGCCGAATCTGACTGCATGATCAGCCAGATTGTCGGGCCCGTCCTCAGGGCATGTGCGCTGGTTGGCGTGGGCGGTCTGCTCGTAGGGTGTGCGGGCAGCAGCGGTGGTTCGACGCAGTCGACCTCGCGGGCGAGCGAGTCCGCGCGAGCGGCTGCGGCCGTGACCAAGGCCCAAGCGCTCGCCTACGCCCACGCCGTCAACCTCCGTGGGGCCGATGTCCCTGGGCAGGCTAGCTTCGGAACGGCAGAACGCGAAGCGCCCGCGCCGACACGGTCGGAATTCGAATTCGCTAGTTGCTTCGGGGGTATAAGCCCCGCGCGCGCGATCGTCAGGAGTGTCTCGCCACAATTCGAGCCTCCGGGTACGCCGGCCCGTCAAGCCCAGTTTGAGGAATCTCGCGTTGCGGTATGGCCGACCCCAGGCCTCGTGGCGGGCAACTACGCCGCATACCTGAGCTCCCGCGGCCGCGCCTGCTTTTCGCGCTTCCTTCAAGCGTCGCGCGAACAGGTCAACAAGCAGCGTGGCGGACACTTCGAACACGGGCCGCCCGCCATGGCAACGGTCCCGATTGCGCTGTCAGGGGTCAGACACGCCTTTCTGCGTACGCGCGTCGTACCTCTGCTTCGGGATGGGCGAGTGCGCATCCGCATCTACCACGACGTGTTCACGTTCATCTGGGGTGCGGCCGAAATTGAACTGGAGGCGACCGGTTTCTCCCGTCCCGTGCCTTCTGCGACCGAGAAGCGACTGCTGCTGGCGCTGCTCAGCCGCGCAAAGGCAAACCAGCTCTAGGGTGCTCAACGCGGAGCGCGTGTGGGTAGAGTACGGGCCGTGTCAACTGCCACGATGCAGACCAGCGAGGGCCCGATCACCTTCGAGCTGTTCGAACAGGACGCCCCGAAGACGGTCGAGAACTTTCGCAAGCTCGCCGGCGAGGGCTTCTACGACGGCCTCACCTTCCACCGCGTGATCAAGGACTTCATGATCCAGGGAGGTTGCCCCCAAGGCACGGGCACGGGCGGACCCGGCTACACGTTCGACGACGAGATCAACCCGCACAAGGTCGTGCGCGGCGCGCTCGCGATGGCAAACGCCGGTCCCAACACGAACGGCTCGCAGTTCTTCATCGTGACCGCCGACGCGTGTCCCTGGCTCGATGGCAAGCACACCGTATTCGGCCAGGTGAGCGAGGGGATGGATGTCGTGGATCGCCTCGATGGCGTCGCCACGGACGGCAGCGACCGACCCACCGAGCCGCTCGGCATCGCCTCGATCGAGTTCTCTGCCTAAGCCTCGCGCAGGCCCGCCGCCGGCGCGACTCCCCCCCGCCGTCGGAGTAGTCTTGTTGGCACAAGGTGAACTAGCAGGGGAGAGCACATGGCCACCGTCGAGCAGCGCGTACCCGAGACCCAAGATGGCGCGAGGAGCGCCAGCGAGGATGCCGGGACGGGCATCCCCGTCGAGAATCCCGCCACCGGCGAGACAATCGCGAACGTTCCCGATCTGGGTGCGGACGAGATCGCGGAGATGGCGGCGCGCGGCCGTGCTGCGCAGCCCGCCTGGGAGGCCTTCGGCTTCGACGGACGCGCTCGCGTGCTGTTGCGGGCGCAGAAGTGGCTCATGGACAACGCCGCGCAGGTCATCGCGACGATCGTCTCGGAGACGGGCAAGACCTTCGAGGACGCCGAGTTCGCCGAGATCGGGTACGCGGGCAACGCTTTCGGCTTCTGGGCCCGCGAGGCGCCCAACTACCTGGGCGACGAACGCGTCAAGAGCACGCAGGTGCTGGTCAAGGGCAAGAAGATCCTCCTGCGCTACCGCCCGCTCGGTCTGATCGGTGTCATCGGCCCCTGGAACTACCCCCTGACGAACTCCTTCGGCGACTGCATCCCGGCGCTTGCTGCCGGCAACTCGGTGATCCTCAAGCCCTCGGAGATCACGCCGCTCACCTCGATGCTGATGGCGGAAGGGCTGCGCGAGTGCGGCTTGCCCGAGAACGTGCTCCAGATCGCGACCGGGCGCGGAGCGGCAGGTGCGGCGCTCGTCGATCACGTCGACATGATCATGTTCACCGGCTCGACGAGAACGGGCCGGAAGGTGGCCGAGGCGGCGGCGCGCCGGCTGATCCCGGCCTCGCTCGAGCTTGGCGGCAAGGACCCGATGCTCGTGCTCTCCGACGCGGATCTCGAGCGCGCGGCCAACTTCGCGACCTACTACTCGATGCAGAACGCCGGGCAGACGTGCATCTCGATCGAGCGCGTCTACGTCGAGGAGCCCGTATACGACGAGTTCGTCTCGAAAGTCTCAGAGAAAGTGCGCGCGCTGCGCGTCGGCAAGCCCGAGGGCCCCGGGTCGGTCGAGGTCGGCGCGATCACGTTCCCACCTCAGATGGACACGATCAAGGACCACGTCGCGGACGCCCTGCAGAAGGGCGCTCGCGTGCTCGCCGGCGGCAACGAGGTCCAGGGCAGGGGGCGCTTCTTCGAGCCGACGGTCCTCGTTGACGTCGACCACTCGATGAAGATCATGACCGAGGAGACCTTCGGGCCGACACTGCCGATCATGAAGGTCCGCGACACCGAGGAGGCGGTGCGGCTGGCCAACGACTCTCCCTACGGCCTCGCAGCATCGGTCTTCACGCGCGACACCACCCGCGGCGAGGAGGTGGCCAAGCAGATCGAATCCGGCGCGGCGGACGTCAACGACGTGATGATCAACTACACCGTCTTGGAGCTGCCGATGGGCGGCGCCAAGGCCTCGGGGCTGGGCTCGAGGCACGGCCCGGGAGGCATCCGCAAGTACTGCTCCCAGCAGGCGATCGTGATCACGCCGAAACTGGCGCTCAAGAAGGAACTGTTCATGTTCCCCTACAAGAGCCGCACGTCACGGCTGCTGGCGGGGCTGTTCAAGCTGATGTACGGGCGCGGCAAGCGCGACTGAGGCGCTCTCCGGCTCAGCTGACCTTCTCTTCCGCGCGCAGAGGCACGCCGAGCAGCCGCTCGAGCGCCGGGATCGTCGTCTCGGCGCTCCTGTGGTGGACCGTGGCCATGCCAAGCTCCTCGGCGGGCGTGAGGTTGAAGGTCAGGTCATCGACGTAGACGCAGCGCTCGGCAGGCACCCCAGCGCGCTCGGCGCCGAGCTCATACATGCGGCGGGCCGGCTTGCGGATGCCCTCCTCTCCCGAGATCACGACGCCGTGGAAGATCTGCGAAAAGAGGTCGTGCGGGTAGCGGTGAACACCCCACGAGTTCGACACGAGCCCCGTGCGCACGCCCGAGTCGTGGGCGATGCGCACCGCCTCGAGCATCTCCGTGTCGGGAGCGACGCCGGCGAACAGCCCGTCGATCAGCCCGTCGGGCTCGACCTTCAGCATCGCCGCGAACTGGCTCTCGAAGGCCTGCTCCTCGAGCTCACCCGTCTCCAGCCCGATCAGCAGCTCGCGAGCCGCGGGATCGTTCTTGAAGCGCCCGAGCAGGGTCGTCGGGTCGATCTCCGACTCGACGCAGTAGGCGTGGAAGGAGGCAAACAGGTTGGTCGTCAGCACGCCGCCCCAGTCGATCAGCAGCCCGGTGCGCCGCTCGCCGTTGTCGCCGCGGACGAGCTCGCCCCCTGCGGCCGGGCCAGCGTCCGGGAGATCGGTCGGCTGTGCGTTCTCGGGCTCAGGCGCCATCGGCCACCGCCTCGGCCTGGCGGGCTAGTTCCAGTACCCCGTCGCCGAACTGCTTCAGGTAGGGGTCGTCGGTCGTGCCGGCAATCGCCCGCTTGTAGTTGCCCTCCATGAACACGACCGACTTCCACAGCGCGAGCGTCATGTACCAACGCATGTCGGCCATCGAGCGTCCCGAGCGCTCCTCGTAGCGCGCGACCAGCTCAGCGCGAGTCGGGAAGCCCTCAGCCCGCGTGACCCTGCCGAGAGCCTCGCGCAGGCCCACCTGCGGGTCCCCCGCCTCGGTCCACATCATGCAGAGGTAGCCAACGTCGGCGAGAGGATCGCCGATCGTGGCCATCTCCCAGTCAAGCACCGCTGCCAGCCGCGCCGGAGGGTCGGGCGAGAAGATCGTGTTGCCCAGGCGGTAGTCGCCGTGAACGATCGTGGCAGGCCCGGAACTGGGCAGGTTCTCCGCCAGCCAGCTGCCGACGCTCTCCACGGCGCCTATCTCGCGCGTCTTGTTGAGCTCCCACAGGCCGAGAAACCGGCGCAGCTGCCGTTCCAGATAGCCGGTCGGCTTGCCGAAGTCTTCGAGCCCGGCGGCGCGCCAATCGACGGCGTGGATCTCCACCAGCGAGTCGATCAGCTCCTCGCCGATCCTGCGACGTTCGGCCGAGGTGTCGAGCGCGGGCGGAATGCTCGTGACGATCACCTCTCCCTCGATCATCTCCATCACGTAGAAGGGCGCGCCGATCGTGGCGGAGTCCTCGCATACGGCGAGCACATCCGGCACACGGGCAGGAGTGTCGCGCAGCGCGCTCAGCAGGCGCGCCTCCCGCAGCACGTCGTGCGCGCTGGGTGGCAGCGGCGGGCGGGGCGGGCGGCGCAGGACCATCTCCCTGCCGCCGCGCTCGATCAGGTACGTCACGTTCGAGTGGCCCTCGCCGATAGGGCTCGCCTCGATCTCGCCCTCGCCCAGCTCGTGCTCGTCGAGAAAGCGCATCAGCGGCTCGAGCACGAGCAGCGGCGGGCGGCTGTTCTCGCTCGCCTCCTCTGGGCTGAGGACGATGTCGTCGGGTGCGACCGGAGCGCTCATCGCGCGCAACGGTATCGCCTGGGGAGGCCACAGGCTGCGCCTAGGATGGGAGTAATGCCCGAGCTACCCGAGGTCGAGATTACGGCGCGTCTGCTCGATCGCGCCCTGCGAGGCGCCGAGATCGAGTCGGTGCTCGCCCCGGGGATCAACGCGCTCAAGACCTTCGACCCGCCGCTCTCGGCGATCGAGGGCGAGCGGATCCTCGGCGTGCGGCGCCGCGGCAAGCAGTTCATCGTCGACATATCTGGGGACCTGGCGCTCGTGATCCATCTGATGTCCGCCGGAAGGCTGCAGCTGTATGAGAAGCGAGCCGGCCCGCGCGACCGCACCTCGCGGCTGCTTGTCAGGGTGCGATTGAGGGCCGCCGACGGCGATGTCGGCGATTCGGGGAGCGGGCCTCCCGGTGATCGGCAGCTCGAGCCGGAGCTCGAGCTGCGCCTGCGCGAGTTCGGCTCGAAGCAGGCCGCCTGGGTGAAGCTGCTTCGCGCAGACGAGCTCGATCAGGAGGATTCGCTCGCGACGCTCGGACCCGAAGCGTGGCCGGACCCGCCGGCCCTCCAGGGCCTGCTCGATGCTCCGCGTCCTCTGCATGCCCTGCTGCGCGACCAGCGCGTGATCGCCGGCATCGGGCGCTCCTGGGTCGATGAGATCCTGTGGGAGGCGCGGCTCTCGCCGTTCAAGCGCGGGGCCGATCTCGATCCCGAGGAGGCGACGGCGCTGCGGGACTCGCTCGTGGGGATCCTCTCACGGGCCATCGCGCATTACGAGCAGGTGGTCGCGCTGCCGATCCCCGACAAGCTGCCGATGCCCCTGCTGGTGCACCGCCATCAGGGCGAGCCATGCCCGCGCTGCGGGACGACGCTCGAGGCGGTCCATTTCGAGGACTACGTGATCGCCTACTGCCCGGCCTGTCAGACCGAGGGGCGGGTGCTCAAGGACCGCAGGCTCTCGCGACTGCTGCGCTGAGCTAAGAGCGTTTACTTGACGAGCCCGACCACGTGCCCCTCCGGGTCAGCGAACAGGGCGATGCTGGGCCCGCCGGGGACGTCCATCGGTGGCTGGACCGTGCGGCCGCCCGCTGACTCGATCTGCTCGAGCGCCTTCGCAAGATCGTCTACTTCCACATAGAAGGTCACGTGACCGGCGCTGCCGTCGGGCGGTGCGCCCACGCCGCCGGCGATGCCACCCTCGGCACCCGTGGAGACCATCGCGTACGTCGGCATCACGGGATTCAGCTGCCAGTCGAATACCTTTCCGTAGAAGGCCTGCAGAGCGTCAGCGTCCTTGCCGAGTACCTCGAAGTGCACCACTGGGTTTGGCATTGCTCCTCCTCGCTGAGTTTGGACGTTGGCTGGTGCGTGCAGGTTAGCGGCGAGCGCCTGCGCAGATGTGAAGCAGGTGCTGATAGCCGGAGGCTTCAGGGCCTCCAGCCGCCCGCCGGCCCATCGTCGAGCCGGATCGCCAGGGCGTTGCGACTACGATCGGCTCATGATCGAGCAAGGAGACCAGGCCCCAGATTTCGAGCTCCCCGACCAGGACGGACGGACCGTCAAGCTCGCCGATTTCCGCGGCACGCCCGTCGTCGTCTACTTCTACCCCAAGGCGGACACGCCGGGATGCACGACACAGGCCTGCGGCGTGCGCGATCACCAGTCGCACTACGCCACGGCCGGGGCGACGGTGCTCGGGATCTCCCCCGACCCGGTTGCGAAGGTCAAGAAATTCCACGACAAGCGGGCGCTCAACTTCCGGCTGCTGGCCGACGAGGACCATGCGGTCGCCGAGGCCTATGGCGTGTGGGTAGAGAAGTCGATGTACGGCCGCACATACATGGGCAATGAGCGCACCACGTTCGTGATCGACGCCGACGGCGAGGTCGCGGCGGTGCTACGCAAGGTCAAGCCGGCCACGCATGATGAGCAGGTGCTCAAGGCGCTCGAGGAATCGACAACCACGGAGGCACGAGGGGAGTGAGCTCGCGCCCGAGAGAGGCACGAGCGCGTTCACGGCGCCTCGGAGACCACCAGCCGCAGCGCTCCGTCGAAGCTGTCCTGCGCTCGCAGGTGGCCGTGCTCGGAGTCCCACGCGCCGGATTCGAGCGCTGCGCCAAGGCGCTCGACGATCGCCTGCTCGACGCTCGGCTCTAGCAGTCGCCACATCGACTGGGCGCTGCGGATGCCCGGATCGAGGAGCTGCTCCGGGCGCCGCCAGAAGGCCTCGAAAAACCCGTCGGTGCAATCTCCCGGCGTTGGGATCCGCTCCACGCGCGTGCGCCCGCCGAGTGCGGAGGCGATGCGCTCGAGGGGCGGGAAGCGCGGGCGCTCCTTGACCAGCCCCTCGCGCAGGAACTCCTGCTGCCAACCGGGCAGATCGTCGAGCTCGAAGGTGAAGATCACAACCGGCCCCCGCGATACGCGGCGCAACTCGGCGAGGCCCGCCTCAGGGGGTTCCCAGTGGTGCACCGTGACGCACGCCATCGCGGCGTCGACCGCGCCGTCGTCGAAGGGCAGCGACTCGGCGCGGGCGGCGATCACCGGCGCGGCGGCCGCGGGCCGCTGGGCTCGCATCGTTGCGCTCGGCTCGACCGCGAGCACCCAACGGTCGGTGGGCTCGTAGGATCCCGTTCCAGCCCCGACGTTGAGGACAGTGCGCGCATCGCCGAGCGCCGCGTGTATGCGCGCGGCAATGCGAGGGTCCGCTTGGCGATGGCGCGCATAAGTGCGACCGTGGCGCTCGTAGTCGACGCGAGGGCTCACCGGACGCTCGCCGCGACTGTCAGTCGCGCGTGAGGCGGGAGCGGCACGACCGGCCTCTGGGCCGCTATCGCGTGGTCACGGCGGTCGAGAGGGTGGGGCCGCTCGCCAGCGTCTGGTAAACGACGCAGTAGCGCTCGGTGAGCTCGAGCAGCGTTGCGAGCTGCTCGCCGTCAGCGTCGCTTTCGAGCTCGAACGCGAGGCGGATCGCGGTGAAGCCAACCGGCGTGTCCCGCTCGACGCCCAGCGTTCCGCGGAAGTCGAGATCGCCCTCGGCCCGGACGCTTCCTGAGCTCACCGCGATGCCAAGCGAGGTCGCGACCGCCCGCATCGTGACTCCTGCGCAAGCGACGAGCGCCTGCAGCAGCATGTCGCCGGAGCAGAGAAGCGAGCCATCGCCGCCGCTGGCCGGATGCAGGCCCGCCTCCGCGATGGCCCGTCCGGCCTGGACAGAACAAGAAATGCCCTCACCGAGGGCGGCGCTTGCCTGAAGCGTCACGAGAGCGGCGGCCGGCTCGTCGCGATAACGCTGCTTCAGGGGCGCCTGCACAGCCCGTAGCTGCTCGCGGTCCACATGGCAATCCTACGGTGCGGCTACGGATGGATCGTTTCGCCCGCCTCGAGCATCGCGACGAACTGCTTCAGGCGCCGGGCCCGGGTCTGCGGCCGCTTGGCGTCCTGTAGGCGATACAGGATCGCGTAGCGGTTCTGGCTCGATAGCCCGGCGAAGAACGCGCTCGCCGACGGGCGCGCATCGAGCTCGCGCTGGAGGTCCTTCGGGACGGTGCTCCTCCTCTGGCCCTCGTAAGCCGTCTCCCAGCGGCCGTCGGCTCTGGCGCGCTCGACCTCGGCGAGGC
Source organism: Solirubrobacteraceae bacterium (assembly GCA_035940255.1). Classification (GTDB taxonomy): domain Bacteria; phylum Actinomycetota; class Thermoleophilia; order Solirubrobacterales; family Solirubrobacteraceae; genus Palsa-744. The sequence goes on from DASZFA010000025.1 coordinate 28,367, forward strand.
CCGCCGGGCGCATCCTACCCTCGGTGATCAGTCGCTCGGCCGTGTCACGGTTGATCCGCGACCATCTACTGCGCGGCCGGCGCGGCGTGAAGCGCTGCAGGAAGTGACGCTCGTCGAGCGCCTCACGTCGTGCGTCGATCCATCCGAAGCAGAGCGCGCACTCGAGCACCTCCGGGTAGCGGACGCTCTGCACCCCGGCCTGCTTCTTGCCCATCTTGATCCACACGCCGTCGGACGCCCGGTGGTTGTCCTCGAGCCAGCGCTCCCATGCCTCGGGCGAGGTGAACGCGATCGCGGGAAGGCCGTCGCCCGAGCCCATGTCTAGCGGATCAGCGGATCCAGCCGCGCGGAGGTGATCGTCTCGCGCATCGTCTGCAGCGCGTCGTATTTGGGCCGCCAGCGAAGCTCGCGGCGCGCCTTGGTCGTGTCCATGATCGTGGGCGCCCGAAAAGCGGCGATCCACTGGGCCCGGGCGGGCAGGAAGCCGAGGCGCGCCACGATCTCGGCAACTGCCCCGACCGCGAGGTCGGGAACCGGGATCGAGTACCAGCCGAGCTCGTCGGCAAGCTGCGAGACCGTCAGCTCGCCCGACGCAGCCAGGTTGTAGGCGCCGGGCGTGCCCCGGCCGAGCACGGCGGCGCGCATCGCGCTGGCGACGTCATCGTGGTGCACGAGCTGGAACGGGACGCCGGGATCTGGCAGCACCGGCTTGAGAATCGGCACGCCGTCGAGCAGCCTCAGCACGGCCGACGGCAGCCGCTCGGAGATCTGCGTGTAGGGAAGGCTGTCGATCAGCAGAGGGGCGTCGCGGCCGCCGACGATGCACGGCCGGAACACGTATGCCTCCGTCTTCGCGCCCGCGAGGGTCTCTTTCAGGAGCGTCTCGACCTCCGCCTTGTGCGCCGAGTAGTAGTGGCTCGACGTCCCCCTCGCCGGCACGTCCTCGGTCAGCGGCTGGGGATTCTCGCGATAGAAGCCGTACGCCGCAACCGAGGAGGCGTAGATCAGCCGTTTCGCTCCTGCCGCGACCGTCGCCTCGAAGACGTTGCGCGAGCCGTCGAGGTTCACGGCGCCGCTTTCCTGCTCGCCGCGCATGATGATGAACGCCAGGTGAACCACGACGTCGGCCTCGCCGACGAGCTCGTCCACCGCTGCGCGATCGAGCACGTCGCCGCGCCGGTAGGAGACCTTCGTCCAGCCCCTCTCCGCCGGGTCGAACGGCCGCCGCGCCATCCCGAGCACACGACCCACCTCGCGGGAGCGCTCGAGCGCCGCGACGACCGCCTGGCCCATCTCGCCGGTCGGGCCGGTCACGGCGACGGTCAGCGGAGCCGGCTTCGCGGTTCTCGATGCCATCGCAGGGGTTGTAGCGCATCTTCTGGAGCCGAGCGCATCGCCGCGAGCTCGCCCGCGGTCGCTGCCCGCGGGAGCGCCAAGCCGCCGCGGCGTCCCTAGGCTTGAGGCTGTGCCAGCGTTCCCGGCGTCCACCTCGATCGGCGACAGCCTCACGGTCTTCTTCAACGCGGTCGGGAAGTTCTTCTCCGACCTCGCCTCGGTCCACTGGGGCTCGCTGGTGCTCGCGCTGCTGCTCTTCGGGCTGAACCTCACCGTGCGCTCACGCGCCGACTTCAACAGCCTTCGTGCCGCCTACCCGGCCACCAGCTTCCAGTGGCGGCGCATCTGGGGCGCGTACTTCGCGGCCGTCGGCTTCAACAACGTCGTGCCCGCCCGCGGAGGGGACCTGATCAAGCTGTTCCTCACCCGCTCGTCGATTCCGGGCTCGACATATCCGACCGTGTACGCAGCGTTCCTCGTCCAGTCGATATTCGACGCGTCGGTCGGTGTGCTCGTGCTCATCTTCGCCTTCACCCAGGGGGTGTTCCCAAAGCCGCCGCAGTTCGCGAAACTGAACTCCTTCGACATCGCCTACCTGGCCGAACACTTCCGCTTCACGCTCTTCTTGATCACCGCGCTGGGCGTCATCGGGCTGTTCGCCTTCGCGATTCTGTCGGTGCGCGTGAAGGCTTTCTGGGCTCGCCTGCGCCAAGGGTTCACGATCCTCAGCGATCGTCGCCGCTACCTACGCGAAGTCGCGTTGCTGCAGGCGGTCGGCTGGATCTTCCGCTTCGCCGCGTTCTGGTTCATGCTCGACGCCTTTCGGGTCGGCGGCTCGGTCAAGAACGTCCTGCTCGTCTTCGGTGTGAACCAGGTCGCGGGCGCCGTCCCGTTCACGCCCGGCGGTGCCGGGGTCCAGCAGGCGCTGCTGGTGAAGGTGTTCGCGAAGAGTGCCTCAACCACGGTGGTCGCGGCCTATTCGGTCGGCCAGCAGATCGCGATCGCAGCGTTCACGGCGCTGATCGGCCTGGCGGCCGTCATCTTCATCTTCCGCTTCCGCTCGTTCCGGGAAGTGATCGTCGCGGGACAGGCCTCGCGCGACGCAGAGCGAGAGGCTGAGCGCGCCGGCGGGGACCACGCGGCAGAAGACGAGCCGTTTGCCGACGAAGACGGGCCGCCGCGCGCGCCGCCGCGCCCTCGCGGAGCTCGCGCGCGCTACTGAAGCCCCTCGCGCGCCTCGCGCACGAGGGCCACGGCCTCTGGGAAGACGCGCGCCATCACCGTCCGGATCTCCTCCGCCTGGGCCTCGGCATTGCCCTGCACGTTGACGCGTGCGATCGCGGCCACGGTCAGGTCGACCGCGAGCTTGATCGCGTTATCGGCCCATACCAGGCGCTGCTGCCCCTGCATCTGTTCAGCGAACTCTGCGAGGCGACGCTGCAGCTCCTCCGGATCGCCGAAAATGTCTCCGAGGCCACCGCCCTCCATGGCCGCATCATAGACTGCGCTGCTCGTGCCCAGCGCAAGCGAGATCCGCGACCAGGTCGCCCGGGAGTCCGAGTGGCGCAGCCGACTGGCTGTGCCTGCGTTTGCGGGCGGGGTTCTGTACCTGCTAAGCGCGATCAGCATCGAAGGCACCCTGAGAGGCGCGCCGACCGTGGGCGTGCTCCAGGGCCTCGAACCTGCGCTTAGGGGCGAAGCCAACCCGGCGACGAGCCCGCGCGCCGCCGAGGTGAAATTCATCAGCCACCACGCGTTCGGGCTGCTCTCGGGCAGCACGCTCGCGGCACTCGCGGTCGTCGCACTCACGCTCGTTCTGCTCCTACTCGTCGACGCCACTCGCTTCCGCAGGCCGGGGCTGTGGCCTGCGGCCCGTCCGCTCGTCCTGTACGGGGGCATCGCGTTCGCCCTCGTGAGCCTCGGACACCAGGTGGTGAGCGCGGTCGAGACCCACAAATTCGCCGTCGGCCACGACTTCTCGGCCCATGCCGTCGACCAAGCGCTCACGAAGGGCACGCTCAACATGCTGGTTGTCTACCTGGCCCTGATCTCCGCGCTGGCATTCGCCGCCGGCACGATCGTGGTGGCGATGAACGCGCAGCGCGTGGGCCTGATCCCTCGCTGGATGGGCGTCCTCGGGATCTTCACTGGGGTGCTCCTGTTCCTGCCGATCGGCGGCGCCGAGCTGCAGGTCGTGCCGGCGTTTTGGCTGGTGATGATGGGCATCCTCTACGTCGGCAAATGGTCCAAAGGCGATCCGCCGGCCTGGGCCGCGGGAGAGGCGCGCCCGTGGCCATCGCAGGCTCAGATGCGCGCTGCCAGGGAGCCGCGAGATGGGCCGTCGGAGAACGGGAAGGGCGCAATCTCGGCGCCGGCCACGGACGTCGCGCCGGCTCCTGCCCAGCCGGCGTCCAGCCGCGCCGCGCGCAGGCGCCGCCGCAAGCGACGGGCGCGTGGCTGAGCGCCGCCGGGCAGCCCGGAAGGCTGCCTGCGACGGGCGATAGAGTCAAGCAATGAGCACGAAGCCCGGGGAGCTCGAGGGAGAGGAGCTCGATCGCGAGCTCTCCGAGCTGCTCGAGGTGGAGACTTTCGAACCCTCGCCGGAGTTCCGCGCGCAGGCGCGGTTGAGCGATGCGAGGGTCTACGAAGAGGGCGCGTGCGATCCGCAGGCTTGGTGGGAGCGCCAGGCCGATGAGCTCGACTGGTTCCGCAAGTGGGACACAGTGCTCGACGACTCCAACCCGCCGTTCTACAAGTGGTTCGTGGGCGGCCAGCTCAACGCCTCCTACAACTGCCTCGACCGTCACGTGCTCGCGGGCCGCGGCGATCGTGTGGCGCTGCATTGGCGCGGAGAGGGGGGACGCGAGCGTGAGATCACCTATGCGCAGCTGCTCGCCGAGGTGGAGCGCTTCGCGAACGCGCTCAAGGATCTCGGGATCAACAAGGGCGACGTCGTCGGGATCTACCTGCCGATGATCCCCGAGGTCGTGGTGGCGATGCTCGCCTGCGCCCGCATCGGCGCGCCGCACAACGTCGTCTTCGGCGGCTTCTCAGCGGAGGCGGTGCGCGAGAGGATGGAGTTCTCCGATGCGAAGCTGCTGATCACGGTTGACGGAGCGGCGCGCAAGGGCAAGACCGCGGCTGTGAAGGATCGGGTGGACGAGGTGATGGGCGACCTCGAGACGCTCGAGAAGATCGTCGTCGTGCGGAGCACGGGCACGCCCTGTGAGATGGCAGAGGGCCGGGACTTCTATTACGACGAGGTGCTGGCGGCGGCCGACCCTGAGTGCCCGGCCGAGGCGCTGGACGCGGAGCATCCGCTCTACATCCTCTACACCTCGGGCTCGACCGCCAAGCCCAAGGGCATCCTGCACACCACGGGCGGCTATCTGACCGGCGTGACGGCCACCCACCGCTACGTCTTCGACCTGAAGCCCGAGTCCGATGTCTACTGGTGCGCCGCCGACGTCGGCTGGGTCACGGGCCACTCCTACATCGTCTACGGACCGCTCGCCAACGGCGCCACCTCGGTGATGTGGGAGGGCGCGCCCGACTACCCGCACAAGGGCATCTGGTGGGAGATCGTCGAGCGCTACGGCGTCACGATCCTCTACTGCGCACCGACGGCGATCCGGGCGTGCATGAAGTGGGGCGCCAAGTGGCCGAACCGCCACGACCTCTCGTCGCTGCGGCTGCTGGGCACCGTGGGGGAGCCGATCAACCCGAAGGCCTGGCTCTGGTACCACAAGGTGATCGGCGCCAGCCGCTGCCCGATCGTGGACACCTGGTGGCAGACCGAGACCGGGGCGATCATGATCACGCCGCTGCCCGGCATCACCGCGACGAAGCCGGGCTCCGCAACGCACCCGTTTCCAGGCGTCGCCGCCGACGTGCTCGGCGAGTCGACGGGCGAGCCCGTCGCCGAAGGGCAGGGCCTGCTCGTGCTCACCAGCCCCTGGCCCTCGATGCTGCGGACCCTCTATCGGGAGCCGGAGCGATTCGTCGAGACCTACTTCAGCCGCTTCGGCAAGGAGACCTATCTCGTCGGCGACGCCGCACGCCGGGACGCCGACGGCTACCTATGGGTGATCGGCCGCATCGACGACGTCGTCAACGTCTCCGGGCACCGCCTCTCGACGGCGGAGGTGGAGTCGGCGATCGTCGCGCACCCCGACGTCGCCGAGGCCGCGGTGATCGGCCAGCACGACGAGGACACGGGGCAGGCGATCGTCGCCTTCGTGACCCTCCAGGGAGACCTCGAGGGCGATCAGCAGACCGTCGAGGGCATCCGCGCGGCCGTAGCCGAGCGAATCGGCAAGTTCGCCCGCCCGAAGCGCATTATCTGGTCGGATGACCTGCCGAAGACCCGCTCCGGGAAGATCATGCGCAGGCTGCTGCGCGACATCGCCGAGGGGCGGGAGCTGGGCGACGTGACGACCCTGCGCGACCCGACGGTGACGGCGCAGCTCGAGCGGCGCGTCAAGGAGCTGCAGGCACACGAGGACTGACGAGGGTCGAGGGAGCTCTGAATTGATGAGGCGGCCTCCCGGCCGCCCCGCGGCGGGCGTGAGCCGAGCACGAGACCTAGGGGTAATCCCTTATGTCTGTTGATCGTGGCGCTGCGATGATGGAGTGATGGCTGCGGCGCAGACAGCGACGAGCACGCATCCGGCGCTGCGCCGGTATCCGGACCGCGGGCTGCTCGGCGGAGTGTGCGCCGGTATTGCTGAACATCTCGGCGTCCCGGTCCTCGTCGCCCGCCTTTTGACCGCGATGCTGATCGCGGTCGGTGGCATCGGCGTGGCGGTCTACGCGATCGCGTGGGCACTGATTCCCGTGGCTCCGGAGAGCGAGGGCTTGGGGCGAGCACCGGGGGCCTGGCGCGAGGCGGTAGTGATCGTGGTTGGCGTGGCCGGGGTGCTCCTCGGCCTGCGGTTCCTGGGCCTTGGGCTCGCCGGCGCGGTCATCTGGCCGCTCGTGCTCGGCGTCTGCGGGATGGCGCTCGTGTGGCGCCCGACGGTCGATGGCGCCCAGCACGACGCGACGCGCAGGCGCCTCTCGCCACGAGAGCGGCTGCGCCGCTCGGGAAAGCTGGACGCGCCGCGGCTCGTGGTCGGTGGCCTGCTCGTGGCGTTCGCCTCGGCCTCGCTGCTGCACATGCTCGGTGTCCTGCACAGCCTCGGGGCGGCGCTGGGAGCCGTGGCGATCATCGCGGTGATGCTCAGCCTGCTGTTCGGGCCCTGGTTCATGCGAATGGGACGCAGCCTGTCGTTTGAGCGCGCAGCTCGCATCCGCGGCCAGGAGCGTGCGGAGCTCGCCGCTCACCTGCACGACTCTGTCCTGCAGACGCTCGCGCTGATCCAGAAGCGGGCGGCGGACCCGAGCGTCGTGGCCGGCCTGGCTCGCCGCCAGGAGCGCGAGCTTCGTCGCTGGCTGCTCGAGCGGCCCGATCCCGCGGCCGGGGAGAGCATCGCCATCGCGCTCGAACGCGCGGCCGCCGAGGTCGAGGAGCTGCACCAGGTGCCGATCGAGGTTGTGACGGTTGGCGACGGGCCACTCGACGGAGGCCTCGAGGCGATGGTGCAGGCCGCCCGCGAGGCGATGACGAACGCTGCGAAGTTCGCGGGCAGCGAGCGCATCGACCTGTTCGCCGAGGTGGAGCCCGATCGCGTGGAGGTGTACGTGCGCGACCGAGGCGTCGGATTCGATGCGCTCGCGATTCCCACAGATCGGCGCGGCGTGCGCGACTCGATCGTGGCCCGCATGCAGCGCCACCACGGCAGCGCGGCGGTGCACAGCACGCCAGGAGAGGGCACCGAGGTGGAGCTCGTGATGGAGCGGGGCTCGGCCGCATGAGCTCAGAGCCCCGTGTGGTGATCGTCGACGACCACCATCTGTTCCGCTCCGGCGTGCGCGCCGAGCTCGGCGCGGAGGTCTCGGTGGTGGGCGACGCCGGTGGGGTCGAGGAGGCTGTCGGCGTGATCTCCGAGCAGCAGCCGGATGTGGTCCTTGTGGACGTGCACATGCCCGACGGCGGCGGCGTCGAGGTGATCAGGCGGGTCGGCGGCGAGCAGCCGAACGTTCGCTTTCTCGCGCTTTCGGTCTCCGACGCCTCCGAGGACGTGATCGCCGTGATCCGCGCCGGGGCTCGCGGGTACGTGACGAAGACGATCTCCGGGATGGAGTTGGCCGACGCGGTGCGGCGGGTCGCCGGTGGGGACGCGGTCTTCTCCCCGCGTCTGGCTGGCTTCGTGCTCGACGCCTTCGCGGGGGACGCCCCGCCCACGCTGGACCGTGAGGTCGACCAGCTCACGCCCCGCGAGCGGGAGGTGCTGCGCCACATCGCCCGCGGCTACATGTACAAGGAGATAGCTCAGCGCCTGGGCATCTCGGTCAAGACGGTCGAGGCGCACGTGTCCGCCGTGCTGCGAAAGCTGCAGCTCTCGAGCCGCCACGAGCTCAGCCGCTGGGCCGTGCAGCGGCGTCTCGTCAGCATCGACGAGCCATGAGCTCGGCTTCCACCTAGGGGCGATCCCCAATTGCACAGCTTGCCCGGGCAGGTCAGAGTGGTGGCATGAGCGAACAATCAAACATCTCTCCCGCGATCGAGACACGAGGCTTGACCAAGCGCTTCGGCACGCGCACCGCCGTCGACGGCGTCGACCTGGTCGTGCCGCGAGCGTGCGCCTTCGGGTTTCTCGGGCCGAACGGAGCGGGCAAGACGACGATGATCAGGATGCTCCTCGGGCTTACCGGCGCCAGCGATGGCGAGATGAGGCTTCTCGGCCATCCCGTTCCGGCCGAGCGTGCCGTCGCCCTGCGGCGCGTCGGGGCGATAGTCGAGGACCCGCGCTTCCATCCCCATCTCACGGGGCGTGAGAACCTGCGCATAGTCGCCGCCGTCCGGGACTCCGCGGCGGTAGCAAGGATCGCTCCGGCACTCACGCGTGTCGGCCTCTCTGAGCGAGCTGACGACAAGGTAAAGCGCTATTCGCTCGGTATGCGCCAGCGCCTCGGCGTTGCGCGCTGCCTGCTCGCAGATCCGCAGCTCTTGATCCTCGACGAGCCCACGAACGGCCTCGACCCCGGCGGCATCCAGGAGTTCCGCGAAATGATCCGCGCGCTCGTGGAGCAGGAGGGCCGCACCGTGTTCCTCTCCTCGCACCTGCTCGATGAGGTCGAAAAGATCTGCGATGCGGCGGCGATCGTCGACCGCGGCAAGGTCCTCACGCAGGGGCCGATCGCCGAGCTGGCCGAAGGGGGCGGGCGCCACGAGCTGATCGTGGGCGTCGACGATGCCGACCGCGCCCTTGGCGTTTTGGCGCAGAGTGACCTCGTGCTCGAGGCGCATCGCTCCGACGAGGGTCTTCGCGTGGTGCTCGCGTTCGCGCCGGACACAGCGGCTGAGATCAACTCGCTCCTCGTGTCCGCCGGGCTCGCCGTCAATCGCCTTGAGCCCTTGCGCCACAGCCTCGAGCACCGCTTCCTCGAGATAACCTCGCGGCTCGACGCGCCCGCGGAAGAGGTGCGGGCATGACCGCGATCGCCCTGCGCATGGTCGACGCAGACCTGCTCAAGTTGCGCAAGAAGCGCGGCATGCTGGTTTGGGCGCTCGTGCTGGCGCTCCTGCCCGTGGTCGTCCTGTTCACGGTCAAGGCGATTCAGCACTCCTCGACTCCAGCGAAATATGGACCGGCCGGCGGTACAACGGGCTTCACCGACGGCTTGCGGCTGCTCAGTGCCTTCTTCGGCCCCCTGGCAGCGATCCTGATCGGCGTCGAGGCGGGCGTCGGCGACTCATCCGCGGGCGTCTTCCGCGATCTGGTCGTCACCGGCCGCTCCAGGCTGGCGCTGTTCGCGTCGCGGGTTCCCGCAGCCCTGGCGGTGTGCTGGTCGGTCATGATCGTCGGCTACCTGCTTGTGATGCTCGGGACCTACGCGTTCGCCGGCAACCTTCCGACGCCCGACGGCGCCCTGATCCTCAACGGCCTCGGCTTCACGCTGCTTGCGACCGGCGTCGTGTGCGTCGTGGCTGTCGGCTTCGCCTCGCTGACGAACTCCAAGCCCGCGGCAATCACGGCGCTGATCGGCTGGCAGCTCGTGGCGAGCCCGCTGATCGCCAGCATCAGCTCACTCGGAAGCGCGCGCGACGGGGTGCTCTCGCAGGCGCTGGTGCACTTCTCCCCGGTGCGGTTCGGAGACCGCGCAGCCAGCGTCACGATGTCGGCGGGCGTCGCGCTGATCGTGCTCGCCGCGTGGCTGGGCGTCTTCCTCGCCCTCGGTGCGTGGCGGACGCGCACCATGGACGCCTGAGCCCTGGGACCGGCCTCCGCCCCATTGCGGCCCCAACAAGCTCCGCTGCCCGCTCCCCAGCGGGCAGCGGCATTGTCAGACCTTGTGATGCTCGGGCACCCAGGAACCGTCGTCGTGGCGGCTGAAGTCCTGGAACAGGCCCGGCGCCTCGGTTTGCATGATGCGCGCGATCTTGTCGAAGACCAGCCGCAGCTCCTCCTCCGCGCCCTCGGCAGTGCGCATCTCGATCACGTGGCGCAGCGTGCGCGCGTTCGCCGTCCAGACGATGTCCGTGCTCAGACCGGTGGGCGCGAGCCGGCGCAACGCCGAGGTGACCTCCTTCTTGACGTGAAACGGCACGCCCTGCTCGTCGATCCCCAGCTCGCTGGCGGCGCTGATCTGGAGCTCCTCGAGCTGCTCGACGATCGAGAGCACCCGCTCGCGGATCGGCTCGAGGGCCGGGGGAACCCGGAAGCCGATGTCGGCGAGGCGCACGTAGCGCAGGCTCTCCTGGCTGAACGCCGAGCCGGCGCGATGTCTAATCAACTCATGAGTGAAAACGCGCGAAACGTTCCTTATCGCCAAGGAGTAGTTCGCGTGCTCGAGCACGCTCCCGTGGGCTGAGCGCAGGATGTTGGCAAAGTACTCGCGCTGATCGGTCCTGACCTTCGTCACGTTCGGGTTCAGCCCCGGCTCCCAGCTGCGATAGCAGGCCCGTCCGCCGAACTCGACGATCAGCTCGCCTCCGTTCGGCTCGCCGTCGGCCTCACCGAGCCTACGCTCTAGCCACGACTCGCCGCCGACGTCCCGCAGGTAGCCGCGCATGCCATCGAGGTCGATCGACGGGCGGGCGATCAGGAACACTTCCGGGGTCGTCTCGTGCATCGGGCGGACGATCCTACATACCGCCTCGGGCGTCCTCTTTAGACTGCCTGCAATGAGCACCGGGGGCAATGAGAACGGGTCGCAGAGCATCGTCGAGGCTGAGGACCTTCGTCGCCGCTACGGCGAAGGCGAAGCCGCCGTCGAGGCGCTCGCGGGCGTCACGGTGTCATTTCCGGCGGGCCGCTACGCGGCGATCATGGGCCCTTCGGGGTCGGGCAAGTCGACGCTCATGCACATCCTCGCGGGCCTCGATCGACCGACGTCCGGCGTCGTGCGCATCGGCGGCGTCGACCTCACGCGGCTGGACGACCGCGAGCTGACGCAGCTGCGCCGCGACCGCGTCGGCTTCATCTTCCAAACCTTCAACCTGCTGCCGGTGCTCAACGGTGAAGAGAACATCCTGCTTCCGCTGTCGATCGCGGGACGCAAGCCCGATCGCGAATGGTTCGACCGGCTCGTCGACACCGTCGGCATCCGCGACCGGCTCACGCACCGTCCGGCCGAGCTCTCGGGCGGCCAGCAGCAGCGCGTGGCGGTGGCACGCGCACTGATCACCCGGCCGAGCGTCGTGTTCGCCGACGAGCCTTCGGGCAATCTCGACTCGAAGGCCTCGGGCGACGTGCTCGAACTGCTCCGCCATGCCGTCGACGATTTCGGGCAGACCGTCGTGATGGTCACCCACGATGCACATGCCGCATCGTTCGCCGACCGTCTGCTCGTCCTCGCCGACGGTCGCATCGTGCACGACGGCGACGCCGTCACCTCCGAGCAGGCGCTGGATCTCATGAAGTCCGTGGGCTGATGCTCTCGCTGGTCCTCAGGGGCTTCCTGCAGCGAAAGCTCCGAGTGCTGCTCACGGGGATCGCGATCGCCCTGGGAGTCGCGCTGATGGCCGGCACCTACATCCTCACCGACACGATCAACAAGTCCTTCGCGGGCATCTTCAACGTCGCCAACCGCGGCCACGACGTCGTGATCACGCCAACGCAGTCGCTCGGGCGCAACACCCGCTCGCAGACTTCCCCGGTCACCGATCGGATCCTCGCTCAAGTGCGCGCCACGCCGGGGGTCGCGGAAGCGGCGGGGTCGATCTTCACGCCGGGGGCGTTCCTCGACGTCCACGGCAAACGCCTCACAGTCGGCGGCGCACCCGCCTTCATCGGCTCGGAGGTGCCCACGCGGTTTGAGTCCTTCACCGTTGCCCACGGCCGCTTCGCCGCCAACGCCAGCGAGGTCGCAATCGACGAAGCGACAGCCAATCGGAACAACCTCAAGCTCGGAGGGCAGATGGTCGTCGCGGGTTCGGCGCCGGCAAAGCCCTACACGATCGTCGGCATCCTCCGCTTCGGAGGCGGCCAGTCCTTCGGAGGTGCCGGCGCGGCGATCCTCACGCTGCCCGAGGCGCAGCGCGTCCTCGCGCTGCCGGGGCATTTCGATCAGATCGACGTCGCCGCGCGGTCCGGCATCGCGGCGAACGTGCTGCGCGAACGGATCCGCGCTGTGCTGCCCTCCACTGTCGACGTGCGCACGGGCGCGCAGCAAGCGGCGAAGGACACCTCGGACCTGGAAAGCAACCTCGGCTTCATCCGCACGTTCCTGCTCGTGTTCGCCTACGTCGCGCTGGTGGTGGGGGCCTTCATCATCTTCAACACCTTCTCGATCACCGTCGCCCAGCGCACGCGCGAGTTTGGCCTCTTGCGCACGCTCGGCGCCTCCCGGCGGCAGGTCATGCAGTCCGTCCTCTACGAAGGCCTGCTGCTCGGCGTCGGCGGCTCAGTGCTCGGGCTGCTCGGCGGACTTGTCCTGGCCCCGGCGCTGAATGCGCTGTTCAAGGCCTTCGGTGCAGACCTGCCCCACAATGGGACGGTCGTGCAGACACGCACGATCGTCGTCTCGCTGCTCGTCGGCACCGTCGTGACCCTGCTCGCCGGACTGCCACCCGCGCTGCGGGCCACCCGCGTGCCGCCGATCGCGGCGATGCGCGAGGGGGTTGGGATCCCTCCGCGACGGCTGCCGTCTCGCCGGAGGCTGATCGGACGGTTCCTTGCCGTGCTCGTGCTGTTCATCGCGCTCTCGGTAATCGTCGGTGGCAAGGTCCTACTCCCGGTGCTGCTCGTGATCTGGGCCTGGCGGCTGATCAGATTGATCGCTCGCGTCAGGCGCGGCGACCGCCCTCCCCACTACCGTCTCGTGCCGGCGCTCGCGCGGGTCATCGGCGTGCTCGTGAGCTGGCGGGGGATCACCGGACGCCTCGCACGCGAGAACTCGATCCGCCAGCCCGGGCGCACCTTGATCACGGCCGCCGCGCTCACCGTTGGCATCGCGCTCGTCGCGTTCGTGTCCGTGCTGGCCGACGGGACGAAGGCCACGATCAACCAGGCCGTGAGCCGTTCGTTCGCGGGCGATCTGATCATCGAGAACTCTCAGGCGGGCAACAGAGAACAGGGGATCCCCGCCTTGCTGGCCCCCTCGGTGCGCCAGGTGCCCGGCGTCGCCAGCGTGACGCCGATCGCGTTCACCGTCGGGCGGCTACGGGGGAGCTCGAGCAACGCGAGGGTCACGGCGATCGACCCCGCCACCTTCGAGCGCGTCTATCGCGTCGAATGGAAGCAGGGCTCCAACGCGACGCTGCTTGCCCTCGGAAACGAAGGCGTGGTGGTCACGAAGGGCTACGCGGAATCGAAGCACCTGAAGGTCGGGCAGAGGATCTCGGTGCTCACGCCGACCGAAGAGCATGTCCCGCTGACGGTCCGCGGGATCGCCTCCGACAACGCGCGGCTGCTCGGCAACCTCACCATCACGCTGGCGCTCGCTCGCGCCTCCTTCGGCCAGGGTGAAGACGCGTTGGATTTCGTCTCCTACGCACCCGGCGCGAGCAACGCAGAGGTCCAGCCGGCAGTCAACCGCCTCTTGGCCGCTGCCTTCCCGCAGGCCCGGTCGCGCACGGCCGCGCAGTTCAAGCAGGACCAGGCCAACCAGATCAACACCCTGCTGGCTCTGATCTATGTGCTGCTCGCGCTCTCGGTGATCGTCTCTTTGTTCGGGATCGTCAACACGCTGATCCTCTCGATCTACGAGCGCACGCGCGAGCTCGGCATGATGCGGGCGATCGGCACCTCGCGCCGGCAGATCCGCCAGATGATCCGCTACGAGTCGGTGATCACGGCGCTGATCGGCGGCGTCTTCGGCCTCGTCATCGGGGTCGTCGGGGCGGTTCTCGTCACGAGCCTCGCGCTGTCGGGCTCGGGCTACGTGCAGTCGATCCCGGTGGGCACGCTCGCGATCCTGATAGTGGTCGCCGCGGTCGCGGGGCTGCTCGCCGCGCAGCTGCCGGCCCGCCGGGCGGCGCGACTGGACATGCTCCAAGCGCTCGCCAGCGAGTAGCGGCGCACTCGTCCCGTTGGCCGGCGATTCACAGCTAAGCTGCCGACGATGACCACCGGAGCCGAGCGCGAGTCAAGCGACCCCGAGCTTGAGGCGAGCGCCTGGGATCTCGAGCCGCTCGTGGACGGAGAGGGCGAGCCGGGGGTCGAGCGACGTCTCACAGAAGCGCTCGAGCGCGCGCAGGCGTTCGCCGGGCGCTACGCAGGCAAGCTCCTAGACCTGAGCTCGGACGGCCTCGGGGAGGCGATGCGCGAGCTCGCCGAGATCCTCGAGCTCGTCTCACGCGCGGGTTATTACGCGATGCTGCGCTTCGCCACGGACACGGCCGATCCGGCGCGCGGGGCGCTGCTGCAACGCGTGCAGGAGCAGGAGACGTCGATCCAGACAACGCTGCTGTTCTTCGAGCTCGAGTGGGCCGCGCTCGCAGACGAGCGGGCTGATGAGCTGCTCGAGGGGAGCGGGCTCGACTTCTGCCGTCATTACCTGCGCACCGCCCGCCGCTACAAAGATCACCTGCTCTCGGAGCCGGAGGAGAAGATCCTCGCCGAGAAGGCCCTCTCGGGATCGAGCGCCTGGACACGCCTATTCGAGGAGCTCACCTCCTCGCTCGAGGTCGAGCTGGCGCCGGCGCGTGGCGACGAGGGGCCCGCCGCGGGCGCGGTCAACGGGAAGGTCGCCCTGGACGTCGCGCTCAGCCGGCTGTCGCTGGCCGACCGCGAGATTCGGCGCAGCACCGCCGAGGCGGTCACCGCGGCGCTCGCGCCCGGGCTGCGCACACGGGCGTTCCTGTTCAACACGCTGCTCGTCGACAAGGCCACCGACGACCGGTTGCGCCGCTATCCGCACTGGCTCGCCGCTCGCAACCTCGCCAACGAGGCCAGCGACGAGTCCGTGCAGGCGCTCGTGCAGGCCGTGCGCGGTCGTTACGAGATCGCGCGTCGCTGGTACCGGCTGAAGGCGAAGCTGCTCGGCATCGAGCGACTTGCCGACTACGACCGCAGCGCGGCCGTGACAGCGGACGAGGTGTCCTTTCCGTTCGCGCGAGCGCGCGAGATCGTGCTCGACTGCTACTCGTCGTTCTCACCGGAGCTCGGGGCGCTGGCAACACGCTTCTTCGAGGAGCGCCGCATCGATGCGCCGGTGCGCCCGGCCAAGCGCGGTGGCGCCTTCGCCGCCGCAGCCGTTCCCTCGGTGTTCCCATACGTGCTGCTCAACTACACCTCGCGCCGGCGCGACGTGCTGACGCTCGCGCACGAGCTCGGCCACGGTGTGCACTTCGCGCTCGCGGCCCGCCAGGGCATCTTTCACCAGCAAACGCCGCTGACGCTCGCGGAGACGGCATCGGTGTTCGGCGAGACGATCGTCTTCGGCAGGCTGCTCGAGGAGGACACGGCGCCGGCCTCTCGCCTCGCGCTGCTCGCGGAGAACCTCGAGGACACGATCGCCACCGTCTTCCGCCAGGTCGCGATGAACGGCTTCGAGGATCTGGTCCACACCGAGCGTCGCGAGCAGGGCGAGCTCTCGGTTGAGCGCCTCGGCGAGCTGTGGGCGCAGAGCCAGTCGGAGATGTTCGGCGACTCGGTCGAGGTGACCGAGGGGTATCGCTCGTGGTGGTCATACATCCCGCATTTCATCGGCAGCCCCGGCTACGTGTACGCCTACGCCTACGGTCAGCTGTTGGCGCTGTCGGTCTATGAGCGCTACGAGCAGGCGGGCCCGGAGCTCGTCCCCCGCTATCTGGAGCTGCTCGCCGCCGGCGGCTCACGCTCCCCTGAGGAGCTCGGCCGGATCGTCGGCGTGGACCTCGCCGATCCCGGCTTCTGGGAGGCGGGCCTGGATCTCGTCGAGCGCCAGCTCGAGGAGGCCGAAGAGGCCGCGCGCGCCTCCGGACGCCTGTAGCCTCGCGCCGCTGCCGGGCGCGTACGCGAGGTCGCGGCCGTCGCGATCAGAGCCGAGGTGGAGCTGCTCCACCAGGATGCCGACTTCGAGACGATCGCCCTCCGCTTTCCGGTCAGGACCGTGCGGCGGGTCTGAGTCGGCCGCTCAGAGCAGCCCGAACACGCCCCCGACCTGGTGGACGAGATCGAACAGCGGCTGCGGGACGATGCCGAAGAAGAGCGTTGCCGCGCCGCCGAGGACCGCGACGAGCGCGACCTCCGGCTGCCCTGCGGCAAACGGCCCTCTGCTCAGCGCGGCTCCCGCCTTGCCGCCCCGCGCCAGGTCCGCGTCGAGCTCCGGCGAGCCTCCCGCGAGCGCCGGTAGCGTGCCGGTCGCCGGCGGGGGGGCGGGGGGCGTGGTGCCCGGCCGGGCCTCGCCGGCGGGTGCTTCGCGCATCCACATCGCAGCCAGCACCGGCAGGTAGTAGCCGAGCGAGATCATCGAGCCGATCACGATGACGACGCCCAGCCACGTGTAGCCGCCCGCCACGCTGGCATCGATCAGATAGAACTTGCCGATGAAGCCCGCGGTCGCGGGGATGCCGGCGAGGCCAAGCATCGCGAGCGTCATCGGCCAGGCGAGCAGCGGCCGCCGGCGGCCAAGGCCTTCCATCGACTTGATCGAGTCGCCGAGGCCCTGCTCGCGTTCCTGCGCGACGATCACCGCGAACGCGGCCATGTTCATCGGCAGGTAGACAGCGAGATAGAACACCGTCGCCTGCACGCCGAGCCGGCTCGCGACGACTATCCCGGCGAGCATGTAGCCGGCCTGTGCGACCGAGGAGTAGGCGAGCATCCGCTTCAGCGACGACTGGCCCAGGGCGCCGACGTTGCCGATCACGATCGTGAACGCCGCCAGCACCGCCACGGCCGGGCCCCAGACGGACTGGTCGCTGATCAGCGCCACGTCGAAGAAGCGCAGGAACAGGCCCAGCGCCGCGACCTTCGTGGTGACCGCCATGAACGCCGTCACCGGCGTGGGCGCTCCCTCGTACACGTCCGGCGTCCATTGGTGAAAAGGCGCCACCGAGGCCTTGAAGCACAGTCCGGCGACGCACAGCGCGATGCCCGTAAGGGTCAGCGGGTCGCTCGCAAGGCCGCCGTTGGAGAGGGCCGCGGCGATGGCCGTGAAGTCGGTCGCGCCGGTGGCACCGTAGATCATCGACAGCCCGTAGAGCAGGGTGGCGGAGCCGACGGAGCCGATGATCAGGTACTTCAGCCCCGACTCGAGCGAGTGCTCCCGCCGCAGTTCGGTCGCGCACAGCACATACAGCGGGATCGAGAGCAGCTCCAGGCCGATGAACGCCGCGACGGTGTTCTGCGCGCTCGCCAGCAGAGACATGCCGGCGAGTGCGCTCAACAGCAGCGCGTGAAACTCGCCGTGAGCGGCTTCTCTAGCCGCGAGCGAGCGCCACGCCAGGAGCACGCTGCATGCCCCACCGGCCAGCAGCAGGATCGTCAAAAGCAGCGCGAGGTTGTCGATCCGCACCGCCGCCGAGACGACCGACTTCTGGGAGTCCCACTGCCAGATCGTCAGCCCCAGCGCCGCCGCCAGCGCGACCAGGCTGAGCGCAGGCACGACGTGCGAGCGGATCCATCGCGAGCCGAGCAGCCCGACGAGCAGCACGACCACGGCTCCACCAAGCAGCGCGATCAGCGGCGAGAGCGCCGCGAAGTCGACGTGGGGACCCTTCAGATGGACCGCGGCGAGAAGCTCGCCTGCCGCTGCGCTCATCGGCCGCTCCCAGCTTCGGATGTGGCGCTCGCCAGAGGCGTTTCAGGCGGGGCCGCCCTCAGCGACAGGTGCGCCCTCGCGACCGCCGCCTTGACAGAGCCTTCGCTGCGGTGCAGGGCCAGCTGCGGATAGAAGGCCAGGAACACGATGACCGCGATCAGCGGCACGAGCACGGCGCCGTCGCGCAGGGTCAGGTCATAGGAGCGCGCGCCCGGGCCAAGTCGGTTGTGCATCGAGCGGATGAACAGGCGCAGCGCATAGACGCTCGCCATGACGACGCCGCTGAAGGCCAGGATGGCGATCACGAGCTTCGTGTTGAAGACGCCGAGCAGGATCAGGAACTCGCCCACGAAGTTCGCCGAGCCGGGGATCGCGAGAGTGGCCAGCGCCACGATCAAGAACAGCGCTGCGAGCACCGGCGCGCGGAACGCGATCCCGCCCATCTCGCGCAGGTCCTCCGAGCCACCGGCGCGCTGCGTCAGCAGGGCGATGATGAACAGCAGCGCGGCCACCACGAGCCCGTGGTTGACCATCTGCAGCAGGGCGCCCTGACCGCCCTGCGGGTTCAGCGCGAAGATCCCCAGCGTGATGAAGCCGAGCTGCGCTACCGAGGAATAGCCGGCGATCAGCCTCACGTCGTTCTGGCTGAACGCGAGCAGCGAGCCGTAGATGATCGAGACGAGCGCGATCAGCAGCATCAGCGTCTGGAAATGTGCCGCGGCGTGCGGGTACAGCGGCAGCACGATCGCCAGGAAGCCGTAGGCGCCGACCTTCGAGAGCACCCCCGAGAACACCATCAGCACCTCGATCGGCATCGCCCGGTATCCGTCGGGCATCCAGCCGTGCAGCGGGAACGCGGGCATCTTCACGAGGAAGGCCGCCGCGAAGAGGAGGAAGATCCAGTCCTGCGAGCCCGACCCCAACGGGGTCGCCTGCAGAGAGGAGAGGACGAACGTGATGTGGCCGCCGCCGTCCTGGGCCGCCAGCACGCCCGTGGCGATCGCCCCGGCGAGCATCAGCAGCGAGCCCACGAGCGTGTAGATGACGAGCTTGATCGTCGCCCTGACCCGACCGGGCTCGGAGCCCCAGCCTCCTATGAGGAAGTAGAAGGGGATCAGCATCAGGTCGAAGAAGGCGACGAACAGCGCCAGGTCCTGCGCCACGAACGCGCCCAGGACGGCCGACTCGGCGAGCATGAACTGGAAGTAGAAGAGCCTCGGCCGGTCCCACCGGCGAAGGTTCGCGGCCAGCACGGCCGCAGCGAAGAGCAGCGTTGTGAGGCCCACGAGGAACACGTTCAGGCCGCTGATTCCGATCTTGTAGTGGATGCCGAGCTCGGAGATCCAGACCGCGTCGGTCACATGCTGCAGGCGGACCCCCGCCTTGTAGTCGACGATGTAGCCGATTGCGAGGCCCAACGCGGCGAGCGAGCCGAGCAGCGCCACGAGGCCGGAGACGCTGGCGGCCCATCCGGCGGGCTGCGGCTCGGACTCGAGGATTGTGTCGGCGGGCGCGGCGACGCCCGTCCGGCGGGCGATCGCCGAGAGCGCCGCGCCTAAAAGGCCGCACGCGGCGGGCAGCCAGACCAGTATCGAGAGCGCTGGCATCAGGACTGCAAGAGGAAGTAGAAGCCGACGCCCGCGACACCGATCACGAGCAGGGCGGCGTAATAGCGGACGAAGCCGCTCTGCGCCGCTCGCACCGCGGCCGAGCCGGCGCGGACCAGCCCGGTGGTGCCGCCGACGAGCGTGTCTTCGATCAGGCGCGGCTCGACGGTCCGGCGGGCGAACCGCGCCGTCGCGAGCGCCGGGCGCACTACGACCAGTTCGATCAGCTCGTCGAAGTACCACTTGTTCACGAGCAGCTCATATGCCGGACGCATGCGCTCGCGGATCACGGCTGCCGTACCCGGTCGCTGGACCCAGATGCGGTACGCGAAGGCGATGCCCGCTAGTCCGATCACGGTGCCGAGCACGAGGCCGAGCACCAGCAGGCCGTTTCGCGTGTGCGTGGCATACAGCGAGGAGTCGCGGAAGCTCGGCTTCAGGAAGTCGTCGATCAAGAAGTCGACCTTTGGGATCTGCACGAGGCCGACGCCGACCGAACCGACCGCGAGCACCGCCATCGCGACGCGCATCAGCGGCGTGCGCTCGGCGATCGGATGCAGCGGTCCGGGGAAGCCCACGTCCGTGTCCTCCTCTTCGCCCGTCACGGGGTTGCGAGGGACGTCCGCGTGATGCACGTGTCCCTGCTCGAGCTCGCGCGCCTCAGGCACCGGCTCGCCCCAGAAGGCGCGGAAGATCATCCTGAACGTGTAGACGGCGGTGAGCGCCGCGCCCAGGTACCCGATCACGTAGAGCCCCCAATGCCAGCCACCGCGCTCGCCGGTGACGAGCAGGATCTCGTCCTTGGAGAAGAACCCAGAGAAGGGGGGTATGCCCGCGAGCGCCAGCCCGCCGATCAGGAAGGCGCCGTAGGTGAACGGCATCGCCTTTCGAAAGCCGCCCATCCGCTCGAGCGACTGCTCGCCCGCCATCGCGCCGATCACCGATCCCGCCGCCATAAACAGCAGCGCCTTGAAGAAGGCGTGCGTCATCAGGTGGAACAGGCCCGCCGCGTACGCGCCGACCGAGACCCCCATGATCATGTAGCCGATCTGCGACATCGTCGAGTAGGCGATCACTCGCTTGAGGTCTGTCTGCACCAGCGCCGTGGTCCCGGCAACGATCAGCGTCGCCGCACCGATGATCGCCCCAACGTCCTGTGCCGCGGGAGCGCGCTCGAACAGAGGATGCATGCGCGCGATCAGATACACGCCGGCCGTGACCATCGTCGCGGCGTGGATCAGGGCGCTGACCGGCGTCGGTCCTTCCATCGCGTCAGGGAGCCACGTGTGCAGCGGAATCTGCGCGGACTTCGCGAACGCCCCCACGAGCAGCAGCACGCAGCCGGCGACGAGGTCCCCGTTGTTGGGACTGTGCCCGAACGCCCCGGCCTCGGTCGCGTGGAAGCTCTTGAGGAAGTCCAGTGAGCCGGTGTGCTTGAAGATGAAGAACGTGCCGAGCACGAGCCCGACGTCGCCGACGACGTTGATCACGAACGCCTTCAGGCCGGCGCGTGTGGCGGTCGTGCGCCTGTACCAGAACGAGATCAACAGGTAGGACGCCGCGCCGACGAACGCCCAGCCTGCGATCAGCATCATGAAGTTGCCGGCGAGGACGAGCAGCAGCATCGAGAAGACGAAGAAGTTCAGGTAGGAGAAGAAGCGGGCGTAGCCGCGGTCGCCCTCCATGTAGGAGATGGAGTAGAGGTGGATCAGCGTCGAGACCCCGGTGACCGCGAGCGCCATGAACACCGACAGGGGGTCGACGAGGATCGACATCTGCGCGTCGACGCCGACCGTGGAGGCGTAGCTCCACAGCGAGGAGACGAGCTGACGGTGCGCCGGTGCGTGGCCCTGCAGCGAGATCAGCATCGCCACCGCGGCCAAGAAGGCGAGGAAGATCGCGCCCGTTCCCACCCATCCCGCGCTGCGGCGTGGAAGCACGCGAAATCCGAGCGCGATCGCCACCGAGCCGAGCAGCGGGAAGACCACCACGAGCCAGGCGTACGTCGTCGTCGCCATCAGCCCTGGAGCTCCCTCAGCTCGTCCACGTCGATCGGCAGCCGCCGGCGGTAGATCGCGACGATCATCCCCAACCCGATGCAGACCTCGCACGCCGCCACCGTCATCACGATCAGCGCGAAGATCTGCCCGTCGCCGTTGCCCCACATGCGCGAGAACGCGACCAGTGCCAGGTTGGCGCCGTTGAGCATCAGCTCCAGGCAGAGCAGCACGACGAGCGGGTTGCGGCGCGTGATCACGCCGACCGCTCCGAGCGAGAAGACGATCGCCGAGACGGCGAGGTACCAGGCGATGCTCACGAGATCCCGCTCCCAACGCCCTCGGCCATCGTGCCGGTGTCCGCCGGCCGCGTCATCTCGAGCGGCGTGAGCGGCTCGTGCTCGTCCTCCTCTCCGATCCCGCCCCTGCGCCGGGCTAGCACCACCCCGCCGACGGCTGCGATCAGCAGCAGGAAGGAAGCGATCTCGAACGCCAGCAGGAAGCGCGTCAGCAGCAGTTTTCCGATGTAGGCGGGAGTGCCGTACGTGCGCGGTCCCGGCACGTAGCCCGCCCCGTGGCCCTGGATCGCCTCGAGGCCGGTGCCGAGAAGCGCGATCAGGAGCTCGACCAGCAGCGCCCCGCCGATGATCGCCGCGCCGAGGCGAAGGCCGGAGCCGATGGGCCCCGGACCGCGCAGCCGCTCGCCGAGCGCGTCACTCTCGCCGCCGACGTAAGCGACGACGAAGACATAGAGCACCATCACCGCACCCGCATACACGACGACCTGCACGGCGGCCACGAACTCGGCGCGCAGCAACAGGAAAAGGACCGCGAGCGAGATCAGGTGGACGACGAGCGCGAGCACGCAGTAGAAGGCGTCGCGCAGCACGACGACGCCGACCGCCCCGGTGATCACGCCGATCGCCGCGATGAAGAACAGGACCGCGCTCACTCGCCCTCGTTCCTGAGCGGAGCGCGCTCGAGCGACTCGGCCAGCAGCATCTCCTTGGTGAAGATCAGGTCCGAGCGGTCGTAGCTCGAGAGCTCGTAGTCGTGGCCCATCGTGATCGCGTCGAACGGGCATGCGACCTCGCAGTAGCCGCAGAAAATGCAGCGGGACAGGTTGATCTCATAGACCGCGGCATAGCGCTCGCCGGGCGAGACACGGTTCTCCGGAGTGTTCTCGGCGGCGACCACGCGGATGCAGTCGGCCGGGCAGGCGGCGGCGCAGAGCGAGCAGCCGACGCACTTCTCCAGGCCGGCCTGTGCCGGATCGGAGCCCGCCCCCCCTATGTCCTCGAAGCGGTGCAGCTTGTGCCGTCCCCGAAAGCGCGGATACACGGGGGTCTTCTCCTCCGGGTACTGCATCGTCACGGGTCCCTCCGCGATGCGACCGAATGTTGTCTTCAGTCCTCGCGCCGTCTCGCGGAACGCGCGCCACGCGCTGCGCAGCGCCCCCGGCGCTGGAGAGCGCTGGACCTCGATCACGTCCTTGCCGGGATCCCAGCGCGTGACGTTCACGGTGGCGGACGCCGGGGGGTCGCTCGCGCTGCTCGTCGGCGTCGCGTCGGCCATCAGTGGGTCGCCACCACGATGATCGCCGTCGCCAGCGCGTTGAGGGTGGCGAGGGGCAGCAGGACCTTCCAGCCCAAGCTCATCAGCTGGTCGTAGCGCAGGCGCGGAAGCGTGGCGCGGACCCAGATGAAGATGAACGTGATCAGCGACATCTTCAGGAGGACCACGAAGGGGTCGACCCAGCCGGGAGGATGGATGCCGAACGGAAGCAGCCAGCCGCCGAGGAAGACGGTCGTGACGACTCCGGCGACGACGAGCATGTTGAGGTACTCGGCGAAGTAATAGGAAGCGAAGCGCCCGCCGCCGTACTCCGTGTTGTAGCCGCCGACAAGCTCGGCATCGGCCTCGGTGAGGTCAAACGGCGCGCGGTTGGTCTCGGCGAAGCCCGCCACGAGGAAGATCAGGAAGCCGGCGAACTGGGGCACGATGTACCACATGCCCCCCTGCGCGCGAACGATGCCGGTCAGCGACAGCGTCTGCGCGGTGAAGACGACGCCGAGCAGTGCGAGCCCCTGGGAGACCTCGTAGGAGATCAGCTGCGCGGCCCCGCGCATGGCGCCGAGGAAGGAGTACTTCGAGCCGGAGGCCCAGCCGCCGAGCATGATCCCGTAGAAGGCGACCGCGCCGAACGCGAACAGGTAGAGAGGGCCGATCGAGACGTCGATGCCGTACAGCCCGACCTTCGTCCCGAAGATGTCCTGAACGTCGCCGAAGGGGATGATCGCGAACGCTGCCACGGCCGTCAGGATCGAGATCACGGGCGCGAGCGCGAACAGCAGCCCGACCGACGTGGTGGGCCTGAACTGCTCCTTGGTCAGCAGCTTGAGGATGTCCGCCATCGGCTGCAGCGCCCCGTAAGGGCCGACGCGGTTTGGTCCGTAACGTGCCTGGAAGCGCCCCAGGAGCTTGCGCTCGATGATCAGTACGATCGGCACGAGCTGCAGCGCGATGGCGAAGATCAGGATCGCCTTCAGGACCTGGATCCAGGCCGGTTCGAAGTAGCCGATGAGGGCCAAGGGGGCGATGCTCATACGAGCTGCTCCCGTGCCGGGTAGGCGTCGGCGGCGTCGCGGTCCTGCCAACGGATCCCCTTGCCCCCGATCTCCTCGAGCGTCAGCCCGGCGTAGAAGGGCACCGAGTCGAACAGCTGCGCCGACGCCATCCCGGCTGTGAGCACCTCGAGGTCGAGCCCGAGCCTGCTCGCCAGCGCGACGATGAGCGACCACTCGGGGCGCGTGGAGCCCGGATGCGCGACCGCCGGGCGCAGGCGCTGCAGGCGCCCGTCGGGGTGGGTGACCGTGCCTTCCTTCTCCGCGTAGGCCTCGGACGGGAACACCACGTCGGCGTGTTCGCGCACGCCGTCGGTGAGAAAGCTCGCGTGCGCGACGACGGTCGCGGCGCGGTGAAGCGCCCGCTCCCAGAGCTCGCGCCCGGGCAGCTCGAGCAGCGGATCCGACCGCAGCAGGTAGACCGCGGTCAGCTCCCCCGAGGCCAGTCCGTCGGCGATCCCGGCAGCGTCGCGTCCGATGCCGTCGCCGGCGCCCACGGCCGGGGGGGCGGAGAGCCCGGGGCCCGCGTTCGGCAGCACCCCCGCCTCGCGCAGGCCGCGGCCGTTCGTATGAGCCGGTATTTCGAGCAGGCCCGCTCCCCGCACCTCGCCGAGCGAGAGCGCCTCGGCGAGCTCCAGCAGCGCAGCTGCCGCCTGCGGGCCGTCGGGACCCGCGGCGAGGCGCTCGGCCCACAGCACGACGATCTCCTCGCCGTCGCCGCCCAGCCTCGCGGCGAGCTCGCGCGGTCCCCCCAGCAGCTCCTCCCGCGTCGCTGTGAGCAGCTTCATGCCGTGGCGGCGCACGCCCTTGCGCAGCCGAAGGTCGAGGATCGGCGCGTCGCGGATGGGCTCGCTGTCGAGCACCAGCGCCGTATGGGCGAACTCGAGGTCGCTCACGCTCGCCTGCAGGCGCGGCTCGTTGAGCGCCACGTGGAGCTCGAGCGGGAGCTCGCCGGCCGCACGCGAATCGATATGCGGAGAGCCCGCGCCCTCGCGCATCAGGCGCGCGAGCAGCAGGCCCTCCTCGTTCGTCGCCTGGCCGCCTGCGATCGCGCCGACGCGCTCCCCGGCACGGCGCAGGCCGGCTACGGCCTCGGTCAGGGCGCGCTCCCAGCTGACCACGCGCAGCATCCCCCCGTCGCGGATCATCGGCTCGGTGATGCGACCGCCGCCATTCTCGCCGGGCGCGGGTGAAGGCGCCCCACTCAGCTCCGACACGGTCGCGGGCACGCCCCCGAGCGCCGGATAGGCGAAGCGCCCGCGGTCGCACAGCCAGCCGTCGTCGACCTCCACGTTATCGCGCGCCAGCACTCGCATCACGCGTTCGTCGCGGACCGTGAGCGTGACGTTGCACTGCGAGGGACAGAGCGTGCAGACCGAGCCGGCGTCCTCGATGTCCCACGGGCGCGCGCGGAAGCGGTAGGCCCGTGAGGTGAGCGCGCCGACCGGGCAGAGCTCGATGATGTTGCCGCTGAACGGCGCCTCGTAGGGATGTCCGTCGAACGTCGCTACGTAGGAGTCCGCGCCGCGCTCGACGAGCACCAGCTGGTAGTCCTCGGAGACCTCTTGCGAGAAGCGGACGCAGCGGTAGCAGAGGATGCAGCGCTCGCGGTCTATGGCGATCCGCTCGGAGAGCGCAAGCGGCTTGACGAAGTGGCGCTTGGGATCGATGAAGCGAGAGCTGCCCGCCCCCCAGCCGAAAGTGATGTCCTGAAGCGGGCACTCGCCGCCCTTGTCGCATACCGGGCAGTCGAGGGGATGGTTGACCAGCAGGAACTCGACGACTGCCCGCTGCGCGATCTTCACCCGCTCGCTTTGCGTGTTCACCACCATCCCGTCCTTCGCCTGCGTCGAGCAGCCGGTCTGGAGCTTCGGAATACCCTCGACTTCGACCAGGCACATGCGGCACGCGCCAACGGGGTTGCCGAGCTTGGGCTCGTAGCAGAAGACGGGGATCTCGACGTCGCCGTACTTCGCGGCGTCGACGAGCATCGCGTTCTCGGGGGCGCTCACCTCACGACCGTCGATCGTCAAGCTGATCATCTTCGGCGTCGGCCTCGGCATCAGGCGCTCACCATCGTGGCGGCCCCGCGCAGGCGCGCGCTCTCCATGTGCGCTTCGAGCTCCTCTTTGAACTTGGCGATGATCGAGCCGATCGGCATCGCCATCGAGTCGCCCAGCACGCACAGGCAGTTGCCGATGATGTTCTCCTGGACGGAGGCCATGATCTCCAGGTCCATCGGGGTCGCCTCGCCGAGCTCGATCCGCTGAAGCATCTTCAGCGTCCAGTTGGTCCCCTCTCGGCAGGGAGTGCACTTGCCGCACGACTCGTGCTGGTAGAACTTCGCCAGCTTGAGCGCAACATCGAGGATCGGTGTGGAGTCGTCCACGACGATGATCGAGCCTGAGCCAAGCATCGATCCGGCTTTCGCGAGCGAGTCGAAGTCGTAGCTGACGTCGAGGTCCTCGGCGCGCAGCACCGGCGCCGAGGAGCCGCCCGGGAACCAGCACTTGACCTCTCGTCCCTCCGGCGGGCCACCGGCTAGGCCGTAGACGATCTCCCGTGCCGGCGTCCCCAGCACGATCTCATAGTTGCCGGGCCGCTTCACGTGGCCTGAGATGCTGACCAGCTTCGTGCCCGTCGAGGTCTCAACGCCGATCTTCGCGTACTGCGCGCCGCCCATCTCGATGATCACGGGCACCGTGGAGAGCGTCTCGACGTTGTTGATCAGCGTCGGCCCCTGATAGAGCCCCTGGTTGGCTGGGAAGGGCGGCTTCAGGCGCGGGTTGCCGCGCTTGCCTTCCAGCGAGTCCAGCAATGCGGTCTCCTCGCCGCAGATGTACGCGCCGGCGCCGCGGTGCAGGACGACCGAGAGCGTGTGACCGGACCCGAGGATGTCCTCCCCGATGAATCCCGCGTCGCGGGCTTCCGTGAGGGCCGCGTCGAGCATCGCGGCCTGCAGCACGTACTCGCCGCGAACGTAGATGAACGAGCGCTCCGAGCCGGCGGCATGGGATGCGATCACGAGGCCCTCGATCAGCCTGTGGGGGTTCTTCTGCAGCAGTTCGCGATCCTTGAAGGCTCCCGGCTCGGACTCGTCGGCGTTGCAAACGAGGAACTTCTCGATCGAGCCTTTCGGCAGGAAGGAGACCTTCTTGCCCGTCTGAAAGCCCGCTCCGCCCCGCCCGCGCAGGCCCGACGCTTCCAGCTCGGCCAAGACGTCCTCCGGGGCCATCGTCAGCGCCTTGCGCAGCGAGGCGTAGCCGCCGCGCCGTTCGTAGACCTCGAGCGTGTTCAGACCCGGCTCGTCGATGTCAGCGAACAGCAGCTTCTCGGTCACCGCGGCTCTGGCTCCTGAGCGGGATGGGGCGGGAACTCGCGCGAGTTGGCCTGCGGGTCGGCGACCAGGCGCGGGGCGAGCTGCTTCTCCGCCAGCACGGTGCGCCCGGCGCGGGCGTCCTCGAGCAGCCGGGGCACGTCCTCGACGGTCAGCGGCCCCACGTAGGTTCCGTCCACGCTCGCCATCGGCGCGAGGTCGCAAGCTCCCAGGCACTCGAAGGAGCGCACGTTGAACTCCTCGGGTTCTGCGGCGGCTGCGTCGCGTATTGCAGCGAACAGGACGTCGGCGCCGCGCAGCGAGCAGGAGATGTTCGTGCACACGTAGATCGCATGGCGGCCGACGGGGGTGGTCTCGAGCATGTCGTAGAACGTCGCCACCGCTTCCAGATCGGCCGGCGTGAGCCGCATCACGCACGCCACCTGCTCGAACGCCTCGGGCGAGCACCAGCCGTACAGGCGCTGCGCAGCCTCGAGCGCCGGCAGCGTCGCCGAGCGCGGGTCGGGGTAGCGGCTCATGTACTCCTCGATCTGCGCGCGCAGCTCCTCGGGAACGTCGATGCTCTGCGGGTCGGGTATCTCGGCGGCGCTCTTCTCCAGGTCGACTGGCTCATCCCAGCCCGACGCGGAGGCGCTCATCGGTCGATGCCGCCGAGAATCGGGTCGAGCATCGCCAGGGTCGCGATCATGTCGGCGATGTACCCGCCCTCGGCCATGCCGGAGAAGGCCTGCAGGTTCACGAACGAGGGGTCGCGCATATGCACGCGAGCGGGCTTCGCCGAGCCGTCCGAGCGCACCCAGCAGCCGAGCTCGCCGCGCGGGCTCTCGACCGGGTAGTAGGCCTCTCCCGGGGGTACGCGGAAGCCCTCCGTGACGAGCTTGAAATGATGGATCAGCGCCTCCATCGAAGTTGCCAGCTCGTGGCGGGGAGGGAGTGCGACCTTGCGGTCGGCGGTCATGTAGGGCCCTTCCGGGAGGCCTTCGAGCGCCTGGCCGATGATCGTCACCGACTCGTCCATTTCGGCGAGCCGCACGACGAGGCGATCGTAGTTGTCGCCCACCGTGCCGACGGGGATCTTGAAGTCGAAGTCGCCGTAGGAGCAGTACGGGTCCGCCTTGCGCAGGTCCCAGGGGTTGCCCGCGGCGCGCAGCAGCGGCCCCGTGACACCCAGCGCCAGCAGTGTCTCGGCGCCGAGCGTCCCCGTGCCGCGCAGCCGGGCGAGGACGATCTCGTTCTTGTTCAAAAGCGCCCGGTACTGATCCACGCGTCCGGGCATCAGCTGCAGAAAGGCACGTAGCTTCTCGGCGTAGCCGCGCGGGATATCCTCGATCACGCCCCCGACCTGGAAGTAGCGGGTGTGCATCCGCTGGCCGGAGGACATCTCGAACAGGTCGACGATCAGCTCGCGCTCGCGCAGGCAATACCAGAACATCGAGATCGCCCCGAGGTCCAGGGCGCTCGTGGCGAGCCAGAAGAGATGTGAGGCGATCCGGTTCAGCTCGAGGTTGATGACGCGCAGGTACTGGGCACGCTTGGGCACGTCCACCTCGGTCAGGCTCTCGACCGCCCCGCAGAATGCCATCGCGTTGAAGTAGTAGGCGAGATAGTCCATCCGCTCGATCACCGGAATCACCTTCCAGTAGGACTTGTCCTCGGCCGTCTTCTCGATCCCGGTGTGCACGTAGCCGATGATCGGTTTGACGTCGCGCACGACCTCGCCCTGGAGCGTCACGAGCAGGCGCAGGACACCGTGGGTGGCGGGGTGGTGGGGGCCGAAGTTGAGCGTGAGCAGCTCCTGGCGCGCCTCGCCGGACGCCTCACCGTTGGCGCCATGCGGGTGCTCGACCTCGGAGAGCGTGATGCTCTGCTCGCGCCTTCGATACTCGGACAGGCTCTGCGAATGACCGGGCGTGTCCTGTTCCACCGGGCTCATGCCGAGGCTCGCCGGCGGTTCGGGTCGTTGTAGGTGAAGACGACCGGCTCACCGCCGAGCGGGAAGTCGCGCCGCTGCGGGTACCCCTCGTAGTCCTCGGGCATCAGGATCCGCCGCAGGTCGGGATGGCCGCGGAAGACGACGCCGAACATGTCGTACACCTCGCGCTCCTGGTGGATGGCCGTGGGCCAGCCGGAATCTCCGGGCCTGTCGGGCACGGCCGAGTCGACCTCGGCCGCCTGCGAGGACACGCGCAGCTTCACCGAGATGCGATCCACGCGAGGCATGTCGAGCAACTCGTAGAGCACCCCGAGACGCGGCTCCTCGGGGTAGTAGTCCACGCCGTGGAGGCTCGCCATGAACGAGTAGCCCTTCTCGCGAAGCTGCGCGAGTACGCGACGTACGCTCTCCGGTTCGATCACCAAGGTGGCCCGACGGCGGAAGAAGACAGTTTCGAGGACGGCGGCGCCGAGCTCCTGGCGGATCAGCTCGAGCCCGGTGGCGTCAGGCACCGGGGAGGACCTCCTCCGTGCCGACGGCGCCGTAGCGCTCGCGCCAGCTCAGGTCGGGATCGTCCTGGACCATCTTGCGGAGCTTGAGCACGCCGTGCATGAGCGCCTCGGGGCGCGGCGGGCAGCCCGGGACGTGCACGTCCACCGGCATGAACTTGTCGGCGGGGACCAGCGCGTAGTTGTTGAACACGCCCATCGAGCTGCAGCAGGCGCCCATCGAGATCGCCCACTTCGGCTCGAGCATCTGGTCATAAAGCCTGCGAATGACCGGCGCCATCTTGATCGAGACCCGTCCGGACAAGATGATCAGGTCGGCCTGTCTCGGCGAGGCGCGGAACGCCTCATAGCCAAAGCGCGCGATGTCCACGCGCGACGCCACGACGGTGATCATCTCGATCGCGCAGCATGCGAGCCCGAAGGTCGCCGGGAAGAACGAGTTCGAGCGCGCCCAGGCCGCGGCCTTGTCCAGGGTCGTGGTCATCACGCGTTCTTCCACGTGGCGTTCGAGCTCCGTGCCCTCCAGGTGCGCTGGGCGCGTCGGTCCTTCGAGCTCGCCGCCGCGCAGCAGCTGGCTCGCGCCCAGCTCGCGCACACGCAGCCGCTCGGGGTCGACGTGCGTGCCTAGGCCGTCTCCGGGGGCGCCGGTCGGGCCATCAGACGACGCTGCCCGGGAGATGCCCGCTCGGGTGCGCCTCATCGCCACTCCAACGCCCCCCTGCGCCAGACGTAGACGAAGGCGACGAACAGCAACGCGATGAAGACGATCGTCTCGGCCAGCGCGAAGCTGCCGAAGGCGCGCAGCTCGAGCGCGACGGGGTAGAGGAAGATCACCTCGATGTCGAAGAGGATGAACAGCATCGCGATCAGGTAGAAGCTGATCCCGAAGCGCATCCCGCGCTTGATCTCCGAGGGCAGGCCGCACTCGTACGGGTCCTGCTTGTGAGGGGTGGCGCGGCGGGGGCCGATGAAGGCGTTCAGGACCCCGAATGCCGCACCCACGGCCCCGCCAAGTACGAGAAAGACGAGGGCGGGGAGGTAGCTGCGCAGCACAGGCGGCTGTTATATCACCGCTTGTGTCAAGGTGTTACATAGTGGCAATCGGCTCGATATCGCCGGCATGACAGACGCCGTCGTCGCCGGTGCGCTCACCGTCGCCGTGCTCAATGCCGTGCCGGGAGCGCTGGGGAGCTGGCTGTGGTACCGGGCGATTCCGATCGACGGCAGCGCCGGCCGGGCATTCTGGATCCTGCTCCGAGTGGCACAGGGCTCGGCGCTCGCGCTCGCGCTGGCGGTCGGGTCTCTGGCCGCCGCGGGAAAGTACTCGAGCGACAGCCTCTTCTACCTCTACGCGCTGTTGCCGCTCGCCGTGGCCTTCGTCGCCGAGCAGCTGCGGGTCACCTCGGCCCAGACGATCCTCGATCAGCACGGCCTCGATGACGCCGCGGCGGTCGCAGGGCTGCCCGAGGACGAGCAGCACGCGATCGTCGCCGAGGTCATGCGCCGCGAGGTGGGGGTGATGGCGCTCTCGGCGCTGGTCGTGGTGTTCCTCGCACTGCGGGCGGGAAGCACGGCGCACGGGTTCTGAGCGCGCCAGCGCGTCGCGCTCGCACGGTCGTCCTCGGGCCGGCCTGCACGAGCGGGGCTCGGAGCGGGCCTATATATTCCCCGCGCATGAAGGTCGCCGCGACGACGATGCTCCTGCTCGCCTGCGCCGGAGTGCTGGGCGCCTGCGGATCGCAGGGGATACAGCTCGCCGGCACCAACCCCTATCACCACGGGGCGGTGCTGTTCCGCGACCATTGCTCGGGCTGCCACACCCTCAGCGTGGTCGGCGCCCAGGGGTCGGCGACGAGCATCGGCAACCGCATCAAACAGAACGGCCCGAACTTCAACATCCGCAAGGAGAACGCGGAACAGGTGATTTACGCGATCCACAACGGCGGCTTCTCGGGGGCGATCATGCCGGAGAACATCGTCGTCGGCGAAGACGCACAGGCCGTGGCCTCCTTCCTCGCCAAATACTCCGGCCTCCACGCGCAGCAGGCGCCGTCCACGAACATCACGCTGTCGACCAAATAGACGCAGGCGGAAGACCGGAGCCCGCCCGCCCGTGCTCGACCTCAAGCGCATCCGGGATCAGCCCGACGCGGTCCGGGCAGCGCTGCGCCGGCGCGACGAGCGTCTGGCCGGCGCGGTCGATCGCGTGCTGGAGCTGGATCAGCGCCGACGCGCGCTGCTACCCGAGCTGGAGGGCCTGCGCTCGGAGCAGAACGACGCCAGCGCGCGGATTGCCGCGGCGAGCGACGCGGCCGAGCGTGAGCGCGAGATCGGTGCGATGCGATCGGTCGCAGCCCGCGTCAAAGAGCTCGAGCAGGAGCTCGTCGTCATCGATTCGGACCTGCGCGAGGCGCTCGTGCCACTGCCCAACCTGCCCGATCCGAGCGCGCCCGAGGGGGAGGATGAGCTCGTGCGCGAGGTTGGCGCCGTCCCCAAGCTCGCCTTCGAGCCCCGCGACCACCTCGAGCTGGCCGGAGCGATGATCGACATGGACCACGCCGCGATCGTGTCGGGGTCGCGCTTCGCCTACCTCAAAGGAGAGCTCGTGATGCTCGAGCTCGCGCTCGTGCGATGGGCGATGGAGAAGCTGCGCGGACATGGCTTCGAACCCGTGATCCCACCCGTGCTCGTGCGCGAGCGGGCGCTCTTTGGGACCGGCTTCCTGCCCGACACCGAGCAGCAGATCTACAGCCTGCCGGAGGATGAGCTGTACCTCGTCGGCACCTCAGAGGTGGCGCTCGCGTCGCTCCACGACGGCGAGATCATCGAGGCGGAGCGGCTGCCGCTTCGCTACGCGGGCTTCTCGCCGTGCTTCCGCCGCGAGGCGGGGGCGGCGGGCAAGGACACGCGCGGGATCTTCCGCGTGCACCAGTTCGACAAGGTCGAGATGTTCAGCTTCGTCGCACCCGAGGAGGGTCCCGCCGAGCACGAGCGGATCCTCTCGATCGAGGAGGAGATCCTGACCGAGCTGGGCCTCCCCTATCGGGTGATCAACATCGCGGTGGCCGAGCTCGGCAGCTCGGCCGCGAAGAAGTACGACTGCGAGGTGTGGCTGCCGAGCCAGGGGCGCTACCGCGAGCTGACCTCCTGCTCGGATACGACCGATTACCAGGCGCGACGCCTGAACATCCGCATTCGGCGCGACAAGCGCACTCTGACGCCGCACACGCTCAACGGCACCGCGGTGGCGGTGGGGCGCACGATCGTCGCCCTGCTGGAGAACGGCCAGCTCGCGGACGGGTCGGTGCAGCTGCCCGTGGTCCTGAAAGCGTACGGCGCACCCGAGTGGCTGTCGCCGGCCGCGAGTGACTGAGCGCTCGCGGGGTTCGTCAGCGCGAGTGCTTGATGTGGTGCTCGAGCAGCTTGGCCGAGGCCTGCTCGACCTGCGCGCTCATGCGTAGCTTGAAGATCGCGAGCAGCGCCTCGGAGGCGATCGCCCGCAGCGCGGCGATCGCCTCGATCATCTCGTCCCAGCGCTCCTCGGGCTGCCCGACCTCGATGAACGGCTCCCAAAGCTCCTTCAGGTAGAGCTTCACGAACGCGCGCGAGATCGATTCGCAGTCCCGGCTGACCCGCTCAACGAGCGCCAGCGCCGCGTGCAGCGGGATGCCGAGCTCGGTCACTTCGTCGGCCGCTTTCATGAGCGCCGGGCTCGGAACCTCGAAGCGGTCGTCGCCGAGCGGAACGAGCAGTTTCAGCTTGCGGATCCGCTCGACGTCCTTGGCGTCGAGGACGCCGAAGCGCTGCGAGAGCTCCTCTCCGGTGACGACTTCTGGTGTCTCGCTCTCGAACGGAGCCGTCATCGCCCTGCGCAGTCCCAGCAGGCGGGCGGCCGAGCCCCCGGAGGCATTCATCAGGCGCTCGATCGCGGCGAGGTTGAAGCCGTCGGCCTGCAGATCGAGGATCAGGCGAAGCCGCGCGACGTGCTCGGGGCCGTAGTAGCCGACGCGCGCGCGAACCTCGGGCGCCGGCAAGAGGCCTCGGGAGTGGTGGTTGCGGATGTTGCGCACCGACATGCCGACCTCGGCGGCCAGCTGCTCGATCGTCAGGTCCGCGGAGGAGCCGCTCTCGGGGCGCTGCGGTGGCGCCGCCTTTGTGTCCGAGCTCACACTCGCCATCACGATCTGAGGATACCGTGTTTCATGTAACCTCATTTGAGGTAACATCATTTCAGGTCATGATACGGATCTCCTCCCAACCACCCCGCGCGGCCCACGAGAGCGAGGCCGGCGGCCATGGCTGAGCGCGGCGCGACCCCGCGCGTGTCGCGCGCGCGCCGCCGCGCCCTCCGCGTGGTCGGGTCATTCACCTCGCCGCTGCTGCCCGACGACTACCTGGAGCTCGTCAACCCGCTGTGGTCGACACGGGAGCTTCGCGGACGGGTCGAGCGCGTGGAGCGCGCGAGCGCAAACGCCGTAACGGTCACGATCAAGCCAGGCTGGGAATGGGAAGGGCACCAGCCGGGTCAATACCTGCGCCTGGGAATCGAGGTCGACGGCATCCACCACTGGCGTGCCTACTCGCTCACCTCCGACCCCGGGCGTCAGGACGGGTGCATTGCCATCACCCCCAAGCTCGTCGCCGGCGGCAAGATCTCCCCCTATCTGTTCAGCCGCGTACGCCTCGGCACGATCGTGCGTCTTGGCGGCGTGGAGGGAACGTTCGTGCTCGGAGATCCGCCGCCGCCGCGGCTGCTGTTCGTGAGCGCCGGGAGCGGGATAACCCCGATCATGAGCATGCTGCGCAGCCTTGACGCGCGGCGGCGCATCGAGGATGTGGTCCACGTTCACTGCGCCCGCAGCGCCGAGCAGGTGATCTTCCGCGACGAGCTGCTCGAGCTCGACAGGCGCCATCGCGGATACCGGCTGCACGAGCGGCTGACGGGACTGCGGGGACGCCTGACGCCCGGCGAGCTCGACACGGTCTGTCCGGACTGGCGCGAGCGGGAGGCATTCGTGTGCGGGCCGAGCGGGCTGCTTCGGGCGCTTGACGAGCGCTGGCGCGCGGACGGCGACCCGGCGCGGATGCACGTGGAGCACTTCCAGCCCGAAGCGGGAGCCGGCGACGGCGAACGCGGCGCCGGCGGCACGATCGACTTCTGCGTGAGCGGCGTGCGGGCGAGCAGCGACGGAGAGCAGCCGATCCTGCTCGCCGGGGAGGAGGCGGGTGCGCAGCTGCCATACGGCTGCCGCATGGGGATCTGCCACAGCTGCGTTGGCCGGCTCCGCTCGGGCCAGGTGCGCGATCTGCGCACCGGCCGCGTGCACGGTCAGCGCGGCGAGCTTCTGCGCACGTGCGTGAACGCCCCCGAGGGCGCGATTCAGATCGAGCTCTGAAAGCCACCACCAAACCGGAGGTCCCGATGTCCGCCACCCAGATCGACAGTCCGCCCATCTCAGCGCCCTCGCGCCAGACTGCGCGACCCGAGCCGAAGACCTTCGAGGGCCCCGAGAGCCCGCTGGCGCACCTCACCCCCGCGCAGGTCGAGGAGCTTGGCCGCGAGCTCGACACGATTCACGAGCAGGTCTACGCGAATCTCGGCGAGCGCGACGCACGCTACATACGCTCGATCATCGCGATGCACCGCCGCCTCGCGCTCGCCGGTCGTGTGCTTCTGATCGGCTCGCGCCGCAGGCCGCTGTGGCTGCTGGGCACGGCCGCCCTGTCGCTCGCCAAGATCCTCGAGAACATGGAGATCGGCCACAACGTGATGCACGGGCAGTGGGATTGGATGAACGACCCCGACATCAACTCCCGCAACTGGGATTGGGACACCGCCTCGCCGGCCGACGCGTGGCGGCACTCACACAACTACGAGCATCACACCTACACGAACATCCGCGGCAAGGACCGCGACCTCGGCTACGAGATCATGCGGATTGATCCCAATCAGCGCTGGCACCCGATCTACATGCTGCAGCCGCTCTACAACCTGGTCCTGATGGGCTTCTTCGAGTGGGGCGTGGCCCTGCACGACCTCAACTTCGACGCAATCCGCTCGGGGGAGAAGCCGAAGTCCAAGGCGCTGGCCGAGCTGAAGGCGATCGGCGTCAAGGCACGGCGGCAGATAGTGAAGGACTACATCGCCTTCCCGCTGCTCTCAGGGCGCGGCTACAAATCGACGCTCGCGGCGAACTTCGCCGCGAACATCGTGCGCAATATCTGGGCGCACTCGATCATCTTCTGCGGGCACTTCCCCGACCAGACCTACACGTTCAGCGAGGAGGAGGTCGCTGAGGAGACCCGCGGCGGCTGGTACGTCCGCCAGCTTCTTGGGTCGGCGAACATCGACGGCAGCCCACTGTTCCACCTGCTCTCGGGCAACCTCAGCTTCCAGGTCGAGCACCACCTGTTCCCGGATGTGCCCTCCAGCCGCTACGCCGAGATCGCGCCGCGCGTGCGCGACGTCTGCAACCGCTACGGCCTGCCCTACAACACCGGCCCGCTGAGCAAGCAGCTCGGCGCGGTGCATCGCACGATCGTACGGCTGGCGTTCCCCGGCGGCAGGCCGCGGCCGAAGGCGGCCCCCGAGATGTCGAGGTGAGGCGCGGGAGAGGTCACGAGATCGTCACGCGGGGGCCACCTACCTGACCGATGATGCGCGAGACGGCGGGACAGGGCGGCGGGCCGGTGGCCGAGGGAGGACCCGCCGGGCAGAGCGCGGTGAGCGGGGCGGGCATGAAGTCCCGCCCCGTTCCACACTAGGCTGGGTTGCGGTGTCGCCGCCATTTGGCTTCCTGCTCGCCCCGGAGCCGCCCTCCCGGCGGGTCGGCGTCGTCGTCGCGGTGGGCGCGGTCGCGCTTTGCACGCTGATCGTCTACCCGCTGAAGCACATCGCGCCCGTGGTGTCGCTCAGCGTCGTCTACATCCCGGCGGTGCTCGTGGCGTCGATCACGTGGGGGGTCTGGTTCGGCGTCGCGACGGGCGTGCTCAGCGCTGCGGCGTTCAACTTCTTCCACCTGCCTCCCGTCGGCGGGTTCACGGTCAGGGACTCGAGCAATTGGGTGGCGCTCGCGGTCTTCCTCGTGGTGGCCGCGATCGCGAGCTCGGTCGCCGAGGTCGCGCGTGCGCGCACGCTCGACGCGCAGGAGCGACGGCGCGAGGCCGACCTCGCCGCCGAGATGGCTCGCCTGCTGCTGCGCGGCAACAGCCTAGCCGTGGCCCTGCCCACCGCCGCGGCCCGGCTGGCGCAGACGCTGGAGCTGCACTCGGCCGCGATCGAGATGGACGCGGTCGAGGGAGACGAGCGCACGATCGCCTTTCCGCTACGTGAGGGCAGCCGGCGGCTGGGCACGCTGCTGGTGGGAGCCGACAGCTCCGAGGCGAGCCTGCGCAGGCTGCAGGAGCGGGTCGTGCCGGCGCTCGAGTCTCTGCTGAGCGCCGCGCTCGAGCGAGACACGCTCCTCGGTGGCGTCGTCGAGACGGCGGCGCTGCGACGCGCCGACGCCGTCAAGACAGCGCTGCTGCGCGCTGTCTCGCACGATCTGCGCTCGCCGCTGACGGCCATCTCGGCGGCCGGCGAGGCGGTCGGATCGGCGTCGATTTCGCCTCGGGAGCGGGAGGAGATGGCGGCGGTGATCCAGGAGGAGAGCAGGCGCCTGTCACGGCTCGTCGACAACCTGCTCGATCTCTCCCGTCTTGAAGCCGGCGCCGCCGAGCCGCGCGTGCAATGGACCTCGATCGAGGAGCTGCTGCGCGCGGCGATCGACGAGCTGGCCGCCCCACCCGAGGAGTTCGCGCTGTCGATCGACCGCGATCTGCCGCTCGTCAGGTTGGACGCCGTGCAGATGGAGCGCGCGTTCGTGAACGTTCTGGAGAACGCACGACGGCACTCGGGCGGACATCCGGTGTCGGTGCGCGCACGTGCGGTTCTCAGTCTCGCCGGCGCGACGCGTACTGGGCGCGGGACGGACGGCGAGCTCCCGGACGGGCAGAGAACACGGGGCGACCGCGTCATCGTACGTATCGTCGATCGTGGCCCCGGCATCCCGCCCGCCCAGCTTGAGCGGGTGTTCGAGCCCTTCTATCGAGCTGGCATCCCAGGCAGCGAGCACCGCGGCTCCGGGCTGGGCCTCGCTATCGCGCGCGGCTTCGCCGAGGCGAATGCCGGGTCGCTGCACGTCGAGTCCCTGCCCGGCCAGGGGGCCACCTTCGTGTTCGAATTCCCGCTCGAGGACTCCGCGGAGCCAGACGACGCTCGCCCCGGAGCTGACATCGGTGAGCCGCGGCGCCCCGCCGCGGCGGCCCAAGGGCGCGAGCCGGCGACGTGAGCCTGCAGGAGCCGACGCCGGCCAAGCCGCCGCGGGTACTCGTGGTCGACGATGAGCCCCAGATAGTGCGAGCGCTGAAGGTCGTGCTGCGCGAGGCCGGATTCGAGGCCGTGCCCGCCGAAACCGCGTCCGAGGCACTCGACCTGGCCGCCGTGCGCCCGCCCGAGGCCGCGATCGTCGACCTCGTACTGCCGGACCTGGATGGCGTCGAGGTCACGCGCCGGCTGCGCGAGTGGAGCCAGATGCCGATCCTCGTGCTCTCGGCCGTAGGCGAGGAGGAGCAGAAGGTGAGGGCGCTCGAGGCGGGCGCGGATGACTACATCACAAAGCCGTTCGGCACACGCGAGCTCGTTGCCCGCCTGCAGGCTGCGCTTCGGCGCGCAGGACGGGCGGAGGGGGAGCCGAGCATCGAACGTGACGGCCTGGAGATCGATCTAGCGGCGCGCATCGTACGCCGCGACGGCCAGCCCGTCCATCTCACCCCGATCGAGTTCGACCTGCTGAGGGCGCTTGCGCGCAACCGCGGGCGCCTGATGACACACCGCAAGCTGCTCGCCGAGGTGTGGGGGCCCGAGTACGTCGACGACATCCAGCCGCTGCGAACGCACATCGCGCGGCTGCGGGGCAAGATCGAGCCACAGGACGCCGAGACGCCTCGCTACATCGTCACGGATCCAGGCGTCGGCTACCGATTCACTGACTGACTCTCGGGGCGGCGCGCTGTTTGGCACGACCGTCACGAAATCGTTATGCGTCGGTGAGCATTCGTTATGCGGTCGTGACGTGTTGCCGCGCATAGTGGCGGCGTGGACGTCGTGGCAATAGTTCTCGGGATCGTGATGTTCGCGATCCTGCTGCTCGTCATCGAGGGCATCGACCGGGTATGAGCGTGCCGGCTCCCCTGGGGTTCTTCATCGCGCACATGAGCGGGGCCGACTTCTTTGGCCTCGTCGTCTCCATATTGGTGATCGCCTACCTCTTCTACGCGCTGATCCGCGGGGAGAAGTTCTAGTCGATGACGTTCCTCGGCTGGCTCACGATCGTTCTGTTCGCGGTCATCCTGACCGCGGTCGCGATCCCGTTCGGCGGTTACCTCGCGAGCGTGTACACCGGGAAGCGGGTGTTCCTCACGCCGATCTTCGGGGGGCCCGAACGCTTTCTCTACAAAGTCCTTCGTGTCGATCCGCACCGCGAGCAGGACTGGAAGGCCTACGCGAAAAGCCTGATCATCTTCTCGCTCGCGGGGTGGCTGCTGCTGTACCTCATATTGCGGACGCAGGAGTGGTTCTACGTGCCGCACGCGCTGAACCCGCTTGGCTTCGAGGCGGCGCCGTGGAACGTCACGTTCAACACCGCGTCGTCGTTCATGACCAACACCAACTGGCAGTACTACAGCGGCGAGACGACGCTGAGCTACCTCAGCCAGATGATCGGCCTGACGGTGCAGAACTGGCTATCGGCGGGGGTCGGGATCGTCGTCGCCGTCGCGCTCATCCGGGGGATCATCGGGCGCACGGGCAAGAGCCTTGGCAACTTCTGGCAGGACCTCGTTCGCACGATCCTCTACGTCCTCGCGCCGCTGTCGGTGATTGCCGCGATCGTCCTCGTCTCCCAGGGCGTGATCGCGAACTTCAGCCACTACCTGACGGTTCACACGGTCACCGGCCTCACGCAGACGATCGGGATGGGACCGGTCGCCTCGCAGGAGGCGATCAAGATGCTGGGGACGAACGGCGGTGGATTCTTCAACACGAACTCTGCGCACCCGTTCGAGAACCCGACGGCGTTCACCAACTTCTTCGAGATGCTCTTGGTCTTGATCATCCCGGCCGCGCTCGTGTTCGCCTACGGGCGCATGACGGGCAACCGCCGTCAGGGCTACGCGATCTACGGGACGATGATGGTGATGTTCCTCGGCGCGGCGGCCGTCGCGTACATTGCCGAGGCCCATGGGTCGCCGGCGCAGCACGCCGCCGGCCTCCACACGCACGTGCTCACGGGTTCGACCGGCGGCAACCTGGAAGGAAAGGAGCAGCGCTTCGGGATCGCCGGATCGGCGCTGTTCGACGTCGTCACGACCGTGACCTCCTGTGGAGCCGTCAACAGCGCGATCGAGTCCTTCACCGGCATCGGCGGAGCTGTGCCGTTCGCCAACCTCTCCGCCAGCGAGGTGATCTTCGGTGGCGTCGGCACGGGCCTTTACTCGATCCTCCTGTACGTCCTGCTGGCGGTGTTCATCGGCGGACTGATGGTCGGGCGTACGCCCGAGTGGCTAGGCAAGAAGCTCGAGGCGAGAGAGATCAAGCTCGCCGGGCTGGGCATTCTGATCACGCCGCTGGCTGCCCTCTTCTGCACGGCGCTCGCCACCGCCAGCCATGCCGGGCGCGAATCGATCTCAAAAGCGGCCACGGGACCGCAGGGCTTCTCCGAGAGTTTCTACGCCTACCTCTCGCAGGCCAACAACAACGGCTCGGCCTTCGCCGGCTACACCGGCTTTATCCAGCCCAGCGCCGGCAACGTCGGCTCGCACGGCGTCACGTTCGCCGACCTGCTCGGCGGCTTCGACATGGTGTTCGCCCGCTACGCACCGATCCTGTTCGCGCTCGCCGTGGCCGGCGCCCTGGCGGGCAAGCGCGTCACTCCCGCCGGGCTCGGCACCATGCGCACCGACAACCCCACGTTCGTCGTCCTGCTGATCGGCGTGATTCTCCTCGTAGGCGCGCTGACGTTCTTCCCCGCCCTGTTGCTCGGACCGATCGTTCAGGGTCTGACGACTCACCTCTACTGACATGCGCCGCGACATCATCACCGCCGCCATCGGCATCATCGTCTTCACGATCCTCCTGGGGCTCGTCTACCCGCTGTTCATCACCGGCGTCAGCCAGGTCGCGTTCCCCGGGAATGCAAACGGACAGCAGATCCACATCGGCGGCAAGCTCGTCGGCTCGAAGATCATCGGCCAGGCGTTCGCCGACCCGAAGGTGAAGAACGGCAAGGTCGTGGAAGAAAAAGGCGCCGTCGTCACCGAACCGGACCCCCGCTACTTCCAGACGCGTCCGTCGGCCACCGAAGGTGGAGCTGACAACGCCGCAGCATCGACGTTCTCCAACCTCGGCCCCAACGGCAAAGCGACCGAGGAAGCGATCGCCGAACACATCAAGGGCTACCTGGAACTCGAGGGGCCATACAACCCGGGCCTTAGCGCGGGAGGGGTACCGGTCGACGCGGCCAACAGCTCGGCCTCCGGACTTGACCCCGAAATCTCACCGGCGAACGCCCGCATCCAGGCTCACCGCATCGCGTCCGTGCGGCACCTCTCACTTGCAACCGTGGACGCACTGATCTCGAAGTACACGGACGCGCGCGGGATCGGCTTCTCCGGTGAGCCCGGAGTGAACGCGCTCGAACTGAACCTCGCACTGGACCGCCTGACAGGAGTAACGCACTAGATGTCGACCGAGATGCCCCCAGCCCCCGAACGGCAGCACGTGCCGGCAACCCACGAACGGCAGGCCATCTCGCTGTTCCAGCGCGACATCGTCGTGCGCGCGCTGATCGACAGCTTCAAGAAGCTCGACCCGCGCGTGCAGATCCACAACCCGGTCATGTTCGTCGTCGAGATCGGCTCGGTCATCACGACAGTCACGTGGCTGATCCAGGTCTTCGGCGGCAAGCCGCTCGGCGGCGGTCACGAGCCGGCCTGGTACACGTTCGTGATCTCGTTCTGGCTCTGGCTGACGGTCGTGTTCGCGAACATGGCGGAGGCCTTCGCCGAGGGTCGCGGCCGCGCGCAGGCCGACACACTGCGGGCGATGCGCAAGGAGACCGTCGCAACAATGCGCGACGGTTCGACGCGAGCGGCGGCGGACCTCACGCGCGGCGACATCGTGATCGTGCCGGCCGGCGAGTTGATCCCGGGCGACGGCACCGTCATCGAGGGAATCGCGACGGTGGACGAGTCGGCGATCACCGGCGAGTCCGCGCCGGTGATCCGGGAGTCCGGCGGCGACCGCAGCGCAGTGACGGGCGGAACGCGTGTCACCTCTGACCGGATCGAGGTCGAAATCACCCAGGAGCCCGGCAAGTCGTTCCTCGACCGGATGATCACGCTCGTCGAGGGAGCACAGCGGCGCAAGACACCCAACGAGATCGCATTGAACATCCTGCTCGCGGCGCTGACGCTGATCTTCATGATCGTCGTCGCAACGTTGCGCCCCTTCGGCCTGTTCGCAGGCACCTCGATCTCCGAGACGACGCTGATCGCGCTGCTGGTCGCGCTGATCCCGACGACGATCGGCGCGCTGCTGTCGGCGATCGGGATCGCCGGAATCGACCGGCTCGTGCGCCGCAACGTGCTCGCGCTCTCAGGACGCGCGGTCGAGGCCTCGGGCGACGTCGACGTGCTGCTGCTCGACAAGACCGGGACGATCACGATCGGCAACCGGCTGGCGTCGGAGTTCGTGCCGATGCCAGGGGTGCCCGAGTCCGAGCTCGCTGAAGTCGCGCAGCTGTCCTCGCTCGCCGACGAGACGCCCGAGGGCCGCTCGATCGTGGTGCTCGCGAAGCAGTACGGCATCCGCGAGCATGACATGTCGACGCTGCACGCCGACTTCGTTCCCTTCACAGCGCAGACGAGGATGAGCGGCGTCGACGTCGACGGCAGGCGGCTGCGCAAGGGCGCCGGTGACGCGATCGTACAGCTGGTCCAGCGTGAAGGAGGCTCCCCACCGGTCGAGCTGCAGGCACAGCTCGACCGCATCGGTCGCGAGGGCGGCACGCCGCTCGCCGTTGCGCGCGACAACCAGGTGCTCGGCGTGATCTACCTCAAGGACACGATCAAGGAGGGGATGGGCGTTCGCTTCGACCACCTGCGCGCGATGGGCATCAAGACGATCATGGTCACGGGCGACAACCGGCTCACGGCCGCCAAGATCGCCGAGGAGTCGGGCGTCGACGACTTCCTCTCCGAAGCCACGCCCGAGGCCAAGCTCGAGCTGATCCGCGAACAGCAGCAGGATGGGCGGCTGGTCGCGATGACCGGAGACGGGACCAACGACGCGCCCGCGCTAGCCCAGGCCGACGTTGGCGTGGCGATGAACACCGGCACGCAAGCCGCCCGCGAGGCGGGGAACATGGTCGACCTCGACTCCAACCCGACGAAGCTGATCGAGATCGTCGAGGTGGGAAAGCAGCTGCTCATCACACGCGGCGCGCTCACGACCTTCTCGATCGCCAACGACGTCGCCAAGTACTTCGCGATCCTGCCCGCCATATTCGTAACGACGTGGGCGGCCACTCCCGGTGGCAAAAGCCCACTGCACGTGCTTAACGTCATGGGCCTTGGTTCACCTCGTAGCGCGATCGTCTCGGCGATCATCTTCAACGCGCTCATCATCCCGCTGTTGATCCCGCTATCCCTGCGGGGAGTGCGCTACCGGCCGATCGGCGCGAGCGCGCTGCTGCGCCGGAACCTGTGGATCTATGGTCTCGGCGGGATCATCGCGCCGTTCATCGGCATCAAGCTGATCGACCTGATCGTCCACAACCTCCTCGGGGGGTAGCACGTCGGACGCTTCGCGCCCACTGCGGGTCCTCGTGTGCGACGACGAGCCGCAGATCGTCAGGGCCCTGCGCGTGATCCTGCGCGAGGCGGGCTACGAG
The DNA here is from genome assembly GCA_035940255.1 of Solirubrobacteraceae bacterium. Taxonomy (GTDB): domain Bacteria; phylum Actinomycetota; class Thermoleophilia; order Solirubrobacterales; family Solirubrobacteraceae; genus Palsa-744. Next base: position 71,933 of record DASZFA010000025.1, read on the forward strand.
GTGAGCATGGCCGCGACCCTTGCCGAGGGGCTCGACCTCGCCGCCCGCGAGCCGCCCGACGCCGCGATCATCGACGTGGTGCTCCCGGACGGCAGCGGCATCGAGCTCTGCGCAGAGCTGCGGTCGTGGAGCACGATGCCGATCGTCGTGTTATCCGCGCTCGACGACGAGGAGCAGAAGGTCCTCGCGTTGCGCGCCGGCGCCGACGACTACATCACGAAGCCGTTCTCGGCCCGCGAGCTCCTCGCCAGCCTGGAGGCGGTCTTCCGCCGCGTCGTCGCCTCCGACGAGGAGGCGACCGTCACAGTGAAGGGCCTGGAGATCAACTTCGCCGCCCACACCGTCCTGCGCGACGGCCGTGAGGTCAAGCTGACACCGATCGAGTTCAAGCTGTTGTCCGCCCTGGCACGCAACCGCGGACGGCTGATGACCAGCCGGGCGCTGCTCAGTGAGGTGTGGGGCTCCGCTTATGCGAACGACGCGCCCCTTCTACGGACGCACATAGCCAACCTGCGTCACAAGATCGAGGGACCGGACGCGAAGGCGTGGCTCTACATCCAGACAGAGGCGGGCGTCGGCTATCGCTTTCTGTGAACTGATCGCGTGCCCACAAAAAATGGAGGCCGGCGCTAAGGCCGCCCCCCGTTGGGGCGCCGATCCCCCCTCCGGCGTGCCACGCGCTAGATCAGTGCTCTCGGGTGAAACTCGTTGATGTGAGCTGAGGCGGCGCGCGCGCCGTCCTGAACCGCGCCGCACCTGGCACACGTCCAGCGGACGGGTGCGACCGGCCTGCGCCGCAGGCGCGCCGCTGTCCTGATCGACGCAAGACGGCGTGAGGCCGTACGCTGGCCGGTCGGCGGCCCTGCCCATCGAGGGAGCGTCGAGGACCACACTGGCAGCGGCGTTGACCGACCGCGGGCTTTGGGGTGGTGTCGAACCGTCATGGTTTGCTCCTTCACTTGTCGGCCTGACGTCGGTGTCAGACCCACCTGTATTGTCGCTCGTTGCGCGTTAAGAACACATGTCGAAAGGCGTGGCCGCCATCAAGATTTCATGAGCACCCCGACGGCCTGCGCCGGACGGCCGTAACGAGATCGTTATCCCATCACGGGCAATCGTCATGAGGCTGTCACGGCTGACCTTCGGGGTGTTCTTGATCGGCGTCGTGATCCTGTTTGCGCTGCTGAGGTTCCTGACCGCGCTGTTCCTCGGCCCTGTTCTCCAGGGCTGACACCACGTCTGTATTGATCGGCCACCGGCGTCTCGGCGGCCCGGGTTTCCGTCGCAGCGGAGCCGAGGCAGTATCTTTCTGAGCGGTGAGCCGGGAAGCCTGGTCGGCGCCGCTTGAAGCTGCCCGAACCGCCATGCGCCTCCATCTTCGCTCACGTCCCGCCGCTCCACCGGTGGACCTCTCACCAAACGGTAGGTGTCCGCCATGATTCGCGCGCTACCGGGGCTCTCCGCGTGGCGCCGCGAAGCGCTGCGCACCAACCTGTGGCTGCTGCCAACGCTCGAGATCGCGCTCGCGGCGGGACTGTTCGCCGGGACCTACGCCTTGGACCGAGCGGCCTACGACGGCTCGCTGCACCTCCCCTCGTTCCTGAACAGCGGCAGCGCGGACGCCGCGCGCCAGATCCTGACGACGATCGCGGCGGCTGTGATCACTGTCGTGACGCTCGTCTTCTCGATCACGATCGTCACGCTGACGCTCGCCTCGACGCAGTTCGGGCCGCGCATGCTGCGCAACTTCATCCGCGACCAGATCACGCAGGTCACGCTCGGGACGTTTGTTGCAACGTTTGTCTACGCGATCCTCACGCTCGTCTCGATCGGCCCTGACAGTCACGGGGAATTCGTTCCCCACCTGTCGATCACGGTGACGCTGGCGCTCGTGCTTCTCGATGTGGCCGTGCTGGTCCTGTTCATCGATCACATCGCCAAGTCGATCCAGCTGCCACAGGTCATTGCGAGCATCGCCGGCGACCTCTCGCGTGCGATCGACGCGGACGTCGGAACGCCGGCCCCGGGGCAGCGCAAGGCCGGGCCGTCGCTCTCGGAGCTGGTCGTTCGGCTCGACGAGGACAGCGGCGTCGTGTCCGCGCCGGCGAGCGGCTACCTCCAGTTCGTCCGTGTCGACAGGCTGATCGGGATAGCCATACGCAGCCGCGCGGTGATCCGCTTGCTGCACCGGCCCGGCCACTTCGTCGTGGAGGGTCAGCCTCTGGCTGACGTCTGGCCGGCCGAGGCCGCGCCCGGCGTCGCGCGTGCTCTTGGCGGTGCGCACGCGACCGGTTCCTACCGGACCCTGACCCAGGATCTCTCCTTCGCGGTCGATCAGCTCGTGGAGATCGCGATCCGCGCGCTGTCACCGGCGGTCAACGACACCTTCACGGCGCTCGCCTGCATCGACTGGCTCGGCGACGCCCTCTGCAAGGTCGCGGTTCATTGGCAGCCGAACGCCGTGCATCGCGACGCGACCGGGCGTGTGCGCGTGATCACGGTCACCGTCGGCTTTCGCCGACTGGTCGAGCGCGCTCACGAGAAGATCCGCCAGGCCAGCCGGGGAATGCCCGCTGTGATGATCCGCCAGCTCGAAGCGCTGGCCAAGGTTATGGACTACGCCACGTCCGCGGCCGAGCGTCAAGTCCTGATCGCGCAGGCGGAGATGATCCTCCGCTCCAGTGAGGAATCCGTGCCCGAGGAGGCCGACCGCGCCGATGTGCGCGAGCGTTATGAGACGGTGCTCAGCGCCGCTCGCCTCGCCGGGCTCTAGGCCGAGCGTGCCGAGGGGATGCGCCCGTCGAGCGCGGCGATCGCATCGCGCGCCGCGTGCCACAGCGCGTCGTCGAGCCCGTAGCGGTACAACGGGCCGCTGCCGTCGGTGAGCAGGCGCTCGGCGAGCGCGACGCCGCTCGCGTAGACATCCCTGTTCTCGCGCAGCACCTGAGCGAGCTGGATCAACTCCGCGCGCGCGGCACGGACGTCACGTGTCGCCAGCGGAGGAGAAGCGGTTCGCCATGGCCTCTCCACATGCGCGAGGCTAACGGCCTCCTCGAGGCTGCGCGCGAGCGCGCGCCGATGGCGCGAGCCGGTGAGCTGCACCGCTCGGTGGGCCAGCTGCGGGCTGTCAACTGGGGTCACGCCCGCTGCCAGGAGGCGGTCCAAGCGCGCTCGGCGCAACCACACGTCGACACGTACCCCGATGCCGGGGCCTCTTTGCGGGCGCTCGCTGCATCGTTGGGCACGATCGCTGGAGAGTTGTCGGGCAAGGGATGACACGCGGTCCCTTTCGGGTGAAGCTTGCAGGAGCACCGATTGTGCGTCGTGCGCCGTTAAGGTTGCGTGACGATTCGCGGCCTGGCCATGACGATCTTGTGACGTTGGGCGAAGAGGGACCGTCTTCGCCGAGCAAGTGCACGACAATGTGCCGATGGCGGACGTGCACGGAAACGGCGGCGAGCGAGGGGCGGCGACCGCGCTGCCCTCTGCCGCGCCCGCTAGCTCCGGGCGGCGCCGTGGCCGTCTGAAGATCTTTCTCGGGATGGCCGCGGGGGCCGGGAAGACCTTCCGCATGCTGATGGAGGGCCGCATCGAGCTGGAGGCCGGACGAGACGTGGTGATCGGGCTGCTCGAGACCCACGGTCGCGCCGAGACCGCCCAGCTCGCCGACGGCCTGCCGATCCTGCCTCGCATGCGGGTGAGCTACCGCCAAACCGAACTCGAAGAGATGGACCTCCGCGCGGTCCTGAATCGGAGGCCCGAGCTCTGTCTGATCGACGAGCTCGCTCACACCAACGCCCCGGGAAGCGAGCACACCAAGCGCTACGAAGACGTCGAGGATATCCGCGACGCCGGCATCGACGTCATCTCGACGCTCAACGTGCAGCACCTCGAGTCTCTGAACGACCACATCACCGAGCTGAGCGGCGTGCGCGTGCGCGAGACGATCCCCGACGCGATCGTCGGGCGCGCCGACGAAGTCGTGCTCATCGACCTCACACCCGAGGCGCTGCTCGACCGGCTGCGAGCAGGCAAGATCTACCCCCCCGAGCGGATCGACGCGGCGCTGAACAACTTCTTCCGTATCGAGAACCTCGCGGCGCTGCGCGAGGTTGCCCTGCGCCAGGTCGCAGAGGAGGTGGGCGCCAAGCGCCTGACCACCGAGCTGGTGGGATCGCGCGAGGAGAGCCTTGCCGCCGACGCGCCCCAGGCGGTGGGTGAGCGCCTGCTCGCCCTGGTCGAGCCCTACCCTGGCTCCCAGCGCCTCGTGCGCCGAGCGTGGCGCTCCGCGCAGCGCCTCGGCGCCGAACTCGACCTTCTGTGGGTGCGCGCGCCGGGTCAGCACCTCTCCGAGGAGCAGGATCGCTCGCTCGCGGCGCTGCGACAGCTCGCGTCGGTGCTGGGGGCGAAGATGTACGAGGAGGAATCCGACGACGTGGCCGCAGCCGTCGTCGACGTCGCCTCGCGGCGCGGGACGACCTATATCCTCGTGGGCCACTCGCGGCCCTCGCGCGGCCTCGCCCGGCTCAGAGTTCCGCTGCCCCAGCGCCTGATGCAGCGCCTCCCGGGGGTGGACGTGCGAATCGTCGCCGACCGCTCCGGGCGAGCGACCGTGGAGAGCACATGACGGTGATCGTGATCCTGCTCGTCGCTGCCGCCGGCGTCCTCCTCGGGGTCGCCGCGGGCTACTGGCTGCCACCAAACGGGCGCGGGGCCAGGCGCGACCGTCCACGGCCGGTCCGCCGCATCCTGCTCCCATTCAGCGGCGAGGCGATCTCACGGCGCTCGTTCGAGGCCGCCGTGCGGCTCGCGAAGGCCGAGAACGCGACGGTGATGCCCGCCTTCCTCGCGGTCGTGCCGATGAACCTGCCGCTGGAGACGGCACTTCCCGTCCAGTGTGCTCGCGGGATGCCTTTGCTCGAGTCGATCGAGCAGAAGCTGGCCGCTCAGGGCGTATCGGTCGACTCGCGCGTCGGCCGCGGGCGCACGGCCCGCGACGCGTTGCGCCAGCTGCTCGAGAGCGAGAGCTTCGACCGGATCATCGTGTCGGCCGACGAAGATCCGCATTCGGGACTGGGCTACGACGATCTGAGATGGCTGCTGGAGCGCGCTCCGGCCGAGATCCTGATCCTCCGGACCGCACCACAGGACACGCGCGAGATCTCCGCCGGCGCGGTGCCCGGACATTTCTGAGCGGTGTGGCGCACGCGACCCGAGAGCGGGGCGCCGAGCACCCGCAGTCCGCCGAGCGCGACTGTACCCGTCTCGAAGGAGCTCACACCGGTAGCGTCCCGCGTGCTCGCCCATGTCCAGCGAACGCGGACACCTGAAGGTCTTCATCGGTATGGCCCCTGGGGTGGGCAAGACCTATCGCATGCTGCGGGAGGGCCGCTCCGAAGCCGAAAGCGGACGCGACGTCGTGATCGGCTACCTCGAGCCGCACGGGCGCGCGGACACGATCGCGCAGGCCGAGGGACTGGAGGTGATTCCCCGCCGCACGGTGATCTATCGCGGCAGACACCTGGAGGAGATGGACCTCCCCGCCGTTCTCGCGCGCAGACCCGAGTTGTGCCTGATCGACGAGCTCGCCCACACCAACGCGCCGGGGGTCGAGCACGAGAAGCGCTATGAGGACGTGCGCGACGTGCTCGGCGCGGGGATCGACGTCTTCTCGACCGTCAACGTGCAGCACCTCGAGAGCCTCAAAGACCAGGTCAGCCAACTCACCGGCACGCGCGTGCGCGAGACGATCCCCGACGAGGTGCTCTCATCGGCGGATGAAGTCGTGCTGGTCGACCTCACCCCCGAGGAGCTGATCGCTCGACTGCGAGCCGGCAAGGTCTACCGCCCAGAGCGCGTGCCGGCCGCGCTGAACCACTTCTTCAAGATCGAGAACCTCTCGGCGCTGCGCGAGACGGCGCTGCGCCAGGTGGCAGAGGACGTCGAGGTCAAGCGCCTCGTGCGCTGGCCGATCTCTGACCGGTCCGCCGCGATCGTTCGCCGGGACGAGGACGGCCTCACGGTGGCCGGCGAGCCCGCCCCTTCCCCGATCACCGAGCGGTTGCTGGCCCTCGCCACGCTCTCACCGCAATCCGAGTATGTGGTGCGGCGCGCGTGGCGCTCGGCACAGCGCCTTGGCGCCGACCTGGACGTGCTCGTGGTGCGCCCGCCCGCCCGGGCGCCGAGCGCCGAGGATCGCAAACGCCTCGAGGAGCTCAGGCGCATGACGTCGATGCTGGGGGCGCGTCTGCATGTCGAGCAGGCGGAGGAGGTGGCCGACGTCGCGATCGCGACCGCCCGTTCCCTCGGCAGCACCTACGTGTTCATGGGTACCCCCAGCTCGCGCCGCGGGATCGCTCGCCTGTTCGACTCAAACGACGGGCGCCGGCTGCTCGGGCGCCTGCTCGACGAGCTCCCCGGCGTCGACGTGCGCATCGTCGCGGACCCTGCGCTGCGTGGTTCGCCGGATCTTCCCGAAGAGTCCGCGGCCGGCGAGTAGGCGTCGGCTCCTCAGGCCGACAGCGCCTCGCGCGGCGTGCGCGAGAGCCCCGGCTCTCGCGGCCCCGGCGGCGGCCCGGGCTCGTGCCGCAAGAGAGCCAGTACGCCCAGCGCAAGTAGGCCGAACGCGGCGGCGATCGGCGCCAGCGTGCGTAGAGGATAGGAGCCGAAGCCCTTGCTCAGCGCGGTGGGATCGTGCGCTTTGAAGATGCTCTCCAGGCCCCGATGATCGATCCCGAGCACGGTCGGCGCGAGTGTCGCGAACAGCGCCCAGGCCAGCAGCGCGAGCACCCCCGCGAGCAGCGATTCGCGTGAGAGGCGCAAGCGCGGCATGGCCCGCACCGCCAGCGCCAAGCCGGCGCCGGCCGCCAGGAAGAACGGCCAGATCGCGCCCCAGCCGCGCCCGAGGCCGAAGGCGGAGGCGATCGTCGGCTGGAAGGAGCCCCTGCCGAGCAGCCGCGCCCAGATCACCGTCTCGGTCTCATAGCCGACGAGCGGATGCGTGATCGTGGCCGTCACCATCGTCACGACCGAGACCGCGGCGAGCGCGACTGTGGGGCCGGGGAAGCGCCTGAAGGCGAGCGCCAGCGGCACGGCCAGAAACGGCAGCATCGTGATCAGGAAGCGTGGCCCCGGCGAGCCGCCTCCGAACGGCAGGTAGTAGCCGGAGTTGTAGCCCAGGTAGCAGACGCAGACGCCGGCGATCGTGAGCGCCTCGGCGCGCTGGCCGCGGCGGTAGAGCAGGACCGTCCCCACCGCGCCCATAGCCAGTACGGGCGACAGCGTCAGCAGGCCGCGTGAGTCGAACAACAGGGTCCCGAGCACGGGCAGGCTCGGAGCGGAGATCCCGAAGAAGCCCTTCTGCTGCTGGGGAATGTTCGAGTAGGCCAGGTGCGTCCAGGAGTGGAAGGCGGCGTGGTTGTAGAGCAGCAGCGGCACGATCCCCACGACGCCGCCAAGCACGTAGGCGCCGGCGCGCGTCGTGAGCAGCCTGGGCGCCAGCGAACCCGGCCGCGAGAGCGCATATAGACCGAGCACGGCCGCGACGAGCGCCAGCGGATACTCGGAGGCGATCGCGTAGCCCATCAGCAGGCCCGCCGCCGCGAGCAGCGCCGGCCGGGGGGGCCCGGCGCGCTCGCGAATCATGATCGCGAACGCCGCGAAGCCGAGCGTCGCGGCGAGCACGTGCGAGAACAGCAGCGTCGAGAACGGGAGCACCATCGTGCCGAGGCCGAGAACGACCGCGGTCGGTCCGCCGTAGCCCGGCTCAAAGCGCTCAGCGACGCGCCATACCAGCAGCAGCATCACCAGCCCGGGCAGCACGCTTCCCCAGAGCCCGACGAAGTAGATCATCTCGTCTTCGCCGCGCAGTGCCTGCGACGCGCGTGCGAGCCCGGGCGCGTCGAGGGCATTGATCAGCTCGTAGAAGGGCAGCGAGTAGATCGCGAGGCCGGGGGCCCGCGCCGAGTAGAAATGACCGTGGTAGTAGGCCTTGTCTTTGGTCCGATACGGTCCGGCATCGATCGTCGTGCGTCCTGCGTCCAGCGCGCGGATCAGGTCGTAGTGGGAGCTCTGGTTGTCAGACCAGTTCTGGATCACGGACGCGAACGCCAGCCCGACGAGCAGCACCGCCCACAGCGCTGTGCGGCGTCGCCGGACGCTCGGCCCGCGATCGGCCTTCCTTGGCGCAGCCAAGGGGTCGGGTGCTCCCGCCATGCGCGCCGCCGATCCGCCCTCGGCCGCGCCCATCAGTGCGGGTGCAGTGCCTTCGGGCCGGGACCGATCGTGTAGATGACGAGCGACCCGAGCTGTCGTCGCGTCATGCCCAGCCCGGCGATCGGCTTCGCGGCAGCGACCGCGGCGTTGGGCGGCTCCGCATGCGCGTATCCGACGATTCCGGGCAGCCGTGGCACGCGCAGGTGCAGGACCACCGTGCGGATCCCGTAGTAGCGCAGCTTGTCGACACTGGCCTTGTCGGGGAAGGCGTCCATCCCGCCGCGGAGGTCATCGACGCTGTAGATGTCGAAGGTGCTGTTCCCGCCCGGGATCTTGTAGAAGCCGTCGATCGAGAAGTACTGCCAGAGGCGGTCGTTGGGCCCGTCGGTCGGCAGGTCGAGGACCGGTCCGGGCAGGCCGATCTCCGCTCGCGCGGGCTGGGGGACGACCGGATGAGCGAGGTGACCCGCCCCTTCGCCGACGATTCCGACCGCCAGCGCCACCCCGAGGAGGGCGGGCAGCCCGCGTAGCGAGTGGCGCTCGCCCCAGGGACCTATGCGGCGGACGAGCAGCTGCGCTCCGGCGCCGGCGAGCAGCGCCCAGAAGAGCGTGCCGAGCGTGAAGACGCGCCCGGGGACTCGCACGCCGTCCCACCCGGGCGCGTAGTCGTGCAGCAGACGGAACGGGTATCCAGCCCCGCCCAGTCCGAGGCCGAGCGCAAGGATCGAGCACGTCAGCACACCGAGCGCGAGCCCTAGGCGCAATCGTCGCGTGAATGGAGACCCACCCACCCCCGCCAGCCCGATCGCGCCCAGCAGCAGGATCAGGCCGCCGGGGAAGAAGACGCTCTCGTTCTTGGAGTGCACGTTCGCTCGCAGCCCGGCGGTCGCGCCGCCCCAGACGCGGCTCTCCGATGAGGCGGCCAGCAGCGCGGCCGGACCGGAGGAATAGTTCCTGACTTCCTTCAGGGTCCGTTTGGCCGTCGGGTAGTCGTGCGCGATCTTCAGGTACGGCACCGACTCGTAGACCCCGATTGCCGCGACGATCGCGATCCCGGCAAGGGTCACCGCGATCAGGTGGCGAGGGATCAGCGGACCGCGCCGGCCTCGTGCCGCCGTGGCGTGCCGCTGCGCGTCGGGCCCAGCCTCGCCTCCCGAGCCCTCGAGGGGCGCCGCGGCGCCCACCTTCAAACCACCTCGCCACCAGTACAGAGCGACCAGCAGCGCGAGGATCGCGAGCAGGTAGCAGTACTGCAGGCCCAGCGTGAAGCCCAGGCTCACCTGCCATGCGGAGACGAGCCACCCCGCGAGAACCAGCCTCCGAGAGCCACGACGGTAGCCCCGCAGCAGCAGGAACAGCGCCAGCGGGATTCCGCCGGAGGAGATCACGTGCAGGTGCCCCGCCTCGGTCACGCGGTAGGGGGCGTAGGCGAAGGCGGCGCCGGCGGCCGCAGCGCCGAGCCGCCGCAGCCCGAGCTCGCGTGCCAGCAGGTAGGCGCCGACGAAGGGCAGCGACCACGCGAACAGGAAGAGCAGGTTGTAGCGGACCAGCGCCGCGACGGTGCCCGAGCCGAACAGGCCGGCGGGCCCGTAGCCGAGCAGGGAGTCCGAGAAGGCGAGGCTGAGCTTGTGCGGGTAGAAGACGTTTGCGTCGAACAGGTGCAGCGGCTGGTGGAGGATCGCGTGTCCGACCCAGGCGACCTCCCAGGCGGTGCGCACCGGATCGCCGAGATCGGGAGCGATCCGGCTCGGCATGTGCAGGATGAGCGGCCAGCTCGTGATCACGGCGAGCATCAGCCCCGCGAGGGCGACCCATGCGATCTCGGCGCGAGGCAGCGCCGGGGAGAGCGCCCAGCGGTCGGCCCGTGGCGAGCGCTCCTCGTTCGGCTCCACCGCATCCGCGCGCACCAGGTGCTCGGCGCCCGTCTCCTCGGGCGATCCGGTGGGTGCGCGCGGGGGGCTGGGGACGCCGGTGCTCATCGTCTGCAGATGTTCTCGGCCACGCGGATCGGCGCAGCATACGGGAGGTCTGCGACATTTCGGCGCAGCCGCTCGCCGCGATTGCAGCATCCGGTTATCGCCGATTGCGTCAGACTGCGGCCCATGAGGGTACTGGTCGTCGGAGCCGGAGGGGTGGGTGCTGCGTTCGCCGCGATCGCCCAGCGCCGCGCCGTGTTCGAGCAGGTGATCCTGGCTGACCTCGCGCTCGAGCGGGCGCAGGCCGCGGCCGACCGGCTAGGTGAGCCCGACCGGTTCAGCGCCGAGCTCCTCGACGCGTCCAACCAGGCTCAGCTGGTGGAGCTGATCGGGCGCGTCAAGCCCGACGCTGTGCTGAACGCAACGGATCCGCGCTTCAACGAGCCGATCTTCAACGCCGCGCTCGAAGCGCGCGTCACCTATCTCGACATGGCGATGACGCTCTCTCACCCCCACCCGGAGCGCCCGCACGAGCTGCCGGGGGAGATGCTCGGCGAGTACCAGCTGGCACGCAGCGAGGATTGGGAGCGCGCGGGCGTGCTGGCGCTCGTCGGGATGGGCGTCGAGCCCGGGCTGTCGGACGTCTTCGCCCGGTACGCCGCCGATGAGCTTTTCTCGAGCGTCACAGAAGTCGGCGTGCGCGACGGCTCGGACCTGAAGGTGGCGGGATACGACTTCGCCCCGACCTTCTCGATCTGGACGACGATCGAGGAGTGCCTGAACCCGCCGCTCGTCTGGGAGCGCGGGCGCGGCCATTACACGACCGAGCCCTTCTCCGAGCCCGAGGTATTCATCTTCCCCGAGGGGATCGGACCGGTTGAGTGCGTGAACGTCGAGCACGAGGAGGTGGTGCTGATCCCGCGCTGGGTGAAGTGTGAGCGCGTGACGTTCAAGTATGGGCTCGGCCAGGAGTTCATCGACGTGCTGAAGACGATCCACAGGCTCGGGCTCGACTCGACACAGCCCGTGTCCGTACGTGGGGTCGAGGTCGCGCCGCGGGACGTGGTCGCCTCCGTGCTGCCCGATCCGGCGACCCTCGGCGAGCTGATGACCGGCCGCACCTGCGCGGGGACGTGGGTGCAGGGAACCGGCAAGGACGGGGCCCCGCGCTCGACCTATCTCTATCACGTGGTCGACAACGACCAGACGATGCGCGAGTATCAAACCCAGGCAGTCGTGTGGCAGACCGCGATCAACCCGGTCGTCGCGCTCGAGCTGCTCGACCGCGGCTCATGGAAGGGAACCGGCGTGCTCGGCCCCGAGGCCTTCTCGCCGGGTCCGTTCCTCGAGCTGTTGGCCGAGCTCGGGTCACGCACCGGCCAGCTGGAGCTCGACGGCTCGCCGGGCGGGCCCCCCCAGCGTTAGGGGTTTCCCTTGTCGGGCGGACCGCCGGCAGGGGTCCGGGGCGCCCCGTCGCTGCCAACGTCCGCCTCGGGCGTCAGGAGGTGCACGCCGTGCGTGACATGGTCGGGACCCAACAGGTGCGCCGGCGCACGCTCCACGGGCGCGTCGAGCAGGCCGGCCGGGGCCGTTTCGGTCTTCCGCGAGAAGAACGGCCGGAAGTAGAACCTTGAGATCACCATCAGCACGACGCCCAGGACCATGCCGATCCCCCCGAACCACAACGGCAGCGTGAGCCCGGCGTACTCTTTGCCTTCGGCGTGCACCTTGTGACCGTAGTATTTGATCGCGTAGATGCCGATGCCGTAGAAGATCAGGCCGCCGATCAGCGGGAGAAGCCCGACGAGCACGAACTTCCGCGCGCTCGTGAACAGTTCTTTGCGGTAGTACCACGCGGACGCGAAGCCGGTCGAGCCGTAGTAGAAGCAGACGGGGATCCCGAGAGCCACGACGGCAAGTTCGAGCACGGTGTGCGAGATCAGGATCAGCGGGACCGCCACAGCGATCGAGAGCAGCCCGAACCCCCACGTCGAGACGGTAGGCGTGAGGAAGCGCCGGTGGACCCTGCCGATCACCGATGCAAGCGCACCCCACTTGGCCATCGAGAGCGTCGTGCGCGCGGTCGGCAGGATCGTCGTCTGGGTCGAAGCGGCGGCGGAGGTGAGCACGGCGACGATCAGGAACTTCACGCCGACCGAGCCGAGGACCCCCTTGCCGAGCGCGTTCAGTATGTCCTTGGAGTTTTCTTCGTTGGAGATGAATGCGGTCCCGTGGTAGGACTGCGCGCTCGCGGACACCAGCAGGTAGATCACGACGAGCAGGATCGTCGAGACGATCGCCGCCCGCCCGGGTCCCTCGTTGGCGTCCTCTGACTCCTCGTTCACCGCGACGCCCGAGTCCCACCCCCAGTAGATGAAGATCCCGAGGAGCATCGCCACGACGAGGTCGTGGAACGGCATCGCAAACGGGTTGAACCAGGAGGCATGCGGTTCGATCGCGTTGGAAGCGGCTGTGCCGCTGTAGACGTCGACGAGCGCGACGACCGAGAAGATCGCGAGCATCACAATCTCAAAGCTCAGCAGCAGCTGCTGCAGGCGCGCGGACAGCTCGATGCCGCGGAAGCAGATCCATGTCATCAGCAGGATCCAGAGGATGCATCCGACGAGGGCCGCGCCCTTGTGCGTTTCCGCCCAGTGCCATTCGAAGAGCTTGAAGGTGTACGTCGCCGCGATGTACCCGAGCGAGGCCATCACGAGGATGTCCGCGAGGAAGATCGCCCAGCCGTTGAGCCATCCCATGCCTGGGCCGAAGGCGCGGGTCGTCCAGGCGAACGTCGTGCCCGCGTCGGGGTCGGCCTTGTTCAGGTAGCGGTAGCCGAGCGAGATCAGAAGCATCGGGATGAACGAGGCGAGCAGCACTCCCGGCGCGTGGGTCGCCACGCCGGGGTCGAGGACGATGAACCCGAGCGTCGCCGCGATCGAGTACGCCGGCGCAGTGGACGCGACCCCTATGACCACATTCGAGACATAGCCGATCGCGTTGCTCTTGAGTCCCTTGCTCTCGACGCGCCCGTTCGCGGGCGCCCCGGCCAGGGGTCCCTGTCCCGGTGCCCCAACGGCGACGCTCTCAGTGGCCATTTTGCTTCTCCCTCTCCTCTATTCGTTGCCGCTGTGATGTTCGACAATCGCCGCCGGACTCCCTGGCCGCACCAAAAGTTTGGGCCTTTCAGGCGCAACTGGCAAGTGGCAACTGTCCCAAAGATCCAGGCTTCGCTTGTACAGTGTGGATAATGAAACCCCTGGATCTTCACCCGCGGAGTGCTTGTCCGGCAGATCGGGCGAGACTATCTTTATCCTCCGTGTCTAGCCTGTGCGGTTAGGCGCAAGGAATGTCCCGAGGAGAGGAGATGCCATGGCCGCCTCTGCAAATCTGAACGGCCCGCCGGGCGCGGATTCCGCCCCGAGAGGCTCAACTGCCCCGCCCAACGCGCTTGGACCTTCGGGCCCTGGCGTCGCCCCAGCCGCGGAGAGCAGGCTGCAGCGGCTGGCGAAGCGCAACCTCTGGATGCATTTCACCCGAATGGGCTCCTACGAGCACGCCGAGGTGCCGGTGATCGTGCGTGGCGAGGGCTGCTACGTCTATGACGAGCACGGCAACCGTCATCTCGACGGGCTGTCGGCGCTGTACTGCGTCAACGTGGGCCACGGCCGCGCCGAGCTCGCCGAAGCCGCCGCGGCGCAGGCCAAGGAGCTCGGCTTCTACACCAATTGGAGCTACGCCCATCCGAAGGCGATCGAACTGGCCGCTCGAATCGCGGATTTGGCCCCCGGGAACCTCAACCGCGTGTTCTTCACCTCCGGCGGCTCGGAGGCCGTCGAGTCGGCGTGGAAGCTCGCCAAGGCCTACCACGCCGCTCGCGGCGAGCCGACGCGTCACAAGATCGTCTCTCGCAACCTCGCGTATCACGGCACGTCGATGGGCGCGCTGACGGCGACCGCGCTGACGGCGCTGCGGGTGCCGTTCGAACCGCTCACCCCGGGCGGCGTGAAGGTCCCCAACACGAACTCCTACCGCTGGCACGAAGACCGCGACCCGCTGTGGGCGGCCGACGCGATCGAGGAGGCGATCGAATTCGAGGGCCCCGAGACCGTCGCGGCGGTGATCCTCGAGCCCGTCCAGAACGGTGGCGGGTGCTTCGTGCCCCAGGACGGATACTTCCGGCGGGCGCGTGAGATCTGCGACCGCCACGGCGTCCTGCTCATCTCCGACGAGGTCATCTGCTCGTGGGGCAGGCTCGGATACTGGTTCGGATGCGACCGCTACGACTATCGGCCGGACATCATCACGACGGCCAAGGGCATCAGCTCCGCATATGTGCCCCTCGGGGCGATGATCGCGGGCGACCATCTCGCCGAGCCGTTCCTGCGCGGCAAGACCGTCTTCAACCACGGTTTCACGTTCGGCGGCCATCCCGTCGCGTGCGCGGTCGCGCTGGCCAATATCGACGTGATCGAGCGCGAGGAGCTGTGCGCCAAGGTGCTCGCAAACGAGCGACCGTTTCGCGAGATGCTCGAGAGCCTGCGCGACCTGCCGATCGTCGGCGACGTACGCGGCGCGGGCTACTTCCAGGCGATCGAGCTCGTCAAGGACAAAGACACGAAGGAGACCTTCAACGCCGAGGAGTCCGAACAGCTGTTGCGCGGCTACCTGTCCGGCGAGCTCTACCGGCGGGGTCTCATCTGCCGGACCGATGACCGCGGCGATCCGATCGTCCAGCTCTCGCCACCGCTGATCGCGGGACCCGAGCAGTTCGAGGAGATCGAGGCGGTCCTGCGCCCCGTGCTCAGCGAGGCATCGGAGCGGATGGAGCAGTGGAGCTCACTGTCGAGAGCCTGATCGCCGAGCTCGGCCTCGAGCTCGCCAGCGGCCACGAGTCGGCCGGCGCGCACGTGCGCTGGGTGCACAGCACCGAGCTGCTCGACCCGATTCCGTGGCTGAAGGGCGGCGAGCTGCTGCTCACGACGGGACTGCAGCTCGACGGTCCGAAAGCGCAGCGCGAGTTCGTCACGCGACTGGCAGATCACGAGATCGCCGGTCTCGGCTTCGGCACGGGCTTCACCCACCGGCGGCTGCCGGCGGCGCTCGTGACGGCCGCGTGCAAGCGGTCCTTCCCGCTGTTCGAGGTTCCCTACAGTCTGCCGTTCATCGCGATAACCGAGCGGGCATTCACGCAGCTCGTGAACGAGCGATACGAAATGCTGCAGCGCAGCATGGCGGGCGACGTGCTCGCGGAGGCGCTGACCGGGCATCTCTACCCCGAGGAGGTGCAGGCGCGCCTACGGCCCTTCGGGATCGCAGAGCAGGTCGCCGTGCTCGCCTTCGGGCTGTCGGACCCGAGCGCCGCGGCCGGCCCCCTGGAACGGATCCTCGAGCGCGAGAAGGTCCCAAGCCTCGTCGCGATCCGCGCCGGCCTGTTGTGCGCGGTCGTGAACGCCGACGGGCTCGAGCCGGTCGAGCTCACGCGCAAGGTGAGGGGGGAGCTCGCCGCGCGCTTCGGCGACGTGCGCGCCGCCGCGAGCCGTCCCTCCGCGACGCATTCGCTGCGGCTCAGCTTCCATGAGGCACGCTGCGCGCTGGAGGCGGTGCGCCTGCGCAACGGGGACTCCCCCGAGGTCGCCTCCTACGCGGATCTCGGCTCCTTCCAGCTGCTGCTTGCGCTGCAGGACGACGACGCGCTCAGCTCCTACTGTCGAGGCGTGCTCGGCCCGATCGAAGAAGCGGAGGGCGACTACGGCGAGGAGCTGGTGCGCTCGCTCGACGTCTTCATCGAGCACAACGGACACTGGGAGAAGGCCGCCAACGCCCTCTACTGCCACCGCCACACCCTGCGCTACAGGATCAGGCGCGTCGAGCAGCTGACGGGGCGCGACTTCTCTCGCGCGCGCGACCGGATCGAGTTCTGGCTGGCCCTGCGGGGCAGGGAGCTCGCACGATGAGCCCCGCCAGTCAGCCGGGCCGGCTCCTGGAGTCGCGTCGGCGCGGAGCCTCACCTGATGGAGCGCGCGGGCGATGAGAATCGGGATACCGACCGAGATCAAGATGGACGAGTACCGCGTCGCGATCACGCCCGCGGGGGTCAGGGAGCTGACCGCGCGCGGACACGAGGTGCTGGTGCAGTCGGGCGCTGGCGACGGCAGCGCGATGGCCAACGACCAGTTCCGCGCGCAGGGAGCACGCATCGTCGCGGACGCCGATGCCGTGTTCGCCGAGGCCGAGCTCGTGCTGAAGGTGAAGGAGCCCCAGCCCGACGAGGCCCGAAAGCTGCGAGAGGGACAGACGCTGTTCACCTACCTGCACCTCGCGGCCGAGCCCGAGCTCGCGCGCGAGCTACAGGAATCCGGCGCAACGTGCATCGCCTATGAGACTGTCGAGGACTCGGAGGGGAGGCTGCCGCTGCTCGCGCCGATGAGCGAGGTGGCCGGCAAGATCGCCACGCAGGCCGGCGCCTTCATGCTCGAGAAGCCGCTCGGCGGGCGCGGGATCCTGCTCGGAGGGGTGCCCGGCGTGGCGGCGGCGACCGTGCTCGTGATCGGCGGCGGCGTCGTCGGGATGAACGCCGCGATCATCGCAATCGGGATGCAGGCGGACGTGTTCGTGTTCGACCGCTCGATCGACCGCTTGCGCGAACTGGAAGTCGCCTTTTCAGGGCGTGCCTCGACCGTCTACTCCTCGACGCTTGCGATCGAGGAGATGCTGCCCGCCGCCGACCTCGTGATCGGTGCGGTCCTGATTCACGGCGGCCGCGCACCGCGCGTCGTGACACGCAAGGATCTGAGTCTGATGAAGCGCCACGCGGTGCTCGTCGACGTGTCCATCGACCAGGGTGGCTGCTTCGAGACCTCGCGGCCGACGACGCACTCGAACCCCACCTACGAAGTGGATGGGATCACGCACTACTGCGTCACGAACATGCCGGGCGCCGTGCCCATCACGTCGACGTACGCGCTCACGAACGCGACGCTGCCCTACGTGATCGAACTCGCCGAGCTCGGAGTCGACGAGGCGCTCTCGCGCAACGAGGCACTGCGCCACGGCCTGAACGTGCGCGCCGGCGAGATCACCCACCCCGCGGTCGCCGAGGCGCTCGGTGTGGCGGCGAGCCCGGTATGAAGATCCGGCGACGCACCCCCCAACCCCGATAAGACCCCAGAGGAGGGGAAGATCCAGATGGCGAGGACTGCAGAGACGCTCAACAACTTCATCGACGGCGAGCTCCTCGCCTCCGGCGGCGAGAGCGAACCGGTGTTGAACCCGGCGAACGGCGAGGAGCTGGCGCGCGCGCCACGATCGACGGCCGAGGACGTCGACCGCGCCGTCAAGGCGGCGCGGCGCGCCTTCGACGGCTGGAAACAGAGCACCCCGGCCCAGCGCTCGAACGCGCTGCTCTCGATCGCGAACCTGCTCGAGGAGAACGGCGAGGAGATCGCGCGCCTGGAGGCGCTCAACGCCGGCAAGCCGATCGAAGCCGTCAAGGCCGATGAGATCCCGGTGATGGTCGACAACCTGCGCTTCTTCGCCGGGGCGGCACGCTGCCTGGAGGGTCGAGCGGCGGGAGAGTACATGGAGGGCTACACGTCGTTCACCCGCCGCGAAGCCGTGGGTGTGATCGGGCTCCTCACGCCGTGGAACTACCCCCTGATGATGGCGATCTGGAAATTCGCCCCGGCGCTCGCCGCTGGCAACACGGTCGTGCTGAAGCCGGCGGAGACGACCCCGATCACGACCCTGAGGCTGGCCGAGCTGGCCGCCGAGGTCCTCCCGAAGGGAGTGCTGAACGTCATCACCGGCCCCGGCCAGCCGACGGGGGAGGCGCTGATCAACCACCCCGACGTCGACATGCTCGCCCTTACCGGGTCCGTGGACACCGGCAAGCACATCGCCCGCACGGCGGCCGACACGCTCAAGCGGGTGCACCTCGAGCTCGGCGGCAAGGCGCCCGTGGTGGTGTTCGACGACGTGAGCCTCGAGAGTGCGCTCGAAACGATCGCCGGCACCGGCTACTACAACGCCGGGCAGGATTGCACCGCCGCCACGCGTGTGCTTGCCTCCGCAGGCGTATACGACGACGTCGTCTCGGGGCTGGCCGAGCAGGCCCGCGGGCTGGTGATCGGCGACACGCTCTCGCCGGAGACGACACTCGGGCCGATCAACTCGGCCCGCCAGCGCGAGCGCGTGGAGGGCTTCTTGCAGCGGCGCCCGGAGCGCGCCGAGATCGTCACGGGTGGCCACGAGCCCGACAGGCCGGGCTTCTACCTGGAGCCGACGGTCGTCGCCGGACTCGAGCAGGACGACGAGATGATCCAGCGGGAGATCTTCGGCCCCGTGATCACCGTGCAGCGATTCAGCGACGAGCAGCAGGCGATCGAGTGGGCGAACGCCACCCGCTACGGCCTTGCCTCCTCGGTGTGGACGCGAGACGTCAGCCGGGCGCTGCGCGTCTCGAGGGCGCTGCGCTTCGGGTGCGTGTGGATCAACGATCACATCCCGCTCGTCTCGGAGATGCCGCACGGAGGCTTCAAGGAGTCCGGCTATGGCAAGGACCTCAGCATCTATTCCCTCGAGGACTACACGGTCGTCAAGCACGTGATGGCCAACATCCAGGCCTGAGACAGGCGTCTGCTACGGTGGGCCCACGGGCGGCGAAGTCGTCCGCGGGGTTCTTGGTCTTTGTTGGCGCTTCTTGGCGCGGATGGGGTCAGTCGAATCTCCATTCGCAGCGGCGGCCGATGGCCGCCGAAAGGAGCACAACATGAAGCATGAGACGTTCGCCGGCCTCGGCGTGTCCGAGGCCGTCGTAAATGAGCTTGCAGAGCGCGGGATAGCCGCGCCATTCGCCGTCCAGAAGCTCGTCATCCCCGACGTGCTGGCCGGTCACGACGTGCTCGCTCAGTCACCGACCGGCTCGGGCAAGACGCTCGCGTTCGGAATACCGCTGGTGGAGCGGCTGAGGGACACGGATCCTCGCCCGTCCGCGCTCGTGCTCGCGCCCACGCGCGAGCTCGCGATCCAGATCGTCGAAGACGTCAGGCCGATCGCCCACGCCCGCGCGCTCGCCATCGCCGCGGTCTACGGCGGCGCCGGCATCGCCAAGCAGGCAAGGCTCGCGGCGCGCGCGCATGTGCTCGTCGCCACGCCTGGACGGCTGCTCGACCTGATCGAGCGCAGGGAGGTGTCGCTCGAGCGTGTCCGCATGCTCGTGCTCGACGAGGCCGACAGGATGCTCGACATGGGGTTCCGCCCCGCGGTCGAGCGGATCGTGAGGATGACCGCGAAGGAGCGCCAGACGCTGCTCTTCTCGGCAACGCTCGAGGGCGAGGTCGGGCGCATCGCGAAGGCCTACACCCAGGACCCCCGCCGGCATCAGCACAGCCATTCCGCAGAGCGCAAGGCGGACGTGGAGCACCGCTTCGTGACGGTCTCCCACGACAGCAAGGTCGCGCGGCTCGTGACCGAGCTGAGCGACTCCGAGCGCGGGCGCACACTCGTTTTCGTGCGCACGAAGCGCGGCGCCGACCGGCTTGTGAAGCGGCTCGCCGCGAGCCGCGTGCAGGCCGTGGCAATGCACGGGGACAAGACGCAGGGGCAGCGCGAGCGCGCGCTCGCGAGCTTCGAGACCGGAGCTGTTGACACGCTCGTCGCCACCGACGTGGCCGCCCGCGGCATCGACGTGGCGGGGATCACGCATGTGATCAACTACGACATCCCGGCCACACGCGACGACTACGTCCACCGCATCGGGCGCACCGCACGCGCGGGAGCCCGCGGCGTCGGCGTCACGCTCGTCGCCCACGAGCAAGCGCACGAGCTCGCCGGGATGGTCGGTGACCTCGGCCTGCACCGTGAGCTCGAGCTGGCGGGGATGAGCCCCGCCGCATCGCAGACCCGGGGACGCCCGCAACGCGGCAGGCGCGCAGGCGAGCGGTCCAGCGCCGGCCCGCGCGCCGGTGGCGGCCGGCGGAGCGGGAGAGCGTCGCGGCGCTCGCGCTAGGCCGCGAGCAGCTTCCACCGCACGGTCAGCTAACGTCGCGAGGATGAGCATCTCGCCTGCAAGCGGCGCGAACGGCAGGGAAGCCGGCCTCGCCGTTGAGGGCGAGGCGCCAGGCGACCGCGACCTGCAGCGCGATCACTACGTCCTCTGCCTGAGGGCTGCGAACGCCAGTCCGGTGACGCTCTCCGGCACGAACACCTGGGTCGTGGGCCGGGAGCCGGCGTGGGTGATCGATCCGGGCCCCAGTCTCGACGCGCATCTGGAGCGTCTGTTCGAGGCGATCGAGGCCCGGGGCGGGCTCGGTGGGGTCGTGCTCACGCATGACCATCACGATCACTCCGAAGCCGTGCCTGCGCTGCTCGCCCGGTATCGGGCGCCGGTCGCGGCAGGACGCGGCGAGGTGGACCTGCTGCTCAACGAAGGCGCGCGCGTCGGCCCGTTCGAGGCCGTCGCCACGCCCGGGCATGCCCCGGACCATTTCGCGTTGATCGCCGACGGCGTGTGCTTCACCGGCGATGCCGTGCTCGGCGAGGGCAGCGTCTTCATCAGCCCATATCCCGGCGCGATGGCCGGCTACCTGCTCGGGCTGACGCGACTGCGCCTCCGCGATGACGTCGAGGTGCTATGCCCCGGGCACGGGCCACCGGTGTGGGACCCGCAGGCAAAGCTCGACCAATACATCGATCACCGGATCGACCGCGAGAACAAACTGATCGCGGCGCTCGGTCGCGGCTGCCGCTCCGTGGACGAGCTGCTCGACGCCGTGTGGCCGGACGTAGCCGAGTCGCTGCGAGGCCTGGCCGCCGTCACGCTCGCCGCGCACCTGGATAAGCTCGACGAAGAACGGACGCTGCCGCGGGGTGTCGAGCGGCCGAGCTTCGAGCGCAGCGAATGGTGAGCAGGGCGAAGTCCGTAGAAGGCTGGAAGCCAAAACCGGGCTGGACGATGCCCGCTGCGCACGGCGCGCTGTTCACCTCTATCGACTCACCCTTCCCGCCGATCGCCGAGTACGGCTTCCTCTCCGACTGCCACACCGGCGCGCTGGTCGCATCCGATGGCTCGATCGAGTGGTTGTGCCTGCCTCATTTCGACTCGCCGTCGGTGTTCGGCGCGATCCTCGATCGGGGTGCCGGAAGCTGGCGCGTGGGTCCCTACGGCGTATACGTACCAGCCGGCCGGCGCTACCTCCCTGGCACGAACATGATCGAGACGACTTGGATGACGCCGCAGGGCTGGCTGCGGGTCGTCGACGCGCTCACGATCGGCGAATGGCATGACAACGAGCACGGCTCGAGTCACACGCGGCCGCCCACCGACTTCGACGCCGACCACCTGCTGGTGCGCGTCGTGGAGTGCATTCAGGGACAGGTCTCGGTCGAGATCGTCTGCGAGCCGATGCTCGAATACGGTGCGAAACCGGCGGAGTGGGACGTGGTCGACGAGGGCAGGGAAGGCGCTACCTGCAAGATCGACGCCGTACACGAAACCACAGGGTTCAGGTTGCTCAGCGACATACGGATGGGACTCGAGGGCAATCGCGTTCACGGGCGTCACACGATGCGCGAGGGCGAGAAGCGGTTCTGCGCCCTGTCGTGGACGGAGGCGCGAGGCGGCCCGCTCACCGTCGCCGAAGCTAGCGGGCACCTGCACCGCACCAGCCACTTCTGGCGCACGTGGCTCGCCGAAGGCACCTATCCGGATCACCCCTGGCGCATCCACCTCGAGCGCTCGGCCCTGGCCCTCAAGGGCCTGACCTTCATGCCGACCGGCGCACTCGTCGCGGCGCCCACGACGTCCCTGCCGGAGACGCCTGGCGGAGAACGCAACTGGGACTATCGCTACTGCTGGATGCGCGACGCCTCCTTCACCCTGTGGGCGCTGCACGCGCTCGGGCTCGACTGGGAGGCGGACGACTTCATTCAATACGTCGCCGACGTCCCCCGCAACGAGGACGGGTCGCTCCAGATCATGTACGGGATCAAGGGAGACAAGGAACTCGAGGAGAGCACCCTCGAGCACCTCAACGGGTACGAAGGCGCGCGTCCCGTCCGAATCGGAAACGGCGCCTACCAGCAGCGTCAGAACGACGTGTTCGGCGCAGTGCTCGACTCGGTGTACCTCCATTCCAAGCGGCGCGACCACATACCGGAGCGCCTCTGGCCCGTCCTGGCCGACCAGGTACGGTGCGCGGAGAAGGCCTGGAGGGAACCCGACCAGGGGATCTGGGAGGCGCGCGGCAAGCCGTACCATTACGTCTCCTCGAAGCTGATGTGCTGGGTGGCGATGGACCGCGGCGCGCGCCTGGCCGAACGTCGCGGCCACGTCGACCACGCCAAGGCGTGGCAGGCGGTCGCGGATGAGATCCGTGCGGAGATCCTCGAGCGCGGCGTCGATGAGCGAGGCGTCTTCAGGCAGCATTACGACACGGATGCGCTCGACGCTTCGACCCTGCTGGTGCCGCTGGTTCGCTTCCTGCCCCCAAACGACGAGCGCGTACGCGCCACGGTGATGGCGGTCCGCGACGAGCTGACCGAGGGCGGGCTGGTGCTGCGCTACCGGCCCGAGGAGACTGATGACGGCCTCAAGGGACAGGAGGGAACCTTCCTGATCTGCTCTTTCTGGATGGTCTCGGCACTGTCGGAGATCGGCGAGAACCTGGAAGCTGCGCATCTTTGCGAGCGGCTGCTCTCCTACGCCTCTCCGCTTGGCCTCTATGCAGAGGAGCTCGAGGCCTCCTCCGGCCGGCACCTCGGCAACTACCCGCAGGCGTTCACCCATCTGGCGCTGATCAACGCGGTTACCCACGTCGTCAACGCCCAGCGCCAGAGCTGACGGCCGGCGAGGGCTGTTGCCCCGAGGCCCGCGCCGCGAGCAAGGACCCCGATGCTAGTAGCCCGGGTCGCCCGGAAGCAGGATGCGGGCAACCTCGCCCTCGAGGACGACCCTCGGCTCGACGGGCTGGACCTCGCGTTCGCGCGCATAGTTGAGCAGTTCGTGGACGGACGCGAACTCACCGAGCTGTTCGAGGTGCTTGATCGTGGGGAAGACGAGCTGGAGCTCACCGGCGTGGTATGCGGCGAGCGCGTTGCGGGGGCGAAACCAGCCCAGGTCGACGCACTCCTGACCATCGATCCGAGGCTCCTGACCCGCAGGCAGGCAGGCGAGGAAGAAGTGCGTGTCGAAGCGGATCTGCACCGCGGCGGGCGTGATCCAGCGGGAGAACTTCACCAGGCCGGCGGCGTCCGCCAGCTCGATCGCCGCCTCCTCGCGCAGCTCGCGGACCGCGGCGGCGCGGTGGGCGTCCTCGCCGTCGCCCTCGCCCGCGTTTACGGCGCCTCCGGGAAACACCCACACGCCGCCCATGAAGCGGGCCTCGGGTGTGCGCCTCACGAGCAGAACCTCGAGCTCCTGCTCCTCGCCGCGCAGCAGGATCACCGTTGCCGCCTGGCGGGGGCGCGTCGGCGGCCCCGGGTTGTGGTCCTCGCCCGGCCCCGCCCTCGCGCTTTCCCCTGGCGTGCCCATCGACGGACCCTACAGGCAGCTAATCTTTGGCGTATGAGCGCCACCACGAAGACCCTCCAGCGCTGGATCTGCGAGTCCTGCGGCTACATCTACGACCCCGAGGACGGCGATCCCGACGGCGGCATCCCGGGCGGGACAGCGTTCGAGGACATCCCCGACACCTGGTTCTGTCCGGTGTGCGGAGCGCGCAAGCGCGACTTCGTCCCCTACGAAGACTGAGCGCTCCGTGCGCACCTCCGCGCTCGCTTGAATCCCGATCCCGCCTGGGACTCGCTGCTGGCGCTCGACGGTAGGCTCGTCTGGCATCCATACGGAGCGCTGCCGCCGGCGACGGCGTCGCTTCCGGTCGTCTCGGCACAGGGGGTCCGGCTCAGGCTCGCAGACGGGCGCGAGCTGATCGACGGGATGGCCTCGTGGTGGTGCGCGATTCACGGCTACCGCCATCCGGCCCTCGACGCCGCCGTGCGGGGGCAGCTCGAGAGGATGTCCCACGTGATGTTCGGGGGCCTCACCCACGAGCCCGCGATCCGACTGGCGCAGCGGCTCATCGAGCTCGCGCCCGCACGCATCGAGAGGGTGTTCTTCGCCGACTCGGGATCGGTGTCGGTCGAGGTCGCGGTCAAGATGTGCCTGCAGTTCCAGCGCGCGATCGGCAGGGCGGAGCGGGTCCGGCTCCTGACCGTGAGGGGCGGCTACCACGGCGACACGTTCGGCGCGATGGCCGTATGCGATCCGGTGGGGGGGATGCATAGCCTGTTCACGGGCGTGCTCCCCGAGCACGTCTTCGCCGAGCGGCCCCCCGACGGCTTCGACGCGCCCCTCGACGAGGCCTGGGCCAGACACGTCAGCGAGCTCGTGGCCGAGCACGCGCACGAGCTGGCCGCGGTGATCGTGGAGCCGGTCGTGCAGGGCGCCGGCGGGATGCGGTTTCACTCGCCCGAATGCGTCGCGCTGCTGAGGAGGCTGTGCGACGAGCACGGCCTGCTGCTCGTGCTCGATGAGATCGCCACCGGCTTCGGCCGCACCGGGGCGATGTTCGCCTGCGAGCACGCCGGCGTGGCGCCGGACGTGATGTGCGTGGGCAAGGCCCTCACGGGCGGATATATGACGCTCGCCGCGACGCTTTGCAGCGCCGACGTTGCCGAGGCGATCTCGAGCGGCGAGGGCGGTGGGCTGATGCACGGGCCCACGTTCATGGCCAACCCGCTGGCGTGCGCGGTCGCGCTCGCATCGCTCGAGTTGCTCGCCGACGGCGGCTGGCGCGCCCGCGTGGCCGAGCTGCAGGCCGGCCTCTCCGCGGGACTCGAGCCCGCCCGGGACCTCGCCGGCGTCTGCGACGTCCGCGTGCTGGGCGCCATCGGCGTCGTGCAGCTCGAGCACGACGTCGACCTCGTGGCGGCCACGCAGCTCGCCGTCGAGCGTGGCGTGTGGCTGCGCCCGTTCCGCGACCTTCTCTACACGATGCCGCCGTACGTCATCGATGATCAGGATCTCGCTCGCGTGACTTCGGCCGTCGTCGATCTCGCGCGCACGCTGCCAGCTCGCGAATAGCTCGACGCCGGCATCGGGACGCCCGCGGCCCGCGCGGGACAGCCCGCATCGGCTAGCCCGCACGCGAGTGCGGTCGCCGCCAGGACCCCCAGCGCCTGCGCGGCGCTTGACCGCTGCCGCTGGACGCGCTGCGGGACCACGACGGCGATCCGGTAAACCCGCAAGCCGCGGAGCACGAACACGTCCTCCTGGACCGTACCGTCGGGATTGACCCAGACGAGGTTGCGGGCGCCGGGCGGGCGGGATCCATAACGCTCGGAGGCGGCGCGATGGCAGCGGATGCTGGCGGCCACGTCGAGGAAGCTTCGTGCCTGCCTGGCGCCGGCAAAGAGGAATACGTCGGCGCCGATGTCGTCGCCGTTTCGCGCCCACGCGCGCATCTCGTAGCTTGCTTCCCACTGCCCGTCGTCTCCGCGGCTCGAGCGGAACGACTCCGGCGGATTGTCGGTCCAGGCGACGGTGGCGGGAACCGGGCCCCATGCATACCGACGCCGAGCGAGCGGCGCCATGATTCCCAGCAAGCTCGCGCGCAGCCGCCGGATCTGGCCGAAGTTCGCCCGCGCAAGCTGCGGCACGACCGGATTGCATGCGAGCCGCGCGCTCTTTAAGGCCGTGCTCGAGAACACGCCAGTCCCCGCGTGCAGCAGCGCGAGGACCACGGCGGTCAGGCATGCGAGCAGCACGAGCAGCCTGATCCGCCGGGACATCCACCACTCCAAACGGGTGGCGAGGTCCGCGGAGCCCGCGCTCGGCTCGCCCTGGTTGATGTCCATGGTTCGCTATCGAACGCGGGCGCCGGAAGCTTGAAAGGAGCGCTTCAGCCGGCGAGCCAGCGCCGCCACGGCAGCAGCGCTCCCGCGCGCGCAAGCTCGTCCACGTCGGGGCGCTCGACGCGCGCGAGCCCCGCGACCTCGACGTCTCCCACGCGCTCGATCGTGTCGCGGTTGTCGAGCTCCAGCCTCGAGGCCTCGGCCGGCCACGGAGTAAGCACGACGGCGCGGACCTCCAGGCCCGCGGCGCGCGCTGCCCGCAGCGTCAGCAGCGAGTGGTTGATCGTGCCGAGACCGGGCCGTGCGGCGATCAGCACGGGCAATCCGAGCGCCGAGGCGAGATCGCAGACCGCGTAGTCCTCGGCAAGCGGTGAGAGCAGGCCGCCGGCTCCCTCGACAACGAGCAGCCCCAGCTCGCCGGCGGCACGGGCACTCCTCGCCATCTGCGCGGGCTCCACGCGATCGCCCGCCAGCTCCGCCGCCAGCCGGGGAGAGACGGCGGGCCCGTAGCGCAGAGGCGCCACCTGCTCGGGCCTCATGCCGGCTGCGGCGCCGAGCAGCTCATGATCGGCCGGCCAGCTGCCCGAGGGCTCATCAAGCCCGGTCACGGCGGGCTTGTGCGCCCGCACAGGCTCGCCGGCCGCGGCCATCGCCGCGATCAGCGCCGCGGCGAGGACCGTCTTGCCGGCGCCGGTGTCGGTGCCGGTGATGAACAGTCCTCGCATCCTCGCCGGGGTCCAGCCGCCCGATGCGGGCCGGCGCTCGCTCTAGGCCGCGCGCGCCGCGGCGGCCTCACGCTCGAAGTCGAACGGCCCGTCGGTCGCGTCCGCAGTGTCCGCGGGAGCCGGTGGCCCGGCTCCCAGCTCGCCGTCGAAAGGGGCGCTCGCACGAGTGCGTGCCACCGCGGTCGTGACGTCGTCGGTCTCGGGCACCAGCTGGCCGGCGCCCGGAAGCCGTGCGGGTGCCTCCTGGGCCGCGACGAGCGGAGGGCCCATGGCTTCGGGGTCCAGTCCGAGCGAGCGCGCCGCCTCGCCGAGCACGCCAGCCGCCATGCGCAGCTCGGAGGCGGTGTGCGAGGCCATCGCCGCGAGGCGCAGTCGCGATGTCCCGGCGGGAACGGTCGGGGGGCGGATCGCCTGGGCGAACACGCCCGCCTCCAAGGCCTTCTGGCAGAGGCTCATCGTGGGGCGCTCGTCGCCGACGATCAGCGGCACGATCTGCATCTCAGAATCAACCACGGGAAATCCCTCCTCGGCAAGCGCTCGGCGCAGGGCGCGCGCATTGGAGCGCAGGCGCCCCACCCGCTGCGGGCGCTCCTGCAGGAGCTCGAGCGCGGCCAGTGCGCCGGCTGCTGCCGGCGGCGGGGGTGCGGTCGAGAAGATCAGCGAGCGCGCCGTGTTGATGAGCAGGCGGATCATCTCCTCGCTGCCGCAGACGTAGGCTCCGTAGGATCCGAGCGACTTGCCGAGCGTGCCCACGACCGCGTCGACCTCGCCCTCCAGCCCGGCCTCGGCGAGCGCTCCGCGCCCGCCCGGTCCGATCGTGCCGATCGCATGCGCCTCGTCGACGAGCAGCTGCGCGCCCGCCGCGTGGGCGAGTTCGACGATCTCCTCAAGCGGCGCGACGTCGCCATCCATCGAGAACACCGAGTCGGTCACGATCAGCTGGCGGCCCTGCCCCTCGCGGCGGCCATGGTGATACAGGCACCAGTGCAGATGCTCTACGTCTGCGTGGCGGTAGATGATCACCTCGGCGCGCGAGAGGCGGCAGCCGTCGACGATCGAGGCGTGGTTCAGCTCGTCCGAGAAGACCTTGTCCCCGCGTCCGGCGAGCGCGCCGATCACCCCCATGTTCGCCAGGTACCCGGAGCCGAACAGCAGACAGGCCTCGCTTCGCTGGAACGCCGCCAAGCGCTCCTCGAGCCGGCGGTGGATCGTCATCGTGCCGGACACGAGTCTGGAGGCGCCGGCCCCCACGCCCCAGCGCATCGCGGCGTCGGCGGCCGCCTCGCGGACGCGCGGATGGTCCGCTAGGCCCAGGTAGTTGTTCGAGCACAGCAGCATCACGGGTCTGCCCTCGAGCAGCACCGTGGGACCCTGCGGCCCGCTGAGCAGGCGCAGGCGACGGCTGAGACCGAGTCGCTCCAGCTCCGCCAGGCGCGCTTCGATCTCGCTCACGATCGACCCCTACCCGACCGGGGCTGGGTGGGGGATCTTGTTGACGGCGCCGTCGGGGCGTGGCGGCACCGAGCCCTTCGCCCGGTAGCGCAGCTGGGTGGACGGGTCCCACAGCCGCACCTGCAGGTCGACGGCCTCCCGCGGGTAGTCCTCGGCGAGGTGCTCGGCGATGAGGTCGGGCGTCTCACCCTCGAGCCATCCCGAGCGGTTGTCGGGACGAGGATTTGCGGCGTTGTCGGCCTGGCGGGCGACGTTCAGGCCGAGCTCCTCGAACATCTCCCTGTCGGCCTCGGGCTCGTTGCCGAGCGTGGTCAGGAAGTTGCCCATCATCACGCCGTTGATACCCGCCTTGACGGCCAGCCGCTGCAGCTCTCCCAGGTTCTCGACACGGCCACCGCAGAGCCGAAAGAGCGCCCCGGGCAGGATCAACCGGAAGATCGCGATCCACTTGACCGCCTCCCATGGATCCATGTACTCGCGGTCGCCGAACTTCGTTCCGGGGCGCGGGTTGAGCATGTTGATGGGAACGCTCGTCGGGTTTATGGCGGCCAGCTCGAACGCCATCTCCACCCGCTGCCCGCGCGTCTCGCCGAGGTTGAGGATGCCTCCGACGCACGTCTCGAGCCCCGACTCGCGGACCGCCTGGATCGTGCGCAGGCGGCCCTCGTAGCGCACGGTGCTCGTGACCTCGTCGTAGTAGCTGTAAGCCGTCTCGACGTTGTGGTGGACCCGCTGGATCCCGGCCACCCGCAGCGCGGCCGCCCGCTCCGCCGATATGTGGCCGATCGAAGCACAGCGCTTGAGGTTCGTTTGCTCGGAGACCAGGCGCACGCCTTCGAGGTACTTCTCAAAGTCGCGCTTGGACAGTCCCTGGCCCTGGGTCACCATGCAGAAGCGGTGGGCCCCTGCCGCCTCGGCGGCGCGCGCGTGCTCGAGGATCTGCTCGGGCTCCATCATCGCGTGCATCGGGGTCTCGGCCTCGGCGAAGCGTGACTGGGCGCAGAAGCCGCAGTCCTCGGCGCAGCCGCCGGACTTCGCGTTGACCAGCGAACACATGTCGGTCGAGTCGGCGAACTTCTCCAGGCGTGCCTCCCAGGCGCGCTGCACGAGCGCCTCGATCTCCGCGTGGTCCTCGATCTCGCCGAGCTCGAGCGCTTGCTCGCGGGTGATCAGCGGCTCCATGACCGGCACGTTAGGCGGCGCGCCGGACGGCTGTTCGAGTCGCCGCCGGGCCGGTCAGCCCCCTCGCCAGCGAGGCGCACGTTTCTCCGCGAAGGCGCGCATGCCCTCGCGCATGTCATCCGACGCGAAGGACGCGCGGCGCAGCTCGATCAGCTCCTGCTCGACCTCTGGGTCGAGCGCGCCCTCGGCCCGCAGCAGCTCCGCGATCACGCGCTTGTTGCCGGTCTGCGACAGCGGCGCGTTGCCCGCGAGCTCGCGAGCCAGCGCGAGCGTCGTCGGTTCGAGCTCCGAGGCGCCGGCGACGCGGTTCACGAGACCCCATGCGAGCGCCGTCGCCGCGTCCACGTAGCGGCCCAGCAGGAACAGCTCCCGCGTGCGCGTGGCGCCGATCGCGTCGAGGAAGCGGCGCAGGCCCGTGTGCGAGTAGACGAGGCCGAGCTTCGCGGGAGGCATGCCGAGCTTGATGCCCTCCAGCGCGACGCGCATGTCGCACGCCAGCGCGAGCTCGAGCCCGCCGCCGATCGTGTGCCCGGGGAGCGCGGCAACGGTCGGGTAGGGGAATGCCTCGAGCGCGTCGATCGCTTCCGTGAACGGGTGCGCGACGAGCTGCTCGGCACGCTCCTCGAACTCCTCGTCGGGAATCTCGCCGATGTCATAGCCGGCCGAGAACATGCCGTGCGCGCCGGTGACCACCACGCAGCGGGTCGAAGCGGCCGCCGAGCCCAGCTCGCTCAGCGTCGCGGTGATCGCGTCGAGGATCGGGTGGTCGAGGGCGTTGCGCTTCGCCGGGTTGGAGATCGTGAGGCGAACGACATTGCCGGCAGGCTCGTCGATCAGCAGCTTGCCGCCTGCGAGCTCGCGGGGTGGAGCGCCTGAGGACACGCGCCGACAGCGTAGCCGAGCGGGCGTGAGCGGCGGCGTCGGGCGCGGGCCGCCCTAGAAGCGAGCGAGCGTGAGGATCAAACGCCGCCCGTAACCGGAGCCGCCACCGTGCGCGGCGGCGCTCACGACCGCCGTCAGCCGCAGGTGGTGGCGGGAGCGCAGCAGCCGGTCGGCGCCCGGCGAGAGCCGCACGCTTACGATCGCCTGCCGGCCGGGACGTATGGTGAAGGCCCTCGAGCCGCCGATCTCGATCCTTTTCGCGCGAGCACGGTGGCGCCCGTGCGGGCGGGCGCTGGCGAGACGTCGCATCAGCTGCACGCGTCCCGTGCAGGGGCGTCGCAGGGCTGCGGGGCACGTCACGCGGACCCTCGCGCTGCCGGCGTGGGTCGCGGCCGCGCGGGCGCTCGTCACCGCGGCGCCGATCGAGAAGGTCATGACCGCGCCTTTTCCGGCGCCGACGACGTACACCTCGTGCCCGTCCGGGCTGATCGCCGCCGCTTGCACGTCGCGCAGCGAGGGCAGGCTCGCGCAGCGGCTGTCTTCTACGGCGGCGCAGGATGTTTCGGTCAGCTTCCCGGTGGCGGCGTCTCTGGAGAAGATCACAGCCGAGCTGCCTCCGAAGGCGTACACCGAAGACCCGTCACCGCTCACGGCAACCACGGACACGCCTTCGAGCCCGGGAACGCGCTGGCACACGTCGGGCGGTTCCTTTTCTTCAGCTTCCTTCTGCCGTTCTTCTTTTTCTTCTTCGCTTTCCCCAGGTTCTTCGTGGCGCGGTTTGGGAAGGAAGTCCTCGCAGCTCGAGTCGGACAGCTGGCCCGTTGACGCGTTCCTCGCGAGCACGACGACCATTCCGTCGCCATGGCTTGAGTCGCTCAGGTAGACGTTCCTGCCGTCGGGGCTGTTGGCTGCGCTGGTGGGGGTATTCATGAGCTTCGAGTTGGCGCAGAGGCCGGGCGGGGCTTCAACCATCAGGCAGCCGCTCTCGGCCAGCGTCCCTCCGGCGCCCGGTGAGAACACGTCGACCGCCTTGCTGGGCCCCGCCGTCGCGTACAGCTGCTTGCCGTCGGGGCTGGGCGCGAGGTGGCCGACGCCGCCCATCGCGGTGCCGACGGCGCACGGACCGTCAAGACCGTTCACGGCGATGCACGGGTTCGCGAGGTAGGTGGGCGCGGGCGCGAAGATCGACGCCACCGTCGGCGGCGGTCCACTCGGGCCGCTCCCGGCGGGGGCCGAGGAAGGCGGCAGCGTGAACTCGGATATCGCGCCTTCCTGCGGCGCGGACACGTACAGCGCCGTGTTGTCGGCGCTGACCGCGACGCCGCTCGAGCTCACGAACACGTTGGCGGACCTGCACGGCGACCCTGGCCGCGGCGAGCCCTGCATGCAGCCAAGGCGGCTCAGCACGCCCGTCGCGGGATCTCGCGCGAAGGCCACGACACTTGCGGAGCTTTTCGAGGTCACATATACCGTGAGGCCGTCGGGGCTCACCGCCACACCGTCGGCCCCGAGCAGCGAAGGGGTGGGCGTGCACGCGCCCGTTTCACCATCGCGCCCGTCGGTCCCATCGGAGCTCAAACACCCTGCGGCCGAGATCGCACCTGTCGTCTGATCGCGCTTGAGGATCGCCAGGTTGCCGTAGCTGCTGGCGGGAGTGTTGCCCGGGGTGCCGCCGACGACGTACACGTTGGCGCCGTCCGCAGACACCGCGACCGCGTTCGCGCCGACGAGGCCCTTGCCGGCTGCGCAGTGGTACTGGCCGACGTCTTCGCTAGTGGTGCCGCGCGTGACGAGACAGCCGCCCGTGCTCAGGGGACCGAAGCCCTGAACCGCCGCGGCGCCGGACGTCGGTGCCGCCAGAGCCACACAGATTGCGGCTGCGATCATCGCGGCGAGCCTGCGACCGTCTCTCGAGGTCATCTTTGTGCTCCCTTCCCCCACCAGCTCGGCTTGTGCGATGCCGCTGGTGGACAGAACCCGTCGGCGAGCATGAAGTCGCGGTGGGCAAATCGGCGCCGCCGAGCAACTCGGGATTGCGACCGGCTCGCGCCGCGCGGGCTACTCGAGCACAACGAGCGGGTCGCCCTCGCTGACGGCTTGGCCCTCCGTGCAAACGATCTCGGCGACGGTGCCCGAGTCTTCGGCCTCGACCGGCATCTCCATCTTCATCGACTCGAGGATCGCAACCGTGTCGCCCTCCTCGATGGCGTCACCTACGGCGCACTCGATTTTCCATACCGTGCCCGTGATATGGGCCTCCACCACAGCCATTGCAGCCTCCAAACGCCGCTCGCCGGACGCTCCGGACAATAGCCTCCCACCCCGACCGATCGATGCCCGCGGACACGTCCATCATCGTCGCCGCCTACAACGAGGCGGAGCGGATCGGCGCGACGCTCGAGGCGCTGGCGCGGGCATTTCCGGGCGCGCCCGTGTGGGTCGCCGACGACGGCTCGACCGACCGCACGTCCCGGATCGCGCGCGAAACGGGCGCACGCGTGGTGCGCAGCGAGCGGGCGATCGGCAAGGGCGCTGCCGTCACCCAGGCGGCGCGCGAGGCCCTCAGCAGCGCATCGCCGTCCGAGGGGGGCAGCGATGAGTCGACGGTCTACGTGCTTTGCGACGGCGATCTCGGCGACTCGGCCGCGCAGCTCGGGGTACTCGCCGAGGCGGTCAGGCGGGGCGACACGGACATCGCCGTGGCGGCGTTCGCGCGACGCGTCGGTGGCGGCTTCGGACTCGCCGTCGGCTTTGCGCGCTGGGCCATCCGCCGTCGCTGCGGCCTCGAGACGACGGCGCCGATCTCGGGACAGCGGGCGCTGTCCGCGAGCGCCATGCGGGACGTGTTGCCGTTCGCCACCGGCTTCGGCATGGAGGTCGGCATGACGATCGACGCGGTCCGCGCCGGCCACCGCGTCGCCGAGCTCGAGCTCGAGCTCGCCCACCGGGCGACGGCGCGCACGCCCGCCGGCTTCGCCCATCGCGCGCGCCAGCTGGCCGACTTCATCCGCGTCTACCTCGCGCGGGCGTCGCCGCATAGCGCCTGACCGGCGGTGAGCGAGGTGCACAGGTAGGCTCGCGGTCCAGATGATCCTCGCGATCGACCAGGGGACGACGGCCACGACGTGCTTCGTCTTCGACGAGCGGGCGGAGCCGATCTCGCGCGCCTCACGCGAGCTGACGCAGTCCTTTCCGCGCCCCGGCTGGGTCGAGCATGACCCGCGTGAGATCTGGGAGCTCACGCAGACCGTCGCCGGCGCGGCCCTCGCCGACGCCGGGGTCGCCGAGGGCGACCTGACCGCGGTGGGCATCACCAACCAGCGCGAGACGGTCTGCGTGTGGGACCCGACGACCGGGGAGGCGCTCCACCCGGCGATCGTCTGGCAGGATCGCCGGACGGCGGCGCGCTGTGAGGAGCTGCTCGCCGCCGGGCACGAGCCACTGCTGCGCGCACGCACCGGCCTGGTCCTCGACCCGTATTTCTCCGCCACGAAGATCCAATGGCTGCTCGAGCACGTGGACGGACTGAGGAAGCGTGCAATGGAGGGACGCGCCGTGTTCGGGACGGTCGACTCGTGGCTTCTTTTCAAGCTGACCGGTGAGCACGTAACCGATCCCTCCAACGCGTCGCGCACGCTGCTGTACGACATCGGCAACCGCCGGTGGGACCCGGAGCTGCTGGACCTGTTCGGGGTGCCCGAGCGCTCGCTTGCGCGCGTGCTGCCCAGCGCCGGGGTGATCGGCGAGACGCAGCCCGAGGCGCTCCACGGGCACGCAGTGCCAGTGGCGGGCGTGGCCGGCGATCAGCAGGCGGCCCTCTTTGGCCAGGCGTGCGTCGAGGAGGGCATGGGCAAGAACACATACGGGACCGGTTCGTTCGTGCTCTGCAACACCGGCTTCGGGATGCTCGAGCCTCCCCGTGGTCTGCTGACGACGCTGGCGTGGGGCATCGGGGGCTCGTGCACCTACGCGCTGGAGGCCTCGATCTTCGTCACCGGCGCGGCGGTGCAGTGGCTGCGCGACGGCCTGCGGATCATCGACGACGCCGCTGAGACAGAGGCGCTCGCCGCGTCGCTCGAGGGCAACGAGGGCGTGTATTTCGTCCCTGCCCTGACCGGCCTCGGCTCTCCGTACTGGGACGCGCGGGCGCGGGGGACGATCGTCGGGCTGACCCGCGGTAGCGGGCGCGCGCATCTCGCCCGCGCGGCGCTCGAGGCGATGGCGTATCAGACGGTGGACGCGGTTCGCGCGATTGAGCTCGCTTCTGGCGCGTCGCTCCCGGAGCTGCGCGTCGACGGCGGAGCCACCGCGAACGGCTGGCTGATGCAGTTCCAGGCCGACGTGCTCGGCGTGCCGGTCGTGCTGCCAGAGATAGCCGAGACGACGGCGCTCGGCGCTGCCTATCTCGCCGGGGTGGGCGTGGGGCTGTGGACCGTCAGCGACGTGGCGGCGGGCTGGCGCGAGCTCCTGCGCTACGAGCCGCGGATGAGCGAGGAGGAGCGCCAGGAACTGCTGGCCGGGTGGGACGACGCGCTGGCGCGAGCGCGCGGCGTCGAGCCGCCGGCGAGGTAGGCTAGGAATTGAGATGAGCGAGCTAGCACCGATGCGCGAGCAGGTCTACGCCGACCCCAGGCCCAAGGAGTACTTCGATCGTTTTCACACGCGCGCGCGCACGCGCGAACCGGATTGGGTCTACGAGCTCGTTCGTGTGCTGACGTCGATCTACGCGTACACGCTCCTGCGCGCGCGTGCGATCTCCACGGAGAATGTGCCGGGCAGGGGCGCGGTGATCCTCGCCCCCAATCACTTCTCTTTCATGGACCACTTCCTGATGGGCGCCTACATCCGCCGCAAGGTTCGCTTCATGGCGAAGTCGCAGCTCTTCAAACCGCCGATGCAGTTCATCTACACACATGGCGGCGTCTTTCCGGTCCGTCGCGGAGCGCGCGATGAGGAGGCTTTCATCACTGCCGACACGATCCTCGAACGGGGTGGAGCGATCACCATGTATTGCGAGGGCGGGCGCTCGCGCACGGGCAAAGTGGCCGAGCAGGCCAAGCGGGGAATCGGCCGGCTGGCGCTCGAGACCGGTGCGCCGGTCGTGCCGATCGCGATCCACGGCTCCTCGCGCATACGCAACTGGAAGCGGCTTCAGTTCCCCAAGGTGACGATCCAGTACGGCGGGGCGATCCGTTGGGAGCGCATCGAGGACCCGACGCGGGAGCAGCAGCAGGATGTCGCCGACCAGATCCTCGTCGAGATCCGCCGCCTGTACGCGGGGCTCGAGGAGCATGGACGCAAGGGTGTCCTGCGGCGCGTGCGCGACCAGCGCCGGCCGAAGGGCGCGGCTGTCGCATAGCGAGGCGTCGCTCGCGCGATGAGCACGATCGACGCGTCGCGCCTGCTGCGGCCCGGTCTTCTGGACGGCGTGCGGGTGCTGCTCGCCGGGCCCGCGCAAGACGGCGGCGCCGGCTTGGGTGACGCGGTCGAGACCGCCTGCGCGGCATTGGGCGCGCAGGTATCCCGATGCGCGCCGATCGCTGGCGTCTCGCACGAGCAGCGCGAAGCCGCCATCGATCATGCGTTGACGGCCGCGTTGCGGGAGATGCCGGGGTTCGACATGCTCGTCGTCGATGCCGCGGCCCTGTTCGCGCGCGAGCGCGCCGACCGCGACGATCGTTCGAAGACGAGCGCCGAGGCCGCGCTCGACGGGTGCCTGGAGGCTGTGTGGACGGTCACCCGCTCGGTGTTCAATCTTGCTTTCCTTCCGGCGCAGCGGGGCGGTCGGATCCTCTTTCTCGCCCCCGCGCGCGGCGCGGGCGAGCACTCAGAGCCGGCGCTCGCCGGCCTCGAGAACCTGTCGCGTACGCTCTCGATCGAGTGGGCTCGTCACGGCGTCACGGCGGTGACGATCGCCCCTGGCCCGGCGACGACGGCAGCGGAGGTGGCCGCGCTGGCGGCGTATCTCGCCTCGCCCGCAGGTGCCTACTTCTCCGGCTGTCTGCTCGACCTCAGAGGGGTGTAGGGCATCTGAGGCTCCGCGCGGCTATGGCCTTTGAGGGCCATCAAAATGCCCGCCCCCGTGTCGCGCCCGCACCCCAATTGCTCGCGAGGGAGGCCGACCTCAGCCGCTCATCCCACCGAAGATGCCGCCGGTGACGTGCAGCGTCTGACCGTGTACGTAGTTGGACCATGGTGAGCAGAGGAAGAAGATGCCTCCCGCCGCCTCTTCGGGTGTGGCGGGACGGCCGAGCGGGATCATCATCGGGGCCATTTGGCGCATCTGCTCGGGTATGCCGAGCTGGATCTTCTCGCCCTCTTTCTCCATCGTGTTCTCGTCGACCTTCGCCTGCGTGAGGCGCGTGTCGATGAAGCCGAAGGCGACGGCGTTGACGTTCACTTTGAACTGGCCCCACTCCTTCGCGACGGTTTTCGTCAGGCCGACGACGGCCGCCTTGCCGGAGGAGTAGTTAGCCTGTCCGGCGTTGCCGAACGTTCCCGAGGTCGAGGAGACGTTGACGATCTTCCGGAACACCTCACGGCCTTCCTCGCGCTCCTTCTTGGCTGGCTCGCGCAGGTGCGGCGCCGCCGCGCGGATCACACGGAACGGCACGACTGTGTGGATGTCGAGCATCGCCTGGAAATGCTCATCGGACATCTTGTGGATCGGCGCGTCGAGCGTGTAGCCGGCGTTGTTGACGATGATGTCGATCTTCCCGAAAGAGTCGATCGTCTTCTGGACGAGCTGGTCAGGCATGCCGGGCTTGGTCAGGTCGCCGGCGAACACGGCCGTCTCGCCAGCGATCTCGCCGGCGGCCTGCTCGGCGATCTCGCCGTCGAGGTCGTTGATCAGAACCTGGGCGCCCTGCGCCGCGAGCAGCTCCGCGGTCGCGCGTCCGATGCCGCGCGCCGAGCCCGTGACGATCGCCGACTTGCCGTCGAGTACTCCCATAGCGTTGAGGTCTCCTTCTACGTGGTCGAGGAGCCGAAGTTATATAGGTCCGGTGTGGATCGCCCCGCGTCGCACCAGGCCTGGAGGTGGCGTTTCGGGGCCGTGAGCGGCTCAGCCGCTGATGATCACGCCGAAGTCCTGCGTGTAGAGGCCACCGGGCTGCCCGTGGCCGAACGAGCCAGGCACGTGGGGCGAGACGCCGATCGCAGTGTCGCGGAAGTGTGGATTGAGAATGTTTTCGCGATGCCCCGTTGAGCCCATCCAGGCTGCGACGATCGCGCGCGGCGTTCCCCGCGAGAGCGTCCCCCAGGCGATGTTCTCCCCGATTTCGTAGCCCACCTGCGAGCTGTAGATGTAGCCGGAGTTGCGCATCCGGGCCTGCACGGTGTCCCCGCCGGGGCCTACGTGTTCGAAGTAGCCGCCGAAGGCCATGCTCTCGGTGTGGCTCTGCGCGGCCTGCTCGAGGCGGGAGTTCCGCCGCAGCGCGCTCTCGCCGCGCGCTTCGCGTTCACGGTTGATCAGGCAGAGCGTCGCCGCGCGGACGCGTTCGACGTTCCAGGGACTGGGCTCCAGCTCGGCGTCCGGGCAGCCCCCGCCGGCGTCGGCCGCCGAGCTCCGGCGGTGGTTGCCGCTGGAGCGGCGCGGGCCGCTCGAGTGCCGGGTTGTGCGGTGCTGGCGTCCACCGCCGCGGCGTTTGGCTGCTCGGCGCCGTCCCACGCAGCGGCTCACGTGGTGAGCGCGGTGAGAACCGCGGAAGCTCGCGCTGCGGGTGTGACGGCGACTGTGGTGAGGGCGGCCGGACCTCCCGCACGCGGCCGCGTGGTGGCGTTGCGCGCC
This sequence comes from Solirubrobacteraceae bacterium, assembly GCA_035940255.1. Lineage (GTDB taxonomy): Bacteria > Actinomycetota > Thermoleophilia > Solirubrobacterales > Solirubrobacteraceae > Palsa-744. Next base: position 109,945 of record DASZFA010000025.1, read on the forward strand.
GTGGCGTGGGCGATGGGAGCGCACCTGAGACGCGAGCGCCGGGGCGCCGGCACAGGCGCAGAGGGCCGCGAGGGCGGCCACGAGGATCAGGCGGACACGGCGAGGCACGTGGCGCGTATCGGCGCAACGCCGCGCCGACATGAGCCGAGGAGCGGAGCTTTGAAGAGCCTTGCAGAGGAAGGCGGAGCGATTTCGCGGTGATTACAGCGCCAGCGTGCGTCCGAGGATCTCGCGCATGATCTCGTCGCTGCCGCCGCCGATCGGCCCGAGGCGGGCATCGCGGGCGGCGCGCTCGACCCAGTACTCGCGCATGTATCCGGCGCCGCCGTAGATCTGCAGGCACTCGTCCATCAGCTCGAAACAGGCGCGCTGGGTCAGCAGCTTTGCCATCGTCACCTCGCGCAGGGGCTCCTCTCCTTCGACGAACCGGCGCAGTGCGTCGTAGGTCACGCATCGGCACGTGTAGAGCGAGGTGGCCATGTCGGCGAGCTTGTGGCGGATCGCCTGGTGGCCGGTCAGCGGGCGCCCGAAAGCCTGGCGCTCGCGTGCGTACACGGCCGTGCGCTCCCACGCGAGCTGCATCGCGCCGACGGCCCCCAGCGCCATCGCGAGCCGCTCCCACTGGAAGTTGGCCATGATCAGGGCGAAGCCCTCGTTCAGCTCGCCGAGCAGGTTCTCCTCCCCCACGAAGACGTCCTCGAAGCTGATCGTGGCGGTGTCGGAGGCATGCCAGCCGAGCTTCTGGAGCTTCGAGGAGCTCACCCCCTCCCCCCGATCGACGATCAGGAAGGAGATGCCGTGGTGGCCGCCCTGCTCGCTCGTCTTGACGGCGGTGACGATGAAATGTGCACGCACCCCGTTGGTGATGTACGTCTTCTCGCCGTTGAGCACCCAGCCGCCGTCGACGCGCTCGGCGCGCATGCTCAACGCCGCGACGTCCGACCCGGCGCCCGGCTCGGTGATGCCCAGGGCGCCGATCCGCTCGCCGCGAACGGCCGGCACCAGGTAGCGCTGCTTCTGATCCTCGGTGCCGAACTTCCAGATCGGGGGGGTGGCGATGTTGATGTGAGCGCCGATGCCGGCGGCCGTCCCGCCGGAGCCGGTCCTCGCCATCTCCTCACAGAGGACGGCCTCGTGCAGATAGTCGCCGCCCTCGCCTCCGTATTGCTCGGGGTACTTCAGCCCGAGCAGGCCCTGCGCGGCGAGCTTGGGAAAGACCTCGTCGGGGAACCAGCGCTCCTCCTCCCACTGCTGCGCGTGAGGGGTCAGCTCGCGTTCGATGAAGCCGCGGGCGGACTGTCGCAGGTCTTCGTGCTCGTCGGAGAAGGGGGGCGTGACGGGGCTCATGGCACCGGTTGGTAATCTGATGGTATGCGAGTTGCCATCGATGGCGTCGGGCGGATCGTGATACCGAAGCCCATGCGCGAGCAGCTGGGCGTGGACGGTCCGAGTGAGCTCGAGCTGAACGCAGTCGACGGGAAGCTGGAGCTGACGGTGCCGGACGTGCCCGCCCACGTCGAGGTGAGGGATGGGCTGTCGGTGATCGTCCCTGACCGCCCGGTGCCGACGCTCACAGTCGAGCAGACGCGCGAGGCAATCGAACGCAGCCGCCGGTGATCGCGCCGGACGCGAGCGTCGTGATCGCCGCCCTGGCGCCGTGGCACTCTGCTCACGCCTGTGCTCGCAATGAGCTGATGCGCGATGAGCGAATGCTCCCGGCGCACGTCGCCTTCGAGGTTGTCTCGGTGCTCAGTCGTATGCCCGAGGATCGCCGCCTGGCGCCGTCGGTGGTGCTCGAGTCGCTGGAGAACGACTATCCCGAGCCTTGGCTCGTCCTGGCCGGCGATGAGCATCTGGCCTGCCTGAGGCGGGCGACCGTCGCGGGAGTCCGCGGCGGGATGCTCTACGACGCCCTGATTGCCGCCACCGCAAAGCGGCACGGCGCGACCCTGCTGAGTGCCGATCGCCGCGCGAGCGCCGCATACGAGGCGATCGGTGCAAACGTCTCCTTCGTCGACTCCTGAGCGCGTCTCGGCCACCTGATCGGAGTCGCCCTACAGCCCGTAGGAGCGGCCGATGACCTCGAGCATGATCTCGTCGGTACCCGCGCCGATGCGGTTCAGCCGCATGTCGCGCCAGACGCGCTCGACGTTGTACTCCTTCATGTAGCCGGCGCCTCCGTGGATCTGGATGCATTCGTCTGCCACTTCGCAGGCCACGCGAGAGGAATAGAGCTTGGCCATCGAGATCTCGCGCACCGGGTAATCGCCGTTGGCGAAGCGCCACGCGGTCATGTACACGAGCTGTCGGGCGGCCTCGAGTTTGGTGGCCATCTCGGCGAACTTGTGGCGGATCACCTGGAAGTGGCCGATCGCTTTGCCGAACGCTTCACGCTCCTTTGCGTATTCGAGCGTGCGGTCGAAGCATTTCTGCGCCCCCGCGACGCTCCCGGCCGCACCGATCATGCGCTCGCCCTGGAGCTCCCACATGATTTTGTAGAAGCCCTTGCCTTCTTCGCCGAGCATCGCCGAGGCCGGCACGCGAACGTCCTGGAAGGCGAGAAGCGCCGTGTCGGATGCATGCATGCCCAACTTCTGGAGCTTCTTCTCGCGGATCACTCCGGGGCTGTCCATCGGGACGAGGAACAGGCTGAAGCCGTCGTAGCCGGCGTCCGGGTCGGTCTTCGTGACGAGCACGATCACGTCGGCGCGGTGTCCGTTGGTGATGTAGGTCTTCGAGCCGTTGATCACGAATTCATCGCCGTCGCGCACCGCGCGTGTCTTGATGCCTTTGACGTCTGAGCCGGCGTCCGGCTCGGTGATGCCAAGGCAGAGGATCTTCTCGCCCTTGATCGCCGGCACCGCCCACTGCTGCTTCTGCTCCTCGGTTCCGAATGCGAGGATCGGTGGCATCGCCATGTCCGTCTGCACCGCGATGCCCATCGCGAGGCCGCCGCAGTTGGCGTTCGAGATCGCCTCGCCGAGCACCAAGGCGCTGAAGTAATCGCCACCCTGGCCGCCGTACTCCTCCGGCTTGTCCAAGCCCAGGAAGCCGAGCTCGCCCATGCGCCGGAAGACCGAGTCGGGGAAGGTGCTCTCCTCCCACTCCTCGGCGTGGGGTGCGAGCTCTTTGAGTGCGAAGTTCGTGATCGACTCGCGCAGCTGTTCGTGCTCGTCGGTGAAGATGAAGTGCTTGCGCTTGGCCTGGAAGTCAGGCTTCAGCACGCTCTCGGCGGTGGCCATGACGGGTTCTCTCCTTGTGGCGATGGACGTGCGTTCGGACCCTGGGGGCTTGCGCCAGGCTATCCAAGACCATCCCAAAAGTAAACAGTAGGGCTATTCACTTCCTACGGGCACCGAGATCCGGTTAGGATGCGTTCGTGGCCGCAGAACCAGTCCTCTATGACGTCGAGGAGCACGGCGTTGCGACGATCACGCTGAACGACCCGGGCACTCGCAACGCGCTCTCGCCCGAGATGCTCGGGGAGCTGATCGCCGCTTTCGAGCGGGCACGCGACGGGGACGACGTGCGCTGCGTCGTGCTCGCCTCCTCGCATGAGAAGACGTTCTCCTCCGGTGCGAACCTGGGTGGGTTCGCGGGCGAGACCTCGCTCGTGGAGAAGCATTTCGGATCCGAGCGCTTCGTTGACCTCTTCAAGCTGATCGGCGAGCTCGGCAAGCCGACGATCTGTGCCGCTCGGGGGCACGTCCTGGCCGGCGCGCTCGGCATCGCCCTGGCGTGCGATCTGATCGTCGCCTCTGAGCGGGCGACCTTCGGAACGCCGGAGATCAACGTCGGCACGTTTCCCTTCATGATCATGTCGCTGATCTACCGCAACGTGCCGCGCAAGAAGGCAAACGAGCTGTTGCTGCTCGGCGAACGCTGGGACGCGGAGGAGGCGCTCGCGGCCGGCCTGGTCAACAAGGTCGTGCCTGACGCGGAGTTCGAAGCGGAGGTCCTCGAGTGGGCGCTCAAGCTGGCGAGCTCCTCGCCGCTGATCATGCGGCTCGGCAAGGAAGCGATGCGCCGCCAGCTCGACATGCCACTCGACGACGCGCTGGACTACCTGCGCGCCCAGCTGACGCTCGCACTCTCTACCGACGACATAGTCGAGGGCGTGAGCGCCTTCTTCGAGAAGCGCGATCCCCAGTGGAAGGGCCGTTGATGAGCACCGAGCAGAAGACCTCGATCCTGCGTCCGCTCGTCGAGGATCTCGCCGCGCGCCGCGCGAGCATCAAGCTCGGCGGGGGGGAGGAGAAGATCGCCGCGCAGCACGCCCGCGAAAAGCTCACGGCCCGCGAGCGGATCGCGCTGCTGATCGATACCGATGAGGTCACGGGCGAGAGCACGTTCGTGGAGCTCGGCATACACGGCCGCCCGCACTTCGCGCAGCGCGCGATGGACGGCAAGGAGGCGCCGGCCGACGGGGTGATCACCGGCTACGGGAAGGTGCAGGGCCGGATGGTCGCCGTATGCGCGTATGACTTCACGGTGATGGCGGGCTCGATGGGGATGACCGGCGAGCTCAAGGTTGGCCGGCTGCGCGAGCTGGCGCTGACGAAGCGGATCCCGTTCATCTGGCTGCTGGATTCCGCGGGCGCCCGCATCCAGGAGGCGGTCGGCTCGCTGTTCGCGGGATCGGGGCACCTGTTCCGCGAGGAGGTGGTGATGAGCGGCGTGATCCCGCAGATCGCGGCGCTGATGGGCCCCTGCGCCGCCGGCACCGCCTACATCCCCGGCCTGGCCGACTTCGTGCCGATGGTCAAGGGCCGCGGCTCGATGGCTCTCGCCGGGCCGCATCTGGTGCGGGCCGCAATCGGCGAGGACGTCACCCAGGAGGAGCTCGGCGGCTCGCGTATGCACTGCCGCAAGTCGGGCGTGGGCGATCTGGAGGTCGCCGACGACGAGGAGTGCATCGAGCGAATCAAGCAGTACCTGTCGTTCATGCCGCAGAACTGCGAGGAACGGCCACCGGTGCTCGCGAGCAGCGACCCGGCGGAGCGGATGGACGAGGGGCTGCTGGACGTGCTGCCCGAGTCCAACCGCAAGCCCTATGACATGTACGACGTGATCAGCCGGATCACCGACGACGGCTTCTACTTCGACATGAAGCCCCAGTGGGCGAAGACGATCATCACGTGCTTCGCGCGCTTCGCCGGACGCCCCGCCGGCATCGTCGCCAACCAGCCCAAGCAGCTCGGCGGCATCCTCGACAACGACTCGGCCGACAAGGCGGCGCGCTTCGTGAACCTCTGCAACGCATTCGGCGTCCCGCTCGTGTTCCTGATGGACGTGCCCGGGTTCATGGTGGGCACGAAGGTCGAGGAGGCGGGCATCATCAGGCACGGCGCGAAGATGCTCTACGCGGTCGCGAACGCGACCGTCCCGAAGGTCACGGTGATCACCCGCAAGGCCTACGGCGCCGGCTACTACGTGATGAACGGGCGCGCCTATGAGCCCGACCTGATCGTCGCCTGGCCGAGCGCCGAGATCAGCGTCATGGGAGCCGAGGGCGCGGTGGAGATCGTGATGCGCAAACAGGTCGAAGAAGCTGATGACCCGGAGGCCAAGAAGGCCGAGCTGATAGACGCCTACCGCAAGATCATCGACGTCTACATCGCCGCGGGCAACGACATGATCGATGACGTGATCGACCCGCGGGAGACCCGCCCGGCGATCTGCAAAGCGCTCGAGATGGCCCAGAACAAGCGGATCGAGCGTCCCTGGAAGCGACATGGCGTGGTGCCCGTATGAGCGTCGAGGACCCGGTCGTCATCACTTGCTCGATCTCCGGGGCGATCGCCAACCGCGACCAGTGCCCGGCGATCCCCTACACGCCGCAGGAGTACGCGGCCGAGGCGCGGCGGATCGTCGATGAGGGCGGCGTGATGATCCACATCCACGCGCGCAAACCCGACGGCACCCCGAGCTACGAGGTCGAGGACTTCCGCGCGATCACCGAGGCGATCCGCGCGGAGGTGGGCGATCAGGTCATCGTCAACTACTCGACCGGCACGATCGGCGTGCCCGTGGAGAAGCGCATCGCCTACCTGCGCGAGTGCCGGCCCGAGGTGGCGGCGCTGAACATGGGCTCGATGAACTACGCCAAGTACTCGCGCTCGCGCAAGCAGTTCGTCTTCAACATGGTCTTCCAGAACCCGTTCGAGGAGATCATCGAGCTGCTGGGCGCGATGAACGAGCTTCAGATCAAACCCGAGCACGAGTGCTTCGACGTCGGGCACGTCGGGAGCCTCGTGCCGCTGATCGACATGGGCGTGCTGAAGGTGCCGCTGCACGTCGACTGCGTGATGGGCGTGGTCGGGGGCATCCCGCCGAGCGCTCGCAACCTGGCGGCGATGGTCGACAACATCCCCTCGGGCTCCCATTGGGGCGTGATCGGGATCTCCCGCGACCAATGGATGCTCGTGGCCGCGGCGCTGACGCTCGGCGGCTCGATCAGGGTCGGCCTCGAGGACAACCTCTATCTCCCGGACGGCCGGATGGCTGGCTCCAACGGCGAGCTGATCGCGAAGGCACGCCAGATGGTCGAGGACATCGGCCGACGTCCTGCAACCGTCTCGGAGGCCCGCGCGATGCTGGCGATCCCCGCGCGTGAGACGAGCCCGGCGTGAGCGCGGCGCTGGAGGGCGTCCGCGTGCTCGATCTGTCGCGGCTGTTGCCGGGCGGCTTCTGCTCGCTGCTGCTGGCGGACTTCGGCGCGGAGGTGCTGAAGGTCGAGGACACCGGCATGGGCGATTACATCCGCTGGTCGCCGCCCTTTTACGAGGGCGCAAATGAGAGTGCACGGTCGGCGCTGTTCCTGTCCCTCAACCGCAACAAGCGCTCGATCCGTCTCGACCTCAAGCACGAGCTCGGACGCGAGGCGCTCTTGCGGCTGGTGCGCGAATACGACGTGGTGCTCGAGTCCTTCCGGCCCGGCGTGCTCGACCGCCTGGGCGTCGGTTACGAGCGGATGCGCGAGCAGAATCCTGGCATCGTCTACTGCGCGATCTCCGGCTACGGCCAGGAGAGCTCCAAGCGCGAGGCCTCCGGCCACGACATGAACTACCTCGGACTGGTCGGCCTGCTCGGGCTGACGGGCGAGCACTCAGGCGAGCCGGTGCAGGCGGCGGGGCAGATAGCCGACCTCGGCGGTGGTGCGTTGATGGCCGCCTTCGGGATCATGGCCGCGCTGCGCGAGCGGGATGGCGGGCGCGAGGGCTCGGGGTCTCCGGGGTCAGGCAAAGGCCAGATCGTCGACGTCTCGATGGCCGACGGGGCGCTCTCCTGGCTTGCGATGGTTGCCGCGAGCTACCTCGCCGACGGGATCGTCCCGCATCGCGGAGATCTTCCCCTCGCCGGATCGCTGGTGTGCTACCGGCCGTATGAGTGCAGCGACGGATGGGTGACGCTGGGCGCCCTCGAGCCGAAGTTCTGGCAGGCGTGGTGCCGTGGCGTCGGCCGCGAGGACCTCATCAATCAGCAGTTCGAGCGTCCCGGCTCGGAGGCGCACACACAGGTGAAGGGGATCTTCAAGGGCCGCAGCCGGGCCGACTGGGAGGCGTTCGCGCTGCGCCACGACTGCTGCCTGGAGCCGGTGCTCGAGCTCGACGAGGCGCTCTCCTCGAAGCTCGTGCGCGAGCGGGAGATGGTCGTGGAGATCGAGCAGCCCGGAGCCGAGCGTCCGGTCCGCCAGCTCGGGATACCCGTCAAGCTGACCCGCACGCCCGGCGATCATGGCCGGCTGCCCGGCCCGGCGCTGGGAGAGCACACCGAGGCCGTGCTGCAGGAGGCTGGCTACGCCGAGGCCGAGGTCGCCGATCTCCTCTCCCGCGGGGCCGCGGCGGGGCCGGCCGGCGCCGATCAGAGCGTCGCGTTCCGCGCCTGAGGGCGGCACGAGGATGGCGTGGGAGACCGACACGAGGGGCGCCGCGGACGGCGACGACGGCGCACGTGATCGAGAGCTGCTGAAGATCAGCGAGCTGGCGGAGCGCTCGGGCGTCAGCGCGGGAACGATCCGCTACTACCTGCGCGAGGGCCTGCTCGGGGAGGGCGAGCAGATCCTCCGGACCAGCCGCAACATGGCCTACTACCCATCGGAGTACGTCGAGCGGATCACGCTGATCAAGCGGCTTCAGGAGGAGCGGTTCATGCCGCTGCGCGTGATCAAGGGCGCGCTGGAGGAGGATCCCGAACGCGTACGCGCGCTGATCGAGCTTGAGGACCGCATCCTCGAGCGGGCGCTCGCGACCGTCGAGGACCGCGGCCGCGCGTCGCGCAAGGCCGTGCAGGAACGCTATGAGATACCGCGCAACGTGCTCGAGCGCCTGGCGGAGATCGGCGTGCTGACGCCCAACCGAAACGGCTACGACCGCGACGATGTGAAGATCATCGAGGCGATCGCGAGCTTCCGCGCCGGCGGCTATGAGGAGGCGCTCGGATTCACCGTCTACGACACGCTCCGCTACCGCGAGGCGCTCAAGCCCCTGGTTGAGGAGGAGGTGCGGGCGCTCGTCGACCGCCTCGCCGGAGAGGTCGAGGTCGAGCGGGCGATGGAGATCGTCGCAGCGGGCGTCGAGCCGCTGCGGGAGCTGATCGGGGCGATGCACTCGAAGCTGCTGCTCGCCGAGCTGCGCCGCCACCGCGCCCGGGTCGCCCCGTCTTAGGCGCCCGCCCGAAGCGGACCGGCGCCCACGGCCTCCTACCAGAGCGCGCGGTGGTGCTCGACCACTCCCAGCCCACGGGTGAGTGGGATGGCGCCCGGAAGCGTTCCGGAGAACGTGCCGAACGGCGCCCGGTAATCGCTCTTGAACACCAGCAGGTTGTCGCGACGGCTGCGCTCGGCCTCGGCGCGGAAGCGAAGTTCCGATCCATCCTCACAGCGGACGCACGAGAGGTCCGCCGCGAAGTCCACCGGCGGCGCCTCCCGCGGCTCGCCGCCTACCCACACCGCGCGCTCGCTCCCGCTCGCAGGATCGTTGACGCCGCTCACTAGATTCCAGGCGAGGGCCGCGCCGTCCTCGTCCTCGCCCACTCCGGCGGTCCACCACCACTCGGTGCGGCGGGCGTGGTAGCCGGCGGTGTCGTCGATGACCGCCCGGGCGCGGATCTCCCGCGATGGACCGCCATCGAGCGAGAGCGTGCCGCTCGCCGCGACGCCAGCCTGCTTGCGCGTCCACACGCGATCGCTACCGTGCGGGCAGTTGGCCTCGACGCCCGCTTCCTCTTCGAGCATGAGATCGAGCACGATCCCGTCGTCGTCGATGCGAATCCGTCCTGGCGCCCCCGCTCCGCCTGAGGCCCGTCCGTGCTCGAGCTCGACCGTGTCGCGCCGCAGGAGCATGTGCGTGCGCTCCCGCAGCCGGCCGCCCGGCCGCGGGAGGACCGCCCAGAAGGATTGTCTGGCCGGTCCGATCTGGACCTGCGCCGCGCACGCCATCAGCTCCTCCCCGAATATCGCTACGTAGCGCCAGCGCTTGAGCGGCCGTGAGCCGTGGAAGAGCGCCATGTGCGACGCGCGTGCGCGTGCATCCGATGCGATCCCGGCTGCGGCGGGCGTTATGCTTGTGGACATTGACTGACCAGTCAATCTATCTTTCGGTCCGAGCGCTGGCGGGATGTGGCTAGATCTCTCGAAGGAGAGGATGTAATTGTGAGGGTCGCAGCAGTCCAGCTCAACACAACCGCCGATCAGGCAGCGAACCTCGCCGTTGCCGATCGCCTCGCGCGGGCGGCGGCCGCCGATGGCGCCAGGCTGATCGTACTCCCAGAGAAGTGGACGGCGATCGGATCAGACGAGCAGCTGCGTGCCGCGGCGGAGCCGCTGGACGGGCCGTCGATCCGATGGGCCCGCGCGCTCGCACGCGAGCTCGGTATCGATCTCCTCGCGGGCTCGATCCTCGAGCGACTGGAGGGGCAGGAACGGCTCGCCAACACCTCGGTCCACGTTGACCCGAGCGGCGAGGTGAGGGCGGCGTATCGCAAGCTGCACATGTTCGACGTCGAGGTCGACGGCCGCACATACCGCGAGTCGGAGCTCGAGCAGCCCGGCGACGAGATTGTCACCTCCGAGACGGCCGACGGGACCGAGTTGGGGTTGTCGATCTGCTACGACCTGCGTTTCCCCGAGCTCTACCGGATCCTCGCCGTGCGGGGCGCGCGCGTCTTCACGGTCCCGGCGGCGTTCACGCTCGCGACCACCCGCGATCACTGGGAGACGCTGCTGCGAGCGCGGGCAATCGAGAACCAGGTGTTCGTGATCGCGGCCAACCAGGTCGGCGCCCACGCGGCCGGACAGCGCTCGGGCGGCCGCTCGATGATCGTCGACCCCTGGGGTCTGGTGCTGGCGCAGGCCCAGGACACCGAGGGGTACATCGTCGCCGACCTCGACCTGGAGCGCCAGGAGGAGATCCGCAGCCGGCTGCCGGCGCTGGCCAATCGCCGCCCCGAGGTCTACCGCTGGCCCTCGGAGGTCGGCGCGTGAGCTCCGGGCGCTCGATCGTCCGTGCGAAGACGGGGCCCGACAAGCGTCGCGTGATCCTCGACGCCGCGGTGCGGGTGTTTGCCCGTCAGGGCTTCCATGCCTGCCGGGTCTCCGACATCGCCGACGAGGCCGGCGTCGCCTACGGCCTCGTGTACCACTACTTCGCCTCGAAGGACGAGGTGCTGGACACGCTCTTCCTCGAGCGTTGGAACGTGATGCTCGAGCTGATTCGCGAGGTCGATTCGCAACCGTTGCCGGTGCGCCAGAAGTTTGAGGCGATCGCGTCCTTCATCGTCGACAGCTACAGCCACGACCCCGACCTGATGAAGGTGATCATCGTCGAGGTCACGCGCGCTGCGAACTCGTTCGGTCAGACCCATCTCGGCCAGATCCGAGAGGCGTATGAGTTGATCGGCGAGATAGTCACCAAGGCCCAGGAGGAAGGCGTGTTCAAGGCCGAGATCGAAGCCCGCTTCGCGGCGATGGCCTTCTACGGCACGATCGAGCAGCTGCTCACGGGCTGGATCTTCGGACTGCGCCCCCAGGGCAAGGAGCATTTCGAGCGCGCCAAGTGGCTCGTGGTCGAGACGGTCTGCGGCGGGCTCGAGACGAGCGTCGTCGGCGAGACGAGCGTTTCGTGAGCTCGCCGGGCACTTTGCACGATCGCTCCCGCCGCCTGGCGGCGCGAATGGAAGCGACCCGCACGGGGAATAGACTGCCGCGGTGATGGAGAACGAGATGGTCAAGCGGCTGATGTGGACCGGCCTGCTGGCGGGACTCGGGGCGGCCGCCAGTGTCGCCGTCCAGCGCGTCGCCGCTCTCATCTGGAAGCGCGTCTTCGACGAGGAGCCGCCGGAGTGAGCGGGCCCGATCCACGGCCGCCCGGGAAGCAGCCCAGCGAGCCTCCCCAAAACATCGCCACCGCAATCGCCGACATCAGCGAGCGAGCCACGCTCCTGGTTCACGAGGAGATCGAGCTTGCCAAGGCCGAGGTCACCGAAAAGGTCACGAAGCTCGCCAGAGGCGCGGTCATCGGCGTGGCCGCCGGAGTGTTCCTGGTGATGGCACTCATATTCGGCCTCGTCGGCTGTGCCTGGCTGCTGTACTACTACCTCCCGGGCAGCCAATTCGCGTATTTCTGGGGCTTCTTCGCGATGGCTGTGATCCTCGTGCTGCTCGGTGCGCTGGCTGGGCTGATCGCCGCGCGGGTCGTCAAAAAAGCCGCGCCCCCCGTGCCGAATCTGGCGATCGAAGAGGCGCGCAAGATTCGCGAGACGGTCAACCCTCAGCCGGACGGCGGCGCGAGCTCAGTATCTCCGCCGGAGGGCGTCGGCTGATGGCGCAGCGTACACCGGCGGAGATCCGCAACTCGATCGAGACGAACCGCATGGAGCTCGCGGTATCCATCGGCCGGCTTCGCGGTGAGGTGGCGCGTCTCACCGATTGGCGCGGCCAGATCGAGCGCCACCGCACGGAACTGACGATCGGCGCCGCGGTCGTGGGCCTCGCCCTCGGCGCCCGCATGATGCGCCGCAGGCGCCGGCGCTGAGCAGGCGCCGGCGCTGAGCAGGCGCCTGCGCTGATCAGGCCAGCAGCGTTCGCGGAAGCGCCCCGACCCCGATCAGGCCCGGGCCGGTGTAGGTGCCGATCACCGGACCGACCTCCGAGGTGAACAGCGGCTCGGAGTCGAAGATCTCCCTGCAGCGGTCGATCAGGCGTTCAGCCTGCTCCGGCGCCTGGATGTGCTGCACGACCCAGCCATCGGACCCGCTGTCGCGTAGCTCCTCTGCGTACTTGATCATGCGCTCGAAGGCCCGTCCTGCGGTGCGCACGCGCTCGACGGGCACGATCTCGTACTCGAGCGAGAGGATCGGCTTGATCTTCAGCGTTCCGCCCAGCCACGCCTGAGCTTTGCCGATGCGACCGCCCTTGCGCAGGTACTCGAGGGTGTCGAGACAGAACCAGATCCGCAGCGCGCGGCGTGCCTCGTGCACGCGTGCGGCGACGGCGTCCTTGTCCGCGCCCGAGCGGGCGGCCGCAGCCGCGGCGAGCAGCAGCATGCCCAACCCGCCGCAGGCGGTTTCGCCGTCGATCACCTCGACGCGTTCGCCCAGGCCGCGCTCGGCGAGCAGCGCGTGCGCCTGGCGCGCCGCCTCGAAGGTTCCCGAGATGCCGCCGGCGAGGTGGATCGAGACGATGTCGTTCCCGGCGTCGAGCAGCGGCTCCCAGACCGCGAGGAAGTCGCCGATCGAGGGCTGCGACGTTGTCGGAACCTCCGGATCTCTGCGCAGCCGCTCATAGAAAGCGTCGAAGCCCTCCATCGCGAGCTCGCGTTCCCGCTCGCCGCTCCAGCCGACGTAGAGGCTGACCTGATGGATCCCCTCAGCGTCTGTGAGGGCGCGCGGCAGGTAGCTGGTGCTGTCGGTGGCGACCGCGACGGGGGGCATGCGGCGCGAGAGGCTACAGCACGGAGTGGCGTGCTACTGCAGAACCTGCGCGAGCTCGCCCGTCTCGTACATCTCGGTGACGATGTCGCAGCCGCCGATCAGCTCGCCGTCAACGAACAGCTGGGGGATCGTCGGCCAGTTCGAGATCGCCGAGAGCTCCTGGCGAATCCGCGGGTCGGGGAGCACGTCGACTGCGGCGAACGGCACATCGAGCGCCTGAAGCGCGGCGGCAGTGCGCGCGGAGAACCCGCACCCGGGCGCCTCGGGCGAGCCCTTCATGAAGAGGATCACTCGGTGGTCGGCGATCGCTTCGGCGATCGCATCGCGAATGGGATTGGATTCGCTCGCGGGTGCTGGCGCCGCGCTGGGCTCGCTGCTGAGCATCGGAAGGGGGTCGGGCTGGCTGGCAGACATGGAAGGCTCCTGGCTCTCAGTGGGTCTCGATCGTCGAGGGGATCTGGGTCTTCAGCGAGAGGGCATGTATTGGGCCGCCGATCTCGCCGCCGAAGATCTCGTAGACGAGGCGGTGCTGCTCGATCCGGCTGCATCCCTCAAACGACGCGGCCGTGACCGTCGCACGGAAATGGTCGCCGCCGCCGGTGTAGTCCTCCACATCGGCGTGCGACCCGGGGATGGCGGCCTCGATGCGCTGCTTTATGTCCTCGGCGGACGGCATCGCCCCTAGCGTAGAGGATCGTGGACCACCACCCGGAGGGGCCCGCGCGCGCGGCGAGGGCAGCCGCTGGGCGCCGCTCTCGATGACCCCGCTCCTCGCTATACTTTGGAAAGCATTGGAGCCGTCCGACAGGAGTCAAGCGATGATCACGATCAGCGACAACGGTGCCGAGAAGGTGCATGAGTTCCTCGCCGCCCAGGAGGCCGATGTGAGCGTGGCCGGCCTGCGCGTAGGCGTGCGCGGCGGCGGTTGCTCGGGCTTCCAATACCAGCTCGCGTTCGACCAGCAGCGTGATGGCGACGTCGTCTTCGAGAGCCACGGCCTGAAGCTGCTCGTGGACCGTGAGAGCCTGCAGTTCGTGAGCGGCTCGACGATCGACTACGAGGAAAGCCTGCAGGGCGCCGGCTTCAAGGTCAACAACCCCAACGTCGTGGCCGCCTGCGGCTGCGGCTCGTCTTTCCGGGTAGCCGAGGAGGAGCAGGTCTCAGCGGTTTGAGGCACGCCGGCGCCGTAGGGCGCTAGGCGGGCTCGTTTCGCAGCGATCCCCAGAGGTACCGGCACGCGAGCGTGCGGTACGGGCGCCACGGTTCGGCGCGCTTTTCGATCTCGGCGGGCGACGGCAGCTCGGCGAGGCCGTATGCGCGCTCGATCGCTCGGCGGATGCCGAGGTCGCCGACAGGCAGCACGTCCTGGCGCTCGAGCTGGAACATCAGGAACATGTGCGCGCTCCACGTCCCGAGGCCCTTCACCGCGACCAGCTCGGCGATCACCTCCTCGTCGGGCACGGCAGCGAGGCGCTCGAGCTCCAGTTCGCCTGAGATCACGTGCTCGGCGAGCGAGCGCAGGTAGCCAGCCTTGGCGTGCGAGAGCCCTGCGGCCGTCCTGAGCTCTTCCGGGTCGTCGGCGAGGATCTCCTGAGGGGTCGGAGGGCGACCGCCGAAGCGCTCGGTCAGCCGGCCGTAGATCGCGCGGGCCGCAAGCACCGAGAGCTGCTGGCCGACGATCGAGCGCACGAGCGCGCCATAGTGGTCAGCGGGGTCGGGACGGCCCTCCCGGACGCTTCGCAGCGGACCGACCTGCTCTATCAGCCTCGCCATGACGGGGTCGGCGCCGCGCAGGTGCGCGAGGGCCTTGCGCGACGCGGCCGCCGTAGCGGAGGAGGCGCGCGGGCGCCGGCGCGGAGCCGGTGATCCACGACCCGCCCGCGTCGCCGCCATGCGCCTACGCCGCCGGCAGCGCCGTCTCGAACTGGACGCGGTCGCCGTCGAGCGCGGCCAGCGCTCGCTCGAGCGACATCGCGATGCACGTGAAGCTGGGCGTGTCGCGGACGGTGTACCGGGAGGCCTCGGTGCTCCGCAGCCGCTGCACGAGATCGAGGAACGTGCCCACGTCGTCGGTGTCGAACGCGACCACGAACTCCTGGTCGTCCAGCCCGAACGAGTAGGTCGTGTGGTTGTCGACCCCGGGGTATTCGCGCCCGAGGGCGATGTGACCCTGCATGATCCGCCAGCGCTCGTCGGCCGCAAGCGCGTACCACTCGCGCGACTTCACGAACGGGTAGACGAACACGTACTTGCCCCGGAACGCGCGCGGCACGAGACGCTCGTCTTCGGAGTATTCGGAGCTCTTGCGCATCCCCAGAAAGGAATAGGGGATCTGCGCCCACTTCATCAGTCCGCTCTGCGCCAGCACAACGTGGAACTCGTGGATCCGGTCGAGGTTCTCCGCCTCCGAGATCAGCAGCAGCTCGGCATCGCCGCGCGTGCCCACAAGCGAGAAGGCCTGCAGAAGATGGCCGTCGGCGAAGTCGTTGCACGCGGCCATCAGCTCGCGCTTGTCCTCCGCGCGGCGCTCGTCGTCGAGGCGCCGCCAGGCCGGGTCGAGCTTGATGAACGTGTACTTGACGAAATGACGAGGGCCCACAGGCGCGATTATCGCATCCGCATCCGGTGCTCCCGGCGAGGCCCCCTGCTCACCGGTTAGAGTGTCGTTCTGTGCGGATCGCGCTCGTGTCGCCGTACTCGTGGACGTATCCCGGTGGCGTGACGCGCCATATTGAGGCGCTCGCCTCTGAGCTGAGCGCGACCGGCCACGAAGCCCGCATACTGGCGCCGTTCGACCCAGACGATGCGCTCTCGAGGAGGCTCCACCGCGGCGCTCGCCCACAGCGGCGCCGCGAGCCGGAGGGGTTCGTGTCGCTGGGGCGCACAGTGGGCCTGCCCGCGAACGGCGCCATCTCCAACGTATCCCTCAGCCCGTCGGCGGTCCACACGCTGAGGCGGGAGCTCCGCCACGGCGGCTATGACGTGGCGCACCTGCACGAGCCGGTCGTGCCGGTCGTCGGCTGGGACGCTCTGCTGTCCGCTGGCGAGGTGCCGCTGGTGGCCACGTTCCACACCTACTCGGAGAACCTGATCACGAACGGGATCGCCGCGGTCCTTCTCGGAGGGCGGCGTCGGATGAATCGCCTGCACGTGCGGATCGCGGTCTCCGAGGCGGCTGCGTGGACGGCCCGCCGCTTCTATGGAGGTCGCTACCGGATCGTTCCAAACGGCGTCGAGGTGCTTGACGGCGATGCCCCCGGAGGACCGCCGGCCCTCGACGAGCCGCGGGGCGCGACGGAGGGCTCGCCGCTGCGCGTGCTGTTCATCGGGCAGGCCGTCGCACGCAAGGGCCTGCCGGTTCTGCTGCGCGCGTTCGAGGCGCTGCGCGATCACGTCCCCGCGACGCTCACGCTCGTCGGCGCCGGGCGCGAGGAGGTCGCGCACATGATGCTCGACGACCGCGGCGTGCACGCGCTCGGCAAGGTCTCAGAGCAGCGCAAGCGCGAAGAGCTCACCAGCGCGGACGTGCTGTGCGCGCCATCCCTCCATGGGGAGAGCTTCGGCATGGTCCTGACCGAGGCGTTTGCCGCCGCAACGCCCGTGATCGCTTCCGACATCCCCGGCTACCGCGACGTCGTGCGCGACGGCACCGACGGGCTGCTCGTCGCGCCGGGAGACGCGCTCGGGCTGGCCGAGTCGCTTCGTCGCCTCGCCCTCGACAAGCGCACGCGCGAGACGATGGCGAGCGCGGCCCGCGAGCGCGCCGAGCGCTTTGCCTGGCCCCACATCGCCTCCGAGGTGCTCGACTCCTACGATGCGGCGCGCGCGATCGGATCTCCGGTCACGCAAGTTGGGCGCTTCGCGGTCCGCCACGGCTTCGCGCCCAGAGACCTGAAACCGCGCGTCCCCGCCGAGCGCCTCCCCAGCCTCGAAGCACGACCTCGCGCTGACGCGGCCACGTCGAGAGCGGCGCGCCGTCGGCGCGCCGCGCGACGACTCGCTCTGCTCGCATCTTCGCTCGCGGGAATCGCACTCGCTCTGCTTGCGCTCTCGAACATCGGGGTCGCGCGGGTGGCCGCGAGCCTGCTGGCCTCCAAGCCGGGCCTCGTCGCGGCCGGGCTCGGGGTGATGTGCGCCTCGATGTTCGCCCGCGCGCTCGCATGGCATGCGATCCTCACCGCGGCGCCGACGTGGAGGCGGGCAAAACGCAGGGACGCGATGCAGGGCACCTTCATCGGCGTGCTGATGTCCGCGACCCTCCCCGCTCGGCTTGGAGAGTCGTCGCGGGCGCTGATCGTCGCCCGCCGGATTGGGCGCGCGCGCGAGACGCTGCCCGTGGTGCTCGGCACGATGGTCTCCCAGACGCTGCTGAACCTGATTGCGCTCGCCCTGCTCGGCGTCGCGGTGTTCTCGGGGGTCAACCTGCTCGGCGGCCATCACGGGGCGCTCGTCGCAGTCGGACTCGCTCCCCTCGGTGTGCTCGCTCTCGCGCTGCTCGCACCGGCGTTGCTGCCGCGCGCGGCCGTCTCCCGCCCGACGCGCCTACAGGCGCTGATGTTGGGGCTACGGGGCTCGCTCGGCCGCACGCGTGACGGGCTGCGCGTGTTCGCCCACCCGCGCGAGGCGCTTGTGGCTTCGACCGTTCAGCTCATCGCCTGGGCGCTTCAGCTGCTGAGCTGCTGGCTGCTCCTGATGGCGCTGGGGCTCGACGCACGCACCGGCGTCGCCGCGGCCGCGGCCGTGCTGTTCGCAGTCAACGTCACCGCCGTCGTGCCTGTGACGCCAGCCAACGTGGGCGTCTTCCAGGCAGCGTGCGTCGCCGTGCTCGTGGGCGCCTACCACGTCTCCACCCCCGACGCGATCGCCTACGGCATCGTGCTCCAGGCGGTCGAGGTCGCCACCGCCCTGATCATGGGGCTCCCGGCGCTCGTCAACGAGGGTCTCTCATGGAGGGAAGTGCGGCTTCGCACGATGCACGCGACCCCGGTCAAGCTCCCACCGCTCCCGGAGCCGGTGGCGGGCGTGGCGGCCGTCGGCGCTGCTTCCGGCGTCGAATCCTAGGAAGGCATCGACGCCTGCGCGGCGTATCGATCGACGATGCCCGACGCCTGGGTTTACATTCTGCGCTGTGCCGACGGCTCGCTCTACACCGGCTGGAGCAGCGACGTGCCGCGCCGCCTGGCCCGCCACTCCTCCGGCAAGGCGAGCCGCTACACGGCGAGCCGCCTGCCGGTCGAGCTGGCGCTCGCGCTGCCGATGCCGGACCGCACCGCCGCCCGCCGCGAGGAGGCGCGCATCAAGGCGCTCGATCGCACCCGCAAGCTCGCGCTGATCGCCGCAAGCGGGACGCCCGCCGCGTGAGCCGCCCGGGTGGGGTGGTCGTGACCGCCGTTAGGGCATGATGGGGGCATGGCTTCACGACCCCCGGCGCGCAGCGTCAAGATCTCGGACGACGAGCGCACCGGCTGGTCCTCGGATCGCCCACGCCGGGACGGCGCGCCGCAACGCCCCCCCGACCTCACGGTGCACTGCCGCGTGCTCGCGCCGGGTGACCGCCTTCGCTACTCGCCGGGCAGCCTGCTGATCGTCCTCTCCGCCTCTCCCGCCGAGCGGGACCGCTTCCTCGAGCGCCTGATCGAGGACCGGGCGTCGCTGCTCTCGCTCGAGAAGGTTCGCGCCCTGCTCACGGGACGCGTCGCCGCGGACGATCTCGCGGCGCGCGCCTCGGAGCTGCTGCGAGCCGCAGTCTCCAAGCGCCTCGAGAGCCGCCAGACGGTTGTGCTCGCCATCGACAGCCTCGAGCCCGCCGAGCGCGAGGACTACGTGCGCATGGCGGCCGCCAACAAACGTCCGCGTCACCTGATCCTGATCGAGACGGGGCGCGATCAGGTGCAGGAGCAGGATCTAGGCGCTCTCAACGAGCTTCGGCGTGCTCTGGACGCCGGTGAGCTCGGGGCGGAGGGCTTTCAGACCGCGCTTCGCCTCGGCGGAGGATCGGCGGCCGAGGTCAAGCGGATCCTGTTCCGCCCGCCGCCGCGCGAGGACGACTAGCAACAGGCTCAGCCCGCCATCGCGGGCTCGTCCTCTTCTTCGACGGCGCCGTCAGGGGGATCGCTGTCCTCGAGCTCGCCGAACAGCGACGGGTCGCGGCTCGAGCCGCGGATCACGTCGTCGGGTGAGCCCTCCGGAAGCAGACGCCCCTGGCGGGTCCCGAAGTAGATCGCCTGCGGATGATGCGCCACGAGCGCGAGCGTGGACTGCTCCGGGTCGGGCGCATAGCCGTCGGTGATCGTCATCCCGATCCGCGAGAGGTCGAGCAGCTCCGCCACCTTCAGGTGCTCTGACTGCTCGGGCACGGCCGGGTAGCCCCAGGAGTAGCGGCGCCCCTGCGTCACGGGGATGTCGAGCATCCTGCGCACCTCATGGTGCAGCCACTCGGCCAGTCCCTCGGCCGTCTGCACGCCGATGCCGTGGACGAACAGCTGCTCGGCGAATTCGCCTTCGGCCTCGAGCCTCGCCATCAGCTCGGTCACCTCGCTGCCGACGGTGACGGCCTGCACCGCGATCACGTCCAGCTCCGTCGGCGGTCTGCCGTCGATCGCCGGCCGGAAGAAGTCGGCCAGGCAGATGCGGTCGCCCTTCGGCTGACGCGGGCAGACGAAGCGGGTGAGCTCGGTCGCGCGGTCCTCCGGGTCCAGCACGACGATGTCGTTGCCCAGCGCGTAGCAGGGGAAGAAGCCCAGCAGGGCGCGCGGGTGCAGGTAGTCCTGCTCGCGCCACATCCGCTCCAGGCGAGGGCGGAAGTCCTCGCGCAGGAGCTTCTGCCAGGCCTCGCCTTTGACTCCGCGGCCACCCCAATGCAGCTTGAAGAGAACGTGGGTGTCGAGGTGGCGGTAGACCTCATCGAGGTCGACTGGTATCTCGCGCACGCCCCAGAAGGGGGGCGTCGGGATCGGGACGTCGGTGCGCGCCGGTGAGCGGACGGAGTCGTCGGTGAAGTTGAGATCCTCGACTGGCTCCTCGCCTTTTTCGCGGAATGCGCTAGCGCCCGCACGCAGCTTCTCGACCAAGGCGCCGCGCGCGTCGGAGTCGATCAACTGGTCCATCACGGCCAGGCCCTCGAAGGCGTCCTTGCAGTAGAAGACGCCGGGCTCGTAGATCTCCTCGGAGTCTTTGCCGCCCGGGTAGAGGGCGCGGTAACTGAAGGCGCGATTGATCGCTGCGCCGCCGATCAGCACGGGGAACTCGAGCCCCTTCGCCTGCAGCTCCTCGATGCATGCGGGCATCTGCTTGGAGGTCGAGACGAGCAGCGCCGAGAGGCCGATCGCGGTCGCCTCGTGCTCCTGGGCGGCGTCGAGGATCGTCTGGATCGGCACCTGCTTGCCGAGATCGACGACCGTGTAGCCGTTGTTGGTGAGGATCGTGTTGACGAGCGACTTGCCGATGTCGTGGACGTCGCCGAAGACCGTCGCGAGCACGACCGTGCCCTTCGTGTAGCCCTCGATCTTGTCGAGATATTTCTCGAGCTGGGCGACCGCGCGCTTCATCACCTCGGCCGACTGGAGCACGAACGGAAGGATCAGCTCGCCGGCCCCGAACTTGTCGCCGACCTCCTTCATCGCGGGCAGCAGCACCTCGTTGAGAGTCGGCACGGCGCCGATCTTCTCGACGCTGCGATCGATCCACGCCTCGACACCGTCCTTGCGGCGTCGCAGGATGTGGAAGTGAAGGGCCTCCTCCGGCTCCATTCCCTCGGTGGGATCGGCGGCGCCAGGCCCGGCGTCCTCCTCGCCCTTGGACTCGAAGTGGGCGATGAAGCGCTCGAGCGCGTCCTCGCGGCGGTTGAACACGAGGTCGTCGGCCAGCTCGCGTTCCTGCTCTGAGATCTCGCCGTAGGGGGTGATGTGGTTGGGGTTGACCATCGCCAAATCGAGGCCGGCCTGGACGCAGTGATGCAGGAACACCGAATTGAGCACCGCGCGAGCCCCCGGCGAGACCCCGAAGGACACGTTCGAGACGCCAAGCGAGGTCTTTACCGATGGGATCTCGGCCTTGATTCGCTTGATGCCCGCGATCGTCTCGACCGCCGAAGGCCGCCACTCCTCATCGCCGGTCGTGAGCGTGAACGTGAGGCAGTCGAAGATCAGCAGCTCCGGATCCATCCCGTGCTCCTCGCAGCAGAGGTCGCGGATGCGCCTCGCGATCTCCACCTTGCGCTCGGCCGTCTTGGCCATGCCGACCTCGTCGATCGTGAGCGCGATCAGCGCCGCGCCATGTGCCAGCGCGACCGGGACGACGCGGTCGAGCTTGTCGCGGCCGGCCTCGAGGTTCACCGAGTTGACGATCCCGCGCCCAGGGATCTGCTCGAGCGCTCGTTCGATCACCTCGGGCTCGGTGGAGTCGATCTGGATCGGCGCAGGCTGGGTGAGCGAGACCTTCTTCGCGAGGATCCGCATCTGTTCGTCCTCGTCCTGGCGCTCGGTGAGGGCGACACACAGGTCGAGCACGTGCGCACCGCCGGTGACCTGGTCCTCGGCGATCTGCACGAGCCCGTCGTAGTCATCCGCGAGCAGCAGCTCCTTCGCCTTGCGCGAGCCCTGCGAGTTGACGCGCTCGCCGACCATCGTCGGCCGCGGCTCCTGCACCAGCGGCGTCGCGGCGATCATCGAGGAGAGGTGCGGGGCACGCGGAGCTGGACGTGCTCCGGCCGGTCGGCCGCCGACGCGCTCGACAATCGCGGCGATGTGCTCAGGCGTCGTGCCGCAGCAGCCGCCCACCACGCCCACGCCGTAGCGCTCCACGAACTCCTTGAGCGCCTCGGCGAGCGGTTGCGGCTGCTCCGGGAAGATCGTCTCGCCGTCGGGTCCCTGCAGCGGCAGGCCGGCGTTGGGTATGCAGGCGACCGGGACGGGGCAGAGCTCGCCGAGGAAGCGGATCGCGTCGCGCATGTCCTCGGGGCCGGTCGAGCAGTTGAGGCCGATCACGTCGACCTTCAGCGCCTCGAGCGTGGTCAGGACCGACGAGATGTCGGTCCCGAGCAGCATCTTGCCGCCATTGGGCAGCAGCGACACGGAGGTGTGGATCGGAAGCGTGCGGCCCGTGCTCTTGAAGGCGGCGCGCGCGCCGAAGACGGCCGCCTTGACCTCGAGGATGTCCTGGGCCGTCTCGATGATCAGCAGATCGGCGCCTCCGTCGATCAGGCCCGCGGCCTGCTCCTCGAATACCTCGAGGAGCTCCGCGAAGCGGATCTGCCCGAGCGTGGGATCCTCGGATGCCGGCAGGTATCCGGTCGGGCCGATCGAGCCGGCGACGAATCGGCTCTCGCCGGCCGCCTTGCGCGCGATCTCGGCGGCCTTCGTGTTGATCTCGACCGTGTAGTCGGCCAGGCCCCACTCGTCGAGCTTGATCCGCGAGGCCTGGAAGGTATCCGTCTCGAGGACTTCCGCGCCGGCCTCGAGCATCGAGGTGTGGACGCCCTCGATCACGTCCGGGCGGTTGAGGACGAGCGCCTCATGGCACTTGCCGAGCAGGCCGCCGTAGTCCTCCTGCGTCAGGTCGAACTGCTCGAGCGTAGCGCCCATGCCGCCGTCGTAGACGACGACACGCCGGCGGACGGCGTCCAGGTAATCGCGGGCCATTCAGCCATGCTAGCGGCGCTGGGAGTGGCGCCGCCACAGGCGCGAGGGCCTACTTGATGAAGAGCATCTCGGAGTACTTCGGCAGCGGCCACAGGTCGTCGGGGATCAGGCCCTCGAGCCGATCGGCGACCTCGCGCACGTCTTCCATCGCCGGGACGACGTGGTCGCGCATGTAGTTGGCCCACTTGATCGGCGAGGAGTCGTCCTGGTTGTCCTTGAGGTTGGCGTCCTCGAGCGCGCGCAGGGCGAAGTGGAGCTCTTTGACGACGGGTTCGATCTCCTCGATCAGCTCGTCGAGCCCCGCCATCCGCAGTTCGTTCAGGTAGCGAACGGTGGCGGGCAGGACCTGCGTGCGCGCGATCGACGCGGCCGTCTCCGCCTCGATGTTCAGCTTGACGGCGTACTGCTCGAGGAAGACCTCCTCGCGGGACTCGAGCTCGCGCTTGGAGAGGACCCCGTACTTCTTGAACAGCGAGACGGTGCCTTTATCGACGAGCCACGGCAGCGCCTCGGGCGTCGAGCGGAGGTTGAAGAGGCCACGCTTCTCCGCCTCCTCGTGCCACTCGGGGGCGTAGTTGTCGCCGTCGAAGATGATCCTCTTGTTGGCGGCGTAGCTGTCGCGCACGACTTTGGCGAGCGCCTTCTCGAGGTTCGCCGAGCTCCCTTTCAGCGCGGTCTTCAGCTTGCCCGCGAGGTCGTCGATCGCCTCGGCCACGATCGTGTTCAGCACCGTGTTCGGCAGTGCGAGCGACTGCGAGGAGCCGAGCGCGCGGAACTCGAACTTGTTGCCCGTGAACGCGAATGGGCTCGTGCGGTTGCGGTCGCCGCCATGAAGCGGCAGCGTCGGCAGCACCGGGGTGCCGAGCCCGAGAAACGACCCCGGCTTCGAGCGCTCGGCTTTGCCGGACTCGATCGCCGAGAAGATCTTTTCGAGCTCGGCGCCGAGGAAGATCGAGATGATCGCGGGCGGCGCCTCGTTGGCGCCGAGACGGTGGTCCTGGCCGGGCGAGGCGATCGACGCGCGCAGCAGCGCCTGGTGGACGTTCACCGCCTGGATCACGGCGGTGCAGAAGAACAGGAACTGCAGGTTCTCCGCGGGCGTGTCGCCGGGCTCCAGCAGGTTCGTGCCCGTGTCGGTGCCCATCGACCAGTTGTTGTGCTTGCCCGAGCCGTTGACGCCGGCGAAGGGCTTCTCGTGCAGCAGGCACACCAGGCCGTAGCGGCGGGCGACGTTCTGCATCACCTGCATCGTCAGCTGCTGGTGGTCGGAGCCGACGTTCGAGTTCTCGAAGATCGGGGCGATCTCGTACTGGTTCGGCGCGACCTCGTTGTGGCGGGTCTTGATCGGCACGCCGAGCTTGGCCAGCTCCTGCTCTGTCTCGAGCATGCAAGCAAGAATGCGCTCCGGTATCGAGCCGAAGTAATGATCGTCGAGCTCGTGGCCCTTGGGCGGCTTGGCGCCGAACAGCGTGCGCCCCGTTATCACGAGGTCGGGCCGTTCGAAGTAGTACTGCTCGTCGATCAGGAAGTACTCCTGCTCGGGTCCCACGGTCGTGAACACGCGTCGGGCGTCCTCGTCGCCGAGCAGCTTCAACGCGCGAATCGCCGCGCCCGACAGCGCGTCCATCGAGCGCAGCAGGGGGATCTTGTGGTCCAGCGCCTCGCCCGTCCACGAGGTGAAGGCGGTGGGGATGCAGAGCAGCGCGCCGTTCGGGTTCTCGAGGATGAACGCGGGCGAGGTCGGGTCCCAGGCGGTGTAGCCGCGGGCCTCGAAGGTGGCGCGGATGCCGCCGGTGGGGAACGAGGAGGCGTCGGGCTCGCCCTGGATCAGCTCCATGCCCGAGAACTCGGCGATCGCGGTGCCGTCGCCCACGGGCGCGTAAAAGGAGTCGTGCTTCTCGGCGGTGGAGCCGGTGAGCGGCTGGAACCAGTGCGTGTAATGCGTGGCGCCCTTCTCCATCGCCCAATCCTTCATGCCCTGCGCCACGGCGTCGGCCAGCGAGGTGTCGAGAGCCTCGCCGTGGGCGAGCGTCCGCTGCAGAGCCTTGTACACGTGCTTGGGCAGCCGCTGGCGCTGGAGGGCGGGGGAGAACACGTTCGCCCCGAACACCTGGTTGTTCGGGAGCGTCAGGTCGAGCGCGCCGAGCGCGGCTCCGTTGGCGCTCCACTGCGCGGCGGTGACGTTCTGCTGGCGGGACCTTGGCATTGGCTGGTTCGCTTCCTCCCGTCGAAGGGATCGTGTGTTTGTGGGCGCTCTCGCACCTTAGCCGTCGTAGGACTGTACGAACTCCCACGGGTGCGGGCGCAGGTCGATCTCCTTCGCCTCCGCCCGCTTGTAGGAGATCCACTCGTCGATCAGATCCTGCGTGAACACGTCGCCCTCGAGCAGGAACGCGTGGTCGTCTCCGAGCGCGTCCATCGCCTCGGCGAGCGAGCCGGGCACGTTGACGATCCGGGCCAGTTCCTCCTCGGAGAGATCGAACAGATCCGTGTCCACGGGCTTGCCGGGCTTCAGGCCGCGTTTGATCCCGTCGAGCCCGGCCATCAGCAGCGCCGAGAAGCCGAGATACGGGTTCGTGAGCGGGTCGGGCGGGCGAAACTCGATCCGCTTCGCCTTCGGCGAGGCTAGGTACATCGGGATCCGCACCGCCGCCGAGCGATTGCGCTGGGAGTGGACCAGGTTCACGGGAGCCTCGTAGCCGGGAACCAGCCGCCGGTAGCTGTTGGACGTGGGAGCGCAGAACGCCATCAGGGCGCGGCCGTGCTCGAGCACCCCCGCCACGTAGCTGAGCGCGAGGTCGCTCAGCAGCGCATAGCCGTTCTCGTCGAACATCAGCGTGCTTCCGTCCTTCCAAAGCGACTGGTGAACGTGCATCCCCGAGCCGTTCTCTTCGAAGATCGGCTTGGGCAGGAACGTCGCGCTGCGGCCCGCTGCGCGTGCGACGTTCTTGACGACGTACTTGTGCAACATCAGCGTGTCGGCCATCTGCAGCAGCGGCCGGAAGCGCAGGTCGATCTCCCCCTGGCCCGGACCGCCGACCTCGTGGTGGTGAAACTCGCAGTCGACGCCGAGCGCCTCGAGCGTCATCACCATCAACGCCCTGAGATCCCCGAGCGTGTCCAGCGGCGGGGTCGGGAAGTAGCCCTCCTGCGAGCGGGGGTGGTGGCCGACGTTCGGATTGGCTGCCCGCACGCCGAAGCCGGCGCCGCGGTTCCAGTAGGCCTCCGCCGTGTCGACCTCGTAGTAGGCCCTGTGCGACTGCTGGTCGAAGGAGACGTGGTCGAAGATGTAGAACTCGGCCTCGGGCCCGAAGTAGGCGGTGTCGGCGATGGCGGTCTGGCTCAGGTGCCGCTCCGCCTTCTGGGCCACGTAGCGTGGATCGCGCGAGTATGCCTCGCGGGTGATCGGGTCGATCACGTTGCAGATCAGCGACAGCGTGCGCTCTTCGTAGAAGGGGTCCATCATCGCGGTGCTCGCGTCGGGCATCAGCAGCATGTCCGACTCGGAGATCTGCTGGAAGCCGCGAATCGACGAGCCGTCGAAGCCGAGCCCGTCGCTGAAGGCGTCCTCGTCGAGGCACCTGATCGAGAGCGCCATGTGCTGCCAGGTGCCGGGAACGTCGGTGAACTTGAAGTCGACCATGCGCACGCCGAGCTGCTCGGCCATCTTGAGCACATGCGCCGCGCCGGGATCGCCGCCGCCGGAAAGCTTCGCGATCGTGAGCGGCTCGGTGCCTGCGACCAGCTCGCGGATCGCGCCCTGCCGTGGTGTCGCGGACATGTGGTCGATTCCTCCTCGGCTCATTGCTCGGCACGAAGACGGTGCGCGGATCGCCTGCGGCCAGGATCGTTCGCTCGCTGACGGCCGCGCGCAGCCGAAACGTCGTGCGACGAACGAGAATCGTAGGCCTGCCGGGCAGCGAGCGGCATCACCGGATGGCGAAATCGGCGCCACGATCTTTGGACACCGGGCCAACGCCCCTCGTCCGCGCCGGTCAGGGTACGAGCGGGAAGGCGCCGTACACGACCCGGCCAGTGCGCGGGTCGACGTGGGTGCTGAGCGGGACCGGCGCGATCGACGCCGTGAGCTGGCCCTGGACCGGGCCGCCTGAGGGAAGCTGCGCCTTGGCCCTGCCGGCGAGGCCCGCCGCGATCGTGTAGCGGACCGTGTAGACGCCGGCCTTGACGGGAACGACGCGCCAGATGAACGTCTGCGTGCCGTTCGGCGCGAGCGGCCCGAGCGCCCATGTGTTGACGTACGCGGTCTGGCCGCCGCCCGGCTTGCTGATTTCCTGGGTCTGGACCGGCGGCCTGGCGGCCGGGCCGGGACCCTGTTCGATCACCCATATCGGACGCTTGTCTGAGGCGAGTTCAGGATAGTGTTCGGTGTAGTAGAAGGAGTCGAGCGTGACCGCGACGTTGGGGACCGTGCGCCCCCCGGCATTGCGCACCTGCAGCGCGAAGCTGGTGGGACGCGCGATCCACTGCCTGACGGGGAACCTCGCACGGACCACTTCCATCGCGTAGCCGCGCGACGCTTCATTGGCGTCCTGGCGACTGCCGCCGCATCCACTCGCGAGCGCGGCGGTGCAGGCCACGATCAGCAACGCCAACGCGCTGCGGCCCGCTCGATGCGCGCGGCGCGCGATTCCGACGTCTCTGGCCCTCCCCCACACGATCGCGCCACGATACCAGCGGGGAGTGGCCCGGAGCAGCGGCGGCCGAGCCGATTCAGCGTCAGCAGGTGGCGCACGGGGGTGCTCATGGCGTAGAGTTCTCGGCGCTAGCAACAGCGACCCGAGGGAGGGCCAGGAGAGAGATGGTGCGCAGCGTCGCCGAGCGGGCGTTCCCGTCGGTACGGCACGTGCTCGAGGAATTCGGGGACATGATGATCCTCACGGGCAAGACCATCTGGTCAGCCCTGAGGCCGCCCTACCCATACGGCGGCGAGTTCGTCTCCCAGTTCCTGTTCGCGCTGCGGCTCGTGTGGTTCCCGCAGCTCGTCTCCACCGTCGCGATCAACTACGGCGCACCGGGCCTGCAGGCCGGCGACTTCCTGACGCTGTTCGGGGCGCTCGACCGCCTCGGCGGGTTCTTCGTGCTCGCCGCGATCCGCGAAATCGGACCGCTCATCACCGCGATCGTGGTCGCGGGTGTCGCCGGCACCGCGATCACCGCCGACCTCGGCGCCCGCAAGGTCCGCGAGGAGCTCGACGCGCTCCAGGTCCTGGGCGTCGACCCGGTCAAGAACCTGGTCGTGCCGCGCTTCCTCGCGCTGATGGTCGTCACCGGCCTGTTCGACATCTACGCGCTGCTGTTCGGCATCTTCGGCGGGATCCTCGCGGCGCTCGCGTTTGGCCAGCCACTGGGGCCGTTCTGGGGGACGCTGTTCGCAAACGCGTCGGTTACCGACCTGTGGGGGTCGGTGCTGAAGACGACGATCTTCGGGGCGATCGTCGCGATCGTCTGCTGCTACAAGGGCATGTCGGCGTCAGGCGGCGCGGAGGGCGTTGGGCGCGCGGTCAACGAGGCGGTTGTCGTCTCGTTCCTCGGGATCGGAGCGTTCAACTACGTGTTCACGCAGACGCTCCTCGCCACGCATCCGAACATCCTCGTGATCAAGTGAACGAGCTGCTGGCACTCCCGCGCGAATGGCTCGCCTCCACCGGCGAGATCGGCAGGTTCACCGGCAACATCGTCCGTGACGTCTGGGGCCTGCGCGTATTCCGCTTCTTCGGCGAGGCGCTGCGCCAGTCGGGCATCCTGATCGTCGGCTCGACCGCCGTGATCTGGGCTCTTGTGTTCGTCACGGGCCTGGGCACGTGCGGCATCGAGGCCGCCTACTTCAACCAGTCGACCGGGACGCCGACCTACTCCGGCGTATTCGCCGCCTGGTGCAACCTGCGCGAGGCCGTCCCCTACGTGTTCGGGTACATGATGGCGGCGAAGGTGGGTACCGGAATCGTCGCGGAGCTCGGCGCGATGCGGATCTCCGATGAGATCGACGCGCTCGAGGTGATGGGGATCGACTCCGTCACGTTCCTCTGCGCGACCCGCTTGCTGGCCGCCTGGATCGTGCTGCCGTTCATGTACATCGGCGCGATCGGCGTGGCGTACATCGCCTCCTACATCGCGGTGGTGCAGCAGATCGGCTTCACCTCCGCGGGCGGCTACTTATTGATCTTCTGGCAGTTCCAGAACGCGCCGGATTTCTTATTCAGCGTGATCAAGGGCATGTTCATGGCGACGGCGATCGTGCTGGTTGCGTGCTATTACGGCTATAACGCCAGCGGCGGCCCCGTGGGAGTGGGTACGGCGACGGCGAAGTCTATGGTGCTGAACCTGATACTCGTGAACCTGATCGGAATGCTTGGCACGCAGGTCTTCTGGGGCGCCAACCCACGCGCCCCGATCGGAGGCTGAGATGGCGGTCCACGAGCCACAGAGATCCTCGCCGGCGGGCGAGGAGCAGGAGTTCGAGCTTCACAGCGGGGAGATCCGTCCCTCGGGCGAGCCAGACGCGATCGAGTTCGTCGACGTGCACAAGACGTTCGGCAGCAACCACGTGCTGCGCGGGCTGAACATGTCGCTGCCCGAGAACAAGATCTCGATGATCCTGGGGCCGTCGGGCACCGGCAAGTCCGTGTGCATCAAGCACATCGTCGGGCTGCTCTACCCCGACTCCGGGGACGTGATCGTGAAGGGCCAGTCGATTCCGGCCCTGCGCGACGCCGAGCTGTTTGAGACGCGAAAGAAATTCGGCGTGCTGTTCCAGGACGGGGCGCTCTTCGGCTCGTTGAACCTCTACGACAACGTTGCCTTCCCGCTGCGCCAGCACACAGAGAAGGGCGAGGACGAGATCGGTGAAATCGTCGATCGCCGCATGCGCGAGGTCGGGCTCGGCGGTGAGGGAGCGAAGATGCCCAACCAGCTCTCCGGGGGCATGCGCAAGCGCGCCGGCTTCGCGCGGTCGCTGGTGCTCGATCCCGAGATCGTGCTGTTCGACGAGCCCGACTCGGGGCTCGACCCGGTGCGGACCGCGCTGCTGTGCGAGCTGATCAAGGAGATCCACGCCGAGAATGGGGGCTGCTACGTGGTGATCACGCACGACATCATGAGCGCCCGGCGCGTCGCCGAGCACATCTCCGTCCTTTGGAAGGGCAGGATCGTGGAGTCCGGGCCAGCCGAAGAGCTGTTCGCATCGGAGAACCCCTTCGTCCGCCAGTTCCTCTCCGGTGAATCGGCCGGGCCGCTCGGGATGGACTGAGCCCGGCAGCGTCTCGCGGACCGGTCGCGGCCCGCCACGCCCGCCCTCACGTGTCCTCCAACCGGCCTCACTAGCGTGACCGCAGCACGGATCATCACGGCGCTCGTCGGAGGCGCGGCTCGCCGGCCGCGACTGGTGATCGCGATCGCGATCGTGCTTGGACTCGGTAGCGCGGCGCTGGCGCTGCGGCTTCGTCCGACGGTCGCGACCGACACCTTCGTGTCGAGTTCGAGCGCCCCCTACAAGGCCACCCAGAGCTTCTACCGGAGCTTCGGGGAAGAGCCGATCGAGGTGCTCGTCAAGGGCGACCTGCAGCAGCTCGTCCTGAGTACCGACATCGAGCGGCTCGTCGGCCTCGAGGGCTGTCTGTCGGGCAACGTGCCAGCGAGCGCGCTCGCGTCCGAGGGTGGCTCGGGCGGTCCCTGCGGTCAGCTCGCGCGGGCGGGGACGGTGAAGGTTGTCTTCGGGCCGGGCACCTTCGTCAACGAGGCCGCCAACCAGATCAACGAACAGCTCCTCGTGCAGACCCACCAGGCCGAAGCGCAGGCCTCCCAGGCGCAAGCCGTCATCACCCGGGCGGCGCTCGCGCGGGGCCTGAGCAGCGCCGAAGCGACGGCCCTCGGCCGGCAGGCGAGCAAGATCACGACCGAACGCTTCCAGGAGGGCGTCCTGAGGGCCGCGCTCCGGTACGGCCTCACCTCGCAACCGAGCGTCGGCAACGCCAAATTCGTCTCGACGCTCGTGTTCGACCCGAGCAAGCCCGCGGGCACGCCCAAGCAGCGCTTCGCCTACCTCTTCCCGAGCGCCGACGCAGCGCTGGTGTCGGTGCGCCTCAAGGCCGGGTTGCCGGAGTCGGCGCGGACGCGCACGATCGCCCTGATCCGCAGCGCCGTCGCGATGAGCCAGTGGCGGCTGCAGCATGGAGGCAGCTATCTGGTGACCGGCGAGCCCGTGATCGTCGCCGACCTGAGCCACTCGATCACGAGGTCGATCGAGCTGCTGCTGATCGCGGTACTGCTCGTGATGGCGGGAACGCTGGGGTTGATCTTCTCCGGGCGCCCGCGCCTGCTGCCTCTCGCGCTGGCGATGCTCGCCACCGCTCTCACGTTCGCCGCCCTCTCGCTCGTCGGCGCCTCGTTGACGATGGCCTCGATCGCCGTGCTGCCGGTGTTGGTGGGGCTCGCCGTCGACTATGGCATCCAGTTCCAGACGCGGGCGGAGGAGGTGATCCGTGAGGACGCCTCGGAGCGCCCGCATGCGCTGCGGCGCGCCGCTGCGCTCGGCGGTCCGACGATCGCGACCGCGGCGGCCGCGAGCGCGGCGGCGATGCTCGTGTTGGTCCTCTCGCCCGTGCCGATGGTCCGCGGCTTCGGCGTGTTGCTCGTGGTCGGGGTCGCGATCGCCGTGCTCTGTGCGTTCACGGCTGGGGCTGCCGTGCTGACCCTCGCGCGCAGCGCCGGCCGGCGGGCGCAGGCAGGCGCCCGCGCGGGCGCCGGCGCGTCGTTGGCTTCCAGGACGCTCAGCTCGGCGCGCGCAGCTGGCGATGCGCTCGGCGCCGCGCACCTCGCGGCGGCGTGGCGAGGAGCGCGCGAGCTTGCGCTCGACAATCCCCTGACGCGGCTCGTCTCGCGCGGTGCGCTCGTGACGGCGGTGCGCCAGCCCCAGCGGGTCCTTGCGGTGGGCCTGGCTCTGGCCGCGCTCGGCTGGGGTCTTGACACCCAGACGAAGGTCGAGACCGACATCACCAAGCTGGTGCCGCAGAGCCTTGGTTCGCTGCGGAACCTGAACACGCTCGAGCGTGCGACCGGGGTCGGAGGCGGGATCGACCTGATGATCTCGGGCAAGAACGTGGCGCAGCCGGCCACGATCGCCTGGATGAGCTCGTACGAGGGTGCGATGCTGCGGCGCTTCGGCTACAGCTCCTCTCGGGGCTGTGGGAGTGCGCGCCTGTGCCCGGCGTTCTCGCTGCCGGACCTCTTCCAGGGGCAGGCGCTCGCCGGCACGGGTGCCTCGAAGCTCTCCCAAGGCGAGGTGAACGGGCTCCTGGAAGCGATCCCGCCGTACTTCTCTCAGGACGTGATCACGTCGGACCGCCGTCAGGCGACGCTCGCGTTCGGGATCCGCCTGATGGGGTTGGATCAGCAGCAGCGGCTGATCGACGCCATGCGCGGGGCCCTTCACCCACCCCCGGGCGTCAGCGCCCAGCTCGTCGGCCTGCCAGTGCTGGCGGCCCAGTCGGGCGCACAGGTCGCCTCCCCCTGGCGTCGCGTGGAGACGCTGCTCGCGGGCCTGGCGGCGGTCGCGCTGGTGCTGTTGCTCGCCTTCCGGGGCGACCGACGCCGCGCGTTCGCTCCGCTCGCGCCGATCGTCCTCGCGACGGGGTGGTCGGCTCTGATCCTGTTCGCCGTGCGGGTGCCCTTGAACCCGATGTCAGTGACGCTCGGGGCGCTGGTGATCGCGATCTCGACCGAGTTCAGCGTGCTGCTCTCCGAGCGCTTTCGCCAGGAGCGCCTCGCCGGTCACGACACGATCGAGGCGTTGCGCCGCAGCTACCAGCGCACCGGCGCCGCCGTCGCGGCCTCGGGTGTCACCGCGATCGCCGGCTTCGGCGTGCTGGCGCTTTCGGACATCCGGATGCTCCGCGACTTCGGCATCGTCACGCTCATCGACCTGAGCGTCTCGCTCGTCGGCGTGCTGGTCGCCCTCCCCGCCGCGCTCGTGCTCGCCCAGCGCGACGAGCCCGCCGCGCTTGCCGCGGGCCCGCTTTGGCGGCTCAGGGCTCTGCTGGAGCAGCTGCGCGCGGTGGATGTCCGCGGGCGCCGCCGCGGGGCGCGCACGACCCGAAGGGCTGGGTCGGGCCATGAGCCGGCCTGAGCCGCCCCCCGGGCCGGGCCGCGGTCCCTTCGACGCCCCCGGCTCGGCCCCCCGCCACGAACGCGGCTACGGACGCTACGTGGGCCTGCTCGCCGTGCTCCTGATCGTCGTGGCGGCGCTCAACACCGCGCTCTCCAAACCCCACAGCGTCAGCGGTATCGGCCCGGGCCAGCGGCTGCCTCCTTTCGCCGTGCCGCTCGCGACGGGAAACCTCCCCGGCGACGCCAACGTCGCGACCCGTGCGAACGAGGGGGCCGCCGGTCGCCTGCCGGCATGCGCCGTTCGCGGCCCGGAGATCCTCAACATCTGCCAGCTGTATGAAACAGGACCCGTGGTGCTCGCCCTGTTCGTCGACGCCGGCTCCTGTCCGGCGATCCTCGGCGATCTGCAGGCGATCGCGCCATCCTTCCCCGGCGTTCGGTTCGCCGCCGTATCGCTCGGAGGCGACCGCGCGGCGCTGCGCGGGCTGATTCGTGCGCGCGGGCTGAGCATCCCGGTCGGCATCGACCGCGACGGGGCCCTCGCCGCGCTGTACCGGGACGCGAGCTGCCCCCAGCTGACGTTCGCCTACCCGGGCGGCGTGGTGCAGAGCCGCGCGTTGCTAACGCGCCCCGCGGCCTCGACGCTGCGCGTGCGCGTGAGCGAGCTCGTGACCGCGGCGCGCGCGCGTGAAGGGCGGGCGGCGGCGGGATGACCGTCCCCCCCGGCGCCCCAGAAGCGCGGCATGAGCGCGAGCCACAGCTGGGCTGGCGCGCGCGGGAGCTCGAGGAAGAGCTGCCGGAGTTGCGGCTGATCAGCTCGCGAGTTCCGATCCTCCGGCGCGAGGCCGTGACGGCCGCCTCCCCGCGCGACATCCAGGCACGGCTGCGCGTGCTCTCCAACCGCTTCCACGGCGCGCGCGCGGTCGGCATCCGGCGCGAGCCTGTTCCCGCCGCATACCGTGTCTTCTTTCGCCAGATCGGCCTCGACCCGGACGTCGTTCGCACCCCGATCGAGGCGGCGGTGCGCGAGCGCATGCTGCGCGGCGGCTTCCTCCCCGGCGCTCTGCTCGAGGACGTCCTGCTGATCGCGCTGCTCGACACGGGCATCCCCGTGTGGGCGCTCGCGACAGAGGCGCTCGACGGCCCGCTCGGCATCCGCCCGAGCTTGGAGGGCGAGCGCCTCGGAAGGTCCTCCGGCGCTCCGTCGCTCCCGGCCGGCCGGCTCGTGATCGCCGATGCCTCCTCGCCCCTCGCGATCCTGTTCGGCGAAGTCGCCCCCGGGCATCGGCCTCTCGCAACGACGCGCGAGCTGACGCTATTCGCCGTAGCCGTGGCCGGGGTTCCCGGGCTCTACGCGGAGGAGGCCCTGTGGACATGCCAGAGCGCTTTCGCGTCGCCGTGAGGGCGCGCGCAGACGCCGACTCGAGCTGCGCGCCGCCGGGGGGGCGCTGTTAGACTCACGATGCGCGGATACGGAGGAAACGGTGTGACTCAGTCCGATCAGCTGATTCTCGATCGCGGTGCGCAGGCACATGAGGTGGTGCCCATCCCGCCGCAGGGACGTCCGGGGGCTGACCCCGGCAGACTCGATCGCGGCGCCGGCCAGCGGGCGGCGAGGCGGAGTCTGAGGGCCCAGATCTCAAGGCTCGAGCGAGAGCTCTCGGCGATAGTGGCTGAGCGCTTCCCCTACATCTCCGCGGCACCGAGCGCGGCGGCGCGCCTCCCTCACCCTGGCGGCGGGGACCCGAGCTGCCTCGGCCCCTCGCTGCTCGGCCTCGATCAGCTGGAGCGCACGCGCGATCAGCTCGCCGCTCGCCTACAGGACCTCCGCGGGCTCGTGGCCGAGCGCGACGAGTACGAGCGCACGGCGCACGAGCTGCTGGAGCGCATGAAGCTCGAACCGGGTCGCTACAAGCACGTGCGCCTGCCCGTGAGCGACCTCGGCCAGGGAGGCTGCGGGGTCTGGCACGTGCGCCCGAGGCTTGGCCTGATCGGCATGCTCGCCGGCTGGTGGCAGCTCAAGCTCTCCTCAGGCTGTCCGTTATCCAGGGGGCCGCGCCCCAGGCGCGGCCCCGATCGACCGAACTGAGCATCGCGGCAAGCGTCCGGCGCTGGCGCTCGGTCATCGAGCCGACCGTCTTCTTCTCGGACATCGGGAGCTGGGAGAGGAATTTGCGGCTGCGCGTCTGGCCCCAGCGGCGCTGGCTCACCAAGAGGTCCGCCACTGCCATGCTGGCCGCCTCCCACGGGCACTCGAGGATCACCTCGGCCACGCTGACTTCGCCTGAGGCGATTCGGCGCTTGAGCTCGGCGCGGGCGAGCCGGACCTGGTTTGCCCGCTCGAGTGCGCGCATGTACTGTGGGCCGGCAGGGGCCATCGTGGCAGTCGCTGTCGCGTTCATTTGGCATCTCCCCGTTGCCGCCGCGGGACTTGCCGCGGCGCGCAACATCCTTGCTTGGGTTTTTGACTAGTGCGGTACGCGCCCACCACGCCGTTGGAGACAAGCCGCAACTACTGGCGGCTTTCTCCCCCACCCCATTCTCCTAGGCTTTGGGGCGAACCCCGAACGGTCATGCAGAGCGCTCTGAGAAGCTACGACAGCCCGGGGCATGCGGTCAACAGCCTGACAACACTTCCTACGCTAGAAGCGATCTTTTTTCTTGGCCGCGTGACTTGTGAAGAAATGGACAAGTCCGGGTCAGCCGGTCGTTGCCCGATCAGCCGGCTTCGGGTCCCGGAAGCGGGCCATGCTCGGCTTCGAACTCGCGCTTGACCCGAGCGAATACGTCGAGGGCCCGATCGAGCGTGGGGCGGTCGTGCGTGGCCATCACGCTCGTGCGCAGCAGCGCGCCGGCTGGGGGGACCGCGGGATGCAGGGCGCAGTTGGTGAAGACGCCGCCGTCATAGAGGGCTCGCCACAGCAGCGCGGCCTTCCAGTCGTCGCCCACCATCACTGGGATTATGGGCGTGCGCACGGTTCCGCGGGGCGCGTCCTCGGCGGGCCCGAGGCGGACCGGCTCGCCGCTCAGGACCCTGAATCCGAGCTCGTTCAGGCCGTCCGCGAAGTACGACGCGTTCACGAGCACCTCGGCAAGCAGCTGCGGGCCCTCGGACGAGCGCACGATTCGAAGCGCGGCCAAGGCGGCTCCGAGCGCGGCCGGCACGGCCGAGGCCGTGAACAGGAAGGCGCGCGAGGAGATCCGCAGGTAATCGATCACCTCAGCAGGCCCGGCGACGAACCCGCCGCAGGCGGCGAGCGACTTCGAGAAGGTGCCCATGCGGAGGTCCACCCGGTCCTCGACGCCCAGCAGCTCGGCGGCTCCCGCCCCCCGCGCGCCGAGCACGCCCGCGCCGTGCGCCTCATCGACCATCAGGCGAGCGCCGTGACGCGAGCAGAGCTCGGCGATCTCAACGAGCGGCGCGATGTCGCCCTCCATCGAGAAGACTCCGTCGACGACCACCAGCACTCCGCCGCCGTCGTCCTCGGCGCGAGTCAGGGCGCGCTCGAGTTTGTCCATGCGGTTGTGACGGAAGGGGCGCATCTTGGCGCGCGAGAGCAGCACCCCATCGAGGATCGAGGCGTGGTCGG
This sequence comes from Solirubrobacteraceae bacterium, assembly GCA_035940255.1. GTDB lineage: Bacteria > Actinomycetota > Thermoleophilia > Solirubrobacterales > Solirubrobacteraceae > Palsa-744. The sequence continues at coordinate 146,225 of DASZFA010000025.1, forward strand.
CGGCGTCCACGATCACCGTGTCGCCCGCGTCGAGCAGCGTGCCGAGGGTGCCCACGTTGGCCTGGTGACCGGTCGTGAAGACGATCGCATCCTCGGCTCCCATCCACTCGGCGAGCTCGCGCTCGAGCTCCAGGTGAAGCGGGGTCGTGCCGTTCAGCAGGCGCGAGCCCGTGAGACCGGTGCCGTAGCGCGTGAGGGCGTCGCGCGCGCCCTGCATCACCCGCTCGTCGCCCGTCAGCCCGAGGTAGTTGTTGGAGGCGAGCATGATGCGGGGCTGGCCTTCCATTTCCACGACCGGCATCGCCGGGGACTCGATCGTTCGGAAGTACGGCAGCAGGTCGGCGTCGCGAGCGGCTCGCAGCAGCTCCTCGCGCTCATGTCCGCGAACCTTGGCGAAGACGTCTGTTGAGGTCGGCATATAGGGTGCCTCGGCTGTGGGCGTAGAAGTGAACGAGGTCGCTGGCCGGCGAGATCTGAAGCTCTTTATCGACCTCCCGTTCCGCCTGCATGCTAACCACCCGCTCTGGGTGCCCCCGCTGAAACTCGAGCGGCGCATCTTCCTCAACCGCCGCGTGAACGCCTTCTTCAGCCACGGCGAGGCCAAGTACTTCCTGGCTCGCCGCGACGGCCGCGTCGTCGGCCGCATCAGCGCGCAGGTCAACCACGCCTTCAACGACTACCAGGGCAAGAACTGGGGCTGGTTCGGCTTCCTGGAGTTCGAGGACGAGGAGGAAGTGCTGCAGGCCCTGCTCGGTGCCGCCGAGGAATGGCATCGCGAGAGCGGCCGTGAGCGCATGGTCGGGCCGGCGAGTTTCGCCATGAACGACGAGAGCGGCGTGCTGATCGACGGCTATGAGAAGCGTCCGATGATCCTCCAGCCGTGGCAGCCGCCCTACTACCGCGAGCGTATCGAGCAGGCGGGCATGACCAAGGCGATCGACCTGCTGATGTGGAACCTCGAGGTCTCAGACCGCGAGCGCGTGCTGCCAGTCATCTTCGAGCTTGCCGAAAAGGTGCAGAGTGAGCACGGGATCCGCGTGCGCCCGATGCGACGGCGGCAGCTGCGCAAAGACCTCGACGCCTTCGCCGAGGTCTACAACTCGGCGTGGTCGGAGAACTGGGACTTCGTGCCCTACTCCAAGAAGGACCTCGACGCATACGCCCAGGAGCTGCAGCTCGTCTTCGACAAGCACTGGTTCATGATCGCCGAGCGTGAAGACACCGGCGAGGTCGTCGGGATGGCCATCACCGTCCCGGACATCAACCAGGCGCTCGCGAAGATGAAAGGCCGGCTTTTACCGCTCGGCTGGTGGTACTTCCTGCGCAAGGGACGCCTGATCGACCGCGTGCGCGTCGGCTTTCTCGGGGTGAAGCCCGAGTACCAGCACACGGGCGTCGCGGCCAAGCTCTACGTCGAACATTTCAACGCAGCCGCGGCTCGACCTCAGTCGGGGGGCGAGATGGGATGGATCCTCGAGACGAACACCGCCATGAACCGCGGCATGGAAGCCATGGGCGGGCGGATCGTCAAGCGCTACCGCGTCTACGAGCGTTCTCTGCGCTAGGGGTCTGCGACGACGTCTACACTTCGCCGAGTGAGCGAGCCGCTGCGGACAGATTCGGCGGAGGGCAAGGAGGCCATGGACGATGGCGAGGTCCTCGACGCGCTCCCCGTGCTCGCGAGCGAGCCCACGCTCGTTGCCGCCGGACCGCTTCCCGGTTCCCTCGCGCGCCCGAGCGGCGTGGTGATCCCGGCCGTGCAGGCTGCCGCCGTCGCCGCCGGCGGATTCGTGGCCGGTGCGGCCATCGTGGGTCTCGTGCAGCGCCGCCAGAGGCGCTCCGCGCCGGTCGTCAAGGGCGGGCGCCGCGGGCGGGGCGTGGGCCGCGCAGGCCGGACGGCGGCCGTTGGCGGCGAGCTGGTCCAGATCGTGAGCAGCCGCTCGCTGCTCGTCGACGTGCACCTGCTGGCACCGGACGGCCGAGAGCACTGAGCGTCCGGCCGGCTGGGGAGGTGGTCGAGCTCCGCGAGGAGGTCTCGCCGAGCTGGCCCTTCCGCCTGCCCTCGCGAACGGGCATGGACGGAATGCTGCGCCGCCGCGGAGGGGTGCTCGAGCGGCTGCTGCACCACGGGGAGGTCCCGGTCGTGGTGAGGATCGCCCAGCCGGCGCCGGATAGCGTGCTTTTCGGTGCCCGCGCCGGAAACGCCGAAGCCGCGGCGCACGGGATCGCGCGGATGCGCTTCGCGCTCGGCGTCGACGACGATCTGAGCGCCTTCCACCGCCGCTTCGCCCGCGACCCGCTGATCGGCCGCTCGCTGCGACGGCGCCCGTGGCTGAGGGTGGGGCGTAGGCCGGAGCCGTTCGAGGCGCTCGCCTGGGCGATCTGCGAGCAGCTGATCGAGTACGAGCGCGCCGCGGCGATCCAGCGCCGGATGGTGGCGTCTCTGGGCCGGAGCGGTGCGGGCTGGGACGGCGCCCATGACGGGTTACGTGACCTCCCGGACGCTGTCGTCCTCGCCGGCACGGCACCCGCTCTGCTCGAGTCGTTCGACCTCGCCGCGGGCCGCGCGCTCACGCTCGTGCGCGCTGCCCGGGAGGTGGCGCGCGGGACGGTCGACCTGCACGGCTGCCAGGAGGAGCGCGGATGGCGCCGGCTGCGCGCGATCCCCGGGATCGGAGCGTGGACCGTCGAGATGCTTGCGCTCTATGGCCAGGGACGCCACGACCAGGTCCCGGCCGGCGATCTCGGCCTCTTGAAGCTCGTCGGCCGCCTGCTCAGCCGGGGCGATCCGCGTGCCCTCGCCAGCGAGCAGCAGGTGCGCGAGTTCTTCGCGCCCTACGGCGAGTGGGCGGGCCTCGCCGCGGCGCACATGCTCGCGCTCTGAACATCTGTGGCGGCCCTTGGCGCCGGCCTCAACGTCTGCCGCCGCCGTCGCTCTCGAGCAGCAGCGCGAACGTGGGACAGGCCTGCGCCGCGCGGATCGCGTTCTCGAGCTCCCCGGGCTGCAGCGGCTCGCCGTTGATCAGGGGATAGCCCCACTCGTCGAGCGTGATCCGCTCGGGCAGCAGCTCGGCGCACATGCCATGCGCCTCGCATGCAATCGGGTTGACGCGCAGCCGATGGCTCATCAGCGTGCCGCCTTGCGCGAGGGGGCGGCGTGCACGCGTGGGGGGAGGGGCAGCTCGGCTGGGCGCATGCACGCCTCGCAGCGCCCGTGGCGCGCGTGCTCGGCGAACTCGGCCTCGAAGCACTCGAGTGCGCTGAGGATGAAGTTGACCGCGCCGTCGGGATGGCCGCAGGCGCCGCGGCCGCTCACGAGGCTGGCGAGCCGCTCGACGCGCAGTGTGGCTCGGCGCGGGGCGGCACCCTGGGCGATGTCATCGATCGTGGCGGCGAGCGAGTGCAGCCCGTGCACGCAGGGCCCGCACTGAGCGGCGCTTTCCTCGGCGAGCCAGCGGCTCACGCGCGCCGTTTCCGCGACCGGGCACGCCTCCTCGGAGAGCAGCAGCACGACGCCCGCCCCAAGCGAGGCGCCGTGGGGCGCGAGGTGTTCGTTGGACAGCGCCACGCCCTGCAGGCGCTCGGCGCCGATCCAGCTGCCGGCGTAGCCGCCGATGAGCGCGGCGCGAACGCGGGCCCTGGCCCCGCCCGCCGCGGCTATCAGCGACGTCAGCGACGCGCCGTGCTCGATCTCGTAGACGCCGGGGTTCGCGACGGGGCCTGACAGCGTGAGCAGCGCCGAGCCAGGCTGGCCCGCCGTTCCCAGCTGGCGGAACCACGGCGCGCCGTGGCGTGCGATCAGGGCGACGTGGGCGAGCGTCTCCGTGTTGTTGATGAGCGTGGGGCGGCGGCTCACCCCGCGCTCGAAGGGCCTCGGCGGCGTGAACGTGGGCTTGGCGGGGCCGCCGTCCAGATGCCTCACGAGCGCCGACTCCTCGCCTGCGACGAAATGCGCAGGCACGGTCGCGAGACGCAGCCTCGGCGGGCGCCCGTCCCCGAGCGACGCCGGGGAGCGCTCGCGCTGCCCGATCGCCAGCGCCATGCTCTGCACGCTGGCGCGGGCCGTCTCGCACACGCAGACGATCACCTCGTCGCCGTCCACGGCCCGAGCCGCGAGGATCGCGCCGTCCAGCACGAGATGCGGCAGCATCTCCATCAGCGTCCGGTCCTTGAGGCTCGCCGGCTCGCGCTCGACTCCGTTGACGACGACGATCGCTCGGCCCCGGGCTCCCGCCACCGCACGCATCTTCGTCGCAGTCGGGAAGGCGGCGCCGCCACGGCCGAGGAGCCCGGAGCGCTCGAGCTCATCGATCATCGCGCCCGCCTGCTCGCGAGCGTGCCCTCGCCGGCTCCTCGCGAGGTCGGGCAGCGGCCCATGCCGGCCGACGTGCTCCTCGAGCTCCATCGCTCCCTGCGACGGAATCCCTGCCAGCAGCCTGGGCAGCGCCCCGGGAGGCGGGCCTGGCATGCCCAGCGCAGCTTCCGTGACGGCCGACGGCGAGGAGTTCATCGTTTCACCCCCGCCGAGCTGGCGGGACTGTGCTGTGAGGGCAGAAGCGAGGCGGGCGTCCCCGAACGCCGAGCCCATTCGGAGCCGAGCGGTCCGCCGGGGAGCCACAGCAGCAGGAACAGGGAGAAGATCCCGGCGCCGCCGAGCGCGGCGCCGCGGCGGCCCAGGTTCGTCGGCCAGCCGCGCAACGCGCGCACGAGCACGGCGGCGACGACTACCGCCAGGCAGGCGACGCTGAGCGCCATCAGCCAACCGGTCTTGACGTCGCTGCCGGTGCCAAGGCCGTGCAGCAGCGCGATCGGCCAGCTCGCGTAGGTGAGCCAGTGGACCGCTCGCCAGGTGGCGAAGCCCATCCGCCGGCGCAGCAAGCTCGTGAGCGTCACGGCGAGCAGCAGGTCGAACGACACGGCTCCAAGCCCCAGCCAGAAGGGCCGGTATGTGCCCGTGAAGGGGATGAACGCATCCGTGAGCGAGATCGGGGCGAAGCTGTCAAGCACCGAGGTGAGGATGTGGATCGCGAGGAAGACCATCGCCAGCAGCGACACGTTCCGGTGCAGTGAGTCGACGACGAAGCGGGGCCAGCGCGGCGTGCTCCAGCGCTCGACGTCAATCACACCGAGGGCGATCGCGAACGTCAGCAGCAGGAGCGCCACCGCACCCGTCGAGCGCGTCAGGTACCAGTAGAGGCTCGGCCCCGCCGCCGCCAGAGCGGCGCTCATGAGGCGTGCGCCCTGCGGCCGTTCTCCCCCGGCGGGGGCGGCCACGCGAGCCGATCGCCGCGTCGCCTGCGGTCGTGGCCGGCGGCGGGGGCCGACGCTGCGGCCGGCCACTCGCCGATGATGCTCACGCGACCCTGCCGGTCGACGAGCCTCGCCGGCAGGCCGAGCCCGGCGAGCCAAGCGGGCGCGGCGGCGGCTCGCACGAGCGCGGCCGTCGTTGCGATGTTGGCGTCTGCGCAGCTCGCGGCTGCGACGCTGACCGTACGCCACGTCTCCCGCACCGGCGCTTGCGTGGCCGGGTCGATGATGTGGTGCATCGTCATTCCGTCGTGGCTCCAGCGCCGCACCGCGGTGCTCGACGTCGCGAGGCCGCCGGAGCGGATCGACACCGTCTGACCGGGCGCGGTGGGGTCGCTGCGATGGTCGTCGGTCACGTGGATCCGCCAGCCGCCGGCGGGTGGCGTGCCGCTCGCGGCGAAGTCGCCGCCGATGCCGACGAGCGCACCGCAGTCGCCGGCCCGCGCGGCGGCGGCCGCGGCACGATCGGCCGCCCAGGCTTTGGCACTCGCGCCCAGGTCGAGCCGGATGCCGATGGGAAAGAGGACCGTCGAGCCGCCGCGATCGAGCTCGATCGTGCGCCAGCCGCTCACCATCCTGGCGACGACGGCGGCCCGATGCGCGGGCTCGCCGGCCGGCGCATCGAGCAGCCGCCAGTCGCGGTCATAGCCCGCGAGCTCGAGGGCACGTCCGACCGTCGGGTCGACGTCGCCATCGGTCAGCTCAGCGGCGCGCAGGGCGACTTCCAGCGCCGCCAGCAGCAGCCCGCCGACCTTCACGCGACGGCCGGCACGGGCGTTCAGCCGCGAGAGCTCGGAGTCCGTGCGGAAGCGGCTGCACGTCTCGTCGATGGCGGCCAGCTCGCACGCGACCGCGGCGCGCGCCGCCACGAGGCCGTCGGGCGACGTGGTGCGGAGCACGACGCTCGTCCCCAGCGCCTCCCACTCGCTGGTTGCGAGGTGACCGGCGAGCCGCGAAGGCGGTCGCATCTCAGGATCCGCCCGAGACGGCGGGAGGCGATGCTTCCTGTGAGGGTGCCTGCTGTTCCTGCGAGGGCGCTGGCGGAGACGATTCCTGGGAGGGCGGGGCCGGAGGCGATGCTTCCTGCGAGGGCGCCTGGCCTTCCTGCGAGGGCGCCTGCTGGGAGGATTCTTGGGAGGGGTTGGGTTCGCTCGCCTGCGGCGCCTGGGCGGGCGGGCTGAGCGGTTTGGAGGGGGCGGTCGAGGAACCGGACGAGGAGCCGCCGGCGCCGCGCCTGCCGGCCGTGTTCGACTTGATCGTCTTGCCCGCGAAGGCGTTGGCGGCGACGTCGGCGAGCGCTCCCGTCAAGACGACGCTGCCGGCGATCAGCCAGCGATTGGCGCGGCTGAGGCGCTTCAGCGCGGCGTCGCGCGCATTGGGGGTGTGGATCGACATCTCGTCTCAGCCGCCGTGGTGGTGGAAGAGTCCCGAGTCGTGAACCCAGGGGCCGAATTCGGGGATCACGAGTACCGCGAGCACGAGCCCCGCCGTCAGCGCTCCGGCGAGTGCGAGCACGCGACCGCTGCGACCGGCGACCTCGATGCCCAGTTCGGGGCGGCGGCTGTAGTCGGCGCGCAGCGCCGGCAGGATTCGCGGCAGGTGGGCGAGGACGTGCAGCGCCATGAAGGCGAGCCAGACGAAGAAGGTCACCTTGTGGATCGGCAGCAGCGTGTTGCGCGAGGATGGGCCGGCGAGGAGCAGCGCGACTCCGCTCACGAACACGATCAGGGTGGAGATGACGACGATCGGCCCCATCGCGCGCAGCAGCACCGGCGGCGGTCCCTCGCGCCGGTAGGTCGGGCTGCCCGTGTAGTAGCGCACGAAGCGGTAGCCCGTGCTCCAGAGCTTCAGGGCCACGGGCCCGATCAGCAGCATTCCCAGGAACAGGTGCAGCCACAGCAGCTGCTTGATCTGGATGATCGTCACTCCGAGCACGGCCAGGAGCACGAGCAGCACCGCGCCGGTGACAGCGGTGAGGCGCTCGTTGCCGGTCGTTCCACCGCCCGTGATGCGCCCGGCGCGCGACTCATCCGCGGTTAGTGCAGTGCTGCGCGAAACGGCATGGCGAGGGAATGCCATGGAATCAGTGTCGGCATCCTCGCTAAGTGCTGGATAACCCCTGGATGAGAAATCTCATCGAAAGCGACCCGCAATAAAGGCGATCCTCGGGCCGAGGCCTATCCTTGCCGCATGCGCAGTAGCTCGGATTCAGACGTGCCGAGTGCTCCGGTGCCGGTCGAGGTCCCGGCGCGCAGGCAAGAGCCGGAGCAGCCGCTGAGCAGCGCCAACGTGCTCCTGGTCGAGGACGAGCCGGGAATCGTCGACTTCGTGCGCCGCGGCCTCGAGGCCGAGGGGTTTGCCGTCGAGGCGGCACTCGACGGAGACGAGGGCGAGCGTCTCGCGCTGAGGGGTGGGTATGACGCGATCGTGCTCGACCTGATGCTCCCTGGGCGCGGCGGTCTCGAGATCCTGGCGTCGGTGCGGCGGGCGACTCCCAACGTGCCCGTGATCGTCTTGACCGCACGAGGCGAGATCGAGGACCGCGTGCAGGGTCTCGAAGCGGGCGCCGTCGACTACCTCGTCAAGCCCTTCTCGCTCGCCGAGCTGGCGGCACGCGTCCGCGCCCAGCTGCGGATCATCGCCGAGGCCTCCTCGAGCACGCTTCGCGTAGAGGACATCGAGGTCGACCTGCTCACGCGCAAGGTGCGCAGGGGCGGGCGGCCGGTGGCGCTCTCGACGACCGAGTTCGAGCTGCTCGTGTACCTGCTGCGCCACCGGGGGCAGGCGATCTCGCGGGAGGAGCTTCTCAGCTCGGTCTGGGGCTACCAGCACGACCCGGCGACGAACGTCGTCGACGTTTACGTCGGCTACCTTCGCCGCAAGCTCGGCGGCCCGGAGGACCCGGCGCCGATCTTCACGGTGCGCGCGGTCGGCTACCGCCTCGGCTCCACGAGCTGACCGCGATGCGCTCGCTCGTGAGCCGCTTTGCCCCGAGAGGGCTGCGCTGGCGCCTCGCCGGCTGGGTGGCGCTCGTCACGCTCGTATGCACCGGGATCGCGTTCGCGGCCGTTTACCAGGACACGGGGACCCAGCTGCGCCACCAGGTCGACACCGAGCTCGGCGTCTACGCGAGCGAGCTCTCGCACGACCTCGCGCGCGCGGACGCGCCGACGCCGAAGCTGTTGGCCGGGGCCGCGACCCGCTACGTGCTGGACCAGCCCTTCAACGCGGGGTCGACGGTGCTGTTCGTAAGCGTCCCCGGCAGTGCCACGACCTCGAACCGCTCCGAGCTGTTCGCTCCCCCTGCGCCCGACAACGGCGAGACCGCGGCCGATCAGGCGCAGGAGGGACGCCTCTCGGCGCAGCTCATGAGCGTGGGTGGGGGATACACGACGCTTGCGCTTCCGGACATCGGCAAGCTGCGGGTGCTCAAGCGCACGGTGCGCACGCCCGGCGGCCTGCACGCGACCGTCGGCGTCGGCGAGCCGCTCGCCGCGGTCACGCACGGGCAGGAGGGCGTCGCGCGCGCCTTCATCCTCGCCGGGATGCTCGCGCTGGCGGGCGCGCTGCTGGGCTCCTACCTGATCGGCAGCCGCGTCTCGCGGCCGTTGCGCCGGATGGCGGGCGTTGCCGCACTCCTCGACGCCGGCGATCTGCGGCCACGGATCCACGAGCAGGCCGGACAGAGCGATGAGGTGCAGGTGCTCGCCGACGCTTTCAACCACATGCTCGACCGGCTCACAGACGCGTTCGCGGGACAGCGCGCCTTCGTCGCCGACGCGTCGCACGAGCTGCGCACGCCCCTGACGGTGATCCGGGGACAGCTCGAAGTGCTGGCGTCCCAGGAGAGTCCCTCGGCGGCGGAGGTCCGCCGCGTCCAGCGACTCGTGCTGGCCGAGATCGCGCGTATAACTCGACTCGTCGATGATTTGCTGCTGCTCGCCAACACCGAACAGACCGAGTTCCTGCGCGTGGAGTCGATCGACGTTCCGAGCTTCGTGTCCGAGCTTTGGGACGGCGTGAGCCTGCTCGCCGAGCGCCGCTACGAGCTCGGCCCGATCCCGGGCGGCACGCTGCGGGCGGATCCCGACCGGCTCGCGCAGGCGCTGCGGAACCTGATCGGCAACGCGATCGAGCACACGGACGAGCACGTTGGCATCGTGCGCATGCGCGCCGAGTCGACGAATCACGGACAGATCCGCTTCCTTGTCGAGGACGACGGTCCCGGCATTTCCGTGCAGGAGCGCCAGCGTGTGTTCGACCGCTTCCACCGAACCGACCCGGCGCGCGACCGGGCCTCGGGCGGGACGGGCCTTGGGCTCGCGATCGTGCGCGCGATCGTCGAGGCTCACGGAGGCAGCGTCTCGGCGTCGCAGTCTCCGGAGGGCGGCGCGAGAATCGTGATCGAGCTCGACGGCTTCCAGCCCTCGTCGCGCCCGCCAGAGGTCAGCCGGCGCCGCTCTGGCCTCCCCGCGGGCGCAGCCGCCGGAGGCGAGGCGGCTTGAGCACCGCCGAGCGAAGGCCGGAGCACGGGGGCCCGGGCGCGCCCAGGCGCCCGCCGAGCGCCGCCACCGTACGCCGCCGTCGCGCCGTCGCGCTGGCGGTGATCGGGCTGCTGCTGCTGGTGCTGATCCTCTCGTTGGCCCTAGCCGGCGGAAGCACCCACAAGAGCCCGAGCGCCGCGCGTTCTAAGGCGGCGCGTGCCGCCGCAGCCGAACGTGCGCCGGCCCGTTTTTCGATTCGCACCCTCCCGCTGACGCTGCCCGTGGCGCTTCAGGATGCCGCCGCGGCGCCGCTGGAAGGAGCGCAGTTCGTCCTCCTGGGCGGACTCGAAGCGGGCGAAGGCTCGACCGCGGCCGTCACCGTGTTCGACGCCGGCCGTGCGATCGCCCACGCGAGTCTTCCCGAACCGCAGCACGACGCGCAGGCCGCGCGGCTCGGCGGCATGGTCTACGTCTTCGGCGGCGGTCAGGAAAGCTCCTATAACCACATCCTGCGCTTCGACCCCGCGACCGCGAGCGTGACGCAGGCGGGGGAACTGGCGCAGGCGACGTCCGATGCGGCGGTTGCAGAGGTTGGCGAAACGGCGTACGTGATCGGCGGCTACGACGGCCAGCAGGCGCTCGACACGATCGTCGCGTGGCGGCCCGGCGGGAGCCCCGAAGTCGTCGCGCACCTGCCGTCAGGGCTGCGTTACGCCGCCGCCGCGGCCGCTTCGGGCGGAATCGTGATTGCAGGCGGCACGCCGGGCGAAGGCGCGAACTCGGCGATCCTGCGCTTCGATCCGGCCACGCGAGCGCTTCAGACGATCGGCCAGATGCCTGCCCCGGTCGAGCACGCCTCGGCCTTCGCGCTCGGGCGCTACGTCTACGTCGTGGGCGGCAGGGGCGCCGCGCAGGGCAGCCAGACCGCCGATCTCATCGCAATCGACTCCACCAGCGGACACGCGACGCGCGTCGCGCAGCTGCCCCAGCCGCTCTCGGACGCGGCGGTCGCCGCGAGCGCCGGGCACGTCTGGGTGGCCGGCGGCAGCGGCACGAGCGGCCCCGTCGCCTCGATCCTCGAGCTCGAACCGCTCGCGCCGTAGGGCAGGCCGTCAGGGTGCGCGCAGCGTCGCGGCAAAGCGGACAGCCAGCGAGTATGGCGGCGCGAGATCGACCCCGTCCGGATTGCTCAGGAAGCCTTCGCGGGAGCCACGCACGCCCGTATGCCCGTACTGCCAGACGATCCTGTTCGTCCGCGGGTCGACGACGATCACACGATGGTTGCGGTCGTCGTTTGCGAGCACGTCCCCGTTGGGCAGCGGCAGCGCGAGCGACGGGTGGTCGAGAGCTGATGCGCCGCCCGGGGCGTAGCGCCAGAGGAGCATGCCGTGACTCGTGAAGGTCTCGATCGCCCCCGGGCTCGCGTAGTCCACCGATAGGAAGACACCGGGGCGCAGCTCGTTGGTGTCCGACGGGTAACTGAACTGAGGCGGGTGGACGGCGAGCACTGCTCGCCCGTCTCGTCCGAGGACGTCCAGCCAATTGCCGTTGATCTCGGTGACCGCAGTGTTGCCGTTCGACATCGGAAACGCGCCATTGGGGCTGCCGAAGGACACGCCCGGTTCGTGTTCGCAGCGGCCCGTCGCCCCGAGCTGTCGCAGCGGCCGATGTTGGGGCGGGCGGATCACCAGCAGCCGGCAGTTCATGATGTCGGCGCTGAGAATGTCCCCAGAGGGCATCAGCAGCGCGTCGTCGGGGTTGTGCACGTAGCCGGCTTCCACACCGGGTTCCCCGGGATGGCCGTAGCGGTAGACGATGCGCGCGCTCGCCGGGTCGATCACGCTGATCGCCTGGTCGTCCTCCTGCGTCGCGATCACCCGCCGCCCGTCAGGCGAGAAGAACGCGTCGTCGGGGACCCGGAAGCTCTGGCCCGGGCCCAGGTCGCCGGCTGCGGGGAAGCGCCAGATGACCTTTCCCTGCGGGCTCACCTCGATCAGGCGGTTGTTGTCTCGGTCGGCGATCAGCACCGGTCCCGGAAGGACGCGTGGATCCGAGCCCGGCTGCAGTGCGCCGCCGCCGCTCGCAGGACGTTCGGCGGTGGGCGCTCGCCCGGCGCTCACCGCCGCGACCCCCGCCCCGTCCCCGGCTCCCGTTCGGGCCCTGTCGGGGGGGTCGCCGTCTGACGCCGCGACCGTCACCCCGACCACCAGCAGGGCCAGCAGCGCGAGCGCCAAGGTGCGCCGCCGGCGGATCGCCCGCCTGCGCGCTGCGGGCCGTCTAGACAACGATTACGGCCGCCCCTGTGAAGCGTCCGGCCCGCAGGTCGGCGAGCGCCTCGTTGACGGCCAACAGTGGGTACGGGCTGACCTTCGTCTCGACAGGCACGCGGGGAGCCACGTCGAGGAGCTCCCTCCCATCGAGCCTCGTCAGGTTGGCCACGGAGCGCACGCTGCGCTCCATCCAGAGGATCTCGTAGGGGAAGGAGGGGATGTCGCTCATGTGGATTCCGGCGCAGACGACGACCCCGCTCGGGGCGAGCGCGCGCAGCGCCGCCGGCACGAGCGCGCCGACCGGCGCGAAGATGATGGCCGCGTCCAGCGGCTCGGGCGGCAGCTCGTCGGAAGCGCCGGCCCACGCAGCGCCGAGCTCGCGCGCGAACCCCTGCGTCGTCTCGTCGCCGGGGCGCGTGAACGCATACACCCGGCGTCCCTGCCAGCGGAGGATCTGCGCAAGGATGTGGGCAGAGTCGCCGAAGCCGTAGAGGCCCACGCGAGACGCGTCGCCGGCCAGGCGCAGCGCCCTGTAGCCGATCATGCCCGCGCACATCAGGGGTGCGGCCTGCTCGTTCGAATAGCTCTCGGGGATGGGGAAGCAGAACCGCGCGTCGGCGACGGTGTACTCGGCAAATCCACCGTCGATGTCGCGTCCGGTGAACTTCGCGTTCGGACAGAGGTTCTCCCGTCCACTGCGGCAGTACTCGCAGCTACCGTCGGTCCAGCCAAGCCAGGGTACCCCGATCCGGCCGTCGCCGGCCGGTGGGTCTGTCTCATCGCCGGCAGACTCGACCGTGCCGACGATCATGTGTCCAAGGATGCGCGGCGGGTGCGGTACGTCGACCTCGCCATCGAGCAGGTGCAGGTCCGTGCGGCACACGCCGCACGCCCGCACGCGTATCAGCAGCTGTCCCGGGCCTGGCTGCGGGATCGGCCGCTGCATCTCCCGCAGCGGCTTGCCGACGCCCTCGAAGACCATCGCCCGCATCGTGGCTGTGCTCGCCGGCTGGGTCACGCTCATCTAGTGAACCACGATCGCCGTACCGATCGTGGGCAGGACGGCTCGGGTCTGTGCGCTCGGATTGCTCGGGTCCGTCCGCTCGGCTCAGCCGAAGAACAGCTGCGCCGTTTCGTAGAGCGCGGGATCGAGAAGCTTCGGCTCGCGCAGCGCCTGCTCGAGCTCGACCTCGATGATCTCGGTCCCGCGAAGCGCCACCATCGCGCCGAAGCGCCCGGCCGCCGCGGCGTCCATGGCGGCCACGCCGAAGCGCGTCGCCAAGACACGGTCATAGGCGACGGGCGTGCCGCCGCGCTGCACGTGCCCGAGGATCGTCACGCGGCTCTCGTATCCGGTGCGCTGCTCGATCTCGCGCTCGAGCGTCACGCCGATTCCGCCGAGGCGGGCATGTCCGAAGGCGTCTGTGGCTCCTCCCTCAGGGGTCTGAAGCGTGCCCTCGCGCGGCGTCGCGCCCTCGGCGACGACGACGATCGAGAAGTTGGGCCCGCGTTCGTGGCGTCGCCGCAGGTGGGCGACCACCTCGTCGATGCTGAAAGGCCGCTCCGGCACGATGATCGCATCTGCTCCGCCGGCGATGCCGGCGTGGGTCGCGATCCAGCCGGCGTGCCGGCCCATGACCTCGACGACCATCACCCGGTTGTGAGACTCGGCGGTCGTGTGCAGGCGGTCGACCGCGTCCGTCACGATCTGGACAGCCGTCTGGAAGCCGAACGTCACGTCGGTGCCGCCGAGGTCGTTGTCGATCGTCTTCGGGACGCCGACCACCGGGATCCCGTCGCGGTGAAGGCGCAGCGCGACGCCGAGCGTGTCCTCGCCGCCGATCGGGATCAGCACGTCCACGCCTCGCTCCTCGAGCGTGAGCCTCACGCTCGCGGTCCCGTCCCGTCCGTCAGCGAACGGATTCGTGCGCGAGGTGCCGAGGATCGTGCCGCCGCGCGGAAGGATGCCGGCGGTGCTCTCGCGCGTCAACTCGATCGCGTCGTTTGACAACACGCCCGCCCAGCCGTGGCGGAAGCCGATGAAGCTGTTGCCCGCGCCGGCGAGCCCGCGCCGGACGACCGCACGGATCACGGCGTTGAGCCCCGGGCAGTCGCCGCCGCCGGTCAGCAAGCCGATCCGGGCCATCAGATCCCCTGCCCCGGTAGGAACTCGTTCGTGAAGGGCGGGAGACTGGCGCCCGGTTCGTGCTGGAGCAGGCGGTGCGAGAACATCCAGGTGCCGAACGCGGCCCAGGCCGCCGGGTCCTGCCAGCCGAACGGCTTGGTCGTGTCGGTGGGCTGGGTCGCCGGCAGCGTCCGCCGGATCGATTCCAGCTGGAGCTTCGATTCCAGAGACGGGTTCGCCTTGACGACGAGCGCCGCGGCGGCCACCGGGTTGGCCCGCACCTCGCGCTCGCCCCGGGTGAGCGCCTGAAGGAAGCCCCGCAGGTCCTGTCCTCGTGTGTGCGCCTCACCCTGGCGTACGACCAGCACGAGCTCGTCGTAGGGCGGCACTCCGGCGCGGTCGACGGGGATCACGACCGGGTGGCGGTGCTGGAGCGCCAATTGGACGCCCTCGTAGTTCCAGAAGCCGCCGAGCGTCGCGTCGACCCTGCCCGAGAGCATCGCCGGAATCAGGTTGAAGCCGACGTTGACTTCCCGGACGCTCGCCGGGTTCACCCCGGCGCTCTGCGATGCCGTCTGCAGCTCGGCCCGCTGGTAGGCGATGCCGGCGGTGCCAACCCTCTTGCCGGCGAGATCGGCGACCTTCGTGACGTGCCTGCCCGGCAGGGCGATGATCGAGGTCAGCGGCCGCTGAACGAGCGCGCCGATCGCGACGAGGTTCAGGCCCTGGTCGCGGGCGAGCAGCAGCTCGGGCTCGTATGAGATCGCGATGTCCACCCTGCCCGCGGCAAGCAGCTTCAACGGTTCGGCGGGTTCGGCGGGAGCCTGGGGCTGCACGTCCAGGCCGACCGCGCGGAAGTCGCCGTGGGCGATCGCCGAGTACAGCGCCGCATGGTCGGCGTTGGGGAAGAAGTCCAGCATCGCCGTGAAGCGCTTGACCCCCGGCGCGGAGATCGCGTCCTGCTTGGTGCCGCAGGCCGTAAGGGCAAGCGCGCAGGCGCTCGCCGCCGTGGCAAGCAGCAGGGCGGCGGAGCGGGTCGGTCCTCGCTTGGTCAATACGTCTCTCCTCGGGGTCGGATCGTCCACGGCGCGAGCTTGCGCTCGGCGAGGGACAGGCCATAGAAGCACGCGATCGCAAACGCGAACAGCACGACGGTCCCCGCGTAGGCGCGAGACGTCTGGAAATTGACGTCGGTGATGATCTCCCGGCCGAGCCCCGGATACGGCCCGGACGTCGGCGTGGTCGTCTCGGCGATGAAGGCACCGATCACGCCGACCGCGAGCGCGATGCGCGCGCCGCTCAATGCCGCCGGGAGCGCGGCAGGCAACTCAGCGAGGCGAAAGGCCTGCCAGCGCGAGGCGTCGAGCGTGCGCAGCAGCTTGAGCTGATCGGGGTCCACTGCGGCCAGGCCGTCAACGGTGGTGACAAGGACGGGGAAGAAGCAGATCAGAGCGATCACAGCGAGCTTGGGAAATATGCCAAAGCCCCACCAGAAGACCAGCAGCACGCCGATCACCGGTATCGGCAGCGCCTGCGAGCCCACTGCGAGCGGGTAGAACGCGCGGCGCACCAGCGGCGATAGGTGGACCGCGACCGCCAGCGCGAAGCCGCTCACGAGCGCGATCCCGAGTCCCAGCACGACCTCCTCCGCGGTGACGCGGAAGTTCCTCAACAGCAGCCCTCCGCTCGTCCACAGTGCTGAGGCCACTTCGTGGGGCGCGGGAAGCAGATCCGCTTCCACGCCCGCCAGCTCGACATACAGCTCCCACCCGCCAACCAGGGCGAGGGCCAGCAGCACAGCCGGGAGGGCCTGCCGCGCGCCGCGTCTCATCCGCCCACGCCTGACCCGAGCGCCCTCAGCGCGCGCTCACGAAGTGCGACCACGTCCGCGTCGGTGCGCGAGCGCGGCCGGCGCAGGTCCACCTCGAGCTCCTCGATCACGCGGCCGGGCCTGGGGGAGAGCACGGCGACGCGATCGGCCAACATGACGGCCTCCTCGACATCGTGAGTGACGAGGACCACCGTGCGGGGCGTGTGCGACAGCGTCCGGCTCAGCCAGTCCTGCATCTCGCCGCGCGTGATCGCGTCGAGCGCGCCGAAGGGCTCGTCGAGGCAAAGGACCGGCTTGCCCGCGAGCAGCGTTCGCAGGAACGCGACCCGCTGGCGCATTCCGCCTGAGAGCTCCTGTGGGCGCGCCTGCTGGAAGCCGTCAAGGCCCAGCTCGGCGAACAACGACGACGCGCGCCGGCGGGCCTCCGCGCGCGAGGAGCCCGCGACCCTCAACGCGAGGGCCGCGTTGTCGCAGGCGCTGAGCCAGGGCAGCAGCAGGTCGCGCTGGGGCATCAGCACCGCCGGCGCGCACTCGATCGAGCCGCGGTCCGGCGCCTGCAGTCCGCAGATCAGCTCGAGCAGCGTGCTCTTTCCGCAGCCGCTCGGTCCCACGACGGCGAGCAGTTCGCCGTGAGCGACGCCCAAAGAGATCCGGGCGAGCGCCTCGACGGCCGCGCCGCGGCCGTCCCGGTAGACGCGGGCAAGGTCGCGCAGAAGCACCCCGCCGCGCTTCGCCTGCTCCCGCTTCGGCGAATCTGCGCGGGCCTGGACTTGGGTGGACACTCAGCTCCCTTCGCGGGCATTACCCCACAGGTTCTAAGGGTCGGCGCCGGGGGAATCGCGTCCCGGGCGCCATCTCAGCCGGCCTTCCCGCCAGCCCCCCTGATGTCTGCTTGCTGGAAGCGATCCTACCGCGCGGCGATCACAGGACGCGTCAAGGCCCGCACGAAGTCCTCGAGCTGGCCTGTCGTCCAGCACTCGAAGGCGGTGCAGTACTGCTCGTAGGCGGCGATCACCGAGTCGCCGTAATTCCAGTACAGGCGCGGCTCGGGATTCAGCCAGAACGTGCGCCCGGCACGGGCGGCGATCTGGGCGAAGATGTCCGCGCGGGGATCGCGACCGTTCGTACGGGCGTCGCCGAGCACGATCACCGTCGCGCGCGGGTGCAGGTCGTCCTCGACCTGCTCGAGGAACTCCGACCATACGCGCCCATAGTCGGTGTAGCCGGAGATGTCGGCGACGCCCGCGTCGGAGGCGATGCGTTCGCTGACGGTTTTGAAGTTGCGCTCGTGTTCGAAGATGTCGGTGACCTCGGAGATTCGCTCGATGAACACGAACGAGCGCATCTTGCGGAACGTGTCGTGCAGCGCGTGCAGCACCGACAGGAAGAAGACCGAGGCCGAGGTGACGCTCGTGGAGACGTCGCACAGCACGTAGATCTCGGGCCGGCGCGGCCTGCGGGGACGGAACTTGAGCACGACCGGCACGCCTCCGGTCTGCAGCGAGGCCCGCATCGTACGCCGGACGTCGACATGCGCGTGGCGGCGGTGGCCGCGCGCTTGCAGGCCCTGCGTCGCCAGTCGCCGGCGGAGCTGCGCCACCACGCGATGAACCGCGGCGAGATCGGCCAGCGGGCCCGACGGCAGCGCCCGGTCGAGCTCGCCGAGCGGCCGCGCGGGCGGCAGGTTGCCGGTGCGCTCGATCTGGGCGCGCTCGAGCTCGCGCCGCAGCAGCGCCTCGAAGCGGCGAAGCGCCTCGCGCGGAAGACCGTCGCGGCGGGGATCGCCCTCGGGCGCCTCTGGCTGGGGCTCGGCGCGCAAGCCCAGCGCGCGTCGGATCCGCTGTACGTCGACGCCTATCACCCCGGACCCCTCCTGGCGGCGGGCGAACGCGGCTATCGCCATCCGCGCGAGATCGCGCATCGCCCCCTCCGAGCCGTCACGAAGGGCGGCGGCGATCTGGGCGCGCAGCTCCTCGAGGTCCTCATCCGAGAGCTCCGCGAGGTTCGCCATCTCGTCCTCGCGCACCCCCTGGCGCGCGGCCGCGACCTCGGTCGCGCGGAAGAAGAAGCGATCGAACACGAGCTCGAAGACCCGCCGGTCCTCCTGACTCTTGGCGAGCGTCGCGGCGAGCGCCTCGCGGAAGTCCTCCTGCGAGGTCCAGCTGATCTCCGACAGCACCTCGAAGGCGTCGAGCATCTCGGAGGTTCCGATAGCGATACCTTCGCGGCGCAGCTCCTCGCCCAGCTCGAGGATCCGAGCCGGCAGGCCCTGGAGCGCGGCCTGCGGCGAAACGGGGTCCTCAGGCGACATCGGCGGGCGAGGACAGCTTCAGCCCGACCCGATCGGCGACCACGTCCATGTCGGTCCGGTGCTTGACGATCACCGACATCGTGTCGGCGAACGTCTCGGCGTCGATGTCCTCGGCACCGAGCAGCAGCAGCGCGCGCGCCCAGTCGATCGACTCCGCAATCGAGGGAGGCTTCTTGAGGTCGAGCGAACGCACCATGCCAACGACCTCGACCAGCCGGCGCGCGACGGTCTCCGGCAGCTCGGGTGTGTGCAGGCGAACGATCTCCAGCTCGTGCTCGAGCTCGGGGTAGTCGAGCCAGAGATACAGGCAGCGGCGCTTGAGCGCCTCGGTGAGCTCGCGCGAGTTGTTGGACGTGAGCAGCACGACCGGATGCGTGCGCGACTCGACGCGCCCGAGCTCGGGGATCGAGATCTGGAAGTCGGAGAGCACCTCGAGCAGCATCGCCTCGAACTCCTGGTCGGTCTTGTCGATCTCGTCGATCAGCAGCACGACCGGCTGCTCGGAGGCGATCGCCGTCATCAGCGGCCGCGCGAGCAGGAACTCCTCGCCGAAGATGTCCTCCTGGACGGCGTCCCAGCCGGTTCCCGAAGCCTCGGCCTGGATCCGCAGCAGCTGCTTGCGGTAGTTCCACTCATAGAGGGCCTTCGCCTCGTCAAGGCCCTCGTAGCATTGCAGCCGCACGAGCTCGCGACCGAGATACGACGCCAGCGCCTTGGCGAGCTCCGTCTTGCCGACTCCGGCGGGTCCCTCGACGAGGACCGGCTTGCCGAGCTTGGTCGCCAGGAACGAGACGAGCGCCGTCGACTCGCCAGGCAGGTACCCCACCCGGCGAAGCCCCTCGGCGACATCTGCGACGGAGGCGGGAGCCCGGGACTCGGAGATTGGCATCGTCAGCCCAATGATAGGCGGCAGCCGTCAAAGGGCTCCGAGCGAGTCAATGGTCTCGATCGGCGGGCGAGTCCTCGAAGGAAAGCTGCTCGGCGTCCGCGGGCGGGGCCGAGGCGGACGGTGGGCGCGACCCAGGCGGCGCGGGTGGGTAGCGGGGCCGCGTTGGCGCCGGCCTGCGCTCGGCAGGCGCAGGGTCGGCGCGTGGCGCTCCCCGGCCCGTAGAGGCGGAGACGAGGGCCGTCGGATCGTCATCGGCGCGCACACCGGAGCTCCGCCGGGGTTCGCGTTCGGCCGCTGGCTTTCGTTCTGGCGCTGGATCTCGTTCTGGCGCTGGATCTCGTTCTGGCGCTGGCTCTCTACGCGGACGGCGCATCACCGGCGGTTCCGCGCGTTCGCCGCCACGCATCCGCCAGCCGGCGTACGTCAGCGCGCCCGCGGCAACGAATGCGAGGAAGAAGCCCCACTCGATGCCGACGGGATAGCCGTTACCCGCGGGGCGGCTGAAGACGCGGTAGAAGATCAGCAGCGCAGCCCAGCCTCCGGCGAGCATCACGATCGTTCCGTCGCCGCCCGGCAGGTGGAAATCGCGCCCCTCTGCGCGGGCGAGCGTGATCAGCACGACGCCCGCGGCTACCAGGAACACGGCCGCCTCCACGAACGACACGTCGCCGAACGCGTTGATTGAATGAGAGCTGATCGCGCCCGTCTTGCGGTTCAGGCTCTGCAGCCCGTACCAGGGGAAGAACATCGTCAATAGCAATGCCACGGAGGCGACGGAGGCGAGCCGCTGATCGGGCTCCATCAAGCGCCACGCGCGCGTCAGCCGGCTCATCAGCGGCAGTCCCTCCGCCGGTTGCTCTGCATGCCGGTCACCCACCTAGTCTACGATCGCGCGCCCCCGGTCAGTGTCGGCTCACGACGATCGTGCCGTTGGTCGTCGAGAAGTTGCCGGCCAGGTCGGTGGCGGTAAGCGTCACCGAGAACGTGCCGCCCGCCGAGGGCGTCACCCACAACAGGCGCGGCCTTCCGCGTTCGACGGTCGCTCTGTTCCTCCACACGACGTGGCCGCCCCGGCGGACCGTGAGGCTGACCGTCGAGATCTTCGACAGCGACATCTGCACCCCGGCCCGCACGCCGCCACGCAGCGTCGTTGACAGCAGGACGATCGCGGGCGGGGTGCTCAGGTCTGCCGTGAAGCGCTGAGCCGTGGTGCAGTACAACTGATCGGCGGCGATCGGCGTGCTCGCGGTCGTCGAGGGGAGCCCCTTGCGCGTCCGCTGGCAAAGGTGCTGCAGAAATTCGGTCAGCAGTTCGTGGTAGCTGAGGCTCGATTCGCCGAACTGGTCGTACAGCGACCAGGCGCCGGTGTCGTAGTGCGGGACCTCCACACGCGCCTCGGCGTCGCCGGCTTCGAACAGCCGCAGGCCGAGCGTGTCGCCTGTGATCGAGGTGTAGTCGTAGAGGCCGACGAGGGCCTGGATGAAGCCGTTCAGGATCCTGTCGCTCGGGGCGTAGGTGTACTCGGCGTAGTGAGCGCCCGCTGGCGTGGCGACACGCACCCCTGCCGGCGGCCCGGTGGCGAAGACCGCCAATGCCTGCTGTGCCGCCGCGAGGTAGGCGGGGTCTTTGAAGCGGGACCACGCGCGTGCGAGCACCTGCAGGGCGGTCCCCTGGGAGAGGCCGCTCGTCCACGGCGGCAGGCCGCTGTCGAACTGGAACATGTACTCCCAGGCGATGCCTCCGGCACGGCTCGACGCGAGTGGGATCGCTTCCGCGAGCAACTGGCGCAGCTCGCTGTTTTCGTGCCCGGAGAGGTAGTACCCGTTGGCCTTGCCGAAAGTCCCGAGCCACTGGATCTCAAGGCCCTGCCCGGCGTAGTACTCCCACACGAGCCTGCTCGGGGGAAAGCTGACCCGGTCTCCGCTGGAGAGCAGCGGCTGGGTCGTCCACCAGTCGCGGTTGCGTTCGAGCGTGAGAAACAGCGCGGCGAGCCGCGACGGGCTGAGGCCGCCCGCGGCGGCGATCGCCTGGATGTTCGAAAGCACCGCCCCGAGCTCCGTTCGCCGCGTGCCGCTGAGCCTGCCGAGGGAGCGTTTGGCCGCGACCAGCGCGCCGTAGTCATTTCGGTAGACGGTTTCGCTTATCGCACCGCCGGCGCGCAGGCGGAGCAGCGCCGCCGACGCACTCATGCCGCGGGCCGCGACGCGCGCGCGGGAGGTCGCGATCGCGTCGCTCGACGGGGCGGCGAGGCAGAGGACGAGCAGGCCTAGAAGGACGGCCGAGGCCTGTCTTGCGCGCACGGCGCGGATGGTACGCTCGGCCGCCGCGGTGGCTGCAGGGGTCCTTGCGGCTCGGGGCCCCTGGAGTGAGAGCACGCCCAATGAACACATCCACCAGCGCCGCAGTTGCGCCTGCCGGCGGGTTGCGCCGGACGCGATCTCGCCCTCGCGGCAGAGCGCTACCCGGCGGCTGGCTCGGGGCGCTGGCCGCCGGCCTCGCCGCGGGACTGCTGGCCGGCTGCGGCAGCGGCTCGGGGCCGAGCGCGAGCTCGCTGCTGAACGAGACGTTCTCGTCGCCCAAGTCGATCTCGAGCGGCCTCCTCGACGTCAGGTTCGCGCTCTCGGGGCGGGCCGGCGCGGGAACTCAGGCAGCCCCCGGATCGTTCTCGCTTCACCTCGCCGGCCCCTTTCAGCGCACGGGCCCAGGGCGCTTTCCGCAGTTCGCGCTCGCGCTCGCCCTCGAGACCTCCGGCCGGACGCTGAGCGTGGGCGCCGTATCCATCGCCGGCCGGCTCTACCTGGAGTTGGACGGGGCGGCGTTCCTCGCCCCCGCTGCCGCCGAGCGGGCACTCGAACAGGGCTACGCCCAGGGGGCCGGCGGCTCCTCCCCGGGCAGCCGGAACTCCTCCTTTGCCGCGCTCGGCATCGACCCCGCCGCGTGGCTCACCCACGCGTCGAGGTCGGGGTCGGCCCAGATCGCCGGCAGCGACACGCTTCACGTCCTGGCCGGGCTCGACGCGGCCCGCTTCCTCGCCGACGCCGAGCGGCTCTCGCGCGCTGGCGGAGCGCTCGCAGCCGGCCAGGGCGCGGGCCTGCTGACGCCAGCCCGTGCCAAGGCGCTGTCAGACTCGATCCGCTCGGCGCGGGTTGATATCTACACGGGCGCTCGGGATCACGTCCTCCGGCGCCTCGCGCTCAGCGCCGCGGTTTCCACGACCCCAGCCGCGCGGGCGGTGCTCGGCGGCCTCGTCGAGGGGACGCTCACGTTCGTGCTGCAGTTCGCTCGGCTGGGTCGCCCGCAGGCGATCGCCGCGCCCGTCAACCCGCAGCCGCTATCACGGCTGGGGCCCGCGCTCGAACGCGTGGGGCTGGCACGAGGGCTCCGCGGGGGCGCCTGAATCACTCGTGCTCGAGCTCGAGATCGTCGACGCCGTCCAGCTCGTCGTCCTCGTGCTCGTGCTCGTGCTCGTCCTCGTCAAGGTCGGCCTCGTGCTCGACCTCGTCCTCGCCCAGCGCGAGGTCGTCCCCCGGCTGGTGCGCGAGCTGGAAGCGCTCGATCAGCTCGTCGCGTTTGTTCTCGTCAAGCGGCGAGTCCTCGGCGATCAGGACCCAGTCGCTGCCCTCGAACTCGCCCCGCTCGAAGATCTCGTGGTCGACCTCGGGCGAATCGTCCACGACGATCAGCACCTCGGTCTGCGGGTTGAAATAGGTGCCCGGACGGATCGTGATCTCGTCGAGCGCGAAGCGACGCGCCTTGCTCATCGCGCGTTTATACCCGACTGCAGGGCGCCTGTGTTCACGAATCAAACTCCTCGAGCGTGCGCGCCACCTCGCTCTCGACCTCAAGCGGCTCAAGGCCCTGCCGCTGGCGGCGTTCGTTGCGGGCGACGACCAGCTGGCGCACCTCTTCCACAAGCCCCGCCGCGTGGCCCTCGGGCTGCGGCGCCGGCGCCATCAAGCGGGCGACCTCCGCCTCGATGTCGAGCGCCGGCTGGCCCCTGGAGACGAGCCGGTCGCTGCGCGCGCCCAGCATCTGGCGGATCTCCTGCTCGCGCTCGGCACGGCCGGCCGGCGAGTCCGGCGCCGGCGGCGGCGGTCCCGCGAGGTGGTCGCTGTCGCGCGAGAAGCCTCCCTGCCCAATGTGGTCGTACATCCCGCTGCGGCTGACGAGGAACACAACGGACATCACGACGGAGAAGGCCACGGCTCCGAACACGATGATCGGGAAGAGGCTCTGCACAGCCACGGATTGTTGCTCATCGACCAGCACTCCGCTACCCTGGCGATGGCAGATTGACTGACCAGTCAATCTATAGTCACGTGCCAGCCCGATAGGAGATCCGAGAATGGTCGATTTCACGCTCACCGACGAGCAGAAGGCCCTGCGCGAGATGGCGCACGACTTCGCGGTCAAGGAGATTCGCCCGGTGGCCTGGGAGTACGACAAGGAGGGCACGTGGCCGCAGGACATCATCGAGAAAGCGTGGGAGGTCGGGTTGATGAACTCCCACATCGAGGAGCAGTACGGCGGCGCCGGGGCCGGCTACCTCGACGGCTGCCTGATCGAGGAGGAGCTGTCCTGGGGTTGCTCGGGAATCCAGACCTCGCTCGGCTGCAACGGCCTGGCGACAGCCCCGATCGCCCTTGGGGGCTCCGAGGAGATCAAGAAGAAGTACCTGGGGATGCTCACCGAAGCGCCCAAGCTCGCATCGTTCTGCCTGACGGAGCCCGACGCCGGCTCGGACGTGTCCGGAATGCGCACCACCGCCGTCAAGAAGGGCGACAAGTACGTGATCAACGGCTCCAAGTGCTTCATCACCAACGGCGGCTATGCGGACTACTACACGGTCTACGCGAAGACGGACAAGGAGGCCGGACACCGCGGCATCTCCGCCTTCGTGGTGGAGCGCGACTGGGGGGTCGTCGTCGACAAGAAAGAGGACAAGCTCGGTCAGCGCGCCTCCAACACCGCGACGATCTCCTTCAACGACGTCGAGGTACCGGCCGAGAACCTGCTCGGCGAGGAAAACAAGGGCTTCAAGCTCGCGATGATGACGCTCGATCGCACGCGGCCCGGCGTCGCTGCGATGGCAACCGGCATCGCGCGCGCCGCCTTCGAGTTCGCCACCGACTACTCGCGAGAGCGGGTCCAGTTCGGCGTCCCGATCGCGATGCACCAGGCGATCCAGTTCATCATCGCCGACATGGCGACCGAAATCGAGGCGGCGCGCCTGCTGACCTGGAAGTCGGCCGTGATGCTCGACAACGGTGAACGCAACACGCTGATCTCCTCCCACGCCAAGCGCTTCGCAGCCGACGCCGCGATGAAGGTCGCCACCGAAGCCGTTCAGGTGTACGGCGGGTACGGCTTCATCAAGGACTACCCGGTCGAGAAGCTCTTCCGCGACGCGAAGATCATGCAGCTCTACGAGGGGACCTCGCAGATACAGCGGCTCGTGATCGCGCGCGAAACGCTGCTCCCCCGGCGCGTCGAGGAGCCCGCAGCCGTCGGAGGGGTCGAAACCGTCGCCGTCTAGCGGCTCATCCGATCAGCAGCGGCTGGCCGTAGTTGGAGATCTGCGCGCCGCTCGTGACGCGCACGAGCACCCGGTACACGCCCCGCCTGACGGGCACGACGCGGCTGAACTTTGAGCTGACGGCGTTGCGCGGGTGCAGAAGCGTCCCTCCAACCAGCGCTCCATGGCCATGCGTGATCCTCAGGATCGCGATCTGCATGCCGTTCTCGGCCGGGGTCACCGTCCCGAAGATGCGGGCGAAATGCGCTCGATTCGTCCGCGCGACGTGGCTGGCGACGCGCACGGCGACTCCGTCGAGCGCGACCGGGCTGAGCACCGGCGGGTTGGTCGTGGTCACGACCCGAAACTGGGTCACCAGGGTCATGCCGAGAACCGGGAAGGAGAAGCCGCCGCTCGCGTTGGTGAGCTCGGGGTTGCCGAGGTTCTGAGAGCCCGCTGTGAAGGGGAAGGAGCTCGCCTGCAGGATCACCGCGCGGTTTCCATTCCCGGTTCCGGAGAGGGTGCCCTGGACGGCGATAGGTCCGCCGAACAGGACCGGGTTCGGAGAGGCGAGGATCTGCAGCGATAGCGGGACCTTGGTCGTCAGGAGAGTGCCGTCGCGGCCGATCGAGGCGCCCGCCGAGTTGACCGCCACGAGCCGGTAGTGGTAGACGGTAAGCGGCTGCAGCCCCGTCACGGGCAGGCTCACCTTGACCGTGTGGACGCCCGCGCCGGCGTCGGCGATCGCCGTCTGTCCGCCGTAGGCCTTCGTGAGCCCGTATTGGAAGTAGTAGGAGGCGTCGGCGCCGTTCGGCTTCACCGAGCCCGTCAGCACCGCCGAGCCGTAGCTCACTTCGCGCGCTGCGCCGGTCGAAACGGTCGGCAGTGAGGCCGCGGCCGCGGCCGAGCAGACGAATGCGCTCGCCGCCAGCGCAAGCGCCGTCGCCCGCATCGAGGCTGCGCGCCACGAACCCCGGCGCGGGCCTCCTATACCGCCGCCGGTGCGTCCCGCACCGACTCCCGAAAATGACCGCATGTTCGCCTCCCACCGCGAGTTCGCATGGACAGTTCCGATGACACCAACCCCCGCGGGCGGCGAGAGGTGCGGCGTATCGCGCGTGACGCTACGCTCCCGCGACCCAAGTCATCGGAGGAGACCTCAAGCATGTTCGTGTTCAAAGCAGCCGTCGTGGGCGCCGGGACGATGGGCGGCCAGATCGCCCAGACGATCGCCGCCGCGGGCATCCCCGTAGTGCTCAAGGACATCGACGACGCGCTCGTGCAGGCGGGTCTCGAGGAGGCCCGCAACGTCACCAAGGGCCAAATCGGCAGACTTGCCGAGAAGGGCAAGATCACCGACGCGCAGGCCGCGCAGCAGATCGAGGAGATCGTGGGTCGCATACACGGCACCACCTCCTATGAGCGGTTCGGCGACGTCGACTTCGTCGTCGAGGCGGTGCCCGAGAAGATGGAGATCAAGCAGACCGTCCTCGCCGAGCTCGACGCGGCGACGCCGGGCCACGCGATCCTCGCCTCGAACACATCCTCGCTGTCGATCACCGAGATGGGCGAAGCCACGCTGCGCCCTGAGAAGGTGATCGGCTTCCACTACTTCTACCCCGCCTCGATCATGCCGCTGATCGAGATCGTCGAGGGCGAGGACACCTCCGCCGAGACGGTCTCCGCGGCGATCACCTTCGCCCAGGCGATCCGCAAGCAGCCGATCACATGCGCGGAGGTCCCCGGCTTCGTCGTCAACCGCATCCTCAACTCGGGCACCTCCGAGATCTGGCGCGAGCAGGAGGAGAAGGGCCTCTCGATCAAGAAGATCGACGAGGGTGTGGGCGCCGCCGGCGTGATTCCGGTTGGGCCCTACTACCTAGTCAACCTGCTCGGCCTCGACACGGTCCTGCATGTGGCCGAGCACCTCCTCGAGTCCTACGGCGAGGAACGCTTCTATGTCCCCAAGGGCATGCAGAAGCTCGTGGCGGAAGGCAAGCTCGGCGCCAAGACGGGCGGCGACGGCTTCTACGACCCACAGGGCGAGCCGAACATCCCGGGCGACGGCGACCCGGACGTGGAGGAGCTCGTTGAGCGGCTCTCGCTGAAGACCTTCCTCGAGGCGTGCCTCGTGCTGGAGGAAGGGGTAGCCACGCACCGCGACATCGACTTCGGCCTGATGGCGGGGGCGGGCCTGGATCCGCGCCGCGGGCTGATGCCGCCTTTCATGAAGGCGGACGCCGAGGGGCTCGACGCGGTCCTCGAGCGGATGGAGAACGCCCAGGAGCGCTACGGCGAGCGCTTCACGCCGCCGACGATCCTGCGCCGCCTCGTCGCGCAGGGCCGGCTGGGGCAGAAGAGCGGGCAGGGCTTCTACGCCTATCCCCAGCCGGACGCCGAGCAGCCGGGCGAGGTCATCAAGCTCGAGACGCGCGAGCAGGGCGTCGCGATCGCGTGGCTTGCGAATGGGCAGATGAACTCGATCTCGCCGCAGGTGGTGCTGGACCTGGAGAAGGTATGGGCGAAGGTCAAGACGTCGGGAGTCCGCGCCCTGGTGATCGCCTCCTCGAACCCGTTCCTGTTCTCCGCCGGCGCGGACATCAAGGCGTTCACGACGATGGACGAGTCATCGGGCGAGGATCTGATCAACGCCGCGCACGCGCTGTTCAAGGAGCTCGGATCGGACGGCGTCGCCACGATCGCCGCCGTCAACGGCCTCGCGTTCGGCGGCGGCTGCGAGCTGGCGATGGCCTGCGACGTCCGGCTGGCCGCCCGCTCGGCGATGTTCGGCCAGCCGGAGATCAAGCTGGGGATCATTCCGGGCTTCGGGGGCACTCAGCGGCTGCCCCGTCTCGTCGGCGTGAGCAAGGCGCTCGAGATGAACCTCGTCGGCGATCCCGTGCTGTCCGACGAAGCGTTCGAGCTGGGCCTCTGCAACCGGACGGTCGACGATCACGAACTCCTCGACACGGCGCTGCAGTGGGCGCGCAAGCTCGCCGGCCAGGCGCCCCGCGCGCTCGAGCAGATCAAGCGCATCTCGGGCGCCGGTGACCTGGATCAGGGGATCGAGGCCGAGAAGCGCGCCTTCGCGGCGGTTTTCTCGAGCGACGACGCGAAGGAGGGCATCTCCGCGTTCCTCGCCAAACGAGCGCCCAACTTCCGGGGAAGCTGACCGCGAGGATGGCGACGCACGCCGCGCCACGATCGGGCGTCGCCGCCCTCGCTGAGCTCCTGCGAGGCGCACGCTCCGTCGTCGCGCTCACCGGCGCCGGCATCTCGGTGCCCTCCGGCATCCCCGACTTCCGCTCGCCCGGCACCGGTCTGTGGGAGCGCGTCGACCCAATCGAGGTCGCCCACATCGACGCCTTCCACCGCGACCCCGTGCGCTTCTGGAGCTTCTACGGCGAGCGCTTCGCGACGCTCGCCGACAAGCGGCCCAACGGAGCCCACCGAGCGCTGGTGGAGTTGCAGCGGCGCGGCATCCTCGATGCCGTGGTCACCCAGAACATCGACATGCTCCACCGCCGGGCGGGAACGCGGGAGCTCGTCGAGGTGCACGCCAGCATCGCGACGTGCGCGTGCCCGCGGTGCGGCGGCAGCGTTCCGGTCGAGGACGCCCGCGCGCTGCTGCGGGCCGCTGCCGACGGCGTGCCTCGCTGCGACGCCTGCGGCGGTGCGCTCAAGCCGGAGGTCGTGCTGTTCGGCGAGATGCTGCCCGAGCAGGCATTCGCGCGCGCCCGCGTGCTCTGTGAGCGGGCCGACGTGCTGCTGTGCATCGGCTCCTCGCTCGAAGTGCATCCGGTCGCGGGCCTGCCGCTCCTGACGGACGCCGCAGGTGGCGCCGTCGCGATCATCACCCAGGGACCAACGCCGCTCGACGAGATCGCGCGCGTACGCCTGGATGGCGACGTCGTCGGGGAGCTGCAGGCGCTCGTCGGCGCGCTCTAGGCCAGCCGCTCGTCGGCGCGCTCTAGGCCGGCCGCTCGTCGGCGCGGTTTAGGCCGGGCGCCTGGCGGTGCTGAGCAGATACTCCGCGGATGCGCTAAACGATCCGTCCGTCGCCTCGTTCGCGTCACTGTAGAACGACAGCAGGTCGGCTCGGAGGTCGGCCCACTTGCCCTGCGGCTCGAGCGCAGCCTTGGCCATGATCAGCGGGCCGAGCGCGCGCTCGTTGAAGGCGACCCACGCGTCCGGCGAGTCTCGCGTGAAGGTGACCGTTCGCCGCTCGAAGGAGAGCTCGGCGCCGGTGTCGGCGAAGATCGAGCGCACATGTTCCTCCTCGCCCCACAGCACCGGCGACTGCAGCTCCGGCGGCGGCGGGGGCATGTGCGCGCCGATCGTCTTGAACAGCCGGCCGTTGAGTCCCTCCGGCGTCCATGCCGTGAACGCAACCGTTGCGCCCGGACGCGCCACCCTCACGAGCTCCGCCGCGGCGACGTGGTGGCGGGGGGCGAAGATCACGCCGAAGCAGGACGTGACCCTGTCGAAGGAGCTCTCGGCGAAGGGCAGCTCCTCGGCGTCGCCCTCGATCCATCGCACCTCGACGCCGGCCCGCGCCGCGCGCTCGCGCGCCGCCTGGAGCAGCTTCGGCGTGAGGTCGAGCGCCGTCACATTGGCGCCCAGCTGCGCCGCCGGGATCGCGACGTTGCCGCTGCCGGTCGCGACGTCGAGAAACTCCTCGCCGCGCTGGACCCCCACGCGCTCGAGCAGCACGTGCGCGACCGGCTCGATCATCTGGGCGACGTCCGGATAGTCCCCGGCCGACCAAACGTTCCTCTGGCCCTCCTTGAAGGCGGCGATGTCGATGCTCATGCTTGCCGTTGCCCCTTTCAGCTCTCGATTGCCGACAGTGCCCGCGGGAGCAGGTCGCGGCGGGGGTCGATGCCCCAGCGTCCTGCGACCGCCACGAGCTCCTCGTCCAGCGCCCAGCGATCGGCGCGCGGCGGCCCTTCATATCCGAGGTTTGCGCCCTTCAACGTCATGCATCCGGTGTTCTCGCCGATGGTGCGAATCGCGCCCAGCTCCTTGGCGGTGAGATCGCTCCCAAGGACCGCCGCGAGCTCCGCGCGCTTGTCCTCGATCGGGCGGGCGCCGGCTCCGCGCTCCTGGATCAGTGTCGGCGCGACGCAGCTCACGGCGGGCTGCGCGAGGTTCCACGCGCAGGCCAGCTGGAGCATCGTCAGCCCGTGACGCTCCGCGTAGGGACGCATCAGCTCGAGCTTCTCCCGGCCCTCCCGCACCCATCCCTCGGGGCGGAACTTTCGGTGGTCGTACTCGGCGAACTCGTGGCCTGCGAGGACGTCGTCGTGGAAGAGGCCGCCGTAGTCCACAACGCGCGTGATCAGCTTCACGTCGTGAGCGGCCGCGACGCCGAGCACGAGCTCGCCCGGCCACGGCTCGAGCGGGTTGAGAATGATCATCGCCCAGTCGATCGTTGCGGAGAAGCGCTCGAGGCAGCCGATCAGGTCGAGCGTGAAGCCGTTGGCCGGGCCCGGCGCCACTCCCAAGAGGCGCGTGAGGCCGGCGTCGCGTACCGCCCCCATGCCCTCCCACACGGCGGCGCTTGAGTAGCCGACATGGTCAGGGTTGTGCAGGAGCAGCAGGTCGAAGCGCTCGGCGCCGCAGCGCTCGAGGCTGCGCTCGGTCGCCATGCGGATGTACTGGGCGTATTCCTCCGGTCCGCGCAGCCGCGAGTCGGTGAAGCGGGGAAAGCCCCTGACGCCGTCGCGCTGTCCGTCGTAGAAGTCGTGGCCGATGGCGCCGATCAGGCAGTAGTTGTCGGGCTCCACGCCGCGCAGCGCACGGCCCAGGGCGCGGTCGGCCTCTCCGGCGCCGTAGGCGTCCGCCGTGATCACGGTGTCGATGCCGTCTCCCGGCCGCAGCAACGCCATGAAGCGCTCATCGCTCAGCGGCTCGCCGAAGTGCATGAAGCGCCCTCCGCTCCACGTGCCGATGGCGGTTGTCGTCGGGTCCATGCTCACTGCAGGTTAAACCCAGGCGCCGTGCGGGCGCGAAGCGCGGCTTCGAGCCGCTCGAGCGCATTGCGCACCACGTCCTCCTCCAGCTCGCCTGCGCTACCGGGCAGCGCCAGCCGCGCCTGCTCGGCGACGCCGGCCCGCAGCTCCTCCAGCTCGGCGATCCTGGTCACGAGATCCTGCCGGTTCTCGGCGGGGAGCTCGCTCAACGCGGCGGCGTACGCCCGGTCCAGCTCGATCGCGGCATGGGCGGGACGCGCATGGTCGAGGTCCAAGCGCGCACGCAGCGCCAGCTCCTCGCACATGAGCGCGTGCCCGCGCGCGCCGAGGAGCACGGCGACGCGCTCCTGTGGCCGCAGCGCCGCCGAGCGCCCCCGCGCTCGCCGGCGCCGGGGCGAGGCGCGACGCTCGATCGCCGACCAGATCAGCTCGCGCGCGTGCAGCCATTGCCCGTAGGCGACCTGCTCGCCGTCGCCCCACCCGGCCCGGATGACGAGCGCCTGGTGAGGCGAGACCTCATGGCTGTAGGGGTCGGCCGATGCGATCCGGTGCGCCTGAAGGACGCGGTTGAGCACGGCAGTCGCCGCGCTGACCTCACGCTCGCCGTCGAGTTCCTCAAGCCACGCGCGTGCCTGGTGATCGGCCGATAGTGAGACCGGGTCGATGATCGTGACCCGCGCCGTGGCGACGGGTGCGGGATCGGGGGTGGCCGTGGCGCCGAGCCCGCGCCTGCGCGAGGGGCTGAGCCGCTCCAGCCTGCGCGACCGCGGCGCGGAGCCCCCACCGGCTGAGGCCCGTCCGGCGTTGAGCGTCGCGAGGACGACCACCCGCTCGGGCTCCGCATCCGCCGCCGCCCGAAGCAGGTAGCGGCCGTCGGCTGGACCGAGCGCCCATGGAAACTCCATCTGGATGAAGATGAACAGCCGCTCGGGCATCGCTTCACCGTATCCTTCTGCCTCGGGACGGGAAACCACCGGCCCGCGGGGTATGACTTCCAGCGATGAGGAGCGGCGCATGTCCGACGCGAGCAGCGTGACCAGGAGCTTGCGAGAGCGCCTGGGCGGCTCGACCGAGGACCGACTCGGCCGGGCGCTCTCCGACCTGCTCGAAAACCCCCTGCTGACGGGGGCGATCGGGCGCGCGTTCGATGCGCGGGAGAAGGCGGCCCAGGCACAGGAGGTAGCGATGGGTGCACTCAACATTCCCTCGGCGGCCGACGTCGAGCGCCTCACCCGGCGGCTACGGTCGGTCTCCTACCGGCTCGAGGGAATCGAGGACGGCGTGGGGCGCCTGGACCGCGCGCTCGCCCCGGGTGGGGTCGAGGCGCGCCTGGCGGCGATCGAGGAGCAGCTCGAGGCCCTCACGCGCAAGCTCGATTCCTCGGACGAGGGCGGGCCGCAGCAGAGCAGCTCACCGGCGTCGCCCTCGCGCGCCAAGGCCGCGTCCACGGGAGCGACCAAAGCGCGGCGCGCGGCCGGGGCCCGCCGGGCCAAGCCGAAGCCGGCCACGCCCCCTAAAGCTGCGCCCAGCGGCGGCTGAGCGCTCACGGCGAGAGGGCCGCCGCGCCGGCGGCGCCCATCAGTTCAGCGGCCGCAAGCAGCACGGGATCGGCGATGCGTCGGCGACCGCCGTCCGCGTCGAAGGTGTCGGAGACCGCGAGCACGCACGCGACCGGTATTCGGCGGGCGGCTCCGACGGCGAACAGGGTCGCCGCCTCCATCTCGATCGCCAGCGCATCGGGCGCCGGCGGGCGCCGCCCCTCGTCATAGAACAGGTCCACGCTCACGACCGTCCCCCGATGCGCAGAGGGGGCCTGGTCGCTGAGCGCCTCCGTCAGCCGCGGGTCCGCGGCGACGCGTTCGCCCGCGCCGAGCGCCCGCGATGTCCCGTCCGCGCTGATCGCCTCGCGCGCGATGACAAGCTCGCCAAGGCCGAGCCCGCTTGCGAGCGCGCCGCACGTGCCCACCCGGATCGCGCGTCTCGCGCCGAGGGTGATCAGCTCGGAGAGAACGATCGCTGCGGACGGGCCCCCCATCCCGGTGGCCTGAATCGTGAGCGGCTCGCCGTCGGGCGCGATTCCCGTGTAGCCCCACAGGCCGCGGTGATGGTTGAACATCAGCGGCTCCTCGAGCAGCGTCTGGGCGAGGGCGAGCGCGCGCCCCGGATCCCCGGGCAGGAGCACGCGCTCGGCCAGGGCGGCGGTGGGTCGCAGATGGATGGCCTCGGCTCGGGACACCGGCGGCGACTTTAGACTGCGGGGTATGGGATTGTCCTTCGCGTCGCGCCTGAGTGGCTGAGTCGGAGGGTGATCCCGTGAGCTCCGGCGGGGAGTTGACGCTCTCCCAGGTCGCCGCGCGCGCAGGCGTCTCGCCCGGGACCGTGAACCGATGGGTGAAGAAGGGTCTCGTCCCCGGCTATGAGGGGAGCTGGACGCCCGCCGCCGTCGCCTACGTGCGGGTCGTCGCCCGTCTGCGGGCCCGCGGCCACACGCTCGAGCAGATAAAGCAGGCGAGCGACCGCGGACAGCTCGCGGTCGGTCCGATCGAGAACCTGCTGAGCGGCTCCGAGGAGCGCTACACGCTGCAGCAGGCCTCGCGTTCCAGCGGCCTCAAAGAGGCGCTGATCGAGCGCATCCTCACGACTATGGGCCTGGGATCGCACGCGCAGGCCCTCACCGACGAGGACCTCGAGATGCTCAGGTACGTCGGGGCGATGCTCGACGCGGGCATTCCGCTCGAGGCCTTCCTACAGCTCGCGCGCGTGTATGGGCAGGCGCTCGCCCAGATCGCCGACGCGGAGGTGCGGCTGTTCCATATCTACGTGCACGAGCCGTTGATGCGAGAGGGCATCCCCGGACTCGAGATCGCCGAGCAGATGGAGGGGCTGGTGGGCGACGTGCTGCCGTTCATCGCGCCGCTGATGGCATACGTGCACGGTCGCTTCCTCGCGACCTTCGTCGAGCAGGACGTGATCGGGCACATGGAGTCGGACCTCGGCGAGGGCGCGAATGAAGAGGGGCGGCTGCGCGTGGCGATCGCCTTCGCCGACCTCGCGGGGTACGCGCGCCTGACAGTTGAGCGCGGCGACGAGGTCGCCCTCGGTGCCGTGGAGCGGTTCGTCGATGCCGTCGAGCAGTCACTGCCCGTCCACGCACGGGTGACGAAGACCCTCGGCGACGAGGTGATGGTCGTCGGTCCCGACCCTGTCGCGCTGACGGAGTGGGCCGTCGAGCTTCAGGCAGCGGACAACGTTGACGAGTCATCGGTGCGGATCGGGATCCATTACGGCGAGGCGCTCTACCGCGACGGCGACTACTACGGACGCGACGTCAACCAGGCTGCCCGCGTCGTGGCGCGTGCCGGGGGCGGGGAGGTGCTCGTCACCCGGCCAGTTGTGGACATGGCCTCGGCGCAGGACGGGATGGCGTTCGATCGCATCGGCGAGGTGCGGCTGAAGGGCTTCTCGGAGCCGACCGAGCTGTTCATCGCCTCGACGCGAAGCGAGTAGCGCGTGGGAGTCGTCGGGGAAGTCCGCGACGCCGCCGCAGGCCCGCTCGCGGCGGCCGCGGACAGGCCGCTGCTCGTGCTGCTCTCCGGCGGGCGAGACTCCGTCTGCCTGCTCGACGTCGCCCTCGCCGTCCACGGCGCGGGCGGAGTGGCGGCCCTGCATGTCAACTACGGCCTGCGCGAGGAGGCCGCCGCCGACGAGCGCCACTGCGTCGCGCTCTGCGAAACGCTCGGCGTGGAGCTGAGGATCGTGCGCGAGAGCCGCCCGGCGGGCGGGGCCGAGCTGCTCAAGGGCGTCGCCGGCAACATGCAAGCTTGGGCGCGCGATGTTCGCTACCGCGAGGCGGCGCGCATCGCAGAGGAGCGGGACGGGCTGTTCGCAACCGGCCACACCGCGAGCGACCAGGTCGAGACGATCCTCTACCGCCTGGCCGCCTCGCCTGGGCGCCGGGCGCAGCTGGGAATGGTTGCCGGCGACGGCAGGCTGATGCGTCCGCTGCTCGCCGTCACGCGCGAGCAGACGGCCGCCTACTGCGAGGCCCGCTCGCTGCCCTGGCGCGAGGACATGAGCAACGACGACGAGCGGTACGCCCGCGCGCGCGTGCGCCACAGCCTGCTGCCGGCATTGCGGGCCGTGCACCCGGCGGCAGAGGCGAACGTGCTGAGGACGGCACGCCTGCTGCGCGAGGAGACCGAGCTGCTGGACGGGCTCGTCGAGCAGGAGCTGGGCAGCCGGCGCTGCATCGCGATCGCGCGCCTGCGCGAGCTGCCGGCGGCGCTCGCGCGCCTCGTGGTCGTTCGCCTGGCCGAGGATGCGGTGGGGGACTACGTGCCGCAAGCGGGCGACCGCGTGGAAGAGATCCTGGCGCTCGCCGGCCGCGGGGGCCGCGCCGAGCTTCACGTGGGAGGCAACGCAGGGGCGGTGATCGAGGGCGGTGAGCTGAGCATGGTCCGGCTGCCGCCGCGCGGGGACTAGACTCACGACCGTGTCCACACCCGCGCGCGCGGCAGGAGAGGCCGCAGTCGGCGAGGTGCTCGTCACCTCCGACGAGCTTCAGCGGCGTGTCGCCGAGCTTGGCCAGGAGATATCGCGCGACTATCGAGCCCGCCCGCCCCACCCGCTGCTGCTGGTCGGCGTGCTCAAGGGCGCGGTCTTCTTCCTCAGCGACCTGATGCGCTTCATCGACATCCCGGTGGAGGTCGACTTCATGGCGGTCGCGTCATACGGGTCTGCGACCGACTCCTCCGGGGTCGTGCGGATCCTCAAGGACCTCGATGCGGCGATCGAAGGCCGCGACGTGCTGATCGTCGAGGACATCGTCGACTCCGGGCTCACGCTCCAGTACCTGCTGCGCAACCTCGGCTCGCGCAACCCGCGGACGCTGGAGGTGTGCGCGCTGCTCACCAAGCCGGAGCGGCGGAAGGTCGACCTGCCGACGCGCTACGTCGGCTTCGAGATCGCCGACCGCTTCGTGGTCGGATACGGCCTCGACTACGCTGAGCGCCACCGTAACCTGCCGTTCGTGGCGGCGTTGGAGAGCTGACCGGCTCTCCCTGACGGGCCCCGTCAGCAGCCGAACAGACCGGTTCCCCATGGTACGCTAGGGGACTGGTGCCCTCGAACTCAAACGGCGCCAAGACCTCCAGGATCTCGCCATGAGCCGTTTCTTCAAGAGCGCCGCCTTCCCGATCCTTATCGTGGTCGTGCTGGCGTTCCTGGCCGTGAAACTGGTCAATCCCGGCTCGAGCACCCACCGCCCCCACAGCTACCAGACGCTGGTCGGCAGCGAGATCCCCAAGGGCGAAGTCAAGTCCGTCCAGCTGAAGAACAAGGGCAAAGTCCTCGAAGTCGAACTCAAGGACAAAGAAAAGTACGAAATCGGCTACATCGACCAGGCTGCACCCGAACTGCTCCGGGAACTGCGGACCGCCGGGGTGCACTACAACGTCGAAGCCGAAAAGAGCAGCGCCCTGCTCGGCCTGCTCACCTACATCATCCCGTTCGTGCTCTTCTTCGGCTTCTGGATCTTCATCATGAACCAGGTCCAGGGCGGCGGCTCGAAAGTGATGTCGTTCGGCAAGTCGCGCGCCAAGCGCCTGTCGGCGGACTCACCGAAGATCACCTTCCGCGACGTCGCGGGCGTGGACGAGGCGGTCGAGGAGCTGCACGAGATCAAGGAGTTCCTCGAGAACCCCAAGAAGTTTCAGGCGCTCGGCGCGCGCATCCCGACGGGCGTGCTGCTGTACGGGCCACCGGGCACGGGCAAGACGCTGCTCGCGCGGGCCGTGGCGGGCGAGGCGGGCGTCCCCTTCTTCTCGATCTCAGGCTCTGACTTCGTCGAGATGTTCGTCGGCGTGGGCGCCTCGCGCGTCAGAGACCTGTTCGAGCAGGCGAAGCAGAACAGCCCGTGCATCATCTTCATGGACGAGATCGACGCCGTTGGCCGCCACCGCGGCGCCGGCCTCGGCGGAGGCCACGACGAGCGCGAGCAGACGCTCAACCAGCTGCTCGTCGAGATGGACGGCTTCGAGGCGAAGGACAACATCATCATGATCGCGGCCACCAACCGCCCCGACATCCTCGACCCGGCGCTGCTGCGCCCCGGGCGCTTCGATCGTCAGATCGCGGTCGACCGTCCCGACCGCAAGGGCCGGGCGAAAATACTCGAGGTGCACACGCGTGGCAAGCCGCTGGCCAAGATCATCGACATCGACGCGCTGGCCGGCCAGACCCCCGGCTTCACCGGGGCCGACCTCTCCAACCTGATCAACGAGGCGGCGCTGCTCTCCGCGCGGACGGGCAAGCGCGAAATCGGCCAGGAAGAGCTCGAGGAGGGGATCATGCGCGTGATCGCCGGCCCCGAGAAGAAGACCCGCGTGATGAGCGAGAAGGAGCGGCTCATCACTGCCTACCACGAGATGGGCCACGCGCTGGTGGGGCATTTCCTGGAGCATTCCGACCCCGTTCACAAGATCTCGGTGATCTCGCGGGGCCAGGCGCTCGGCTACACGATCTCGATGCCCCAGGAGGACCGCTTCCTGACGACGCGGGCAGAGCTCAAGGACTCGATGGCGATGACCCTCGGCGGCCGGGCAGCGGAGGAGCTCGTGTTCGGAGAGATCACCACGGGCGCGTCGAACGACATCGAGAAGGTGACGGCCACGGCCAAGCAGATGGTGATGCGCTTCGGCATGAGCGAGAAGCTCGGCCCCCGCGTGTTCGGCCACGACCACGGCCAGCCCTTCCTCGGCCGCGAGTTCTCCACCGAGCCGGACTACTCCGACGAGATCGCCCGCGAGATCGACGACGAGGTCCGCCGGATCATCGAGGCCGCGCACAAGCGTGCGCGCGACATCCTCACAGAGCACCAGCGGGACCTCAGCAAGATCTCCGAGATCCTCGTAAAGCGCGAGACGATCGAGAAGGAGGAGTTCCTCGCGCTGCTCGCGGGCAAGAGCGAAGAGGAGGTCTTCGGCGTCGAAGAGGAGGCCAAGCCGGAGCTGCCCGCCCCGCCGCCGGCTCCGGCCGACCGCGCCGAGCGCGAAGCGCCGCGCACGATCCCGCGGCCGGGCCTCGCCGGCGGCACCGCGGAGCTGCGGGGCTCGGACCCCGAGCTCCCCGAGCTCAGCTGAGCATCCCCTCCGCAGCCCACCGTCCCGGCGGCTTCCGCCTGATGGGCATCGTCAACGTGACGCCGGACTCGTTCTCCGACGGCGGCCGGTTCCTCGCTCCGCGGGACGCGATCGAGCACGGGCGGGAGCTGGCGGCGGAGGGAGCCGACATACTCGACGTCGGTGGCGAGTCGACGCGTCCCGGCGCCGAGCCGGTGTCCGCAGAGGAGGAGCTTCGCCGCGTGCTCCCGGTGATCGAGGGACTGGTCGCCGAGATCGATTCGATCCCCGCGCGCCCGCAGATCTCGATCGATACCTCAAAGGCCGTCGTCGCGGCGGCTGCGATCGCCGCGGGCGCCGGCCTAGTTAACGACGTCAGCGCGTTCCGCGCCGATCCGCGGATCGCGGGCCTCGTCGCCGACAGCGGCGTGGAATGCTGCCTGATGCACATGCTCGGCGAGCCGCGCACGATGCAGCGGGTGGGTGGGCCTCAATACGAGGACGTCGTCGACGAGGTCAAGGCGTTCCTCGAGCAGCGCCTGCAATTCGCCGTCTCGGAGGGTGTCGCCGAGGAGCGCATAATGCTCGACCCCGGGATCGGCTTCGGCAAGACCGAGCGACACAACCTCGAGCTGCTCAGGCGCCTCGGCGAGTTGCGCGAGCTCGGCCGGCCGATCCTCATCGGGACCTCCCGAAAGCAGTTCCTCGGGCGCATCCAGGCGCGTGCGGCGGGCAACCCCGAGCCCGCCGACGCGGAGCATCGCCTAGCCGGCACCCTCGCTTCGAACGTGCTCGCCTATGAGCGCGGCGCGAGCGTCTTCCGCGTCCACGACGTCGCTCCGGTTCGCGACGCGCTGGCCGTGGCGGCTGCTACTTTGGGCCTGCGATGAACGCGGACGCGGGGGACGAGGGAGACGAGCTGGATGACGAGGAGGGGGGAGACCTCGGCGAGGAGGGCGAGGAGACCGCGGAGTCGGTCACCGTCGAGATCACGGGCCTCTCGCTGTACACCCACCACGGTGTCACCGAGGCCGAGCGCGAGGTCGGCCAGCGGCTCGTGCTGGACCTGCGGCTCGACCTGGGCGAGACCGATGCGACGGTCACGGACTCGATCGAGGACACCGTCGACTACGCCGAGGTATGCCAGCTCGTCGCGCTGATCGCGCAGCAACGCTCGCACAAGACGCTCGAGCGTCTCTGCAGCACGATCGCGGACCGTCTTCTGGCTGACTACGAGCTCGAGGGAGTGTGGGTGAAGGCCGCCAAGCCCGAGCCGCCGATCGCGCTCACCGTGGACGAGGTCTCGGTCGAGGTGTGGCGCGAAGCTGAGGGCTAGGGTGGCGCAGTTGACAGCTACCGGGAGGCCAGCAGGCGACCCGCGCGTGAGCCCCCGCGCTCGCAGACCCGCCTGAATGGATCACCCCGAGCGAGAGGTCGGCCTGCTTGGGCTCGGCTCCAACGTGGGCGAGCGCCGCGCCAACCTGCAGTCGGCCGTCGATGCCCTCCCCGCGGCGGGCGTTGAGGTTCTCGCGAGCTCCTCGACCTACGACACCGACCCTGTAGGCGAGGTGCTCGACCAGCCGACGTTCCTCAACGCCTGCCTGCGCGTCCGCACGGCGCTCCGGCCGCTCGCGCTGCTGGACGCGGTGAAGCGCCTGGAGAGCGAGCTGGGACGCGATCGGCCGGCTGTCCGCCACGGCCCGCGGACGATCGACGTCGACATCCTGCTGCTGGGGTCGCTCGAGCTTCGCAACGAGCGGATGTCGCTGCCGCATCGCCAGCTGCTCAGCCGCCGCTTCGTCCTGATTCCCGCGCTCGAGCTGGACTTCGAGCTGCGCACGCCCGACGGCCGCAGGCTGGCCGATGCCCTGGCGGCGCTCCCGGCGGCCGAAGGCGTGCGCTGGGCGGGGCCGGCGCTCCAGCTGGCGGCGAGCGGCTGAGCTCGGCGCCGCAGGGACGGTCAGTGGACGATGAGCTTGCCCCGCATCCCTTCTTCGAAATGGATCGTGCAGTGGTAGTTGAAGGTCCCCGTGCGGTTGAAGCGGACCGTGTAGGTGCCCGTTTCCTGCGTGCGCGAGTGAAACGAGTGGAACGTCACGTTGTGTTCGACATGGTCGCGCCAGATCCACTTCACGCTCTCGCCCCGGTTGATGTTCAGGGTCGCGGGATGGAAGCGGAATTCGTGCAGGATCACGGTGTGCGTGCGGGCCGCCTGCGCTCCCCCGAGGGCGCCCGTGGGCGCGAGCACCAGGGCCAGCGCGGCCGCGAGGCTCGCCAGCGCCCCAACTGTACTTCGGCTCATCTCAGCTTCCTCCGCTCCTCGTCCTTTGGCGGTTCCCTCCTAACCACAAGACCCCGCCCGGCAAGACACCTTCCCGCACCCCAGGACCTTCCTCTCAGGCCGCGGAGACGCGCGGACCCGAGCTGGCGAGGTAAAGCAGCGTGGCAGCGTCGACGCCGCGCCCGGAGAGCACGCAGAGGCGCCCGTTGCGCAGCCAGACGACGGTCTTGGCGCCCTCTCCGGCGAGCATCCGGTAGGGGGTTCCGTTGAGCCGCTGCACCATGCCGCCGCTCACTGCGGGCGCCGTCCCGCCGACGATCGCGTACCCGATCCGCTGGCCGCGTCGATTCGCGTAGAAGACGGTCATGACGGCGTGTCCCGCGACGCTGTCGGCGCGCTGCCCGACCGAGCGCCAGCCGAGCCTCTCCCAGTACGGGAAAGAGACACCCTGGACCGAGGCGGCCAGCGCGCCGTGGTTGTTCGAGCTCTCCTCTGGAGCGGGCGCCCGAGCAGGGCTCAGCGTCAGCGCCGTCGCCTGCTGCACGCTCAGCGAATGGCCGCTCCCGCCGATGACGATCGCGAGGACCGCGACGAGGACACCTGCGAGCGCGGTTGCCGCTCCAAGCCGGCGCGCCAGGGGCGTCGCTCGGGCACCGAACGCGCCCCCCAGGATCGGCCGGCGCCCACGCGATCTCTCGGCGACGAGCTGCTCGATACGCCTGTGCAGCGCCTCGGGCGCGGCGACGTCACT
Source organism: Solirubrobacteraceae bacterium (assembly GCA_035940255.1). GTDB lineage: Bacteria > Actinomycetota > Thermoleophilia > Solirubrobacterales > Solirubrobacteraceae > Palsa-744. Next base: position 187,082 of record DASZFA010000025.1, read on the forward strand.
CGAGCGGACGAACTCGATCAGCTCTGCTTCGCTGCGTGGACGGGGCTCAGTCATTGCGATCCTCTACCTTCCAAGACTCCGCGGGGCTGCTTCTCTTCCCGCCGCGAAGGTGGGATCTCCGGCGTCGGCTGAGGCGAGCCGCGGGTTTCCGCTGCATCGGCGGGCAGGGACTCCCCCGGACGTCGCTCAGGGGGCGCCGGCGTCGCTCTCCGAGCGGGAGCCTCGGGAGGGACGAGCTTCGCCGTCACCTGCTTGCGGGCCCGGAACAGCCTCGTGGTGATCGTGGCCTCCCGCACCCGGAGAGCGCGTGCCGCCTCGCGGTAGGACAGGCCGAGCACGTCGACTGCAACGAGCGCGAGGCGAAAGTCCTCGGGGAGCGCGGCGATCGTCGCGTACACCTCCTTCATCTCCAGCGCGTGCTCCGGCCGCCCGATCGGACTCGGGTCGGCGGCGGCGACGTCCTCGAGCGTCGCCACCGTAACCGGTCGCCGGCCGGCGGTGCGGCGGCTCGTCAGAAACGTGTTGCGCAGCACGCGCATCAGGTAATAGAGCTCGTCGTCGCCGTGGAGCACCCTCGGGCGGGCGAGGACCCGGGCAAAGGTCTCCTGCACGAGGTCCTCGGCGTCCTCGCGCGAGCCGCACAGCGACCACGCGGCGCGGAACAGGCGGTCCACGTGCTTTGTCAGGGACTGCGGATCGAGATTGCGCATTGAGGGCACGGGCGCGGCCGGCTCTGCGGCGCGATCTTTCCCGCACTGCGACTGTAGCGCCGGGAAGGATCTCGTGTGTGTTTGCGTCATTGCTCCTAGTGGGACTCCGCAGGTACGCGTTCCTTCTCGCCTTTGCGCTGCTCGGGTCCTCGGTCGCGGTCCTGCCGGCCGTCGCAGGGTCGGAAACGGCCCCGACCGTGAACGCCGAATCCAATGCCAAAACCTGCGGGTACTACTACGCGAACTGCTGGCAGCCGCCACAGGTCGAACTCACTGCTCCCGGCACGGTGACGTTCAAGAACGCGACGGGAACGCCACACGGCGTCGTGTGGAGCAGTGCTCCAACCACGCCGACATGCGTCGGGGTTCCCGTCGACTCCTTCGCGACGAGCTTCAGCGGGAGCTGCAGCTTCTCGCAGCCTGGCGTCTACACCTTCTACTGCGCTTACCACGGCCCCAGCATGTCCGGCACGATCACCGTCAACCCGAGCGGGACGACGACCACCACTACGACGGGGACGGCGCCCGGCGCCACGACGACCACCACGCAGCCTCCCGGGACGACGCCGACTTCAACGGCCGGATCCGGCTCCGCGTCGCCTCGTGCAGCAGGCACCGCGGCGGCCGTCCAGCTCGCCCGCAGCCAGCATGGCAGGGCGGTGCGGGGCTCTGTGGAGGTGCCGAGCGCCGACGTCGGCGGACGTCTACAGGTGGACCTGCTCGCGAGCAGGTCCATGCTGGCGAGAACCGGCAACGGGGCTGCCATGCGCGTCGGCCGTTTCGAGCGCGCCTCACTGCGCGCCGGCAGGATGTCCTTCTCGATCGTCCTCGACGCCGAGGCCAAGCGGGCGCTAGTCCGCCACCGGCGCCTGTCGCTGATCGTGAAGGTCGCGCTCACGCCGCCGGGCGGCTCGCCGTTGCTCACGAGCCGCGGCGTCCTGCTCCATTCCTGAAGTCCTCTGGCGCCAGTGCTCAGAGATTCGACGCGTGGGCGGGGGCCGCCAGCCACTCCGCGGGGAGCACGCCGGCCGGGATTTCGCCCGGGAGGGGCGGGAAGTAGCGCGTGAGGCGAGCGCTCGGGCGAGCCTCGAGCAGCGGGCGCACGTCGCCGAGGCTCATCAGCAGGCGGATCGTGCTGCCGATCTGCAGGTCGGCGGCGTTCGGCAGCTCCGCGCCGAGCAGGCCCTCCGCGATCCATCCGTCGATGCGGTCGAGCTGCCCTTCGAGCGCGGCGAGGTCGGCGCGGGCGGCTGCATCCGTGGCCTTGTTCTTGATCGCCATCATGCGAGCCGTCAGCGGGAGCGCCGGGCGCAGCAGCTGGCGCGGCAGCGGCAGCTTCGCATCCCCCACGTAGCTCTCCATCGTGTCGGGACGACGCAGGAAGCCGACGTCGAGGATACGCCGCGGCACGCCCTGCAGGACCTGCTCGCCCCAGCGCTCGGCCTCGAGGACCCTCGCATAGGACGGGTCGCCGGACGGCGGCAGCAGCGGCGGCTCGGGGGCGATCTCGTCCAGGCGGCGCATGATCGCCCGCGAGCCGACCAGGCGCTCGCCGCCGACGCGCATGCCCGGAACGGTGGCGCCGCCGTAGCGTAGGGGCCCGACGAGCAGCTGGCTCATCGGCAGCAGGTCAACGCGGTCGTAGTCGATGGACTTCAGCTTCAGCGCCGCCTCCACGGCCGCGCAGGGATGCGAGCCCGGCAGCACGTACAGCCTCGGACGCATCGCCACCATCGCGCCTCTGAGCATAATGCTCGCCGATGCTGCTCGTCGTCGACGTAGGGAACACGCAGACCCATTTCGGAACGTTCCGCGGCGAGGAGCTGCTCGAGCACTGGCGCTTCGCGACCGTCCGCGACTCCACCGCCGACCAGCTCGGAGCCGCGCTGCGCAACCTGCTCGAGCTGCGCGGGTACGGGTTCGAGGACCTGAGCGCGTCGATCGTCTCCTCGACGGTCCCGCAGCTGGAGCCCGAGTGGACCGCTATGGCCAGCCGCTATCTCGGTCACGAGATGCTCGTCGTAGGCCCGGGAACGAAGACAGGGATGGCGATCCGCTACGACAACCCGCGCGAGATCGGGGCCGACAGGCTGGTCAACGCGGTGGCGATCCGCGACCGCTACGAGGGCGCGGCCGTGTGCGTCGACTTCGGGACCGCCACGACCTTTGACGTCGTCTCCCGAGGGGGCGAGTACCTCGGCGGCGCCCTGATGACGGGGATCGAGATCTCACTGGAAGCGCTCTCGGAGCGCGGCGCGCGCCTGCCCAAGGTCGACCTCGCCCCGCCGAAGAGCGTGATCGGCAAGAACACGATCGACGCGATCCGCTCCGGTGTCGTGTTCGGCTACGCCGGCGCGATCGACGCGATCCTGCGGCGTCTGTACGACGAGCTCGGCGAACGCACGGCGGTGATCGCGACGGGCGGCCTGGCGGGGCTCGTCGTGCCCTACACCGAGGAGATCCAGGAGGTTGACGACCTGCTCACCCTCACCGGTTTGCGCCTGCTGCACGAACGCAACGCCTGAGGCGCGCCACAATGGGAGCCATGGCCCCTGAGAGCTCGCTCACCGAAGCCTGGACGCTTGGATCGCTGCGCGTTCCCAACCGCGTGCTGCTGGCCCCCCTGGCGGGCATCGGCAACTGGTTCGTGCGCTTGCAGGCAAAGCGCTACGGAGCCGGAATGGCCGTCTCGGAGATGGTCTCCTCCCACGCGATTCGCCACGGCAACGCCAAGACATGCCAGGAGATGCTGCGGATCGACCCCCGCGAGCGGCTCGGTGGCCCGGTGGGAATCCAGCTGTTCGGCGAAGACCCGGCGACGATGCGCCTCGCCGCCGCCCACGTCGCGCGCATCGGCGCGGACGCGATCGACATCAACATGGGCTGTCCCGTCGCGAAGGTGCAGAAGACGGGCGCCGGGGCAGCGTTGCTGGACGATCCCGACCGGGCCGTGGCCGTGGCCGCGGCCGCCGTCGAGGGGACCGAGGGCGGGATCCCGGTGACCGCCAAGCTGCGATCGGGGCTGCGCACCGGCGAGCAGAGCGGATTCGAGCTGGCGCACCGCCTGGTGCAGGAGGCCGGCGTCGCCGCGATCGCCTTTCATCCCCGCGCCGCCGCGGTGCAGCACAAGGGCGTGCCCGACTACGAGTTGACCGCTCGCCTCGTGCGCTCGCTCTCCGTTCCCGTGATCCTCACCGGAGGCTTGAGCGACGCGGCCCAGGTGCGCGAGGCGTTCCGTCTCACCGGAGCCGACGCCGTGATGCTCGCGCGCGGCGCCCTGGGCAACCCGTGGATCTTCTCGCAGCTCGTGCACGGGCGCGAGGCGGGCCCCACCGGGGAGGAGGTCCTGGGCGAGCTCGACTGGACGATCGACCGCGCGGTCGAGCACCTCGGCGAGCCGCGCGCGACGCGCTACCTGCGCAAGTTCTATCCGTGGTACGTGGCGCGCCTGCCGCTCGACCCCAGTGCCTCCAAGCGCCTGCAGGAGTCCCTGCAGACGGCGCAGACGCTCGATCGCGCGCGAGAGCTGCTCGGCCTCGACCGCCGCCCGGCGGCGGCCATGGCCTGAAGCCCCGGCGCGCTCGTGCGCCAGGTGCGCCACGCTATACTGCTGCGCCGCTGAAGCCGCCGGGCCCGCGACATCTCCCGCTTGCAGGCGGGTTTTTCCTTGTCGCGACCCGGACATCAACCCGCGATCGAGGGTCACATGCCGAAGGACGTCATCCTCACACCAGAAGGCCTGAAGAAGCTCAAAGAGGAGCTCGACGTGCTCTCGACCGAGAAGCGCCGCGAGGTCGCCGAACGGATCAAGGAGGCCCGGGAGTTCGGGGACATCACCGAGAACTCCGAGTACGACGACGCCAAGAACGAGCAGGCGATGCTCGAGAGCCGGATCGCGCAGCTGCAGGAGAAGCTGCGCATGGCTACGGTGATCGACGCCAAGGAGCTTTCCACCGACGTCGTCCAGGTCGGCTCCGTCGTGCATGTGAAAGACGAAAAGACCGGCAAGTCGGTGAAGTACACGATCGTCGGCTCGGCGGAGGCCAAGCCTGACGAGCACAAGCTCTCGAACGAGTCGCCGGTTGGCCGCGCGCTGATTGGGCACAAGCGCAACGAGACCGTCGCGGTGAAGGTTCCCCGCGGCCCGGCGCGCAAGCTCAAGATCACGAAGATCGACGTCGGCCTCGAGTAGTCTCGCCGCGATGAGCGGAAGCGACGAGCACCGGGACTCGCCCGAGCCCGGCCGTCATGGCCTGCCCGAGCTGATGGCCGAGCGGCGGGCCAAGGCCGAGCAGCTGCAGGAGACCGATCCGAGTGCCTTCCCCTATGCGTTCGCAGGCGCCGAGCCAATCAGGGGGATCCTCGAGGCATACGCGCATCTGGCCGTCGGCGAGGAGACCGAGGACTCGCACCGCATCGCGGGCAGGATCGCGGCCCGGCGCGGCGCCGGCCGGGCGGCATTCATGGACATCGTCGATCGCACAGGAAAGATCCAGCTGCACGCGCGAGTGGACGTCCTCGGCAAGCAGGACTTCGAGCGGCTCCTCTCGCTCGACCTTGGCGACCTTCTCGGCGTGGACGGCGCCGTGCTGCGCAGCAAGCACGGCGAGCTTACGCTTCGCGTGGACGCATTCCAGGTGCTCTCCAAGGCATTGCGCCCGCCCCCCGACAAGCATCACGGGCTGACCGACGTCGAGACCCGCCACCGAAGGCGCGAGCTCGACCTGATCGCCAACGAGGAGACCCGAAAGCTGTTCATGGACCGAGCCACGATCATCGCGGCCGTGCGCGGATATCTCGACGAGCACGGCTTCATCGAGGTCGAGACGCCCGTGCTCCAGCCGCTTTACGGCGGCGCGCTGGCGCGGCCCTTCCTCACCCATCACAACGAGCTCGACCGCGACCTCTATCTGAGGATCGCGACCGAGCTCTACCTGAAGCGGTTGATCGTCGGCGGCCTCGAGCGCGTCTATGAGATCGGCAAGGACTTCCGCAACGAGGGTGTCTCCACCAAGCACAACCCCGAGTTCACGATGGTCGAGTTCTATGAGGCGTACGCCGACTACAACGACGAGGCCGAGCGGCTCGAAGAGCTCGTCCGCCGGGCCTCGCGCTCGGTCGAGTACTCGGGCGAGCTGGACTTCGAGGGCCCCTGGCGGCGCCTGACGTTCCAGCAGGCAATCGCCGAGCACACCGGCATCGACGTGTTGGCGCACCCCGACGTCGAGCAGCTGCGGGCCGCGATCTCGCGACAGGGCCTCGAGAAGCAGATAACGGGGGAGACGTGGTTCCTGCTCGCCGACGAGGTGCTGTCGAAGGTCGTCGAGCCCAAGCTCGTGCAGCCGACGCTCGTGATGGACTACCCCGTGGAGCTCTCTCCGCTGGCGCGGGAGCATCGCTCTCAGCCGGGCCTCGTCGAGCGTTGGGAGGCGTTCGCCGGCGGCATGGAGATCGCGAACGCCTTCAGCGAGCTGATCGACCCCGACGTCCAGCGTGGTCGCTTTCAGGCGCAGGGCCGCCTGGAGCAGACGGGCGTGCCCGAGACGATGCCCTTCGACGAGCCGTTCATCGAGGCGCTCGAGCAGGGGATGCCGCCCGCGGGTGGGGTCGGGCTGGGCATCGACCGCCTGGTGATGCTCCTCACCGGACGCCGGTCGATCCGCGAGGTCGTGCTCTTCCCGGCGATGCGCGACTGACCCGCGGGCGCCGGCGCCGTGCCCGCCATCACCGTTTTTCCCTGCATCTGAGCTTCAACGGCGCGCCCGCCGATCAAGCCGCTCCCCGACCCTGCCGATGACCCTGATAGGGCTGTGGAGCCGGTTGGTAGACTGGCCCCTACAGCGGTATCCCGACCACATGTTGCTCAGGCGCCGTACTCGCAGGAAGGACTCACATCATGTTCGAGCGATTCACAGAACGGGCCCGGCAGGTGGTCGTTCTCGCGCAGGAGGAGGCGCGAACGCTCAAGCACAACTACATAGGGACAGAGCACATCCTGCTCGGCCTGCTCCGCGAGGAGGAGGGCCTGGCTGCGCGAGTGCTCGAGAGCCTCGACATCACCGTCGAGCGGGTGCGTGCGCAGGTCGTGCGCATCGTCGGCTCCGGCGAGGAGGTCACCTCGGGGCAGATCCCCTTCACGCCCCGCGCCAAGAAGGTGCTCGAGCTGGCGCTGCGCGAGGCGCTGAGCCTCGGCCACAACTACATCGGCACCGAGCACATCCTGCTGGGCCTCGTGCGCGAGAACGAGGGCGTTGCCGCACGGATCCTGCTCGACTTCGACGCCGACTCCGAGAAGATCCGCAACGAGGTCATCCGCATGCTCTCCGGTCCGGGCGGCCGGCGCCAGGGGCAGTCGGGCGGCGGCTCCGGATCGGGTGCGAGCGCTGCGCCGGGCGAGGGTAAGAAGTCCTCGAAGCTGCTGGACCAGTTCGGACGCAACCTCACGAAGCTCGCCGCCGACGGGAAGCTCGACCCCTGCGTGGGTCGCGAGACCGAGATCGAGCGCATCATGCAGATCCTCTCGCGGCGCACGAAGAACAACCCCGTCCTCGTGGGTGAGCCCGGCGTGGGCAAGACGGCCGTCGTCGAGGGCCTGGCGCAGCGGATCACGAGCTCCGACGTTCCCGAGCTGCTGAAGAACAAGCAGATCTACACGCTCGACCTCGCCGCGCTGGTCGCCGGCTCGAAGTACCGCGGCGAGTTCGAGGAGCGGCTGAAGAAGGTGATGAAGGAGATCACCCAGCGCGGCGACATCATCCTGTTCATCGACGAGCTCCACAACCTGGTCGGCGCAGGCGCGGCCGAGGGCGCGATCGACGCGGCCTCGATCCTGAAGCCGGCGTTGGCGCGCGGAGAGCTGCAGACGGTTGGCGCCACGACTTTGGAGGAGTACCGCAAGTACCTCGAGCGCGACTCGGCGCTGGAGCGGCGCTTCCAGAAGATCACCGTCGACCAGCCGACGACCGAGGAGACCGTGCAGATCCTCAAGGGCCTGCGCGACCGCTACGAACAGCACCACAAGGTGAACATCACTGACGAGGCGCTGGAAGCCGCGGCCGATCTCGCCGACCGCTACATCTCCGACCGCTTCCTGCCCGATAAGGCGATCGACCTGATCGACGAGGCCGCATCGCGGATGCGGATCAAGTCGATGACCTCGCCGCCCGTCTACCGCGAGCTCGAGGACGAGATC
>DASZFA010000026.1:0-86036 GCA_035940255.1 Solirubrobacteraceae bacterium
ACGGACCCGACGGGCAACACGTTCTTCAAGAACTCGCAGATCGGCGGCATCAAGAGCGCGATCTTGGGCACGCTCGAGATCGTCGCCCTGGCGTCTGCGATCTCGATCCCGATCGGGATCTGCGTTGCCATCTGGCTCGTCGAGTATGGGAGGCAGAGTCGCTTCGCCAACACGGTCCGGTTCGCCGTAGACGTCATGACGGGCGTGCCCTCGATCATCTTCGGCCTCTTCATCTACATCGCGCTGGTAGTTGGCACCGGCAGCACCTACGCCGGTTACAAGGGCTCCTGCGCGCTCGCCCTGCTGATGCTGCCGGTCGTGATCCGCGCGGCCGAGGTCATCCTGCGGCTCGTGCCTGGCGAACTGCGCGAGTCGGCCCTCGCGCTCGGGGCGCCCCGCTGGCGGATGATCCTCCGCATCGTCCTGCCCACGGCGCTGCCGGGCATGCTCACCGGCGTGCTGCTGGCGGTCGCGCGTGCCGCCGGCGAGACCGCGCCGCTGCTCTTCACGGCGGGGGCTACGCTGAAGACGAACTTCAACCTCAACCAGTTCACGAACTCGCTGCCCGTGCAGATCTACAACGACGTCACCTCGGCCACGACCTCCGTCGAACACCGCGCGTGGGGGGCGGCGCTGACGCTGGTGTCTATGATTCTGCTGCTCAATGTCCTCGCACGCTTCGTGTCGCGCAGGAGTCGCCTTGGATGACGCCGGAACGATCGGGTCAAAGGGTGGCTGAGCGCGAGCGTGACCCCCGCGCCGAGGTCGGCGATCCTCTCGCCGGGAGCGGCGGCCCGGAGCCCGCCGCCACGCCGATGGCTCCGCCGGCGGCGCCGGGGCTCCTCGCGCGATCCCCGAACGGAGCCAGCGCTCGGGTTGCTGAGCGGGCTCCCGGCCTGAGCATCACGCTCGAGGGGCTGCGGGCGTTCTACGGCGACGCCGAATCGGTAAGGGGTCTGGACCTCGAGTTTCGCGCCAACGAGGTCACCGCGATCATCGGCCCCTCGGGCAGCGGGAAGTCGACGATGATCCGATGCATCAACCGCATGCACGAGGAGATCCCCGGCGCTCGTGCGGAGGGCAGGGTGATGCTCCAGGGGCTCGACGTTTACGACCCCTCGGTTGACGTCGTCGCGGTGCGCCGGGCGATCGGGATGGTCTTCCAGAAGCCGAACCCATTCCCGACGATGTCGGTCTTCGACAACGTCGCCGCGGGTCCCCGGCTGAGCGCTGGCCGAAGCGGAGACCTTCACGGGGCGGTCGAGTCGGCGCTTCGCAGCGCCGGCCTCTGGGACGAGGTGGCGGATCGCCTTGACGAGCCCGGGGCGGGGCTGTCGGGTGGGCAGCAGCAGCGGCTGTGCATCGCGCGCTCGCTGGCGGTCGATCCAGACGTGATCCTGATGGACGAGCCGTGCTCGGCATTGGACCCGATCGCGACGCTGAAGATCGAGGAGCTGATCGATCAGCTCAAGAAGCGGGTGACGATCGTGATCGTCACCCACAACATGCAGCAGGCGGCGCGCGTGGCCGGCCGGACCGCATTCATGCTCGACGGCCGGCTCGTGGAGGTGGGACCCACGCAAGACATCTTCACCAAACCCACCGATCCGAGAACCGAGGAATATGTCACCGGAAAGTTCGGCTAGCGGCGACGACGGCACGCCGGGAGCGGGCGTAGCCGACGGTCGCGCGGCGGGCGCGGCCGTCGGCCCGCAGCCGGGGCGGGCGCACTTCCAGCAGCAGCTGAGCGAGCTCGAGTTTCACGCGCTGGGTGGGCTTGATCTGATCGTCGAGCAGCTCGACCGGGTTCTCGAGGCCCTCAGCCACCAGGACGTCGAGCTGGCCCAGATGGTGATCGCGGACGACGATCGCGTCGACGGGCGCTACCTGGAGGTCCACCAGGGCATCCTCTCGCTGCTCGCGCTGCAGGCGCCGGTCGCCGGCGACCTGCGACTGGTGGCCGCGCTGCTTCACATGATCAAGCACATCGAGCGCATGGGTGATCAGTGCGTCAACATCGCCAAGCTGATTCCGCTCTCGGGCCACGAGCCGCCGGTGCGCGCCGAGGTGCTCGATGCGCTCGCCAGGATGGGCGCGTTCGCACGCTCGGAGGTCGTTCAGGCCAAGGCCGCGTTCGCCGGGCGCGACGCGAACCTGGCCGAAGATCTCGTTCGTCAGGACCGCGAGATCAACCGCCTCAACCGCGAGATCTTCCGCACCGCAATCGAGATCGGCGACGACCCGGACACGCGCGAGTGGGCGATGCACATGATCCTCGTCGCGCGCGCGCTCGAGCGGATCGGCGACAACGCGGTCGACATCGGCGAGCAGGTCGCCTTCGTCGTCACGGGCCTTTTCCGCGAGTTCTCGGACTCCTCCCATCCCATGGGCGCTCGCCGCAATCAGAGGCCCGAACCCTTTTGGGAACCCTGACTCGGCCGCAAATTCCGAAAAAGACGGTCGTTCACAAGGTGAACATCGTGTGATCGCCGCCGTGCGAGGCTGTCCGGCGTCGGTGCGATCACCTAGACTGCGCCGCGATGACGATAAGCGTTCGCGCGGAGGACCGGGGGGTGTCATCTTCGAGCGCCGACGGTGCGCCTTCGGCCTCGACATCACTCAGAATCGCCGTCCTGGACCGCGACAGCGGCTTCATCCAGGTGCTCAGCAAGCGGCTGGACCGCCTGGGCTGGGAGCATCGGGTGCTCGCAAGCCCGGTGCCGGCCGACGCGGTCGTCTCGATGCGCCTGAGCGCCCTCGTTGTCGACCTCGCCGTCCTCGGTCCGCAGGCCTGGTCCTGGCTCGAGCGGCTGTGCGACGCGTTGCCGGAGCTCGGCATCGTGATCTGCACCGGTCCCTCGACCGTCGCCCAGCGTGTGCGCGGCCTGCGACTGGGCGCCGATGACTGGATCACCAAGCCCTGCCATCCGGAGGAGGTGATCGCGCGCGTTCAGAGCGTTGTCCGCCGCCGCCGCCGCAGCGCGAGCAGAGCAGAGGTCAAGCCGATCGTCGCCGGCGAGGTCGAGATCCGCTCAGATCGCTTCCAGGCGTTCGTCGGCGAGCAGAGCATCGACCTGACGCGTCGGGAGTTCGAGCTGATCGAGCTGCTCGCCGCCGCCGGGGGGCGGGTGCTGGAGCGCGAGGAGATCTACTCTCGCCTGTGGGGCTACACGATGGTGCGCGGCGACCGCTCCGTGGACGTGTTCGTTCGCAAGCTTCGCCAGAAGCTCGAGAAGGCATCACCGCGCTGGCGCTACATTCACACGCATTTCGGTATCGGCTACAGGTTCGCCGCCGAATCGCTTGAGGTCGTCGACCCGAACGACGTGCCCTCATCAGTCCCCGCCGGCTGGGACACCGGCGATCAGGGCAAGCTCGCGGGGCCGCATGAGGACGAGCAGCTCGCCGCCGGACCCCTCTAGGCGCAGGGCCGCGACACCGCCCTTCTTCAGGTCCAAGCGGCCACCCGCCAAATCCCCGGCGACCCGCGAGAGGTCGGGCTCGTGGCCCACCAGCAGCAGGCTGCCGTCGGCGGCAACGCTCGTCAGCGCTTCGAGCGCCTGCTCAGCGTCGAAGCCGCCCGCGAGCGCCGGGCACTCGCGCAGGCGCTTGCGCTGCTGGGCGCTCCAGGCCTCGGCGGCGAGCTCGGCCGTATCGCGCGCCCTGACCTTTGGGCTGAAGAGAATCGCGTCGAATTTCGGTCCGATCCGCGCGAGGGCGATCCCGGCGGCGCGGGCCTGGTGTTCGCCGCGCTCGGTCAGCCGGCGTTCGGAGTCGCGGCGGGTGCCGTGAGCCTCAGCCTCGGCGTGACGAAGTAGCCAGAGCTGACGAGCCATGACCGATCCCCTTCACCCTAGCGGGCGGTGCGCTCCTTGTACTGCGCCGCTCGCCGCGGGACGTGTCAGGGTGTAGCTTGAAGTACACAATGGTCGGCGATCACGAGCACAGGCAGGACCGCTCCCAGAGCCTCGTCGTGGCACTCGACAACGAGCTGGAAGCCCCCTCTCTCTACCTCAACCGCGAGGTCTCCTGGCTGGACTTCAACGACCGCGTGCTGCAGCTCGCCGAGGATCAGCGCGTGCCGCTGCTCGAGCGAGTCAAGTTCTGCGCCATCTACACGACGAACCTCGACGAGTACTACATGGTGCGGGTCGCCGGGCTGCGCGACCAGATCGACGCCGGTGTCGAGAATCTCAGCCAGGACGGTCGCAGCCCCTCAGAGACGATCGCGCTGATCCGCGAGGAGGTGCTGCAGCAGAGCCGGCGACTGACCGGCGCCTTCGAAGGGCAGCTGCGTCCGGCCCTGGCCGAGAACGGGATCCGCATCGTGGGAGTCGATGACCTCGATGGGGAGCGGCGCGGCGAGCTCGCGCGGCACTTTCAGAAGACGATCTTTCCCGCGCTCACCCCGCTCGCGGTCGCTCCTGGCCGCCCGTTCCCCTACATCTCCAACCTCTCGCTCAGCCTGGCGGTGCTCGTGCGCGACCCCGTCACCGACCAGACGGTGTTCGCGCGCGTGAAGGTCCCGACCGAAATCCTGCCCCGCTTCGTCACCCTGAAAGCGCCGGCGCCCGAGCCGACGCTGCTGGTCGCGCTCGAGGACGTGATCGCGCATCACCTCGACGCGCTCTTCCCCGGCATGGAAATCGCCGACTACGACGTCTTCAGGGTCACGCGCGACGCCGACCTCGAGGTATCCGACGACGCCGCCGACCTGCTGCAGGCGGTCGAGGACGAGCTGCGCCGGCGTCGGTTCGGGGAGGTCGTTCGCGTCGAGGTGGGCGCGCACTGCTCCGAGGCGCTCAGGGACGAGCTCGCGGGACTGCTCGGGGTCGAGGAGGAGGAGGTCTATCCCGTCGACGGCCTGCTCGACATGGGCTCGCTCTGGCAGATCGTGAAACTTCCGGGTCACGCCGAGCTGCGCGACGAGCCGCTCGTCGGCATCACCCACCCACGGCTGCTCCGCCACGAGGGAGAGCGCCCGGACGTGATGGGAGCGATGCGGGAAGGCGACCTGCTCGTGCACCACCCCTACGTGTCCTTCGCGACCTCCGTGGAGCGCTTCGTCGAGCAGGCGGTGGCCGACCCGAACGTGCTCGCGATCAAGCAGACCGTCTACCGCACCAGCGACGACTCGCCGCTGGTGCCGGCGCTGATCGACGCGACCGAACGGGGCAAGCAGGCGGTCGCGCTCGTCGAGCTGCAGGCCCGCTTCGACGAGCGCATGAACATTCACTGGGCCAAGGCGCTCGAGGAGGCCGGCGTGCACGTCGTCTACGGCCAGCCCGCGCTGAAGACCCACGCCAAGTGCGTGCTGGTCGTGCGCCGCGAGGGCGACGGCGTGCGCAACTACGTGCACATCGGCACAGGCAACTACCACTCGGCCACGGCGCGCCTCTACACCGACTTCGGCCTCTTCACGACCGACGAGCAGATCGGCGCCGACGTCGCGGACATGTTCAACTACCTCACCGGCTACGGGCGCCCGCTGCGCTACCGCAAGGTGCTGCTGGCGCCCAACCACCTGCGCGAGGGCATCATCGACGAGATCGAGCAGACGATCGCGGCGCATTCCGAGAGCTCGCCGGCGCGCATCGCGATGAAGATGAACTCGCTCGTCGACGGGCGATGCATCCGCGCCCTCTACCGCGCCTCGCAGGCGGGCGTGAACGTGGACTTGAACGTTCGGGGGATCTGCTGCCTGCGACCGGGGATCGAGGGGATCTCGGAGAACATCCGCGTGGTCTCGATCGTCGGGCGACTGCTCGAGCACTCTCGCGTCTACGCGTTCGAGCGCCACGGCGAGCACACGGTCTACATCGCCTCGGCGGACCTCATGCCGCGCAACCTCGACCACCGGGTCGAGCTCGCCGTGCCGATCGAAGCCGAGGAGTTGCGCGCTGAGCTGCTCGACGTCCTGGAACGCTGCTTCGCCGACAACCAGAACTCCTGGGACCTCGAGAGCAACGGGATCTGGACGCGGCGCGCACCGGCCGCCGGCGAAGAACCGCGCAGCGCCCAGCAGGAGCTCGCCGAGCTCTACGCCGCGCGCGCCGCCACCGACCGGCCCGCAGGTGAGCGTGGCGCGCAGGTGCCTGACGGGCGCGAGCGGGCGGTCTCCGCGACTGCTCAGCCAGTCGCTGCGGCGGGAAGCGCGTCGAGGGCCCGCTTGAGCTCGTCCACCGACTGGTAGTCGAGCCCGAGCAGGTGATCGTGGCGGTGGCGGACGATGCCCTGCTCGTCGATCACGATCACCGCGCGCTTGGTGCCCAGCCGTGGCGAGAACGCGCTGTAGTCCTTCGCAACCGCGTTGTCCACGTCGGCGAGAAGCGGAACGTTGAGAGAGTACTTGGACGCGAAGCCCTCGTGCGAGGCCAGATCCTGGGAGGAGATGCCGACGACGGTGGCGTTCAGCGATGCAAAGTCCTCAGCGCGGTCGCGATAGGAACAGAACTGTTTCGTACAGACCATCGTGTTGTCGCCGGGATAAAAGAGCAGCACGACGCGCTCCCCGCGATGATCTGAGAGCCGGAAGGACCCCTCGGTTCCCGCCAACTCGAAGTCTGGTGCCTGCTCGCCCACCTGCGGGGTCTTCGCCATGCCCGATCCTCCTGTTCTTGGTGCTCTCGCCGGTCGTGAGGATAGCCGCTGGCTTGGCACCCGCCCAGCATCACTGCCAGAAGATGCCTAACGGCGTCCGAATGCATCACCGTCGTGGAAGGGCCCCGAGGCGCTCTCGGCCGATGCGGTAGAAATCGCACATGGGCGCCCGCCATCTCACGCGTTTGGCGTTGGCGTGCGCCGCGTGCCTGGCCGTGGGTGCGTGCGGGAGCAGCGCTCCCGCGGAGGTCTCCACCCCGACCGCGTACCAGTCGGCGATCCCAGCGCCGGCCACGACGACGACGCAGCAGCTCCTCGACTGGCCGGAGTTCGGGCTCGATCCCCAGCGCAGCGACGCGAGCGAACGCGCGACGGGCATCGCGGCCGCGAGCTTGTCCGGCCTGCGCCGGATCACGGTGCAGGTGGGCGGAACCGTCGACTCCTCGCCGATCTACCTGCACGGGGCGCTCGTCGCCGGCGCTGCGCGCAACGTCACCGTCGTCACGACCACTTACGGCAAGACTGTCGCAATCGAGGCGAACAGCGGACGCGTTCTCTGGACGTTCACGCCTCCCGGCTACCACGGCTGGGCAGGCAGCTCGCAGATCACGACGACGAGTCCCATCGCCGACCCCAATCGGCGGTTCGTGTATGCCGCCTCGCCGAACGGGCTCATTCACAAGCTGGCGCTCGCCGACGGCAGCGAGGATCACTCGGGGTCGTGGCCGGTGACTGTCACGCATGACCCCGGCCACGAGAAGCTCGCGGCGGCGCTCAACATCGACGGAGCGGACGTCCTCGCGGCGACCGGTGGCTACTTCGGCGACGCTCCCCCCTACCAGGGCCACGTCGTCCTCATCGACCGCTCGAGCGGCCGGGTGCGAGGGGTGTTCAACACGCTCTGCGCCGATCGGCGTCACGTGATCACTCCGAGCAGCTGCGGAGCGAGCGACTCCGCGATCCTCTCGCGAGGCGGAGCCGTCGTCGAGCCCGGCGGCGGGCGGATCCTGATCTCCACCGGCAACGGCCCCTGGAACGGCACCACGAACTTCGGTGACAGCGTGCTCGAGCTCACCTTCCCGGTACTCAGCCTGCGCCAATCCTTCACGCCGGTCGACCAGGAACACCTGAACGTGACCGACACCGACCTTGGCTCGAGCGCACCGGCGCTGCTCGGCTCAGACCGCGTCGTGATCGCCGGCAAGGACGGGATCATGCGCGTGCTCGCACTCTCGCGGCTCGACGGCCATCCCGCCGCCGGCGCTGTCGGCCGCCATCACCGGCTCGGCGGGGAACTGCAACGGCTCGGCGTTCCCGCAGGCGCCGAACTCTTCACGGCCCCCGCGATCTGGCGAAGAGGCGCGGTGACGACGGTGTTCGTCGCCGACGAAGCCGGGACCGCCGCATATGTCCTGCACGGTGGACGGCTGCTGCGGGCCTGGCAGAACTCGAGGGCGGGCACGAGCCCCGTGATGGCCGGCGGCCTGCTGTACGTGTACGAACCATCCGCCGGCGGTATCTACGTGTATCACCCCGGCTCGTCACAGCCGATCGCCAAGCTCGAGGGATCCGCCGGGCACTGGAACAGCCCGATCGTCGTCGACGGCCACATCGTCGAGCCCGAGGGAAACGCGAACGACCACAAGCTCGGCGGCACGCTCGAGCTGTTCACGCGATGACGGCCGGCCGCGACGACGAGCCTCCCGGTGGCGGCCGCTTCGACGAGCATGGGGACGCCACGCGGCGCACGCGGCTGGCGAACGAGCGCACATACCTGGCGTGGTGGCGCACGGGCCTCGCCGCCTTCGCGGTGAGCATCGGCGCGGGCCGGCTCGTCCCGGCACTGGCCGGTGGCCCGCAGGCGCTCTACAGCGTCACGGGCGTGCTGTTCGCCGTGATCGGCATCCTCGTGATCCTCTACGGACGCAAGCGGGGCCGCGACGTCGATGCTGCGATCTCCGAAGGACGCTTCCAGCGGGCGGACGACCGTATGCTGGCGCTGCTCGCGGGACTCGCCGCCCTCGGCGGCTTGCTGCTGATCGTGCTGATCCTCGTCGGCCGCTGAACGGTAGCCTCAACTCGTCATGGAGGAATCGCTGGCCGGCCAGCTCCTGCTCGCCTCCCCGACGCTGCAGGACCCCAACTTCGCGCGCACTGTGGTGCTCGTCAGCTTGCACAGCGACGAGGGCGCCATGGGGCTCGTGCTCAACCGTCCCTCTTCCGTGACGGTGAGCGAGGCCGTGCCGCAGCTCGAGCAGGCGGTCACCGACGCCGAGCGAGTGTATGTCGGTGGGCCCGTGCAGCCGACCTCGGTCGTCTTCCTGGCCGAGTTCCTCGATCCCTCGCCGGCTGGCCTGTTCGTGCTTGGGCGCATCGGCTTTCCCGCCCCCGACGCAGGAATCGAGGAGCTGATCGAGGCGACCGGCCGCGGGCGCGTGTTCGCCGGCTACGCCGGCTGGGCTGAGGGCCAGCTCGATGCCGAGGTCGAGAGCGGCGACTGGATCGCGCACACCCCGCTTCCCGAGGATGTCTTCACCGAGCTCCCCGAGGAGCTCTGGAGCTCGGTTCTGACCCGAAAGGGTGGAAGCTACGCGCTGATCGCGCGGATGCCGCCCGATCCGAGCGTCAACTGAGCCAGCTTGCTGCTCGAGGACACATCGCCAGACACAGAGAGCGGAGCGCTGAGCCCACGACGCGCGGGGGCGATTGTGGCCCTCCTCCTGTGCGCCTGCGTCGCCGCCTGCCTGCCCGCGAGCGCCTCGGGCGCGAAGCCGGGCGAAGCACGTGGTGGCGTGCTGCTGGTCTTCCTGCCATCGAGCTCCGCGGCGCCGCGGAGCGGGGGCGCAGGAGCCGGCTCCGCGGGAGGCGCGTTCGAGGCCCAGCTCGCGGCCGTGAAGGGCTTCTCGGTGGGGATCCTGTCCGCAGCACAGGGCGCGTACTCGACGGCCCAGCTCGCCCTCGATATCACCCAGGGGGCGAGGATCGCCTCCTCCGGCTACCCGACCCCTCGTCCGCCGGCGCTCTCGCTGAAGCCCGCGGGCTCGGGTGCGGTGGTTGACGGCTGGCACGCAGCGCGCAGGCGTGCCGAAGACGCGCCTCAGTTGCTGCGTCCGGGACTGCTCGCCACCTGGATCGCCGGCGGCGCCGCCGGCTATGCAGGGGTGTCCGGCAGCGACAACACCGACGGCGCCGTCGCAGCCGACCGCGAGGGTCATGTCGCGACGGTCTCGCTCGGCCCGGCGCCCTCGCTGCTTGCTCGCATCGCCGCGCTGCGCCGCGTCGTGCCGTTAGTGGTCGCCGATCTCCCGGGCGGCCCCGAAGGCAGCGCGGACCTGCGCGCGCTCGGCGAGCAACGCTCGCCCGGTGAGCTAATGATCGTCGTGCAGCGTGTCGCCGACGGGCGCGATGGAGAGCTCCTGTGGTCGGGCGTCGCCGGGCTTGCCGGCGGCGGCGGTCGCGAGTTGACATCGCGGACGACCAAACAGCGGGGGCTGATCGCCGCGATCGACATCGCGCCGACGATCCTGACCCGACTGGGCGTGCGGCCGATTCCCGCTGCGGTGCGCGGAGCGGTGGTGGAAGCCGGCGGGAGGCTGGACTCGGCGAGCCTGCGTGACCTGATGAGCCGTCTGCGGGTGATCGGCGGGCGGCGACTAAAGGCGCTTGGCGTCCTGCTGGCCGCCTGGGCGCTGCTGCTGTTGCTCTCGGCCCCGCGCCCGCGCGCCCGCGCGCTTGCGATGCGCGTCGGCGCGCTGGGCGTGGTCTGGGCGCCGCTGGCGGTGCTGCTGCCGGCGGCGCTCGAGCCGGGTCCCGCTGCGGAGTACGCGATGATCACGGCCACCTGCCTTGCGCTCGGAGCGCTCACCGACCGCTTGCTGGCGTGGCCACGCGCGTTGATCGCCCCGGCGCTGATCACGGTGATCGCCCTGGCACTCGATGCGCTCACGGGCACGCAGCTGCTGATGCGAGCCCTGCTCGGCCCCGACCCGGTGCTCGGGGCCCGCTTCTACGGCATCGGCAACGAGCTGAAGTCGGGTCTCGCGGTGCTCGTGCTCGCGGCAGTCGCGGCGGCGCTGTATCCGGCCGTTCGAGGCCGGCGCGCGGTCGTGTCGTTTGCGCTCGCCGGCGTGCTGCTGGCGCTCGTTGAGGGCTCGGCGCGAATCGGGGCGGGGGTCGGCGGCGTGATCCTCGTTGGGGCGTCGTTCGCCGTGGCGAGCGTGATCGTCTCGGCGCTGCCGCGGGACGGTCGCGGCCTCACCCGCCGTCGGGCCCTGGTCGTGCTCATCACCCCGATCGCGGCGCTCGCGGCGCTCGCGCTGCTCGACCTCGCGACGGCACACGGGACCGGCCACTACACGGGCAGCATCCTGCACGCGCGCTCCGCGGGTGACCTGCGCGACGTGATTGTCCGGCGCTACACCGCCGCGTGGGACGAGCTGAAGAACCATGCGATGCCGGCAGCGACGGCCGTCGCGCTCCTCTATGCGGGCATCGGCGTGCGTCGCCGCGAGCGGCTGCTCGCCCCGGTAGCGCTCGACCCGGCCTGGCTGGCGGCGCTCGCCGGCGGTCTCACGGCGGGAGTCGTCGGCTCGCTGGTCGAGGATTCTGGGCCCGTCCTACTCGTCGTCGCCGTGTTCGCCCTCGGATGCGTCGCAACCTACCTCTGGGGGCGCCCACGAACGCCGCGCGACGCTCGCCCCGGGGAGGAGGTGGGGGCCGAGCGCTACCTGGCCGCGGACGGCCGTTCCTGAGCGAGCGTGCTCAGCTATCGCGGCAATCTGGGCACGCGCCGTGCAGCACTATCTCATGCTCGGACACCGCCAGGGGAACGCGGCCGCTGAGACTGCGTATCGCCCGCTCCAGCCCCGGGTCGGAGAACGGCATCACGAGGCCACAGCCGTCGCACACGAGGTGGTGGTGATGCTCGCCCCGATCGTTCACGCGCTCGTAGCGGACCATCGCCTGGCCCGTCTCAACCCGCTGGACGAGGCGGAGTCGGTCGAGCTCGTCGAGGATCCGGTAGACGCTCGCCCTGCTGACACGCCGGGAGCTCTCACCGCGCAGAGCGTCCTCGATCTGCAGCGCCGTCAGCGCGCAGCGCTCTCGGCCGAGCAGCTCGAGCAGCGCCCGCCGCGCGCCGCCGCGCTTGCGTCCGTTCGCCGCGAGCGCCGCCTCCGCGCGGCCGATCCAGTCGGCGCTGCTCATCGAGCGAGAGCGGATGCGCCGTAGATCGTCAACGCGATCGCGATCACCGCCGTGCTCGGCGGGAGCCAGGGAAGCGCGTACGCGAGGATGAGCCCTACGACCATCGCGACGACGGCGAGCAGGCCGGCGAGCAGGACGCCGGCGAACGGCCTGCCGGTCAGCCGGTGCGCGGCCGCCGCCGGGGCGGCCAACAGCCCGAGCAGCAGCAGCGCCCCGACCGCCTGCGTCGCCTCGGCGGCCACGAGGCCGACGAGCGCCAGGAAGCCCACTCCAAGCAGGCGCGTCGGCACGCCACGTGCGGCCGCCACGTCCGGTGCGAGCGTCGCGAACAGCAGCGGTCGCGCGATCACGAGCACCAGGATCACGATCGCGAGCCCGACGAGCGCGGCGACGCGGGCTTCGCCGGCCCCGAGTCCGAAGATCGACCCGAACAGCGTGTGAGCGGCCTGGATGCCAGCGCCGCCTGCGGAGCCGATGCTGAACAGCGTGAGGAAGAAGAGCCCCAGACCGAGCACGAACGTGAAGACGATGCCGATCGCCGTATCGTCGGCCGGCGTGCTTCCCCCAGCCCCTCCGCCGCGAGCCACGAGGGTGCCGCGGCCGAGGAGCGCGATTCCGACGCCCACCGCGACGGTCGCGACGAACAGGCCGACGCGCGCGTCGACGCCCGCCGCGGCGGCCGCGAGCGCTCCCGGGAAAGCAACGTGGCTGAGCGCATCCCCTGCGAAGACCTGGCCGCGAAGCACGACGAACCAGCCGCACGTCCCGCACGCCAGCGCGACGAAGCTGCCGGCGAGCAGAGCGCTGCGCATGAATTCGTGAGAGAGCATCAGGCGGTCGCCTTCACGGGCGCTGAAGCGCCGGCCGCGTCGGCTCGCGCTCCGCGGCGGCCGTGGAGGGCGCGCAGCACCCGCGCGAGCACGTAAACGGAGAAGGCGATCGCCGAGATGAAGAAGCCTGCGGGGTATACCGAGAAGTAGGCGATCCCCATGCCGAGCCACACGATCAGCAGCCCGAGCAGGATCGTCAGCGCGAGGCTCAGCGTCGGGCGCGCCGTCAGCCGCTGGGCTGTCGCGGCGGGCGCAACGAGCAGCGCGAACACGAGCAGGGGCCCGGTGATCTGGCTCGTGGCGGCGACGGCCAATCCGAGCAGCAGCAGGAAGCCCGTCGAAAGTGCCGTCACCGGCACGCCGCGCGCGCTCGCCACATCGGGATCCACGGAGGCGAAAAGCAAAGGACGGGCCCACAGGGCAAGCGCCGCCACCACCGCGAGGGCCACGGCGGCGAGCACCAGCACCTGCCCGTCTGAGATCGCGAGGATGTTTCCGAACAGCAGGCTCTCGAGGTCCCCAAGGACGCCGCCGTAGAGGCTCACGAAGAGGAAGCCCAGAGCGAGAGCGGCCGCCTGGACGGCCCCGATGCTCGCGCTCTGCTCACGCAGGGAGCTGCGGCTGGCGCCGGAGAAGCGCCCGATCGCGAGCGCGCCGGCGCCGCAAAAGGTGAAATAGCCCCACGCCGCCGGTATCCCGATCAGCGCCGCCCCGCTCGCTCCCGGAAAGGCCATCATCGAGAGCGTGTGACCGGCGAATGCCTCGCGTCTCAGGACCATCAGCCAGCCGACCAATCCCGCCATAACCGCCACGACGCTGCCGGCCAACAGCGCGTTGACCATGAAGTGGTATTCGAGCACTTCGCCGAGGTCGCGCGGGAGGTTCCAGCTGAGGGTCGGGTTGACACTGTCAGTGGGCATGAGCGTGTGTCTCTGCGTCGGCCTGGGCGTGTTCGTGGCGATCATGATGGTGCGCGGGCGCATCTGGCTGGCCGACGACCACCAGGCGCCCGTCGGAGGCCGTCAGAACCTCAACCGGAAGGCCGTGCAACTCAGTCAGCGTCTCGCTCGTGATGACCTGCTCGACCGGCCCCTCGACGGCGTGGCCGCCGGCCAGGTAAACGACGCGGTCCGTGTACGCCAGCAGCGGGTTGACGTCGTGGGCGACCAGCAGCACGGCGACCCCGGCGCTGCGGCAGACCTCATGCACGAGCGCCGCGACGGCAGCCTGGGTCGGCAGGTCGAGGCTGTCGAGCGGCTCGTCGAGCAGCAGCAGCTCGGGACGCCTGACCAGCGCCTGGGCGATCAGCAGCCGCTGCTGCTCCCCGCCCGAGAGCTCGCCGATCGGTCGCTGGGCGTAGGGGCGAGCGCCGACCAGCTCGATCACCTCTTCGACCCGCGCCCGCGCGGCCCGACCGCGAGCTCCCGGGCGCCCCCAAGCCAGCGGCAGCGGCATCCCCCAGCGGTCGCCGTCGAGACCCAGCCGGACGATGTCGCTGCCGCGCAGGCGCGTGCCCTCGTCGAACGAGCGCCGCTGCGGCAGGTAGCCGATCGCCCTGTTGGCTGCGCCTGCCGGCCGCCCCAGCACCGAGACCCTCCCGGATGACAGCGCAAGCGCGCCGAGGACGACCTTCAGGAGCGTCGACTTACCGGAACCGTTGGCGCCGAGGAGCGCCACAAACTCGCCAGGCTCCATCCTGATCGAGACATCGCTCCAGATCGGGCGCCGTGCGATCTGCACGCTGGCCCGCTCGAGTTCGATCGCCGGCGCGACCGGGGAGGGTGGGGCCAGGGTGCTCACACTGCCATCATAAGACTGAGTCTCGTTCTCATGCGTCGCTCCTCAGACCGAGAGCCTCGCGCAGCGCGGCCCGGCCGATGCCCTCAAAGCGCACGAGCTTCGCGCGCCCCTTCCCGCCATGGACGATCGAGACGCTGCGCACTCCGACGCCCGCGCGCTTGGCGAGCAGCCGGCAGAGCGCCGCGTTGGCACGGCCGTCCACGGGCGGCGCGGTCACCCGCACGAGCAGAGAGCCATCTCGCTCGCCGGCGATTTCGGTGCGCCGCGAGCCGGGTCGCAGCCGTACCGTGACCTCACATGAGTCCACAGCCGCAGATCATCCCGCTCCAGCGTCGCCACCAACGTCGCGTCCGCCGCCACGGGTAAAGAGGAGGGCAGCGACCCACGATCCGCCACCGACCCGGGAAGGGAACACGTGCACAAGCTCAACCTCGACTCAGACGACGTCCTCACGCCGACCTACGCGGGGAGGTGGTTCACGCACGACGTCCCCAAGTACCGGCTGCCGGCCGATGGAATGGCCGCCGACGCCGCCTATCAGCTCGTTCGCGACGAGCTGAACCTCGACGGCAACCCGGCGCTCAACCTGGCCTCGTTCGTCACCAGCTGGATGGAGCCGCAGGCCGACCGCCTCGCCCAGGAGACCCTTCCCAAGAACCTCATCGACCAGGACGAGTATCCACAGTCGGAGGTGATCCACCGGCGGGTGGTCTCGATGATCGGACGGCTCCTGCACGCACCGCACGGCTCGCAGCCGACCGGTACCGCCACCATCGGCTCCTCGGAGGCGATCATGCTGGCGATGCTCGCCCACAAGCGCTCGTGGCAGCTACGGCGCCGGGCCGCGGGAGCGCCGGTGGACCGGCCGAACATGGTGGTGGGCGCGGACGTACACACGTGCTGGGAGAAGTTTGCGCGCTATTTCGAGGTTGAGGCGAGGATCGTACCGATGGAGGAAGGCCGCTACACGATCAGCGGAACGGACGTGGAGCCGCTCTTGGACGAGAACACGATCGGGGTCGCCGGGCTGCTCGGCACGACCTTCACGGGCCAAATGGACGATCTGCGCTCGATCGACGCCGTGCTCACCAGGGTCCAGTCCGAACAAGGCTGGCAGATCCCACTGCACATCGATGCCGCCTCGGGGGGCTTCGTCCTGCCCTTCTCGGAGCCCGAAGAGGAATGGGACTTCCGCCTGCCGTCGGTGCACTCGATAAACCTCTCCAACCACAAGTTCGGCCTCGTCTACCCCGGCATGGGCACGGTCGTCTTTCGCGACACCTCCGATCTGCCCGAGGAGCTCGTGTTCCACATCAACTACCTGGGCGGGGACATGCCGAACTACACCCTCAACTTCTCGCGTCCCGCCTACGGCGTGATCCTCCAGTACTTCTCCTTCGTTCGCCTCGGCCACGAGGGCTATCGGCGTGTGATTACGACGGCGCTGGAGAACGCACGCACGCTCGCGGCCAAACTCGCCAAGATCGAGGGACTGGAGCTGATCGAAGGCGGCTCCAGGTTCCCGATCGTCGTCGCCCGCGCGACGCCGGGCGGGCCGAACGTCGATCTCAGAGTGCTATCCCGGCGGCTGCGTGAGCGCGGGTGGATCGTCCCCGCCTACACGCTCCCGCCCAACGCCGATCACATCACGGTGCTTCGAATGGTCATCAAGGAGAACGTCTCACGAGACATGGTGGAGCTGCTGGCCGCGGACGCGCGCAGCGCGTTTGAGGACCTCACCCACGAAGCCCACGCGGGCCCGCAACGGCCCCGCACGCGGCGCCGGCCTCACTGTTGAACGTCGCCGGCGGCGGGCGGCGGCCGTTCCGTGTCGAGTTTGCGTTTGCGATCGATCAGCAGCACGGCGCCAACGACGATCACGACGGCGACCAGGATCCCTCCCGCGATGTAGCGCAGTTTGTGTTTGACGGGTTTTTTCGCTTTCTTGGCGGCCTGCGCGGGCGCCAGGAACGTCACGGCGATGCCCTTCGCCCGCAGCTGCGCTAGGTACGTCGGCTCCTGGCCGGCTGCGTATTTCACGAGCACGTGGCGCCCGTCCTTGAGCGTCAGATGAATCGAGCGAACCTTCTTGTTGAACGCGGCGGCCTGAATCTGGGCGCCAGCGAGCTGTTTTTCGTATTCCTGGAGGGTCTCCTTCTGGTAGTGCACGGTGCCTTCCGCGGCGAGCGAGGGGGCCGCCGCGAGCAGCAGCCCGAGGCCCATGCAAGCCAGGCGGAGGAAGTTCTTGATGGCGGTAGTCGGTCTGCTTGCTCGGATCATCGGCGGAACCCTACAGCCGCGGGGCGACGGTCACTTGCGCGCGACCCTCACGGCCTTCAGGCGCTCCACCTTCGACGGAACCACCTTGCGCAGCCGGACCGATCCGGGCGTGACCTCGACGCACTCGTCCTCGCGCACGAACTCGAGAGCCTCGTCGAGCGTCGGTTTGCTGTGGGTGTCCAGGCGAACGAGCACGTCGGCCGTGG
The DNA here is from genome assembly GCA_035940255.1 of Solirubrobacteraceae bacterium. Lineage (GTDB taxonomy): Bacteria > Actinomycetota > Thermoleophilia > Solirubrobacterales > Solirubrobacteraceae > Palsa-744. The sequence continues at coordinate 16,922 of DASZFA010000026.1, forward strand.
AGGAGCGCATGTTCGTGAGGTGCTTTTCCTTCGTCGGATTGACGTCGAGGTCCTCCGAGCGGGCATTCTCGCCGATGATCATCCCCTCATAGACCTCCTCGCCTGGGCCGACGAACAGGATGCCGCGCTCCTGAAGGGTCATCAGCGAGTAGGTGGCGGTCTCGCCGCGGCGGTCCGCGACGAGCGCACCGGTCTGGCGCGTGAGCAGCTCGCCCGCCCACGGCTCCCAGCGGTCAAAGACATGGTGCATGATCCCCGTACCACGGGTCTCGGTGAGGAACTCGGTCCGAAACCCGATCAGCCCCCGCGCGGGGACGAGATAGTCGATCCGCACCCATCCCGTGCCGTGGTTTGTCATGTGCTCCATGCGTCCCTTGCGCGCCGCCAGCAGCTGCGTGACGGTGCCGACGTGCTCCTCGGGCACGTCCACCGACAGCCGCTCGACGGGCTCGTGGCGCTTGCCGTCGATCCTCCGCTCGACCACGTGCGGCTGTCCCACGGTGAGCTCGAAGCCCTCGCGGCGCATCATCTCGACGAGGATCGCCAGCTGCAGCTCGCCGCGACCCTGGACCTCGTAGGTGTCCGGCCGCTCGGTGTCGCGCACGCGCAGGGAGACGTTGCCAACGAGCTCCTGGTCGAGGCGCGCCCTGATCTGGCGGGCGGTGAGCTTGTCGCCGTCTTTGCTCGCGAGCGGCGACGTGTTGACGCCGATCGTGATCGACATCGCGGGCTCATCGACGGTGATCACCGGTAGCGCTCGAGGATCCTCGGGATCGGCGAGGGTCTCGCCGATCGTGACCTCGGCGATCCCGGCCACGGCGATGATTTCCCCGGGCCCTGCGTCGGGGGCGTCCACGCGGTCCAACGCGTCGGTGACGTAGAGCTCGGCGACCTGCGCCCTGCGGATCGAGCCGTCGGCACGACACCATGCGATCTGCTGCCCCTTGCGGATCGTTCCGTGACGCACGCGGCAGATCGCCAGGCGACCGACATACGCCGAGGCGTCGAGGTTCGTCACGTATGCCTGCAGCGGGTGCTCGGGGTCGTGCGTCGGCGCCGGGATCCGCTCGAGCAGCAGGTCCATCAGCGGCGCGAGGTCTCGCTCCTGGATCGCTTGCCCGGGGTCATAGCTCAGCGAGGCGACGCCCGCCTTGGCGTTGCAGTACACGATCGGAAACTCGATCTGCTGCTCGTCGGCGTCGAGATCGAGGAACAGCTCGTAGACCTCGTCGATGACCTCGGCGACACGCGCGTCCGGCCGATCGACCTTGTTGACGACGAGGATCACCGGCAGCTTCGCCTCGAGCGCCTTGCGCAGCACGAATCGCGTCTGCGGCAGCGGGCCCTCGGAGGCGTCGACGAGCAGGAGCACCCCGTCGACCATCGTCAGCCCGCGCTCCACCTCTCCGCCGAAGTCGGCGTGGCCGGGCGTGTCGATGATGTTCAGCTTGACGCCCCTGTAGCGCAGCGAGGTGTTCTTGGAGAGGATCGTGATGCCCTTCTCGCGCTCCAGATCCATCGAGTCGAGCACGCGTGTGGCGACGTCCTGGCCGACGCGGAACGCACCCGACTGCCACAGCATGGCGTCGACCAGCGTCGTCTTTCCGTGGTCGACGTGCGCGACGATCGCCACATTTCGTATGTCATCTCTTGCTACGAGCACGGCCCGACAGGCTAGCGTCGAAGGCCCGCCATCCTGAGGCCTGTCCGGAACCCGAACCGCGCGAGCGCCGACGGGTAGCGCTCCGCAGCGGCGATCGCCTCCTCCAGCGCCGCCGCGAAACGCCTGATCTCGTGCTCTTCTATCGCGAGCGCCGGCAATGCCTTGATCACGTTCATGTGGTGGCCCGCAACCTGACAGAAGATCCGGTGGTCGTGGAAGAGCGGCACCGTGATCAGCTGCGAGAAGAGCCCCGGCTGACGCCGCTCGACCGACTCCCACAGCCTGCGCCCTGCCGCGCCGGCGGGCGGGCCGAATTCGATCGCCCACATCAGTCCCAGGCCGCGCACCTCGCGCACGGTCTCGAAGCGCTCCACCAGAGGCCTCGTGAGCTCGAGCAGGAGCTCGCCCGAGCGCGCCGCGCGAGCGACGAGCTGCTCGCTGTCGAGAATGCGCAGCGTCGCGAGCGCCGCGGCAGCCGCGAGGTCGTTGCCGCCGAAGGTCGACCCGTGGCGGACTGCGCGTTCCATTCCGTCGAACACGCCCTCGAACGCCGCGCGCGAGACGAGCACAGCACCGATCGGCACGAGGCCGCCAGACAGGGCCTTGGAGAGACAGATCATGTCGGGCTCGAGGTCCCAGTGCTCGAGCGCGAGAAAGCGTCCAGTGCGTCCGAGTCCCGTCTGAACCTCGTCGCATACGAACAGCGTGCCCGTGTCGCGGCACAGCCGCTGCGCGGCCTGGAGGTAGCCGTCGGGCGGCAGGTTCACGCCCTTTCCCTGGATCGGCTCCACCACGAAAGCCGCGACATCGCCGATCGCGAGCTGCCGCTCGAGCTCCGCCTCCTCGCCGAACCCGACCGCGTCACAACCGGGCAGGAAAGGGCCGAAGCCCTCGCGAAACTCGTCGTTGCCGTTGATCGAGAGAGCCCCGAGCGTCAGCCCATGAAAGGCATGCTCGGCATACAGCACGCGCGGGCGGGACGTGGCCGCCCGCGCGATCTTGATCGCCGCCTCGACGGCCTCGGTGCCAGTGTTCGCCGGCACCATCGCCGCCACGCTCGCGGGAGAGCGCGCGAGCAGCTGCTCGGCCAGCACACCGCTCAGGAGCGTTACGCCCAGCTGCGGAAGGTTGCCTGTGCGGGCCGCCATCACTTCCTCGATCGCCGCTATCGCCTCGGGATGGTTGCGGCCGATCGCGAACACGCCGTAGCCCCCGAACAAGTCCAGGTAGCGCTCGCCGTCGGAGTCGATCAGGTGCGCCCCCTCTCCCCCCTTCCACACCTTGTCGAACCCGAGAGTCCGCAGGATGCGCCCCATCTGGGGATTCAGGAAGCGTTCGTTCAGCGACATCTCCTCGCCGCTGCGGCCGCTGAGGATCTCCGCCACGCCCGGCGGGCTCTTGCTCGACATGGGCTAAGCGTACGTGGCCGCTGCGCTCACCCCGGAGTGAGCGCTTTCATCGTCGTGTCATGTGCTGCTCCCTAGCTTGACCGTGCTTGCTCATAAACGACGAAAGGAGCAGACATGATCAAGCGTTTGACGGCGGCCTCGGCCGCACTGACGACCGCCGCCTTGATTGCGGCCGGCGGCGTCGCGGTCGCGCAGGGCACCAGCACCCAAGCCCACGAGAAGGCGACCCATCACGCGGTCAAGCACGCGACGCGCTCGCACGCAACCGAGACCAGCGGTCTGGACACCGACAGCATTCAGTCGGGCGATCAGACCACGCGGGACACGGCCTCGGCGTCGGCCTTGGAGACCTCGTCCAGCGGGACGAGTGGTGAGGCGACGGCCAGCGACGGTCCGGGTGGACATGAAGACCCGGCCGGCACCGAAGCCGATCACCAGTTCGAAGGCGAAGAGTAGCGCCGGGATGTGCACGGGATGGAGCGCGTTGGCGGTGGGCGGGGCCGGCTGGTCCCGCCCGCCGTTGATTTGGGCTTGAGCTCTTCATGCGAGGCTGGAAGGCGCGGTGCGAGTTCTGGTAGTCGAGGACAAGGCCAAGCTGGCCACGGTCCTGAGCAGGGGCCTGCGCAAGGCAGGGCTGTCGGCGGACGTCTCCGCCACCGGCGAGGAGGCGATCTGGATGACGGCATCGACTCCGTATGACGCCGTGATCCTCGACGTGATGCTGCCCGGCATCGACGGCTTCGAGACGTGCAGGCGGCTTCGCTCCAACGCGGTATGGGCCCCGATCCTGATGCTGACCGCGCGGGACGGCATCGATGACCGCGTCACGGGCCTGGACAGCGGGGCCGACGACTACCTCACCAAGCCCTTTTCGCTGCGTGAGCTGCTGGCACGTCTGCGTGCGCTGATCAGACGAGGCGCGGCGGAGCGCCCTGCGGTGCTCGCGGTCGGCGATCTGCAACTCGATCCGGCCTCCCGCCGCCTGTGGCGTGGGGAGTCGGAGATCTTCCTCTCGCAGAAGGAGTTCGCGCTGCTGGAAGCGCTGATGCGGCGAGCGGGCGAGGTACTCTCGCGGCTGGACCTCCTGGAGGCCGCCTGGGACCAGTCCTACGAGAACCGCTCCAACATCGTCGACGCCTACGTACGCCGTCTGCGCGAGAAGGTCGATCGGCCATTTCACGCGCGTTCGCTTGAGACCGTGCGCGGCGCCGGCTATCGGCTCCGAGAGGAGCCCGAGTGAGCGTCCGTCCGTTCGCCCGGCTCGGGCTGCGCGTGAAGATGACCCTCGTCTTCGCGGGCGCCATGTCGCTGCTGCTGGGGGCGCTCGGCTTGTTCGTCTACGTTCGCTTCGAAGGCAGCCTCGACCGCTCGCTCGACCAGGGCCTGCGCTCGCGCGCCGAGGATGTGCGCGCTCTCGTGACGCAGGCCGACTCGGGCCTCAGGCAGACTGGAGGGAGCTCGCTCGCGTCGCCCGGCGAACGCTTCGCCCAGATCGTCCGCGCGAACGGGAGTGTTCTCGACGCGACGGCGGGGCTGCCCGCACGTCCGCTGCTCGATCCCCCGCAGCTGATTCGCAGCAGCGCCGCACCAACATTGATCGCGCGCAAGGCGATCCCCGGTCCGGCGGGCAGCTCGCGGCTTCTCGCCATCCCCGTGCACGCACAGGACCGGCGGGTGATCGTGGTAGTGGGCGCTTCGCTGCGCCAGCGCGACAGCGCTCTCGCGGACTTGCGCACCGTGCTGCTGCTGGGAGGGCCGGTCGCGCTCGCGCTCGCGTCGCTGCTCGGCTACGCAGTCGCGGCTCTGGCGCTGCGAAGCGTGGAGTCGATGCGCCGCCGCGCGCTCCGGGTCTCGCTGTTCGAGCCCGGACGGCGGCTCCCCGTACCTCCCGGCAACGACGAGCTGGCACGTCTCGCGCGAACGCTCAACGAGATGCTCGCGCGCAACGAGATCGCCTTCGGACGCGAGCGGGCGTTCGTCGCCGACGCGAGCCACGAGCTTCGCTCGCCGTTGGCAATCCTCAGAGCCGAGCTCGACGTCGCGCTGATGGGGGAGAGCTCACGTGAGGAGCTGCGGGGCGCGGTCGCCTCGGCAGCCGAGGAGGCAGATCGGCTCTCGGCGCTGGCCGAGGATCTGCTCATGCTTGCCGCGGCGGACCAGGGCAACCTGCCGATCAACGTGGAGCCGGTCGAGGTCCGTGAGAGCCTTCGGCGGCTGAGCGAGCGCTTCGAGCAACGCGCTCGGGAAGCGGGGGCCGCGATCGACACGCAGGCCTCTCCAGGGCTCGAGGTCCGTGCCGACCCGCTGCGCCTGGAGCAGGCGCTGGGCAACCTGCTCGAGAACGCGCTGCATCACGGCGCCCACCACGTGCTGCTGAGGGCCGAGCGACACGGCGAGCGGTTGGAGTTGCATGTGAGCGACGACGGTCCCGGATTCCCAACTGCTTTCCTCCAGATCGCGTTCGAGCGATTCTCGAGAGCCGACCCTTCGAGGACGGCTGCGGGAGCCGGCCTGGGGCTTTCGATCGTGCGGAGCATCGCTCGCGCGCACGGCGGGGACGCCTTTATCTCAAACAACGATCGCGGCGGCGCTGACGTGTGGCTGTCGATACCTGAAGCCCCGACGGGCTCACCGGCGCGGCTGAGCGAGGCTCAGTCCTCGCGGCCAGGCCCGAACGGGCCGGTCGTGTCCGCCGCGTGATCGCGCCCAGCCCCGACCTTGGCCCGCCCATAAGGGACGGCCGCTTCATTCAGGAGACATTCAGGTCGGCTGTGCCAGTCTGCGGCGCATGCTCACGAGAACTGCGTCATTCCTGCTATTCGCCGCCCTGCTTGGTGTGAGCGGTTGCGGAAGTAGCTCCGCCAGCAACACCACCCAGTCGAGCCCGTCCGCCTCAGCCGCCGCGACGGCAGCGCCTGAAGGGAGCACGGCTCTGGCGGCAGACGCCAAATCTGCCGCGACCGGCGACATCCCGGACAGCCAGAACTTCTTGACGTTGAACGCCCCGAAGCTGGGCATCTCGATGATCTACCCCGAGGGTTGGACCGTGCAGGAAGCGGCCTCCCGAGTCTCGATCAAGGATAAGAACAATCTCGTCCAGATCAGCGTCTCGCACGGCACGGCGCCGACTGTGGCGAGCGTGCAGGCCCAGCTCGCCGCGCTCAAGCAGTCCACTCCGAACCTGACGGCCGGTCCCACCCAGGGAATCTCGCTCAAGAGCGGGCCCGCGGTGAAGGCGACCTACACGACCCAGAGCGCCCCGAATCCGGTGACGGGCAAGCAGGTCACGCTCACGGTCGATCGCTACGTGCTCGAGCATCGCGGCCGCGTCGCGATCGTCGATCTGGGGACGCCGGTCGGGGTCGACAACGTCGACGCCTACAAGCGAATGATCGAAAGCTTCAAATGGCAGTGAGAAGCCTTTACGTCGAGCCCGCCAAGGACGCCCAAGAGGTCCGCTGGGGCGCATTGGAGTGCCATGACGTCTTCAAGATCTACCGTGCCGGGCCGGTGGAGACCGTCGCGTTGCGAGGCCTCGACCTGAAGGTCGAACCGGGCGAGCTCGTCGCCGTGCTCGGACCCTCTGGCTGTGGCAAGAGCACGCTCCTCGCACTGGCGGCGGGGCTGGATGAGCCGTCTGCTGGGGAGCTTCGCGTGTGGGGACACTCCCTCGGCCGCCTCGACGAGGCCGAGCTCGCCGCCTACCGGGCGCGCGAGTTGGCGATCGTCTTCCAGAGCGACAACCTGTGGCCCGCCCTCTCGGCGCAGGAGAACGTCGCGATCTCCTTGCGACTGGCCGATCATGAGGACGCCGAGACGGCTGCGGCGCAGAGCCTCGCCGCCTTCGGTCTCGGGGAGCGGCGCTCCCACCGCGCGGCGGCGCTGTCAGGCGGGGAGCAGCAGCGCGTCGCGATCGCCGCGGCGGCAGCACGCCGCGCCCGGCTGGTGCTGGCGGACGAGCCCACGGGCGAGCTCGACGAGCACAACGAGGAGATCGTGCTCGAGGCCCTCGAGAAGCTGGTCCGCGAGTATCAGAGCACCGTAGTCGTCGTTACCCATTCCGAGCGCGTCGCCGCGCGCGCGGAGCGCGTGATCGAGATACGAGACGGGAAAGTCGCGCGATGAGCGCCGCGGCCGGGACCGTGAAGGCGACGACATCGTTGATCGCGTGCGAACGGGTCACCGTCGCCTACGGCGAGGGAAACGCACGCGTCACCGCGCTTGGCGGAGTCGACCTCGCGGTCGAGCCCGGGGAGCGACTGGCGCTTTGGGGGCGATCGGGCTCCGGCAAGACCACGCTGCTGCATCTCCTCGGCGGCCTCGTGGTTCCGAGCGAGGGCCGGGTCATGTGGAAGGCGCAGGAGCTCTCCTCGCTCGACGAGGCAGCGCGCGGGCGGGTCCGGGCGCGCGGCATCGCCTACATCTTCCAGGGCTCGAACCTGCTCAACCATTTCACCGCCTTCGAGAACGTGGCCTTCGCCCGCGAGGCCAGCGCCGAGTCGGCAGGAGGGCGAAAAGGCCACGCCGACTACGAGCCGGAGGACCTTCTCGAGCTGGTGGGTCTCTCCGCGAAGCTCGACGCGCTGCCCAGCGAGCTGTCTGGAGGCGAGGCGCAGCGGGTCGCCATCGCACGCGCCCTGGCGCAGAGCCCCGAGCTGCTGCTGTGCGACGAGCCGACCGGTCACCTGGACTCCGACACGGCCGAGCGCGTGCTCGATCTGATCGAGGCGCTCCAGCGAGAGTTCTCCTTTGCGCTGGTGACCGCGACCCACGACGCCGGCGTGGCCGCTCGAGCGGACCGGGCGGTCGAGCTCAGGGACGGACACGTGGCTGGGGTGGCGGGGGCGTGAGCAGCGCCGTTCGCCTCGCCGTCTCGTGGCTGGTGCGCGCGCCTGGCCGCTCGCTGATCCGCATCCTCGTGCTCGCCGCATCGGTCGCGCTGCTCGGCGGGATGCTTCTGTTCGTGGGCAACTCCCTGCGAACGGTCGCAGCAAGCGCCGTGCGGAGCGTGCCACTCGATCTTCAGGCTCCCGTGTCCTCGTATGCCGAGGCTCACGCGATCGCGAGCGAAGTCGCCAAGCAGAGCGGCGTGCTTCAGGCCTCGGCGGCAGCGACGGCGCCGCTGTCCGGGGGCGAACACCAGGGGCCGAACGGTCTCACGAGCTCGGGAGCCGGAGCCGTGCTCGGCGTGCCGCTCGACTATCGCGCCCACATCAACACGTTCCGCTTTCTTCAGGGCACCCTGCGCCCCGGCGCGGTTGTGCTCGACCAGCAGATGGCGGCGACCCTCCAGGCGCACATCGGCGACCGCGTCACGTTGAGGGCACCCGGTGGCGGGCCGCCACAGACGTACACGGTCTCCGGCGTGGCTCTGATCACGGCGCCGGACAAGCTGTTCCAGCCGCTGAACCCGCAGCTCGGCCCAGCCCCCGCCCAGCCGCCCGCCAACGTCGCGATCATGCCGCTGGACACTTTCGCCTCGACGCTCGCGACGCGAATCCCGACGATCGCCAACGCCAGCACCGGAGTCAGCGCACAGCCCGGAGCGCAGTCGGGCGTGCAGTGGCAGGTGCAGGCGCAGCTCGACCCGGTGGCCCTGAGCGGCGGCAGTCCGAGCGCGGCGCTCGAACGCGCGACGCAGGCGCGTAACCGGATCGAGCGCACGCTGCCCGGTCGCGTTCAGTTCGTTGACAACCTGTCCGACTCTTTGAACACGGCCGCTTCGGACGCGCTCTACGCCGAGACGCTCTACATCATGCTCGCCGTCCCCGGTGCGCTGATTGCGCTTGGTCTCGCCTATCTCGCCGCTTTGGGCACCGTCGAGCGTGATCGCCGCGACCTCGCCCTGCTGCGCGCCCGCGGCGCCCGACGGCGGGACCTGCTCGTTCTCGCCAGCTTGGAGAGCGTGATCCTCGGGGTCATAGCGGGCCTACTGGGCACCGTGGCGGCGTTCGCCGCGGTCTCCGCGCTCGTAACCGGCGGGACGCATGCGACGACCGGAAGGGTGCTGCTGATCGGCGCGATCTGTGTGCTGCTGGCCAGCGCCGGGGCCGGAGCGGCACGGGTCGGCGCCAGCCTGTCTTCGCTGCGAAACAGCGTCGCCACAGGCCGGCGCGGGACGCGGCGAGAGGGAAAGCCACTCTGGCAGCGCCTGTACCTCGACGTCATCTGCCTGGCGGTGAGCGGCCTCATCTACTGGCTGACGGCCAGCACCGGATTCTCCGCGGTCGTCAGCCCCGACTCCAACCCGACGCTCTCGCTCTCGGTGTACATGTTCTTCGCCCCCGCCCTATTGTGGATCGGGGCGACGCTGCTGCTCGTCCGCCTGCGCGGACGCGCGCTTTCCTGGCTGATCACGCGGGCAGTTCGCGGCCGCGCGAGGACCCGCCGGGCGTTTCTGCTCGTCAGCGCGGGACGGCGCGGCGCCGCCATCAACCGTGGGCTCGTGGTGGTCGGGCTGCTGCTCGCCTTCGGCGTGAACCTCGGGATCTTCTCCGCCACCTACAACCAGCAGGTCAAGGCCGACGCCCAGCTCACGCTCGGCGCCGACGTGACCGCAACCGCGCCGCCCGGCGTCGCCGCCCAGCGAAACCTGACGCGGCAGATCGCCGCCGTTCCAGGCGTCGCGGCCGCGACCGGCGTCGAGCATTCCTACGCCTACGTCGGACCGGACCTCCAGGACACATACGGGATCGACGCCTCGTCCTTCGGGAAGGCGACATCCTTGCGCGACTCCTACTTCCTGCATTCGACAGCCCAGCAGGTGCTAGACCGGCTCCGGGCGACCCCCGACGGGATCGCGGTCAGCAAAGAGACGATCACGGATTTCTCGCTCAAGAACGGAGACCTCCTGCGGCTGCGGGTGCTCGACCAGCAAACGGGCAAGTTCCATGTCGTCCCGTTCCACGTGGCGGGCATCGTGCAGGAGTTCCCCTCGGCGCCGAAGGACTCGTTCATGGTGGCCAACCTGAGCTACCTGGAGTCGGTGACCCACGCGGGGGGACCCAATGTCGTGTTCGCGAAGGCAAACGGCTCCCCACCCGACGTGGCTCGCCGCGTGGCGGCGGCGACGAGCTCGCTGGGTACCAAGGTCGACAACATCAACACCCAGAGCAGCCGCACGAGCAGCTCGATCACGACGGTCGACCTGACCGGCATCAGCCACATCGAGCAGGCGTTCGCGATCATCCTCGCAGCGGCCGCCATGGCGCTGTTCGTCGCTCTGGGGATCTCCGAGCGTCGTCAGGAGTTCGCAACGATGGCCGCCATCGGAGCCCCCCTTTCGCGGATCTCCGCGTTTCTCTGGACGGAGGCCGCGATCGTCCTGTCCGTCGGACTCGCGTTGGCCGTCGGCCTCGGCTGGCTGCTGTCGGAGATGCTCGTCGCGATCCTCCAGCACGTGTTCGACCCGCCGCCGGACACGCTGGCGGTTCCCTGGGGGTTCCTCGCGGGGCTGGCGGGCGCGGCGATCGTCGCGACGCTGCTGGCGACGGCCCTTGCCAGTCGCGGCATACGGCGTCTGCGACTCGGAGCGATCCTCCGGGAGCAATAGCCGAACGTACTCACCCTTCTCGGCGGCGCGCTCGTTGATACTTGCCCCATGACCGTTGCGCGGATCCTGCTGGTGGAGGATGACGGGGAGCTGCGCGCGGTGATACGGCGCGCGCTTGAGGAGGAGGGCTTCACGGTAAGCGGCGCTGGGAACGGCGCGGAGGCGATGGAGCGGATCTCGGCCGACGCGCCCGATGCGCTGGTGATCGACGTCGGTCTCCCGGACGCAGACGGTCGCGATCTTTGCCAGGCGGTGCGTGCCCGCGGAATCCAGGCTCCGGTCCTATTCCTGACGGCTCGCGACGCGCTTGCAGACCGCCTCGCGGGCTTTGGCGCCGGAGGCGACGACTACCTCACCAAGCCGTTCTCGCTCGCGGAGCTCAGCGCTCGTCTGCGCGCCGTTCTGAACCGGGCGGGAGTCGACGGCACGGTCAAAGCCGCCGGCATGAGCCTAGACCCCACTAACCTCGAGGCCTCGTGTGGAGAGCACAGCGTCCGGCTCACCCCCACGGAGTTCCGGTTGCTCGGCGCGCTGGCCGCTCAGCCCGAGCGGGCCGTCAGCCGCCGCGAGCTCGTGCGTGCTGCCTGGCCGGCCGGCGCAGTCGTTCACGACAACACGATCGACGTCTACCTCGCGCGCCTGAGGCGCAAGCTGGGCCAGCTCCCCGGCGCACCTGCGATCACGACGGTGCACGGCGTCGGCTACCGCCTGCAATGAGGCTCGCTCGCCTGAGCCTGCGCGCGCGCCTGACCGCGAGCGCTGTCGCCGGCGCGGCGATAGCACTGGCCGCTCTGATCACCGCCTTCAACTTGGTGCTCGACGCGCGCCTGCGCACCGACGCGGACAACGTCCTGCGCGAGCGGGCGGTCACGGTGCTGCGCGGGCTCGGCACCGTGGACGGTCGCCTGTCGGTGGTCGAGGCGCCTGACCTGGGCGCGATCGACGCGCAGACATGGATATTCGCCGGCGAACGCACCCTCGAGCAGCCGGCGAACGTAGACCCGCGCAACCAGCAGGCGACCCTGGCGCTCGCACGTACGGGAACGGGTTTCCGGACGGTCGACTCGACCGACACGAGGCTGCTCGCGGTCCCGGTGCGCCAGGCGGCGCGGCGCCTCGGCATGGTCGTTGTCGGCGCATCTGTGGCTCCGTATGAGAGCACCGCCTCCTCCGCGCTGCTGGGCTCTGTGATCCTCGGCGGTGTGATGCTCGCCGCGATCGCGGCGCTTTCGCTCTGGCTGATCAGCCGCGCCCTGAGACCGGTCGCGCAGATGACGGCGCAGGCAGCCGACTGGGGAGAGCACGACCTTTCGCGGCGGTTCTTCGCGGGCGAGCCCCACGATGAGCTGAGCACGCTGGCGTCGGTGTTCGACGGGCTCCTCGGACGCCTTGCCGGGAGTCTTAGGCGCGAGCAACGTCTGACCGCCGAGGTTTCCCATGAGCTGCGTACACCACTTGCCAAGATCCTCGCCGAGGCTGAGCTCTCCGCCGGCCGGGATCGGAGCTCACAGGAGTACCGCGCATCGCTGCGGCTGATCGGCCGCCATGCGCACGACCTTCAGCGCGTGCTCGAGACGCTGCTCGCCTCCGCACGCGCGGGAGCGTCCGAGGGGCCGCACGCCGGTGACGCGCGAGCCCCCGCAGATCGCGCCGCCGCTCACGTGCAGGAGCTGCTCGCGGCACAGGGCAAGTCGATCGCGATCGTCTACGAGCGTCCGCTGAAGGTGGCAGTCGAGGCAGACCTCGTGGAGCGCATCCTCTCGCCATTGCTCGAGAATGCCGCCCGCTTCGCACGCCAGCGCGTCACGCTCGAAATACGAGCCGTCGACGGCGAGGTGCTGTTCGAGATCCGCGACGACGGACCGGGCATCGATCCTCGCGACCGCGAGCGGATCTTCGAGCCCGGCTTCCGCGCCGGGCAGCCAGACGGCGCGCCGCACGCAGGAGCGGGCCTCGGCCTGTCGCTCGTTCGCCGCCTGGCTCGCGCCGCCGGGGGCGAGGTGGAAGCGCGAGCGTCCAGCGACGGCGGCCGCTTCGCGGTGCACCTCCCGGGCGGCGTGTAGCCGGCCTCGCGGGCAACCGTTGAGCCGCTCTCGCTAGAGCTCCGACAGGCTGCGCTCGAGGAACCGGCGCTCGTGGTCGGAGCGCACCAGCTCGAGCGCACGCGTGTACGCGGCCCGGGCCTCTGCAGTGCGCCCGAGCCGGCGCAAGAAGTCACCGCGCGTGGCGTGGAGGTAGTGGTAGCTGTCGAGGTCGAGCTGCTCGACGGCCTTCAGGCCGGCCTCGACGCCCTCGGCTTCCGCGAGCGCCACCGCGCGGTTCAGCTCGACCACGGGCGAGCCGGTCAGCCGCGCGAGCTCGCCGTATAGCGCGGCGATCTGGGGCCAGTCGGTCTGCTCCTCGGCATGCAGCGAGGCGATGGCCGCCTGCAGGACGTACGGGCCGGAGCCGCGCAGCGCGAGCGCGCGATCCAGCGACGCGCGGCCGGCCCGTATCTGGCCTTGGTCCCACAGCGTCCTGTCCTGTTCGGAGAGCAACACCAGCTCGCCATCGCGGACCCGGGCCGCGCTGCGCGAGTCGTGAAGCAGCATCAGCGCGAGCAGGCCGTAGACCTCGGGCTCGTCGGGCATCAGGTCGGCGAGGGCAGCTCCGAGGCGAATCGCCTGGGCGGTGAGCTCGCCCCGACCGTCGTAGCCCCGGGTGAAGATCAAGTACAGCACCGCGAGCACCGCTGTCAGCCTGTCCGGCAAGAGGTGCGGCGGCGGGACCCGGAAGGGAATCGCGGCATCCCTGATCTTGCGCTTGGCCCGCACGAGCCGCTGGGCCATCGTTTGCTCGGGAACGAGAAAGGCACGCGCGATCTCGGGCGTGCTCAGCCCGCCCAGCGCGCGCAACGTCAGCGCGACCTGAGCGTCCAGCGAGAGCGCTGGATGGCAGCAGGTGAAGATCAGCTCGAGCCGCTCATCGCGAAACGTCAGCTCCTCCATCTCGTCCTCCGTGGCCTCGGGGGCCTGCAGGAGCCTCGACTTCTCCGCGAGCGTACGCTCGCGTCGCAGTCGGTCGATAGCACGGTTGCGCGCCGTGGCAACAAGCCACGCGGCGGGATGTGCGGGCGTTCCCTCACGCGGCCACCGCTCCGACGCGACGGCGAACGCCTCCTGGACGGCCTCCTCGGCGAGGTCGAAGTCGCCGAGGAAGCCGATCAGGGCAGCGAGGACACGCCCCCACTCCTCGCGGAAGACCTGTTCGATCAGCGCTCCACCACCGGACGAACCTCGACCGCGCCACCCATCCGCGCTGCCGGTATGCGAGCCGCGATCTCGATGGCTGTGTCGAGGTCGTCGGCCTCGAGCAGGTAGTAGCCGCCGAGCGCCTCCTTCGTCTCCGGGAAGGGCCCGTCGGTGGTCAGGGTGCCACCGTTCTCGACGCGCACAGTGGTGGCGGTGCCGGCGGGCTGGAGCTGCGTTCCGCCCGTGACGCCCGGCATCCCCGAGATCGCAAAGTACTCCGCCGAGACGGCCTCTTTCTGCTCGTCCGAGAGGTCTTCGTACGAGTCGTTCGCGCTGTAGATCTGAAGCATGTACTGCATGGGGTTCCTCCTTTGAAAAGTATGGTCGCCTGTAGACGAACGGCGGGGCCGAAAATCGACAGTTCCCGCGGATGGTCGTCGAGATCGTGCTCGGCCGAAGCCGTTTTCCGCCTCCGCGAAGGGGTAATACCAGTGGCTCGAGTCATGCGAATCGGATATGTCCTATCGAGCGAGGAGTTCGGGCCGCGTGAGCTCATACGGCAAGCGCGGCTCGCCGAGGAGGCCGGCTTCGACGGTCTATGGATCTCCGACCATTTCCATCCCTGGAACGAAGAGCAGGGACACAGTCCCCTCGTGTGTACGCGCGCGAGATCCTGCCCCGCTTCCGAGACGGCGACCGGAGCACGGGCGACGTTAGCCAGTGGACCGATCGTGGCGAGCAGGGGCAGGGTCCCGCGCGGTTGTGAGCAGCACCACGCCCGCCAGCGCCGCCGAGAGACCGTCAGACTTTCGTCTCAGCCCTTCTGTCCGGGAGCGATGAGCTCGTCGGGCGAGGCGATGATGTGCAGATGGCCGCTCACGCCGGCGATCGACAGCAGCCGCTGGACCTGTTGGGAGCCGCGCGTCAGCGCAAACGCCTGACCGCGCTCGCGTGCCCGCTCGTGGGCTGAGAGGATGACCCGCAGGCCAGAGGAGTCGATGAACTGAAGATCCTCGAGATCGAGGACGATCAGCGGTGCGCCCTCGACCGCGGCGCTCTCGATCTCGCCCTGAAGAAGCGGAGCGCCCACAAGGTCCAATTCGCCGTGGAGGGCGAGCACGACCCTGTCCCGCTCGCTGCGGAGATCGATCCGGAGGTGCTTGTCCGCGGTCACGAGCGTGATCTTACCGTCGGGCGCCGGGCTGAGAGGCCGGCCGAGCAGAGTCCAGCGAGCCGAGCCCCATGAGAGAGGTCTCATTGCGCCCGCCCTCGTCCTCCCCACAGTCGTAGGAGACCACCGCAACCGCGTCCCCTCAGGCGGGGCGCATGTGCAGGCGCACTACGCTCCCGGCGTCGTCAGAGCGGATTTGCACCAGGTCGCAGAGCTGGTTGGCCAGCCAAAGGCCGCGGCCTCGCCACTGATCGGGCGTCGGCTGGATGCGGCCGACGAGTGGCTCGACGAAGTTACCTCTGTCGCTCACCTCACACTGCAGCGTCCCGTCCTGCGTCCACATCCGTAGCCTTCCACGACCGCCGCCGTGGTAGACGCTGTTGGTCGCGAGCTCGTCGACCGCAAGCACCAGGTCATCGATACGGTCGCTCGCAAACAGCGCGCCGGCGCCAAACTTGGCCACCGCCCCGCGAACTGTCGGAAGATCCTCACCGGTGAACTCGAGCTCCTCGGGTTCGGTCCTGGGCGCAGGCAGCACGCCTGCGAAGGGACTCCATCCGTCCCATATCGTCTTATAGCCGTCGCTCGCCCTCCTCACGCCTTCATCGACAATGAACGGGTGGCTCTCGCGCGCCGCCACGATGACGCGGTCATCGAGGGCCTCCACGTCATAGGGACACAGCAGGCGCCAACCTTGGCCGTCGTCGAACGCGATGTTGAGCAGCGACTCGTGCCGCCGGCACTCACTGAGCTCGGCGTCATCGCGCCCAGCCCAGATCGGTTCGCCGACGCCGCGCACTGGGCGCCCGTCGAACGCCTGCTGCTGAAGGAACGTGCGCCAGGCCGGAATGATGCGCCCCGGATTGCTGCCGAGGACGCGCATATCTGTGAACTCGACTCGCCCGGCGTCATCGGAAAGCGCCTCTGTCAGCAACTCTATGTTGGCCCTGCTCACAGCGACGAGGACGGGCTCGTCAACCGCCAGAGCCTCCCTGATGAAGGGAAGCGTACCGTTGACAAACCCGTCCGCGCCGGAGTAAAAGAGCGTCTCGTGGTAAAAGCCCCGGTCCCGAGGGAGCTCAGCGCCTTGGGCGGAGGACTCGGGACCGGCGCCAGTCTGACGCATCAAAGGCAACACGCGTCCGGCAACGACACACACCACAGATCAGAGCGCGCTACCAGCGCCCGTACCAACGGCGTCCACCGCCGCCATCAGCGACGCCTCCAACGAAGAAGCCGATCAGCCACAGCAAAATAGCGGCGATCAGCACATACCAGAGAACATGCACTGCGAACCCAAGCCCGCCAAATATTGCGAGAATCAGGATTAGCGCCACTAAAGCAACCATTACAGCCTCCAAACGTTGGCGCCGACACAATCGCCGTCGGCACTTGTTATATACCCGCGGCCACGCACGTCTAATCGCGAACTGCTGGTTCGCGCTAGCTGGTAACCCTGTCACACCGTCCTGGCGACAACCTCGGCGGGCCCCATCTGACACAACTGCCGTGAGGGGTCCCGCGATTCTCTTCTGGGCCCGTACTGCGCGTTCACCCCGACGGCTATGCAGAGTGCGCGCGTCTCGAGCGGGAAAACCGCCGGACCGATGACAGAGCGCGTGTGAAACCGCGACCACAGAAGTCGATCAAGCCGGGCCGGGATCGATGTGTGAATCGAGGCGAAGGGGATTTACGAAGAAGCGGACTTCTTTGCCGGCGCATTTACCGGGCTTGTCACCTTCAAGGGGCACACGGAAAGCGAGAAATCACCGCTGCGTGCAGTCACCGGAGGCCCTCGGTCGACGGCACATCACCGGTGGTCGATCAGCTGCAGGCCGAGCACCTCGTAGGAGCCGTCGACGGCGACGCTGTGGTGATCGCTGAGCTTCTCGATCACGCGTCCGACGCCCTCTGCGGTTGAGTCGGTCATGAGCTCACGCGCGCGTCCCACATCGAGCGGGCCGAGGCTCAACTCGAGGTTCCGTGGCTCGATGGTGACCTTGATCGTGAGGTGGCCGGCGCTGGTAGAACGCGAGGCATGAGCGCCCAGTGCGTCGGCGACGAGGAGCGCATCGGAGATGCGATCGGTCGAGAAGTGGGCCCGCGCTGCCAACACTCCCAACAACCTGGGAAGCACCGTGCGCGCAAGCGGCGCGACGGGCGCGATCGTGACGCTCGTGGTCGTGGCCTCGCCGCGCGCGCCATCCACCGATCCGAGGGCCTCGTCGGGTGACTCGAGCGTCTGGGCTCCCGGAGTGGAGAACCTCATCCGCACTTCGGTTCCCCCCTCGGCCGTGTCGGCGAACTCGACGCTCTGGACGAGCGCTTCGATCACGGGCAGCCCGATACCGACTATCCACTGGTCCTCGCTCGCCGGCGGTCGCATCCCGATGCCGTGGTCACGCACGAAAACGTCGAACAAGCCTCCCGCCGCGTAGATCTCAACCTCGAGCGGACCTTCCTCGCCCTCATAGGCGTGAAGCACCACGTTGTTGCACGCCTCGGTGACAGCCGTGCGGATGTCATCCAGATCGAGCGCATCGAGCCCGATCGCCTCCGCCGCGCCGGCCAGCGTCTCGCGGACGAGGACGACGTTCTCCGGCCTATTGGAGAGATTGAGACGGATGTTCGGTGGCGCGGCCATCGCGGTGCGGCGATCGATACGGACCGGGCCGCTCGCGAGAGCTACCCGGTCCGGCTGTGATCAGCGAAAGATACAGGCCGCGGGGCGGCCGCCGGCTTAGAGCGGCTTCTTCGTGTCCTGCGTCAGGGTCCGCAGCTGGTCCAGCGAGCGGCGCAGCAGGCGGGAGACCTGCATCTGTGAGATCCCGACACGAGCGGCGATCTCGGTCTGCGTTAGATCTTCGACGAACCGCATCCGCAGAATCATGCGCTCGCGCTTGGGGATGCGCTCGAGCACAGCGGTAACGGTCGCATCCAGCTCGACGAGCTCGTAACGCTCGTCTTCGTGACCGACCGCCTCACCGTAGGTCATCGCATCGCCGTCGGCCCCGGGGCGCGGGGCGTCGAGTGAAAGTGCCTCATAGGCCTGGATCGCCTGGAGCGCCTCGATGACCTGCTCGGTGTCGACCTCGAGGTACTCGGCGAGCTGGTTCACGGTAGGCGCGTGACCGTGCTCGTTCGCGAAGGTCTCCTGCGCGTCGCGGACCTTGAGAGCACGCTCCTGCTCGCCGCGTGGGACGTGCACGGACCACCCGGAATCGCGGAAGTAGCGACGCATCTCACCGAGGATCGTCGGCACCGCGAACGAGGAGAACGGATGCCCCCGCGTCGGGTCGAAGCGATCCAGCGCCTTCAGAAGCCCCAGCGATGCGACCTGCATCAGATCCTCGAACGGCTCCGAGGATCGTTCATAGCGTCGCGCGAGGCGTCGCGCGAGCGGCATGAACCGGCGGACCAGCGCCTCTCTCGCGACTAGGTCGTCGTCACGATGCCAACGCTCGAAGAGCTCGGCGACATCCTCGACCTTCGCCGCCACCAACTTTTGCCTTGGTGCGTCTGTAGCCGTCGTAGTCATCATCACTCCTCCGTAGGTCGGACGCCCTCGGGGTTCAAGCTACCCACGAGCGCGCTCGCTTACGCGCGAGATTGTACAGCATCAGTTCTAAACCCGTGGGTTATGGGCCCCCCCTGTGCGTTGCCAAGGCGAAGTTCTGATGACTCTTGGTCCGCGCCGGCCGGAACAAGGCGTGGCCGTATCAATCCGCCACGAACGGGTAACGTCCGACTACGTGCGAGCTGTCACGAAGGCCGACATCTTCACCTCGTGCGTGTGGGCATCTTGGCGCTCGTGGCGGGCACGGTAGTGCTCGTGGCCGGTGAAGGAACGCTCGCCTCCACCGTCGGCGCCGCGCTATTGGGCCTCGGCGGTATCGCGTTCGTGGCGCTCGTGTTCCTGCTCGTGGGCGAGAGCGAAGACCGGGACCGCGGGGACGGAACGCTCTAGTGCCCCTGTCGCCCCGGACGAGGGATTCAGTCCGACCCGTACCGTGAGCGCAGGCGCTAAACAGGCCGCAGCGGAGGGCTCTTTCGCTCGTTGCGGGCGAGCGCTCGGAGCAGGTGCTCGGTAGGACGAAGGGGAGCGTCGCGCGCATCCAATGATGCCTGCACCGCCGTGTCGAAGCTCGCGCTCAGTCGCGATGCACCGTCACGCTCCTCGGCCAGCACCCGCTCGGTCATCGAGACGGTCGCCTCGTCTCCAGCGAGCGTGGCTACGCGCTTGAGCAATTCGTAGCCGGCGATCTTGAGGTGGGTCAACGCGAACGCGAACGTGGCGGCCTTCCCCGCGGCGTCCGGCTGTGCCTGAAAGATCAGGCCCCAGTTGAACGCGCCCAGGCGCATTGCCGCGTCCTTGAGCGCCGAGGACCTCCCCCCGTGCGCTCGCAGCCGAGCCTCAAGCAAATCTCGATGCGCTTCCGCCCTCCCAAGTTGCTGCTCGTAGATCTCGCGCAGGTCCGGCCGAGCACACGAGCGGCGGGCTCTGCGCAGCAGCCCCAGCGACTGTTCCTCGATCGCGTGAGCGTCGGTCAGGTACCTGATGAGCTGCTCGTCGATCACCTTCGCGCGCACGGCTTCCGTTCCCTCGGACGCGACTCCATAGCGCGTCTCCTACCCCAGCGCGAATGCGCGCAAACCGCCGCGGCGGGCCGCACGTGATCTCGACGGACGACTTGGGATGAGCTGGACCTTAGCCGACGAGGAGCGCGACGAGGAGCGCGGCGACACCCCGGTCATCGTCAACGTCTCAAGCGGTACCGTGACGTCGATTCACGTCTGCTCAGAGGCAGGCCCTCCCGGTTGCGCCAGACTGCGGCGCTCACGCCACCAGGCGCGTCCGCGGGTGTGTATGAGGAACCGCTCGAGCGCGTTCCGTCTGGCCCACAGCTTCCCTTCGATGCTGTCCAGTCCTTGACGGCGGTGGCGCGTGAGCGCCAGCTGGCGTTCGACGTGGTCGAGCGCCTCGACCGCGAGCTCTCCCTGAGCCTCCGGATCGTCTGTGCGCTCAAAGTGCTCGCACACGAGGCGAAGGGCGTCCTCGGCCTCGACCATGCCGCGGGCTGACGCCTGCGCCTCGCCGGCTAACTCCGTCACATGCAGAACCGTGTCCGCGTCGGTCACTCCGGTGAAAGGATCGCCCACGCCCTGCCTGGAAGGAGCCATCGCGGCGAGTTGAGTCTCTCCGTCATGCGCCCGCATTGACGGTCCTGCGGTCGGATGTCTGCCGGTTGCGCGAGGTGGTCGCGGACGATTCGAGTCCTCGATCTGGATCGGAGTGCACGATAAGAACGGGGACCGGACTGTGATGCAGCACGTAGTGGCTCACGCTGCCGAGCAGCACCGAGCGCAGCGCGCCGCGTCCACGGGAACCCATGACGACGAGATCGTGAGCCCCGTCCTTGATCTGACCGATCAGCGCCGGCCTTACAGGGGCGCTGCTCAGCATGGTGCTGACCGACACGTGATCGGGAACCAGGTCGACGGCGGTCCGCAGGATCTCCGCGGTCTCGGCCTCGGCGTCCGCGGCGATCTTCGCCGCAATCCCACCACCTGTCCCTATGTAGGCGGCGGCTGGAGGCGTCGCGAGTGAGCTGAAGAGGGTCAGCCGGGCGTGCTCGCTCTCGGCGAGGTCGATCGCTTGCTTAAGCGCCTCGTCGGCGTCCGGTGAGCCGTCGATTGCGACGAGGATGTTGTGAAACATGAGCCGCTCCTCTCTCGACCGTGTGCGTTGACATCTATATCATAAAACTATATAGTCTTCAATATGTCCTTGGTCACGATGTCTTCGCAGGCGGAGCGGAACGAGCGACTCGACTACGTCGCCGAGCACCTGCTCACACGCTCCGCGATCCTTGTGCGGCTGCTCGTCAAGCAAGTCCGCAGTCGCGAGATCTCCCGTACCGAGATGCAGGTCCTGGGTATCCTCAGCGAAGGGCCGCGGAGGATCACGGAGCTGGCCGAGCTCGAGGGGGTCGCGCAGCCGACGATGACCCTGCTCGTAAAGCGCCTGGAGGACAACGGTTGGACTCAGCGCGAAGGACTGCCAGGCGACGGACGTGTCGTCATGATCAGTCTCACCGAGGCCGGAAGCGCGGCACAACGGAAGTTCCGTGCGCAGTTCCTCGCGGCCATGAGAGCTGACCTGGAGGAGCTCTCAGACGAGCAGCTTCACGCTCTAGCGGCCGCGACGCTGACCCTTGACTCGTTCGTCGACGACCTGCAGCAGCGCACGTGACACCGATCGGCCTCGGCGCGCGCCGTCCCTAGCTCCGAACCGGCCGGCTGATCGAACCGTCGGCACGCGGTGGTTTCAGGCCTAGTGCGGGAGGACGACCTGCGCCTGTCAGCGACCCGCACCTAGACTGGCCGCCATGGACGTTCACCAGTTGCTTGGCCGTCCTCCGCACGAGGACCCGGTCGCATCCCTGGCCTACGCACAATCCCGACCAGACCCACGACTTCAGGAGTGACCATGACCGA
The DNA here is from genome assembly GCA_035940255.1 of Solirubrobacteraceae bacterium. Taxonomy (GTDB): domain Bacteria; phylum Actinomycetota; class Thermoleophilia; order Solirubrobacterales; family Solirubrobacteraceae; genus Palsa-744. The sequence goes on from DASZFA010000026.1 coordinate 38,445, forward strand.
CTCTTCCACCCAGGGAATCACGACCGTGCTGGTTCCCGTGTCCGACCTGGCGACGGCGAAGGCGGTGTACGCCGCACTGCTCGGCATACATCCGCAGACCGACTCGGCCTACTACGTCGGCTTCGAGGCCGCCGGCCAGCAAATCGGGCTGTTGCCGGGCGGTGGACCGCAGGCCATGACCTCGCCGGTGCCCTTCTGGCAGGTGCCGGACATCGAGGCGAAGCTGGCCGAGCTGACCGCCGCGGGGTGCCACCGTGAAGGAACCCGCGCACGACGTCGGTGGCGGCCGCCTGGTGGCCACCGTCACAGACCCCGATGGCAACGTCCTCGGGCTGCTCGAGGACCGCTGAGTGTCGAGCCCCGCTCCCGCGCTCATGGCCACGAGGACGGACACGAAGTCGACTGCGCTGCAGGTTGCCGACGGCCACGAGCTGATCCGGGTACACGGCGCCCGGGTAAACAACCTCAAGGACGTAAGCCTCGAGATCCCAAAGCGCCGGCTGACGGTGTTCACCGGCGTCTCCGGTTCGGGCAAGAGCTCTCTGGTATTCGGCACGCTCGCCGCGGAGTCGCAGCGGCTGATCAACGAGACCTACAGCGCCTTCGTGCAGGGCTTCATGCCGACGCTGGCGCGGCCCGACGTCGACGTACTCGAAGGGCTGACGACCGCGATCATCGTCGACCAGGAGCGGATGGGCGCCAACGCCCGCTCGACCGTCGGCACCGCCACCGACGCGGGCGCGATGCTCCGGATCCTCTTCAGCCGGCTCGGGCGGCCGCACATCGGCTCCCCTAACGCGTTCTCCTTCAACGTCCCCTCGGTCCGAGCGAGCGGTGGGATCACGATCGAACGCGGTACCCGCAAGACCGTGAAGGCGAGCTTCACTCGCACCGGCGGGATGTGCCCGCGCTGCGAGGGCATGGGCTCGGTAAACGACATCGACCTTTCTCAGCTGTACGACGACAGCAAGTCGCTCAACGAGGGTGCACTAACGATCCCCGGTTACAGCATGGACGGCTGGTACGGCCGCATCTTCAACGGCTGTGGCTTCTTCGACCCGGACAAGCCGATCCGCAAGTTCACCAAGAAGGAGCTGAACGACCTGCTCCACAAGGAGCCGACCAAGATCAAGGTGGACGGCATCAACCTGACGTACGAGGGCCTGATCCCGAAGCTCCAGAAGTCACTGCTGTCCAAGGACGTCAGCTCGCTCCAGCCCCACGTCCGCGCCTTCGTGGAGCGGGCTGTCACGTTCACGACCTGCCCGGAGTGCCGCGGCACCCGGCTCAGCGAGGGGGCCCGATCGTCGAAGATCGTGGGAATCAACATCGCTGAGGCTTGCGCGATGCAGATCAGCGACCTGGCCGAGTGGGCCGACGGCCTCGACGAGCCGTCAGCCGCGCCGCTGCTCGCCGCGCTCTTGCAGACCCTCGAGTCGTTCGCGGAGATCGGCCTGGGCTACCTCTCGCTCGACCGGCCGTCGGGCACGCTGTCGGGTGGCGAGGCGCAGCGGGTCAAGATGATCCGCCACCTCGGCTCCTCGCTCACCGATGTCACCTACGTCTTCGACGAGCCCACCACGGGCCTGCATCCCCATGACATCGAGCGGATGAACGACCTGCTGCTGCGGCTGCGCGACAAGGGCAACACCGTGCTGGTCGTGGAGCACGAGCCGGAGACGATCGCGATCGCCGACCACGTCGTCGACCTCGGCCCCGGCGCCGGCACGGAGGGCGGCACGGTCTGCTTCGAGGGGACCGTCGGGCAGCTGCGGGCCAGCGGCACCGTCACAGGCCGCCATCTCCAGGATCGGGCCGCCCTCGAGGAGACGGTGAGGACGCCCACCGGCACGCTGGAGATCCGCGGCGCGACGGCGCACAACCTGCGCGACCTCGACGTCGACATCCCGCTCGGGGTGCTTGTCGTCGTCACGGGCGTCGCGGGCTCCGGCAAGAGCTCGCTCGTGCACGGGTCGATCCCCGCGGGCGCGGATGTGGTGTCCATCGACCAGGGCGCGATCCGCGGCTCGCGACGGAGCAACCCGGCGACGTACACTGGACTGCTCGACCCGATCCGCAAGGCGTTCGCGAAGGCCAACGGCGTGAAGCCGGCGCTGTTCAGCGCGAACTCCGAGGGCGCCTGCCCCAACTGCAACGGGATCGGAGTCACCTACACCGACCTGGCAATGATGGCGGGCGTCGCCACCACCTGCGAGGAGTGCGAGGGGAAGCGCTTTGAGGCATCGGTGCTGGACCACCACCTCGGCGGCCGCGACATCAGCGAGGTGCTCGCAATGTCGGTGACCGAGGCCGAGGAGTTCTTCGGAGCAGCCGGCGAGGCTGCCACGCCGGGCGCGCACAGGATCCTCGAGCGGCTCGCCGACGTCGGGCTCGGCTACCTCAGCCTCGGCCAGCCGCTCACCACGCTGTCCGGCGGCGAGCGGCAGCGGCTCAAGATGGCCACCCAGATGGCGGAAAAAGGGTCCCGCCCACCCAGCGTCTACGTCCTCGACGAGCCGACCGCCGGCCTGCACCTCGCCGACGTCGAGCAGCTGCTCGGGCTGCTCGACCGGCTCGTCGACTCTGGCAAGTCGGTCATCGTCATCGAGCACCACCAGGCGGTCATGGCCCACGCCGACTGGATCATCGACCTCGGCCCCGGCGCCGGCCACGACGGCGGCCGGATCGTCTTCGAGGGCACACCCGCCGAGCTCGTCGCGGGGTGGGCGGGAACTCAATCCCTCACCGGCGAGCACCTCGCGGCCTACGTCGGCATCTGACCGGGGCCATCGTGCAGATAGGCGTAGCGGACCTGGTGGCCGCTGTTTAGCCTGCGATCACGGCTACTCCGACGCGGCCGCCGTCGACGTCGATCACCGTGCCGTGCACGAACTCGGCCTCGTCGCTGCCAAGGTAGACCGCCGCGTGGGCGATCGCATCGGGCCGACCGCTCGCACCAGCGGGTGTTCCCCGCATCAGGGCCTCGGCGCGCTCGCCCTGCTCGGAGGGGCCGGCGAGCACGACGCCGGGTGAGATCGCGTTGACACGGACTCCGCTTGGGCCGAACTCGGCAGCCCAGGCGCGCGTCAGAGTCTCGACGGCTCCCTTCGTTGAGCTGTAGAGCCCGCCCATCGGGATGCCGAGGCGCGCGATCCACGAGCCGAGGTTGATGATCGCGCCGTCCCCGCGCGCGACCATCGCGGGCGCGATGGCGGCGGTCAGGAAAAAGGGGGCCTTGACATTGACGGCATAGACGCGGTCGAAGGTCTCCTCATCGGTCTCGACCGTCGACGCGGCGGGATAGATGCCGGCGTTGTTGACGAGCACGTCGATGCGCCCGCCGAGGACGCTGGTTGCCTCCTGCGCCAGCGCCCTCGACGCCTCGCGCGAGCCGTCGAGGTCAACCGCCAGAAAGTCGGCGCTACCGCCAGAGCCGCGGATCTCCTCGACGACCTCGGTGCCGCGCGGCGCGCTACGGCCGCTTACGAGGACGTGGGCGCCCTCCCGTCCGAACGCAACCGCAATCGCCCGCCCGATGTTGCTGGTTGAGCCCGTGACGAGCGCCGTCTTCCCGTGCAGTCGCATTCTGGCTCCCTGGACTACCTATCGAGCGTCGCGAGGGACAGCTCCCATAGCCTCCGGGCGTTGTCGGGGTCGACGGCATAGCCGGCGACGCCTCGCTCCTGCAGGGGCCGGTAGCCGCCCGGATCGGTCTGATCGGCCGGGTCGTCCGAGAGGACCTGCGCCTGGTTGCAGTCCTCGAAGTAGCGGCCTCCGATCCCCTCGAGCTGCGGCGATGTCGCGACCAGGATGGTGGTCGCGGCGCCTTGCTCGATCGTCTTGTAGCGAAATGTGCCCGAGGCCCGCAGGCTGGCGAGATCGCCGGCGCTCATGTGCCGGGATAGGTTCGTCTCGGCGATCGCGCCCGGGTGCACCGCGTTGGCCGTGATCCCGTCGCCGGCCCAGCGTCGCGTCGCCTCGACGGCGAACAGGATGTTCGCCGTCTTCGATTGGCCGTAGCCTAGCCACGGGTCGTATGCGCGCGCGCTGAAGTTGGTGTCCTCAAAGACGACTGGAGAGCGCAGGTGACCGCGCGAGCTGAGCGACACGATCCGGGCATCAGGAGCGGCCGTGAGCGCGTCGTGCAGCCCGAGCGCGAGCGCGAAGTGGCCGAGGTGGTTGGTTGCGAACTGGAGCTCCCACCCATCTGGCGTCAGGGTGAGCTCTGGCAGGGCCATCACGCCCGCGTTGTTGATGAGCAGATGCAGCGGCCCACTCCAACTCGCTGCGAAATCGACTACCGACCGTTTGTCGGCGAGATCGAGTCGCCCCACGTCCACGGTCCGGCCGGTGCTCGCAGCTATCTCTGTCGCTGTCCGCTCACCCGCGTCGGCGTCGCGTACAGCAAGTGTCACGTCGGCGCCGGCGCCGGTCAGGGCTCGCGCGGTCTCGACACCAATCCCCGACGAGGCGCCGGTCACGATCGCGCGCTTGCCGGACAGGTCGATGCCCTCGATCACCTCGGCCGCGGTCGAGTCAAATCCGAACGGAGTGAGGATGAGCTCTGGAGAGGTCTGGGTCATGCAGCCAGTCTCGGACACTGAGCCTGGCTGTACAAGGGCTCTGTCGATCCTGGTAGCGACAGGGCCAGGATCACCAGGCCAAACGGGCGTATCGTTGTGTCATGCCGCGTGAGAATCCGATCGGCGAGTACCTTCGAGCTCGGCGGGAGCTCGTTCGCCCCGAGGACGTCGAGCTTCCGGAGATCGGCAACCGCCGGCGAGTGCACGGGCTCAGGCGGGAGGAGGTGGCGCTGCTCGCCGGCGTCAGCAGCGACTACTACGTGCGTCTCGAGCAGGGACGCGACCAGCACCCCTCAGCACAGGTGCTCGACGGGCTCGCGCGGGCACTGCAGCTCGACGACTATGCGACCGCGCACCTGCACCGTCTGGCGACGCCACCGGTTCGCCGGCGGCGCAGGAGTCCGCGGCCCGAGAAGGTGCCGGCGAGCATCTTGCGGCTGATCGCATCATGGAGCGAGACACCCGCCTATGTCTATGGCCGCTACATGGACGTACTGGCAACCAACCCGCTTGCCACCGCGGTGGCTCCGTATCACGTGGTCGGAGAGAACCTTGTTCGCGCCGCCTTCCTCGACCCACGTGTGCGCGACATGTATGGGGACTGGGAGTGGGTCACCGAAAGCACGGTCGCCGGCCTGCGCGCCCTCGTCGGCCCCGACGTCGATGATCCCCGCCTGAACGAGCTCGTCGGCGAGCTGTCGGTCCGCAGCGAACGCTTCCGCCACCTGTGGGCCACGCACGACGTGAAACCCAAGCGCAGCGGCACAAGCCTGCTCGACCACCCTCAGGTCGGTCCGCTAGAGCTCAGCTATGAGAAGCTGCCGATCCCAGACACCAACTGCCAGACGCTCGTCATCTACCACGCTGACCCCGGAAGCCCCAGCGCCCAAGCACTCACCCTGCTGGCCACGACCACTGCCGGCGAGCGCGAACCGATCCGGAGCCTCGCAACCGATTAGAGGCGCGTCGGCTGCTCGCGCCTCAGTCCTTGGAGGTCAGCTCGCGGAGGAAGCCAGGGAAGCGGCCGGCGCCGAAGTCGAAGTAACGCGCCCAGTCGGGGACGATGCTGATCCGCGCCATCCGGTCGTAGGTTTCGCGACAGGCCTCTTCGAAGGCGGCGAGCTGCTCGCCCTCCATCGACTTCGCCGCTGCCTCGAGATCCTCGCCGGCCAGCACTCGCAGCGTCGAGCCGAACGCGACCAAGCGCTGATCGAGCGCGGCACGCGAAACACCATCGAGCACCGGTGGGAGCTACGGTTTTTATCGGGGCGCCGAGATTCGAACTCGGGACCTCACCGACCCGAACGGTGCGCGCTACCAGGCTGCGCCACGCCCCGACGCGCACGTGAGTATTCCACACCGCTATCTTCGCCTCCGTGGCGGCAACCCTGACGGAGATACTCCGGGAGATCGACGGGCTCCTGCAGCCGGAGCGCTTCGAGGACTACTGTCCCAACGGGCTGCAGGTCCCAGGAGCCGCCGAGGTGACGACGATCGCGACCGGCGTGTCCGCTCATCTCGAGCTCTTCGAGCTTGCGGCAGCGGAGCAGGCTGACCTGCTGCTCGTCCATCACGGCCTGTTCTGGGGTTCGGGCCCCGGGCCGATCGACGCGCCGCTGAAGCGCCGCCTGCAGGTTCTCTTCGACGCAGACATCTCGCTGGTGGCATACCACCTCCCGCTCGACGCGCATCTCGAGCTGGGCAACAACGCTTTGCTCGCCGGAGTGCTCGGCGCGGAGGACCCCCGTCCCTTCGCCCTTCATCGCGGGGAGCCGATAGGGGTCCTCGCTGACGTCTCGGGTGGTGCGCTGGCCGCCGCGGAGCTCTTCGAGCGAGTGCGCGAGGCCACCTCGCGCGAGCCACTGGTCCTCGCCGGGGGACCGGCCCACGTGGGGCGCCTCGCGATCGTGTCGGGTGCAGGCGCCGACTATCTCGGCGAGGCGGCCGCGGCGGGTGCCGAGGCCTTCATCACCGGTGAGCCGGCGGAGCGCAGCATGGCGCAGGCGCGCGAGCTCGGCCTGCATTTCATCGCGGCCGGCCACTATGCGACCGAGACGTTCGGCGTCCGGCACCTCGGGCAGCGGCTCGCCGAGCGCTTCGAGCTGCGCCACGTGTTCCTCGACGTTCCAAATCCGGTTTGAGCGGTGGCACCGTTCGCCGCTTGCAGCACGGTCTAAGATCTTCTCGAGTCTTGCGTTAGTCAAATTCGAGGAGGAGAGTCCTGATGGAGGGCACCGCTACGGCGTCGAGCACTGGGTCGCGGACGATCGCCGATCTGGTCCCACGCTCGGCCGCCGAGCACGCCGAGCGCGTCGCCGTGCGCTACAAGCGAGACGGTGCGTGGAATGACGTGTCCTACGCGCAGCTCGCAGAGATCGTGCGCGAGGTCGGGCTTGGACTCATCGATCTGGGCATCAAGGCGGGCGAGCGGGTCAGCATCCTCGCCAACACGCGTCCGGAGTGGAGCTACGCAGACCTGGGGGCAACCTCGGCGGGCACGATCGTCGTCCCGATCTACCAGACGAACTCACCCGAGGAGTGCCACTGGGTCCTCTCCGACTCCGAGGCCTGCGCGGTCGTGTGCGAGAACGAGGAGCAGCTTGCGAAGATCGCGGCGATCCGCGACCGTCTTCCAAACCTGCGCACGGTCATCGTCATCGACCCGCCGGGCGGCGAAGCTAAGGACAACGGCTCGGGCTCCGCCATGCAGTCGCTTGGGGCGATCACGCTCGAGCAGGTACGCGAGCGCGGTCGCGGACGCTCCCCGGATGAGCTCGAGGCACGGCGCGCGGCGATCCGTCCGCAGGATCCGTTCACGTTCATCTACACGTCGGGCACGACCGGTCCGCCGAAGGGCTGCGTGCTGACCCACGGCAACTACTGCGCGATCATCGACATGATCTCCGAGGTGCGCGAGATAACCGAAGACGAGGTCATCTACCTGTACCTCCCGCTCGCACACTCCTACGCCCTGCTCGTACAGCTCGGGGCCTTCTCGCTGGGCGGCACGCTCGCCTACTACGGCGGTGACACCAAGCTGATCGTCCCCGAGCTGAGCGAGGTCAAACCGACCTACCTTCCCTCGGTGCCGCGTGTGTTCGAGAAGATCTACACGCTCGCCCACGGCGCTATCGAGGCCCAGCCGCCCGAGGAGCAGAGGCGCGTGGGTGAGGCGATCAAGCTGGGTGTGAAGGTACGCGACCTGATGAACCGTGGCGAGCAGGTGCCCGAGGAGATGCGGGGGCCCTTCGAGGAGGCTGACGAGCTGCTGTTCAAGAACGTGCGTGCGATCTTCGGTGGCCGCGTCCGTCAGGCAACGAGCGGCGCCGCTCCGATCGCCCACGAGATCCTCGAGTTCTTCTACGCATGCGGAGTGCCCGTGTTCGAGGGCTACGGAATGACGGAGACCGCCACGGCGGCGACGACCTCGACGCTCGAGCATCACCGCTTCGGCACCGTCGGCCGCGCGCTGCCGGGCGTGGAGCTGAAGATCGGCGACGACGGCGAGATCCTGGTCAAAGGTCCGAACATCTTCGCCGGCTACCACAACCAGGCGTCGACGAGCTTTGGCGCCGTCGAGAACGGGTGGCTGCACACCGGCGACCTCGGCTCGATCGACGAGGACGGATACCTGTCGATCACCGGGCGCAAGAAGGACATCATCATCACCGCCGGCGGCAAGAACCTGACGCCGGCCAACATCGAGAACGACCTCAAGCAGTCGCGCTGGATATCGCAGGCGGTGATGCACGGCGATCAGCGTCCCTATCCCGTCGTGCTGATCACGCTCGACGAGGAAGAGATGCCCCTCTACGCTCGCGAGCACGGTCTTCCCGAGGACATCCCGTCGCTGTCACGCGACCCCGCCGTCCTCGCGCTGATCCAGCAGGAGGTCGACCGCGCCAACGCCAAATATGCTCAGGTCGAGCAGGTCAAGAAGTTCGTGATTCTCGACCACGACCTCTCGCAGGCGACCGGCGAGCTCACGCCGACGCTGAAGGTGAAGCGCAACGTCGTGAACGAGCGCTACAGGGAGTTGTTCGACGCGCTCTACACCGCGTAAGCGTGCAGCCGCCCGATAGCTGCGAAGATAGGAAATGATGAGGACCGATCCCAGCGATAACGGCGGCCTGTTCGTCGGTCGCCGACCCGGGACGGCGCCCATTCGCTTCCGCACGCTCCCCGAGCGCGGCAGCGAGAAGCGCCAGCGCGTCGATGGCTCGCTGGCCGGCCTCATGCTCGCGGCGATGACGGTGCTCAGCCTGCTCTGCTGGGGTCCCATCCCGCTCGCCTGCCTCTGGCTCGGCTCGGAGGCCAACTACCTCTCGGGCAGCGTCGGCCTCGGCATCCTCGTCGCGTTCGCCGGGCTGTTCGGGCTTCTGTTCGGCACGCTGTCGCTGCTCCGCCGCCTCGACCAGGCGTGGATCCTCGTGCGCCGCGCCGCCGGTCATGATCAGCGCACGGGCGTGCTGGGACGCGTCTTCGCCGCCACGGCGGCCGCTGGAGCGATCATCTTCGTGTTCTGGTTCCTGGTCATCCACGGACCCGGTTCGTCGAGCTTCTCTCCCCACAGCGTGTAAGAGCGCCGAGCGCGCACCGCTTGGTGGGCCCGCAGACAACTCCGGGGATTACTGCTAGAACGGCGATAGCGTGAGCCTCCTCGACTACTACCGCCAATTCGAAGGGATGTCCGAGGAGGAGGTCAACGAGGGCCTGCGCCAGGAAGCATTCGAACGCAAGCAGAAGGCGCTCACGCGCGTCGAGACACTCGACCTCTCGCAGACGACGTGGCCCGAGCTTCCCCACCCGAGGGTCGTCAACGCGATCACGTTTGTCGCTCGGCGTGGCCTGCATCGCTACCCGCACACGCGCGGCTCGGAACTGCGGGACGCGCTCGCGGAGCACCACGGCATCGACCGCGCCCGCCTGATCCTCGGCAATGGCGCCGCGGAGCTGCTGAGCTCTGCCACGCGGGCGCTGATCGAGCCCGGGCAGCGGCTGATCACCTCCTGGCCCTCCTACCCGCTCTACCCGATCATGGCCCGCCGTGCGCATGGCCACGCGGTGCCCGTGTCCGGTGGCGTGGACGCGCTGCTCGAGGCTGCTCAGCAGACGGACACTCGCGTGGTCGTGCTGGCGAGCCCGAACGACCCCACCGGCGAGCTGCTGGCCAGCGCCTCGCTTGAGCGCCTGCTCGAGGGCCTGCCCGAGGGCGTCGCGGTGCTGCTCGACGAGGCGCTCGTCGAGTTCGCCGACGCACAACCCGCGAGCGCCTCCATCTCGCTGCTCGAGCGCCATTCGCGGCTGCTCGTCTTTCGCAGCTTCTCGAAGGCCTGGGGACTCGCCGGCCTGCGCGTCGGCTACGCGGTCGGCGGGCCGGGCTCCGAGGAGCTGCTTGCGGAGCTAGAGCCGGACCTGGGCGTCTCGGAGGTCTCGCAGGCGGGAGCCCTCGAGGCCCTGCGTGGATGCGCCGGGCTCCTCGAGCGCCGCGTCCGCACTATCTCCCACCAGCGCCCGCGGCTCACGGCGGCGCTTCGCGACCGGGGATTCGAGGTGACCGACAGCCAGGCGAACTTCCTTTGGGCCGCCCACCCCGTCGCGCAGGGCGACGAGCTCGCAGAGCGCCTCGCGCGGACGCGGGTGCTGGTTGCGACCGGCAGCGCCCTTGGCGAGCCCCACCACGTGCGCATCGGCCTGCGCAACGCCGCCGCAACCGATCGACTGCTGGGCGCGCTCGACAAAGTCCTGTAGTCGCGCAGGCCGGCGGTCTGCGCCGGGCACGTGGCGCTCGCTGGATCGCGTTCAGCCGGCCGAGCCGGCCTGACGCAGCAGCGCGCCGGTTGTCCCTTCGAGGATCTTGCGCCAGGCACTCACCTCTTCGGTGTCCGCGTTGAAATGCTTGACGACCTTGCGCAGGCGCTTCTCGGAGATGCCGATGCCGTGACGCTTGGCGACCGCCTGGTAGTGGTCGTATTCGCCGGCGAGATGTTTGGTCACCGACTGGAAGCCGTGGCGGGCGATCTCCACGCGCGAGGCGAAGCTCATCATGGAGGTCTGGAACATCAGCTCGTCTGTGGGGTCAGGCTCGATGAGGATGATGTCGACACCGGGATAACGGGCCTCCCAGCCCTTTTTCAGCTCATGCAGGCGCTGGTGGGCGACGAGCTTGAAGGCCTGGTAGCCGATCTGCGGGAAGCCCATGTCCGAGACGCGCCGCGGCCGCGTGCCGCGCAGCGTCCGCACGCTGCCCGAGAAGTCGTTCACGAAGGGGACGAGCGGGTTGATCACGACCACGAACTTCGCGCCGGCCTCGATCGCGATGTCGAGGTTTGTCGTCGAGACGATGCCCCCGTCGATCAGCTCGCGATCGTTGACCTTGACCGGCGCGTAGACCATTGGCAGGGCGCCCGAGGCGCGCACCGCGGTGGAGATCGGCACAGCCTCGGCGGGATCGACGCCGAACACGACCCGCTCGCAGCTGTCGAGGTCGGTGGCGGTCAGATATAGCTCGCAGGCCAGCTCCCGGAAGTCGTCGGTGCGGCCCGGCTCGCTCAGCACCTTGTGCAGATAGGTCTCGATACCAGAACCGGTGTAGGCGCCCGAGGGCAGCCCCTCGGCGAGCCCTAGCAGGGCGTCCATCAGAGACACGGCGCCCCGCTGCGCGACCATCTGGCGGCCGAGGAGCACGGCCCGCCAAGGCATCATCGCGCCCTTGCGTGCGAACTCGACCAGGTTCAAGCGCAGCAGGTCGCCGATGTCGATGTCCTTGAAGGGAAGTTTGCCCTGCCGGGTCACGACCCGCATCATCTCCTCGGGCGTCACGCCGTTGGCGCACAGCGCCGCGATGAACGAGCCGGCGGAGGTCCCGACGTAGACGTCGAACTGGTTGACGCTGCTGTTTACGGCGAGCAGGTCCAGAGCCCGCAGGGCGCCGATCTCATAGACGCCCCCCGTGAAGCCTCCCCCGCCGAGCACGAGGGCGGTCTTGTCGCGTCTCGGCCGCCGCCGCCTGTCGACCGAGCCCGGCTGCCCAACACCCCGCGCGGCGACGCGACGCGCTCTGGCCTGGCCCGCCGGCGTGCCGCCATTCAAGGTCGGTTCCAGCTTGACAACCTTGCCCATAGGAGGGCATTCTAGGCCCGCGTGACCCGGAAATGGCTTGCCCTCGCCCTGAGCCTGCTTTCTGGACTCTGCTCGCTCGCCGCTCTCGGACCCTCAAGCGCTGCAGCAGCGGGCGAATTGGCCGCCCTGCAGGCCGATCTCAGCAATCAACTGGCGCTCGCCGGTCCCCAGGACGGCGCCTACGTTTACGACGTCACGGCCAAACAGACCCTCTTCTCCGAACGCGCTGCGACGCTGCGTCCACCGGCATCCGTCGAGAAGCTTTACACGGCCACGACGGCTCTCGAGCGAATGGGGCCCTCGTCGCGCCTCACGACGACCGTGAGCGGCGTAGGCCACCTCGCGCCGGGAGGGGTCTGGCAAGGCAGCCTCTACCTCCGTGGCGAAGGCGACCCGACCTTCGGGAGCTCGTCCTTCATCCACGCCACCTACGGGGGAAGGGGCGCCAGCGTCTCCACCCTCGCGAGCCAGCTCGTGCGGGTCGCAGGCATCCATCGCGTCACCGGCTCGGTCATGGGCGACGAGACGTTTCTGGACACGCTGCGCGGCGAGCCCTCGAGCGGATTCGCCGCGGATCCGTTCCTGGAAGGGACCTTGAGCGGGCTGTCCTTCGATCGTGGCGCGAGCGGCGCGGAAAGGGGCCGTCATGCTCCCGCCGCCTACGCCGCGCGCCGCCTGTGGGCGGCGCTGAAGGCCGACGGCGTCGCGATCCATGGCCGCAGCGGCGATGCGCGCACGCCGGCGGGCGCGACTCCGCTCGCCCGCGTGCAGTCCCCGACGATCGCTCAGCTGATGGGGCTGATGCTGCCCCCGTCGGACAACTTCTTCGCCGAGACGCTGCTGAAGGACCTCGGCGCCCGCTTCGCAGGCGCGGGGACGACGGCTGCGGGCGCCTCGATCGTCTCCCAGACGGTGTCGTCGCTGCTCCACATCCACCCGCGCGTTCTCGACGGCTCGGGGCTCTCCTCCGCCGATCAGACCTCTCCCCTGCAGGTCGGCGACCTGCTCGCGCAGCTGGCGTCCATCCCGGTCGGCTCGGTGCTGCGCGAAAGCCTCGCCGTGGCGGGACGCAACGGCACGCTCGAGCGGCGCATGCGCAATACGGGGGCCGCCGGGCGCTGTCGGGGCAAGACGGGCACGCTCACCGGCGTCTCGAACCTGGTCGGCTACTGCCAGTCGGCGGGCGGACACCTGCTGGCGTTCGCGATCTTCACCGACGGGATCGACATAGCTGCCGCCCACACCTTCCAGGACCACATGGCGATCACGATCGCCGACTCAAGGATTGGGGCTGACGGAGAAGCCGCTCGCCACGCCGGCGCTCCGTTCCCTCCGCCCGTCAGCCGCTAGCAGCAGCGCGTCGATGAGTCACCGACGGTCCGCTATGCTGGCCTCCCACAGGTAACCGGACTACAGTCCGCTAAGTCGAAGGGAGACACCATGAGCACGCAGCGCCTCGATACACCGTCCGAGCTGGGACTGCCCGTTGGGATATGGCAGTCCGAACCCTCCAGCAGCCGACTCGAGTTCGCCGTCAAGACGATGTGGGGCCTCGCAACAGTCAAGGGACACTTCGACCGCTTCCACGGGCAGCTCGACGTACACGCCGACGGTGCTCGTGGAGATCTGACGATCGAGGCGGCAAGCCTTGACACCGGGCATCTCAAGCGCGATGCGCACCTGCGCTCGCCCGATTTCTTCGACGTCGCCGACCACCCTACGCTGTCGTTCGTCGCCGCGGCGATCACCCCCCGCTCCGATGAGGACCTGACGATCGCGGGCGATCTGAACGTCGCAGGCCGCGTCATCGCTCTCGAGCTACCCGTTCGCGTCACGCGCGGCGAACACGGGCGCCTGCATCTCAGCGCCACGGCAACCGTCCCACGCGAGCAGGCGGGGATGACCTGGAACCGCGGCGGCATGATCCGCGGTGACATCCAGCTCACGGCCGAGCTCGAGCTCGGTCCCGCCACGAGCGCCGGCCAGGACGCGGCGCCCGATGAGACGACCGAGCGCCAACCAGCGATCTCCAACGGTAGGGCGTGACCATGGCCGACCTGAATATCGCGATCATCATTGGCAGCACGCGTCCCGGGCGCAACGGCAAGGCCGTCGCCGACTGGGTCGCCGACAAGGCGGCAGCGCGCACGGCCGCGCGGTACGAGCTCGTCGACCTTGCGGATCATCCCCTCCCGCACATGGACGAGCCAATCCCGCCCTCCGTGGGCCAATACACCGGCGAGCACACCAAGGCGTGGGCCGAGACGATCGGCGCCTACGACGGCTTCATCTTCGTCACGCCCGAGTACAACCACTCCACCTCGGGCGTGCTGAAGAACGCCATCGACTACCTCTACGCCGAGTGGAACAACAAGGCGGCAGCGTTCGTCAGCTACGGCTCGGTGGGGGGCGCGCGCGCCATCGAGCACCTTCGTGCTATCTGCAGCGAGCTCCAGATCGCGCACGTGCGCCAGCAGCTGAGCTTCTCGATGTTCACCGACTTCGAGAACTTCTCGACGTTCGCGCCAGGACCCCAACACACCGAGGCGGCAGTCGTCCTCTTCGACCAGCTCGAGTCGTGGACTCGGGCGATGAGGACGGTCCGCGGCAGGTGAAAGAGGCCTGAGGGGCCACCGAGCAGCCGCCCGGGCGGGCGGCTGCTCGGTCGAAGCAGGCTAGCTGCCCGGCTACTCGCCGAGCACCGCGCGCAAGCCGGCCTCGTCCAGCACCGGGACGCCGAGCCGCTCGGCCTTCTCGAGCTTCGAGCCTGGGCTCTCGCCGGCGACGACGTAGTCGGTGTTCTTCGACACCGAGCCGGTGACGCGGCCTCCCGCGGTCATGATCCGCTGCGTCGCCTCCTCGCGCGACCAGTCGGGCAGGCTCCCGGTGAGCACCAGCGTCCTGCCGGCCAGCGGGCCCTCGGACGGCGGCGGTCCCTCTTCGTGGAAGCGCAGGCCGGCCTCCCGCAGTTCGCCGATCAGGCTCTGCATGCGCTGATCGTCGAGCTGTGAGCGGATCAGCAGGGCCATCTTCTCGCCGACGCCCTGCGTCTCGGCGATCTCGGCCGGTGATGCCGACAGCAGGGCGTCGATGTCGCGGAAGCGCTGGGCGAGGTTGCGACCCGTGACCTCGCCGACCTCCTCGATGCCGAGCGCGAACAGCACCCGGGCGAAGGGCCGCTCCTTCGACGCCTCGATCGCGGCGAGCAGGTTGCTGGCCGACAGCTCGCCGAAGCCCTCGAGTTCGACGAGCTGCTCTGCCCTCAGCCGGTAGAAGTCCGCGGCGTTCGCCAGTAGGCCACGCTCCTGAAGCAGTGCGACCTGCTTCTCCCCCAGGCCCTCGATGTCCATCGCCCCGCGCGAGACGAAATGCTTCAGCAGCTGCCACGCGCGCGCGGGACACTCGCGGTTGGGGCACATCGTGAAGACGCTGTCGGCCGGCTTCACCGTCGGGGTGTTGCAGAAAGGGCAACGTTTGGGTGGATGGGGCTGTGGCGGACGTTGCGCTTGCTCGACGACGTGCGGCGCCGGGGAGACCACCTGAGGGATCACGTCCCCGGCGCGCACGACGATCACCTCCTCCCCCGCGCGAATGTCCTTGCGCAGGAGATCCTCCTCGTTGTGGAGGGTCGCAAGCTTGATCGTCACGCCTCCCACAGCCACGGGCGCGAGCACGGCATAAGGACGCATGTCGCCGAACTTGCCGACGTTCCACATCACTTTCTCGAGGCGGGTCGCCGCGGTGGTGGGCGGGAACTTCCACGCCACCGCCCAGCGGGGATCGCGACCAACAGAGCCGAGCCGGCGCTGCAGCTCGAGGTCGTTCACCTTCACGACGACGCCGTCGATCTCGAAGTCGAGCTCGCCCCGGCGCCGCTCCCACTCCTCGCATTGGGCGATGACCTCGTCCTCGCTGCCGAGCACCCTGATGCCGCGATTGACTGGGAACCTGTGCTCTCGCAGCCACTCGAGCGCCTCCGCGTGGGTCCGGAAGGACAGGCCCTCGGTCACGCCCACCTGGTAGCACCAGATCGAGAGCGGCCGCTTCGCCGCGTCCGCCGGGTCGAGCTGCCGGATCGTCCCCGCGGCTGAGTTGCGCGGGTTCATGAACGTCGACTCGCCCGCTTCGGCCCGGCGCTCGTTCAGCGCGGTGAAGTCGTGCAACGACATGTAGACCTCGCCACGCACCTCGAGGAGCGGCGGCGCATCGTGCACGTGCAGCGGAATCGCCCCGATCGTGCGCAGGTTGTGCGTGACGTCCTCCCCGATCTCTCCGTTGCCGCGCGTCGCGCCGCGCTCGAGCAGCCCGTCCCGATAGACGAGGCTGATCGCCAGCCCGTCGATCTTCGGCTCGACGGCGAACTCGAAGCTCGGGTCGGCGATGCCCTCGCGGGCAAGGTGGGCGCGCATGCGCCCGATCCAGGCACGGAGCTCCTCGCCCGAGCGGACGTTGCCAAGCGAGAGCATCGGCTCGAGGTGCGTGACCTTCTCAAGACGCCCTACCGGCTCGCCGCCAACGCGCCGCGTCGGCGAGTCGGGCGTCGCCAGCTCCGGGTGAGCGGCCTCGATCGCGCGCAGCTCATCCAGCAGCCGGTCGTACTCGTCGTCGCCGATCTCCGGGTCGTCGAGGACGTAGTAGCGGTGGGCGTGGAATTCGAGCGCCTCCTTCAGCTCTCTCGCGCGCGCGCTCGCATCCGTCGCCGCTGAAGCGTCCGCGGGAGCGGCCCGGCGACGGGCGGCCTGCGACCCCGCCGGCGTTCGCGTCCTTCCCTTGGTGTTCACCTCCTCCTCACCTCGGGTCGTGTGCGACCGTGAGCAGCTCCTCCAGATCGAAGCGCCTGAGCGCCTCGAGACTCGGGCGGTCGGTGAGGTCGAAGTGGATCGGCGTCACCGCCACGCGTCCCGCGGCGACGGCGGCGAGGTCGGTGCCGCGCTCATCCTCGAAGCCGGGGTCAGACCCGTAGATCCAGTAGCGGCGGCGTCCCTCCTCCTCGTGGTCGAGCTTCAGCTCGTCCCTGTAGATGCGTTTGCCGAGGCTCGTGACCTCCACCCCGCTTGGCGGGCCTGCGGGCACGTTGACGTTCAGGAGCGTCCTCGCCGGCAGGGGCACCTGCTCGATGCGCTCGACGAGCCTCGCCACGAACGAGGCGGCGATCTCGAAGTCAAAACCGCCGTCGAAGCGGTAGTCGAGGGCGCGCGCGCCCGATTGCTGGGAGACGGCTATCGCGGGCAGGCCGAGCACGACGCCCTCGAGCGCCGCCGCCACGGTGCCCGAGTAGGTGATGTCGTCGCCGAGATTCGCGCCGTGGTTGATGCCGGAGACGACGAGGTCGGCGGAGAAGCTCTCGATCAGCCCCAGGCTCGCGAGCCGCACGCAGTCGACGGGCGTACCATCGGTCGCATAGCCGACCGTACCGTCGGAGAAGGGCACCTGCGCGACCCACAGCGGTCTGCGCGTGGTGATCGAGCGCGCCATCGCCGAGCGGTTGCCGTCGGGCGCGATCACCGCCAGGCGCACGTCATCGAGTCCCCTCAGCGCGCGCCTCATCGCCTGCAGGCCGTCGGCCTCGATCCCATCGTCGTTTGTCAGCAGCACGTTCATAATCGCTCCAATCCAGGATAGGGGCCACCTCGGCCCGCGCGCGTGACCGCCCCGTTACCCGCCCCGCCTACGCGGGCTCGCCCTCGTATGACACGCTCGCCAGGGCCAACCCATGCGCCGGCGCCGTCCTGCCGGCATCAGAGCGCGGCCTGCCCTCGAGCAGGCTCGTGAATTCGTCGAGCGTGCGACGGCCACCGGCCACGTCGAGCATCGTCCCCACGAGCACTCGGTTCATGTGACGCAGGAACTTGTCGGCCTCGATCCAGAACTCGAGGATCTCGCCGTCGATCAGCCACTCGGCGCGGGTGACCCGGCTGCGGAAATGCGAATGCTCGGTTTCGGCGGGCGTGAAGGCCGTGAAGTCGTGTGTTCCGCCGATCGCTTCCGCGCAGGCCGCGAGCGCCTCGCGGTCGAGGCTCCCGGGCGACCAGAACGCGCGCGTGCGCTCGAACACGCCGCGGGTCCTGCGCGCGAGCACCCGATAGCAGTAGGTCCGGCTGCGGGCGTCGACGCGGGCGTCGAAGGAGGGATGGGCCGGCTCGGCGGCGAGGACGGCGACGTCCTGCGCGAGCAGCCCATTGAGGCGCAGCGGGTCGACCGCCTCGTGCGCGTAGCTCGCGACCTGACCCCACGCGTGGACCCCGCTGTCCGTGCGCCCCGCCACGACCAGCTTGAGCGGGCTGCCATCGACGCCAAAATCGCCCAGGACCGTCCGCAGCGCCCGCTCGAGCTCCTCCTGGACAGTCCGCTTTCCGGGCTGGCAGGCCCATCCCCCGAAACCCGTCCCGTCGTATTCGAGCGTGAGCTTGGTGATCATCGCCTCGGGCATGCGCGTTGGGCATGACACGCACGATGACGGCGTGCCTGCCAGGCCGACAGCGATGCGTAGGATCGAACGGACTCGGCGGCGAGCGACCCGATCGGGACATACGAGACCCCAACCATAGGAGGGCAAACCATGGGCTTTGACCAGTACCACGAGCCGGCCCAGGAGCTGAGCGCCGAGACTCGCACGTTCGCACGCATGATTGCCTCGCTCACAGAGGAGGCGGAAGCGATCGGCTGGTACGAGCAGCGAATCTCCGTCGAGACCGACGCGCAGGCTCGGGCGATCATGCAGAACGCGCAGCACGAGGAGTTCAAGCACTTCGCGATGGACCTCGAGTACCTGACCCGCCGCGCTCCGAAGCTGCGCATCGCGCTGAAAGGCGTGCTTTTCACCGAGGGCGACATCGTCGCGGCGGGCGAGACCGCCGAGGAGGCCGAGGAGGGGGTCGACGACTGAGGCGAGAGCATCCGCTCGCCCGATGGGTCAGACGAGCTCGATGAAGACCATCTCGGTCGCGTCGCTGCGACGCGGGCCGAGCTTGAGGATGCGCGTGTACCCGCCGGGCCGCTCGGCGTAGCGGGGAGCGACCTCCTCGAACAGCTTGTGCACGGCGAACTTGTCCTGGGAGAGCGTGGCGAGCGCCTGGCGGCGGGCGTGCAGGTCGCCACGCTTGGCGAGCGTGATCAGCTTCTCGATCTCGGGCTTGACGGCCTTCGCCTTCGCCTGTGTCGTTTCGATCCGCTCGTGCTCGATGATCTCCTTGCTCAGGTTCATGAGCAGCGCCTTGCGGTGGGCCGAGTCCCGACTCAGCTTGTTTCGTGTCTTCTGGTGGCGCATGGGTTTCGGGAGTCTAGAGCGCCAGGGCGCTCGACAGGCAAGCGAGCCAAGGACACAGGCTCGCGCGGGCCAGCAGGGCCGTCCTGGTCAGTCCTGGCGCAGGTTCAAGCCTCGTGCGTGCAGCGTCTCGATGACCTCGTCGATCGACTTTTTGCCGAAGTTCGGGATCGCGTTCAGCTCGGCCTCCGACTTGGAGATCAGATCGCCCACCGTCTGTATGCCGGCGCGCTTGAGGCAGTTGTAGGAGCGAACACCGAGCTCGAGCTCCTCGATCAGGATGCCGAACTCCTCTCCCTGCAGGGCCGGCGCACCGCCACCGCCGACCGCCAGGCCATGTCCGTCGAGCTGGCCGCCCGGCGCGGCCCGCAGCTCCTGGATGCGATCGGCGTCGGTGAAGATCGCCAGCTGAGAGATCAACAGCTCCGCCGCCTCGCGCAGCGCCGCCTGAGGGTCGATCGAGCCGTCCGTCTCGATGTCGAGCGTCAGCTTGTCGAAGTCGGTCTTCTGACCGACGCGCGCCTGCTCGACGGCGTAGGCGACCCGTCGCACGGGCGAGAAGATCGAGTCGATCGGGATCACGCCGATCGGCTGGTCGGCGGACTTGTTCTCCTCGGCCGGACGGTAGCCGCGACCGCGGCCGATCGTCATGTAGAGCTCGAGCTTCGTTTTCTTCTCGAGCGTGGCGATGTGCAGGTCGGGGTTGAGGATCTCCACGCCCGCCGGCAGGTCGATGTCCTTGGCTGTGATCTCGCCCGGGCCCGTCACGACGAGCGGAGCCTCGACCTCGCTCGCGTCGGAGTGCATCCGGCAGACGACGCCCTTCAGGTTCAAGACGATGTCGGTCACATCCTCCTTGACGCCCGGGATTGTCGAGAACTCGTGCGCCACGCCCTCGATGCGCACGCTTGTAACGGCGGCGCCGGCGAGAGAGGAGAGCAAGACACGCCGCAGCGAGTTGCCGAACGTGTAGCCGAAGCCGCGGTCGAGCGGCTCAATCGTGAACGTGCCCCGGTTCTGCTCCACGGACTCGCTTGTGATCCGCGGGATTTGGAAGTCGAGCATCAGAGTCCTAACGTCGTTTTGGTGTCGCACCGGCGTCGCTTCCGACACCGGCTCTGAGTGCCGTCGCCCTTCGGGCGGCGACGGGGGAAAAATGCCTGCTACTTCGAGTACAGCTCGACGATGAGCTGCTCCTGCACCGGCGCGGCCACCTCGCGCCGCTCCGGCTTACGCAGCACCTTGGCGGTGAGGGACTCGTGATCGGCCTGCAGCCATGCTGGGATCTGTCCGGTGAGCTCGGTGGCGTCCCTGACCACCTGTGTCGCCGGCGTCTCCGCCTTGATGGCGATCACGTCGCCGGGCCGTACCTGATAGCTCGGGATGTCGACCCTGCGCCCGTTCACGGTCCAGTGGCCGTGGCCGATCAGCTGGCGCGCCTGCCGGCGCGACGCGGCGAAGCCGAGGCGCACGAGCACGTTGTCCAGCCGGCACTCCAGCAGCGCGAGCAGGTTCTCGCCCGTGATTCCCGGCTGGCGGGAAGCCTTTTCGTAGTAGCCGTGGAACTGGCGCTCCAGCACGCCGTAGTAGCGGCGCGCCTTCTGCTTCTCGCGCAGCTGCACGCGGTACTCGCTCTGTTTCATGCGCCCGCGTCCGTGCTCGCCCGGCGGATAGGAGCGGCGCTCGACGCCGCACTTGTCGGTAAGGCAGCGCTCGCCCTTGAGGAACAGCTTCTGCCCCTCGCGGCGGCATTGCTTGCACTGGGGCCCGGTTTCACGCGCCATCGCTAGACCCTCCGCCGCTTGCGGGGGCGGCAGCCGTTGTGAGCCTGCGGGGTGACGTCCTTGACGCCCGTGACCTCAAGGCCCGCCGCCTGCAGCGAGCGGATCGCCGTCTCGCGGCCGGAGCCGGGGCCCTTGACGTAGACCTCCACCTTCTGCAGCCCCTGCTCGAGGCCCTTGCGCGCCGCCGCGTCGGCTGTCACCTGGGCGGCGAAGGGGGTCGACTTGCGCGAGCCCTTGAAGCCTGCGCCGCCGGCCGACTCCCAGGCGATGACGTTGCCCAGGGCGTCGGTGAGCGAGACGATCGTGTTGTTGAAGGAGGTCTTGATGTGAGCCTGCCCCACCGGGATGTTCTTTTTCGGCTTGCGCCGCCCACGGGCGCGTTTGGGTGCGGGAGGCACTACTTCTTGCCTACCTTCTTCTTGCCGGCCACCTGCATCCGCCTCGGTCCCTTGCGCGTGCGGGCGTTGGTCTTTGTCTTCTGCCCGCGAACGGGCAGGCCGCGCCGGTGGCGCAGGCCCCGGTAGCAGCCGATCTCCTGCAGCCGTTTGATGTCCTGCGAGCGCTCGCGGCGCAGGTCGCCCTCGACCGTAAGGTTCTCGTCGATCGCGTCACGCAGCTTGCCCACCTCGTCCTCGGTGAGGTCGCGCACGTACGTGTCTGGGCTGACGCCGACATCGCCGAGGATCTTGTTCGCGGTCGAACGGCCGATCCCGTAGATGTAGGTCAGGCCGATCTCGGAGCGCTTGTTGAGGGGGAGGTTGACTCCCGCGATACGTGCCACTAGCCGATCACCCCTGGCGCTGCTTGTGGCGCTTGTTCTGGCAGATCACGAGCACCACTCCATTGCGGCGGATGATCTTGCATTTCTCGCACATCGGCTTGACCGACGGTCTTACCTTCATGATCCCTTTCGGCGGCGGGTTCCGTCGACTCGGCTCTGGCTGCCGTTGCGGCCGCCGCTACCAGGTCGTGGATATGCTCTCGCGCGCGGACCGAGGTCCTCGCATTCGAGCAGGCCTCCCATGGTAGCAACTCGGGCCCCGTGAGGCTGGCCTGTACGGGGCCACCTAGACCGGTCCGGCAGGCGGGGTTGGGCTGCGGGCGGCGGGCTCAGCCGGAGTTGGCTGCTCCACCCGCGACGAGCTCCGCGGCACGCGCCTGCGGCGCCCGATGCCACGGCGTGAGGACTCTTGGGCCCTCGCCGGTGACCGCCACGGTGAACTCGAAATGGGCGGCCGGCGAGCCGTCGTCGGAGTAGATCGCCCAACCGTCGCCGCCGACCCGCACACCCGGGCTGCCGGCGGTCGTCATCGGCTCGATCGCGAGCACCAGCCCCTCCTCCAGCAGGGGACCCTTGCCCGGTTTGCCGTAGTTGGGCACCTGTGGGTCCTCGTGCATGCTGCGTCCCACCCCGTGTCCGACGAGCGAGCGCACGATCGAGAGGCCCGCTCCCTCGGCGACCTGCTGAATCGCGTGAGACACGTCGCCCATGCGGTTGCCGGCGAGGCATTGCGCGACCCCGGCGTGGAGCGATTCCTCGGTGGCTGCCAGCAGGTTGCGCGCCTGGCTGCTCACCTTCCCAACCGGAAACGTTCGCGCCGCGTCGGCGACCCAGCCGTCGAGGGTGACGCCTACGTCGATCGACACGATGTCGCCGCCCTTCAGGCTGTAGGGGCCGGGGATGCCGTGGACGACCATCGCGTTGGGAGACGCGCAGATCGAGCCGGGGAAGCCGCGATAGCCCTTGAACGTGGGCTTTCCCCCGCGGGAGCGGATGAAACGCTCGGCGATCTCGTCAAGCTCGGCCGTGCTCACGCCCGGCCGGATCTTGCTCTCCAGCAGCTCGAGCGTGGCGACGAGGATCTCGCCGGCACGCGCCATGCGCTCGATCTCCTCGGGTGACTTCTTGATAATCACCTCGTCACCTTAGCTAGAGCTGGTCCTCGAGGCGGAGCGTCGCGACCGCGGCCCTGAGGTGGTCGTGTACCTCCTCGGCGCTGCGCCGGCCGTCGAATCTGCGGAGCAGGCCCGCGCGATCGTAGTAGTCGATCAGCGGCTCGGTCTGGGAGTGGTAGACGTCGAGTCGCTTGCGGATGGTCTCCTCCTTGTCGTCCTCGCGCTGGATCAGCCGGGAGCCATCCTGGTCGCAGACCCCCTCGTGCTTGGGCGGGTCGAACTCAACGTGGTAGATGTGGCTCGGGTTCTTGACGCACACGCGCCGTCCCGCCAGGCGGCGCACGAGCTCATCGTCCGGCACGTCGATCAGCAGCGCCGCCGTCAGCCGCCGGTCGAGTTCGCCGAGCGCCTCCGCGAGCGCGTCGGCCTGCTTCACGTTGCGCGGGAAGCCGTCGAGCAGGAACCCGTCGCGTGCATCGCCGGTGTTGATCCGATCACGGATCATGCCCACGATGATGTCGTCGGGAACGAGCTCGCCGGCGTCCATGTAGCGCTGGGCCTTGTTGCCAAGCTCGGTGCTCTCGGCGACCTGGGCGCGGAGGATGTCGCCGGTCGAGATGTGCGGGAGACCGAAATCCTCTCGCAGGCGCTCGGCCTGCGTTCCCTTGCCGGCGCCCGGTGGACCGAGCAGGATCAGGTTCAGGTCGGACAAGTCCCGGGCAGACTATCCGCTCGCGCCGTGGGGATTCCAGTGGCGCAACCGGGCAACCGCGGCCGCCACAGCGCGGCACGCGGCTACTTCAGGAAGCCCTCGTAACTTCGCATCATCAGCTGCGCCTCGAGCTGCTTCATCGTTTCCAGCGCGACGCCGATCACGATCAGGATCGAGGTCCCACCGAGGGGGATGTTCTGGTGGGTGCGGGCGATCAGGATCGTCGGCAGCGCCGCGACGGCGGCGAGGAAGAGGGCGCCCGGAAAGGTCAGCCGCGCGAGGATCCGGTCGAGGAATTCCGCCGTCGGGCGGCCCGGTCTCACCCCGGGAATGAAACCGCCGTACTTCTTGAGGTTGTCCGCCTGGTCGACCGGGTTGAACGTGACGGCGGTGTAGAAGTAGGTGAAGATGATGATGAAGATCGACTCGCCGACGACGTAGTGCCAGCTGTTGGGCGAGAAGAAGTCCGAGAGCTGCGTACCCCAGTGGGTTTTCACGAGCTGGCCGACCGTCGGCGCAAAGGCCATGATGCTCGCGGCGAAGATCACGGGGATCACCCCCGCCATGTTCACGCGCAACGGCAGGTAGGTCTGCCCGCCCTCGGTCATCCGCCTCCCGATCATGCGCTTCGCGTACTGCACGGGGATCCGCCGCTGCCCCTCCTGCACAAAGACGATCCCGGCGACGACTGCCAGCACGAGGAAGGGCATCATCACCTTGAACACCTGGTCATTGGAGGTCCACCAGGTCTGGATTCCGCTCGGCAGGCGCGCGACGATCGAGGCGAAGATCAGCAGCGAGATGCCGTTGCCGATGCCGCGCTGGGTGATCAGCTCGCCGATCCACATCAGCAGCACGCAGCCGGCCGTCAGGCAGACGACGATCAGGAAGATGTGGGGGGCGTCGAAGTGCGTGACGACCGATTCGCCGGCTCTCGCCTGCAGTGTGTGGAACAGGAAGACGTAGCCGATCGACTGGGCGAAGGCGAGGCCCACGGTCAGGTAGCGCGTGTATTGCGTGATGCGCGCCTGGCCCACCTCGCCTTCCTTGGAGAGCTTCTCCAGGGAAGGCACGGCAACCTGCAGCAGCTGCAGGATGATCGATGCGGTGATGTAGGGCATGATGCCGAGCGCGAAGATCGCGATACGCGAGAGCCCACCCCCCGAGAAGAGGTTCAGGAGGCCGAGGATGTTCGAGCCGCCGAACTGCTTCTGGATGTTGTTGACCGCGGTCAGGTTGACGCCCGGCACGGGGATGTGCGAGCCGAGGCGGTAGATCAAGAGCATCGCCGCCGTGAAGGCGATCTTCTTGCGGATGTCCGCAACCTGGAAGGCGTTCAGGATCGTGGCGAGCATGTGCTTTCAGCGCGCGCGACACACAAGCGAGGTGCTCATCTGCCCGCGGAACGGCCGATTCTAGTGGATACGCCGTGCAACGCCGCCGGTTGCAAGGCGCCGGCGCTCGTCAGCCGTCGACGATCTTGCAGCTGCCGCCGGCGCCCTCGATGCGCTCCCGCGCGGTCGCGCTGAACGCGTGGGCGTGGACCGTGAGCGCCTTGCTGAGTTCCCCCTTGGCGAGCACCTTTACGGGGACGTCCTTGCGGGCGCCGAGGCCGTTGGCCTTCATCAGCTCGATTGTGACCTCGGCGCCCGCATCGAAGCGGCTCTCGAGGTCTGCGATGTTCACGGGCTGGGTGTGCGTGCGAAACGGCTCAAAGGGCATCGACTTCTTCATGTGTGGGCCGCGCAGCTTTCGCATGCGCATGTGGATCGGCATCTGGCCGCCCTCGAAGTTCGGCCTGCTCTTGGCGCCGGACCGCGCGCCCGCGCCCTTCTGCCCCCTGCCGGAGGTCTTGCCGGTGCCCGAGCCTTCCCCTCGACCGACGCGCTTGCGGGCCCTGCGGCTGCCGGGAGCCGGGGACAGGCTGTGCAGGCCCACCCGCTCCTGCTGCTTCTGGCGCTGGGGGCTCACTTGCCGTCCTTTACCTCGACCAGGTGGCGCACGGCGTGAAGCATCCCACGCGCCTGCTCGGTGTCCTCGACCTGCACGGTATGGCCGATCCGGCGCAGGCCGAGCGAGCGCAGAGTGTCGATCTGCCTCTGGTTCGCACCGTTCTTCGAGCGGCGCTGGGTGACGCTGACCGAGGCCATCAGGCGGGTGCCTCCTCGGGGGCGGGCGGAGCCGCGGGCTCGCGGGCGCCATTCGGCTCGGCGGCGGGCGCAGCTGCGGCCTCGGGCGCGCCGGCCGGCTCACCGGCGACGGCGGATCGGTCGGCGGCGGCGGACTTCTCGCCGCCGAGACCGAGGACCTGGTCGATCGAGAGCCCGCGCAGGCGCCCGACCTCCTCGGGCGTGCGCAGCCCGCGCAGCCCCGCCACGGTCGCCTTCACGAGGTTGATTGGGTTCTGCGTGCCGAGGCTCTTGGAAAGGATGTCGTGAATCCCGGCGAGCTCCAGCACGGCGCGGACGCCGCCGCCGGCGATCACGCCGGTACCGGGCGATGCCGGCTTCAGCAGCACTCGCCCGGAGCCGAAGATCCCCGTCGTCTGGTGGGTGATCGTGCTGCCGTGCTTGGGAACGCGGAACAGGTCCTTCTTCGCCCGCTCGACGCCCTTCTGGATCGCCAGGGGGACCTCGTTGGCCTTTCCGTAGCCCACCCCCACGACCTCGCGTTCGTCGCCGACGACGACGAGTGCGGTGAACGAGAAACGCCGGCCGCCCTTGACGACCTTGGCCACGCGGTTGATCTCGACCACGCGCTCCTGGAGGTCCAGGCCTGCGGGGTTGACTGAGCGGTCTGGGGAAATGGACATGAGCAGGGAAAGAGGGTAGCGGCAGGGAGCGCCCTGGAGCCTAGACGGCGATGCCCGCCTCGCGGATCGCTTCGGCGAAGGCCCGTATGTGGCCGTGATAGCGGTAGCCGCCGCGGTCGAAGACCGCCTCGGAGACGCCGGCCGCCTTCGCGCGCTCGGCGAGCGCCTCCCCGGAACGCTTCGCGCGCTCCGATTTGGCCAGCGAGCGCAGCTCGGGCTCGAACCAGTTCACCGCCGCCAGCGTGCTACCTGACATGTCGTCGATCAGCTGCGCTGAGATCCCTTGGTTGGAGCGGAATACCGAGATGCGCGGGCGGCTCGCGGTGCCGGAGATCTTCGCCCGCACGCGGCGGCGCCTTTTGAGCCTGCGCTCGCTCTTCGTCATCACGCTCATGCGCGCTTGCCGACCTTTCGCTGGACGTACTCGCCCTCGTAGCGGATGCCCTTGCCCTTGTATGGCTCGGGCGGGCGCTGCTTACGGATGATCGCGGCCGTCTCTCCGACGAGCTGCTTGGAGATGCCCTTCACCACGATACGCGTCGGCTGGGGCACCTCGAATTCGATCCCCTCGGGCGCGGGGATCGGCACCGGATGCGAGTAGCCGACGGCCAGCTCGAGGTTCTTTCCCTTCAGCTGCGCGCGGTAGCCGACGCCCTGGATCTCGAGCCGCTTCTCATAGCCGGCGGTCACGCCCTGGACCATGTTCGCCACCAGCGTGCGGGTGAGCCCGTGCAGTGCGCGGTGTTCGCCACGATCGGTTGGCCGAGTGACGAGGAGCTCCTCGCCCTCCTGCTTGACGTCGATGTCCCTGTGGATGCGCTCGCTGAGTTCGCCTTTGGGGCCGTTCACCCTGACGGACTCGGGCTCGATCGCGACCGTCACGCCGGAGGGAACTGAGATGGGCTGTCTACCGATTCGCGACACGGGCGAGCCTCACCAGACCTGAGCCAGGACCTCGCCGCCGAAGCCCGCGGCGCGGGCGTCGTGACCGGTCATCACTCCATGCGAGGTCGACACGATCGAGGTCCCCATGCCTCCGAGCACCTTCGGTATGTGCTTGGCGTCCACGTAGCTGCGCTGGCCCGGCCGCGAGACGCGCCGCAGCCCAGAGATCGCCGAGCGCCTGTCCTCGGTGTACTTGAGACGAATCTGGATCAGCGATCCGGCGCTCCCGTCTGGCGCGGGCAGCACCGACCACGAGTCGATGTAGCCCTGCTCGACGAGGATCCGGGCGAGCTCGCCCTTGAGCTTGGATGCGGGGATCTCGACGGTCTCATGCGCGGCGTGGATCGCGTTGCGCACCCTCGTGAGGAAGTCGGCTATGGGATCGGTCATCGACATTTGATTGGTTGCGGCGTTCCTGTTCGTGAATTTTCGTGAAAGTGGTGGTGCGTGCTGGTTTCGCCCTGCGAGAGAGCCTCTACCAGGAGGACTTCGTCATTCCGGGAATCTGGCCGTTGTGCGCGAGATCGCGCAGGCAGATACGGCAGATCCCGAACTTCCGGTACACCGCGCGCGGGCGCCCGCAGCGGTTGCAGCGAGTATATGCGCGTGTTTTGAACTTGGGGGTACGCGTCTGCTTGACGCGAAGCGATGTCTTGGCCATCAGTCGCTGCTCTCTTTCTCGGCGTTGGCTGCCTGCTCGGGGTCTGGCGCCTCGGCGGCGGCCTCGGTTTGATCTGCGTCCATCTCGAGCTCAGGCTGCTCCGCGGCGGCCGGCTCCTGGGCGGCGGGCTCGGCGTTCTCGCCGGACTCGGCCTCCTCGGCAGGCGCCTCCGCGGCCTCGGCGTCGGGTTGCGCGCTGCCGGCGCCTGCCTCTGGCGACACGTCGGGCTCAGCATCCGCGGCGACATCCGCCTCCGGTGTGGCCTCCTCGCTCACGGCATCCTCGGCGACGTCCACCTGCGGCGCCGCCTCGGCAGGCTCGGTGGCGTCGCTGTCAGGCGTCGATGACTCGCCTTCGGACGCGCCGTTCGCCTCCACGCCGGCGGCCTCGTTGAAGCCTTTCGGGCGCCCCTGGGTGGCGAAGGGCATGCCAAAGGCGTAGAGCAGGGCGAACGCCTCGGCATCGGTGGCGGCGGTGGTGGTGATCGTGATGTCGAGCCCACGCACCTGATCGATCGCGTCGTAGTCGACCTCGGGGAAGATGATCTGCTCCTTGACGCCCATCGAGTAGTTGCCGCGACCGTCGAAGGAGCGTGGGTTCAGCCCGCGGAAGTCGCGGATCCGCGGGATCGCGATCGAGACCAGGCGATCGAGGAACTCATAGCCACGCTCACCTCGCAATGTCACCGCGACTCCCACGGGCATGCCCTCGCGCAGTTTGAAGGCCGCGATCGACTTGCGCGCGCGGCGCACGCTCGGCTGCTGGCCGGCGATCGTCGCCAGCTGATCTCTGGCGGCTTTCAGCGCTTTCGAGTCTTGCTTGGCCTCGCCCACGCCCATGTTCAGCGTGATCTTCTCGAGCCTCGGCGCCTGCATCACCGAGGAGTAGCCGAAGCGGCTGATCAGCTGCGGGCGAATCTCCTCGAGGTAACGCGTCTTCAGCCGGGCGGGCGGGGCAATGTCGGTCATCGTCGCCATGGGATCAGTCCAGCCTCGAACCCGAGCTCTTGGCGACCCGGAAGCGCTGGCCGTCCTCGCGCTCGATGCCGATGCGCGTGGGCTTGCCTTTGGCGTCGAGCATCATCACGTTGGAGATGTGAATCGGGCCCTCGCGCTCGATCACTCCGCCGAGCGCGGTTTCCGTGTGGGCGCCTGCCACCTGTTTGGGGCGCACATGGCGCTTGACGATGTTCAGGCCCTCGACGTAGACGCGCTCCCTCTTCGGCTCAACGCGCAGCACGCGGCCAGTCTTGCCACGGTCCTTGCCCGCCGTCACGCGGACGTGGTCTCCCGAGCGGATCTTCAGCGGCCGGCGCTTGCCGTTCTGCAGGGCGCGAGCCATCACAGCACCTCGGGAGCGAGCGAGACGATCTTCATGAAGTTGCGCTCGCGCAGTTCGCGAGCTACGGGCCCGAAAACGCGCGTCCCGCGCGGGTTGTTCTGGTCGTCAATGATCACGGCGGCGTTCTCGTCGAAGGATATGTAGGTGCCGTCGTCGCGCCCGATCGGCTTCTTCGTGCGTACGATGACCGCCGTAACGACCTCGCCCTTTTTCACGGTCCCCTGCGGGTTCGCCTGCTTGACGGTGGCCGTGATGACGTCTCCCACGAACGCATACCTGCGTCGCGAGCCGCCCTTCACGCGGATGCACAGGATCTCCCGAGCTCCGGAGTTGTCAGCCACGCGCAGCCGGGTCTCGTTCTGGATCACCGCGCTCGCTCCAGCACGTCGACGAGCGCCCAGCGCTTCGTGCGCGACAGCGGCCTGCTCTCGATGACTCGCACGACATCGCCCTCGTGCGCCTCGTTGTTCTCGTCGTGCGCATGCAGGGTGCTCGAGCTGCGCACGATCTTTTCGTAGCGGCGGTGACGGCGGGCGATGTCGATTCGCACCGTGATCGTCTTCTCGGCCTTGTCCGAGACGACGACTCCGGTTCGCTCCCTGCGCTTGCCTTCGACGGGAGCATGGACGGGCGGGAGCGGCTCGGGCGCGGGAGCTGCCGCCCGACGCTCGGCCGCCTTCGCTCGTTCCGCCAGCCGCCGCGCGCGGCGTCGCACTGCCTTGCGCCCGCGCTCGGCCTGACGCTCGGCATGGCGCTCCTCGGGCGAGCGTGGCGGACGAGCATCGCCGTGGCGCGAGCGAGCCCTGCGGCGGCGCTCCTTGGGAGCGAGCTGCTCGGCGGGCCCCGGCGCCTCGGCGGCCTGCGGGGCCGACCCGCCTCCGCCGCTGTCGGCCTCTGGAGCCGCCGCGGACTCGGCCTCCGCGTCGGGCGCCGGCTCAGGCGCAGGCTCGGCCTCCGCGTCGGGCGCGGGCGCGGGGTCAGGCGCAGGCTCAGCCTGCGCATCATCGGCTGGCTCGGCCTCGGGAGTTGCTTGCGCGTCGGCCTCGCCAGGCGCCTGCGGAGCAGCGTCGGTGTCGGCCGGCTCTGGAGAGTCCGCTGAGCTGCCAGCGGCGTCAGCCTCGGGAGGCTGCCCCGCGGCGTTCTCGGGCTCCTCAGCCATCTCTTTGTCTTTCTTCTCAGCCATTCGCGTCCGTCCTTGGTCCATGTTGGCGCCCGAACTCGGCCGTGAGCTCTCGCTCGCGGATAACCGTCAACGCGCGCGCGAGGTCGCGTTTGGCGCGACGCAAGCCCGCCGTGTCGTCGAGTTCGCCCGTCGCGTTCGAGAACCGAAGGCCGAACACCTCTTTGCGGAACGCCGCCAGCTGTTTGGCGAGATCGGCGTTCTCCATGTCTCGAAGCTCCTTGGCGTCCATCGTCCTCACTCAGTCCTCACGCAGCACGAACTTCGACTTCAGCGGGAGCTTGTGGGCCGCCAGGCGTATCGCGTCGCGAGCCAGCGGCTCGGGGACGCCGGCCAGCTCGAACATCACACGCCCCGGCTTGACCACGGCCACCCAGCCCTCGGGCGAGCCCTTGCCCGAGCCCATGCGTGTCTCGGCCGGCTTCTTGGTCACCGGCTTGTCGGGGAACACGTTGATCCACACCTTGCCGCCACGCTTGATCTTGCGCGTCATCGCGATACGGGCCGCCTCGATCTGCCGGTTGGTCAGCCAGCCGCCCTCCAGGGCCTTGAGCCCGTACTCGCCGAACTGGACGTGAAGCTGTCCGCGCGAGTACCCGCGCCGGCGTCCGCGGTGCTGCTTGCGGTGCTTTACGCGCTTGGGCGAAAGCATCAGCGAGCACCTCCGCTGGGACCGCCGCCGGAGCGAGGCGCGCGTCCACCGCCCCCGCCTGGTCCTCGTCCACCGCCGCCTGGTCCACGACCGCCGCCGCCGGGTCCGCCGGGTCCGCGTCCGCGCCCACCGCCGCCCGGTCCACGACCGCCACCGCCGGGTCCGCCGTTGCCGCGGCCGCGGCCGCGCCCATCGCGGCCCTCGCGGCCGCCGCGGCCATCGCGGTCGGAGCTCTGTTGCGCCGGCGCGGTCATGTCGGTGAGGTCCGCGCCGGTGTACCCCTCGGGCATGATCTCGCCCTTGTTGACCCAGCACTTGACGCCGATGCGTCCGAAGGTCGTCCGCGACTCGTAGAAGCCGTAGTCGATGTCCGCCCGCATCGTGTGCAGCGGTACGCGACCGTCGGAGTAGCTTTCGGTGCGGGCCATCTCGGCGCCGCCCAGGCGGCCGGCGACCTGGACCTTCACGCCCTTGGCGCCCGAGCGCATGGCGCTGGTCAGCGCGCGCTTCATCGCGCGGCGGAATGCCACCCGGTTCTGCAGCTGCTCGGCGATCGACTGCGCGACGAGCTTGGCGTCGAGCTCGGGGCGCTTGATCTCGAGGATGTTGACCTTGATCTGCTTTTTCGTCATCTGATGCAGGTCACGGCGAAGGGCGTCGACTTCACTGCCGGACTTGCCGATCACGATGCCGGGACGGGCCGTGTGGATGTTCACCTCGAGTTCGTTGGCGTCCTTGCGGATCGTGATGTCCGAGAGGCCGGCATGGGCAAGCTTGTTGGTGATGTGCTCCCGCACGTGAATGTCCTCGGCCAGGTACTCGGAGAAGTGTTTCTCGCTGAACCAGTTCGACTTCCAGTCGTGGATGTAACCCACGCGCATAGCCTCTGGATGAACCTTCTGTCCCATTTCTTCGTCTCTCAGCCGCGTCTTGAGGTTGTCCCGGGCCCTGGGCTCGGGGTGAGTGTGATCGTGAGGTGGCTCGTGCGCTTGCGAATCGGTGTAGCGCGTCCCATCGCGCGAGGCCTGAAGCGCTTGATCGTCGGCCCCTCGTCGGCATATGCCTCCCGGACGATCAGGTCGTCCTCGAGCAGCTCATGGTTGCTCTCGGCGTTTGCCACCGCCGACTCGAGCAGCTTGCTCCAGTCGCGCGCCACCTCACGAGGGGTGAAGGCGAGGATAGCGCGTGCCTCCGGCACCGACTTGCCGCGCAGGTGCCCACACACGATTCGCGCCTTGCGTGCAGAGGTGCGCACGTAGCGTGCATGGGCCTTAACCACTTTCCGTCGCGGGGCCGGCGAGGCACCGGCGCGTTTCCTCGCGGGCCGGCTGGCGACGGGCTGCTCGGCCGGTGCTTTAGCGGCCGGCGCTTTTTTGCGGCCAGCCGGTTTCCCAGCGTCGGGTTTCTTCTCCTCGGCGCTCTCGGCCGCCGGCTCTTTCTCAGCCGCCCGCTGTTTCTCGGCCGTCGGCTGTTTCTCGGCCGTCGGCTGTTTCTCGGCCGCCGGTTCTTTCTCGGTGGCTTTCTTCTCGGCGGCGGCTTTTTTGCGAATGGCCGGTTTCCTGCGCGACGCGGGCTTTTTCTCGGGCGCCTCCTCCGCTTTCGCTGCCGGCGCTTTCGAGGCCTGCGGCTCCTCGGCCGGCGCCTCGCCGGGGAGGTCTTTCTCGTCTGCGGAGCTCATCGCACCTTCCCCGAACCGGCGTGTCCGCGGAAGACCCTGGTGGGTGCGAACTCGCCGAGCTTGTGGCCGACCATCGACTCGCTGATGTACACGGGGACGTGCCTCTTGCCGTCGTGCACGGCGATCGTGTGGCCCACCATCTGCGGGAAGATCGTCGAGGCGCGCGACCAAGTCCTCAGCATTTTTTTGTTGTTGGCCGCGTTGAGGGCTTCGATGCGCGCGATCAGGCGCTCTTCGACCCACGGGCCCTTCTTGCTCGAGCGGCTCATCGCTGTTTGCCCTTCCCGCGCCTGCGTCCGCGCACGATGTAGCGGTCGGAGGACTTGTGCTTTTTGCGCGTGCGGTAGCCGAGGGTGGGCACACCCCACGGCGTGACCGGGTGGCGTCCCGCCGTCGTCGAGCCCTCGCCGCCGCCATGTGGATGGTCGACCGGGTTCATCGCGGTGCCTCGCGTCTGGGGGCGCACGCCCATGTGGCGCTTGCGCCCGGCTTTGCCGACCTTCACGTTCTGGTGGTCGGCGTTACCGATCACGCCCACGGTGGCGCGGCACTCGGTGCGCACCATCCGCATCTCGCCCGAGGGCAGTCGCAGCGTCGCCATCTCGCCGTCCTTGGCCATCAGCTGGACCGACGCGCCGGCCGAGCGCGCGAGCTGGCCGCCGCGGCCAGGCTGCAGCTCGACGTTGTGGACGACGGTGCCGACCGGCATGCGCGCCAGCTCCATGCAGTTGCCAACGGCGATGTCGGCGCCGGCGCCCGAAGCGACGGTCATGCCGACGTTGAGCCGTTGCGGGGCGAGGATGTATCGCTTCTCCCCGTCGAGATAGTGCAGCAGGGCGATGTAGGCGGAGCGATTGGGGTCGTACTCGATCGCCGCGACGCGCGCGTCGACGCCGTCCTTGCGCCGCTTGAAGTCGATCCGCCGGTAGGAGCGCTTGGCCCCGCCGCCGCGGTGGCGGGCGGTCTTGCGCCCGTGACGGTTGCGCCCGCCGCTCTTCGTCAGGCCTTCGACGAGGCGCTTCTCGGGCTCGGACCTCGTGATCTCGGCGAAGTCGGGGTATGAGACGAACCGCATTCCGGGGCTCGTGGGCTTGGGCTTGCGAATGGGCATGCTTTTGCTCGCCTTAGGCCTCGAGGGCGGCGAGGCCCTGGTAGATCGGAATCGTCTCGCCCTCGCGCACCTGCACGATGGCCTTCTTCCACTTCCGCGTCCGTCCTCGCGTCGTCCCGCGGCGCTTGGGCTTGGACTTCACGCTCAGCGTCCTCACGCCGACGACGTGCACGCCGAACAGCTCCTCGACGGCCTGGCGGATCTGCGTCTTGTGTGCGTCGCCGTGGACGCGGAAGGTGTAGCGGTTCGCCGCCGAGAGCACGTAGCTCTTCTCGGAGACGACCGGACGGATCACGATCTGTGACGGCTCCATCAGGCCTTGGCCTCTCCCGGGACGGCGCTGGCGGCGCGCGCCGTGAGCGCTGCGAGCGCCGGCTCTGAGACCACGAGCGAGGCCGCTGCGAGCAGGTCGGTAACGCCCACGTCCTCGGCGGTGAGCACCGCCACACGTGCAAGGTTGCGGAAGGACAGGGCGGCGGAGGACTCGCCGTCGGAGAGCACGACGAGCGTCGGCAGGGGCTGGCTCCAGTCCTCGAGCAGCTCGAGCGCCTGCCGCGTCTTCGGCACCGTGAACGCCGAGGCGTCGACGATCGCGATCGATGCGCGCTCGGCATGAAGCGAGAGGGCGCTGCGCAGCGCCGCGCGCTGCTCCTTGCGGTTGACCTTGAAGGTGTAGGAGCGGGGGTGCGGGCCGAAGGCGATGCCTCCGCCCGTCCAGATCGGCGAGCGGTTCGAGCCGGCGCGTGCGCGGCCCGTTCCCTTCTGGCGCCATGGCTTGGCGCCGCCGCCGGAGACGAGCCCGCGCGTTTTCGTCGCTGCCGTCCCTCGCCGGCGGGCGGCCTGCTCGGCACGCACGCTCTGGTGCACGAGCGGGCCTTTGAAGCGAGCGCCGAAGGCCGTGTCGTCGAGCTTCACCTTTTTCGGCGCGGACCCGGTCGTGGTGGCGCCAAGAAGCGGTGCGTCAGGCATCGCTGCGAACCTCCACGATCGCCCCGGTCGGCCCTGGCACGGAGCCACGCACGAGCAGCAGGTTCTCCTTGGCGTCGACCGCTACCACCTCGAGGCCCTTCTGCGTGACCCGGCGGTTGCCCATCTGTCCGGGGCCGCGGATGCCCTTCATCACTCGCGAGGGCGTCGCCGAGGCGCCGATCGATCCCGGGGCGCGAATGTTGTGCGAGCCATGCGACGTCGGCCCCATGGCGAAGTTGTGGCGCTTGACCGTCCCCTGAAAGCCCTTGCCCTTCGACGTGCCCGAGATCTTCACCCGGGCCCCGACCTCGAAGGACTCGACCGTCACCTTCTCGCCGAGCACGAGCTCGCCGGCCTCGCCGCGGAACTCGACGACGCGGCTCATCGGCGGTGCGTCGGCCTTCTTGAGGTGCCCGAGCTCGGCTTTCGAGAGATGCTTCTCCCTCGCCTGTGCGAACGCCAGCTGGACGGCGTCGTAGCCGTCGCGCTCGGACGTGCGGATCGCGGTGACCGGGCAGGGGCCCGCCTCAAGGACAGTCACGCGTGCGACGCTGCCGTCCTCCTGAAAGACCTGGGTCATGCCGAGCTTCTTGGCGAGGATGGCGGACATGGCAACGGTGGAGATCTCTGTTCGTGGGTGCGCGGGCTGACGGGAATCGCGCGATCAGGTGGCCAGGCGGATCTCGATGTCCACGCCTGCCGGGAGATGGTCCAGGCGCTGCAGCGAGTCGACCGTCTTCGGCGTCGGCTGGTGGATGT
Source organism: Solirubrobacteraceae bacterium (assembly GCA_035940255.1). Taxonomy (GTDB): domain Bacteria; phylum Actinomycetota; class Thermoleophilia; order Solirubrobacterales; family Solirubrobacteraceae; genus Palsa-744. The sequence goes on from DASZFA010000026.1 coordinate 73,914, forward strand.
CGATCAGGCGCTTGTGCGTGCGGATCTCGAAGTGCTCACGCGAGTCCTTGTCCTTGAAGGGCGAGCGGATGACGCAGTAGACGTTCTTCTCGGTGGGCAGGGGCACGGGGCCGGAGACCGTCGCGCCGGTGCGCGTGGCCGTCTCGACGATCTCCCTCGCGGCCGACTCGATGGCGGAGGTGTCGTAGGCCTTGAGCCTGATTCTGATCTTGTTTTGGTTGGCAGCTGCCATTGAGGCTCTCTGAGCTCTTCTCGCGTTCGTTTTCGTCGTGTCTGTGCTGGCTTGGGTTCTTGAATCTTCTGCGCTCGGAAGGCTCCCGCCGGCGGCGCGGACCCCGCCGTGGCCCTCCCCGAGCGGCGAGAGAAGGCGGGCCTCGCTTCAGGCCCACCCCTCGCCGCCGAGCCTAAGCGGCGGGGTCATTAGTCGTATCTGACTGCCAATTTTGTGCGTCGGCTCCGTCTGTCTGAGGCCGGCGCGCGGGTGCTACTCGACGATCTCGCTGACCACGCCGGAGCCCACCGTGCGACCGCCCTCCCTGATGGCGAATCGCAGGCCCTGGTCCATGGCGATCGGCTGGATCAGTTCGATCTCCATCTGGACGTTGTCTCCGGGCATGACCATCTCGACGCCGTCGGGTAGCTTTGCCACGCCGGTGACGTCGGTTGTACGGAAGTAGAACTGGGGCCTGTAGCCCGTGAAGAAGGGAGTGTGGCGACCGCCCTCCTCCTTCTTGAGCACGTAGACCTCGGACTTGAACTTTGTGTGAGGGGTGATCGAGCCCGGTTTGCACAGCACCTGGCCGCGCTCGATCTCCTCGCGCTTGGTGCCACGCAGCAGGCAGCCGACGTTGTCACCCGCGCGACCCTCGTCGAGGATCTTGCGGAACATCTCGACGCCCGTCACCACCGTCGAGGTCGTGTCGTGGACGCCCACGATTTCGACCGTGTCGCCGGTTTTGACGATGCCCTGCTCCACGCGTCCGGTCGCGACGGTGCCGCGGCCGGTGATCGAGAAGACGTCCTCGACCGGCATCAGGAAAGGCTTGTCGAGCTCGCGTACGGGCTCGGGGATGTATGAGTCGAGCGCCTCGGCGAGATCGAGGATCTTCTGCTTGGAGGCTTCGTCCCCTTCCAGCGCCTTCAGCGCCGATCCGGTGATGAACGGGATGTCATCGCCGGGGAAGTCGTACTCAGAGAGCAGCTCGCGGACCTCGACCTCGACGAGCTCGAGCAGCTCCTCGTCGTCGACCATGTCGGCCTTGTTGAGGAACACGACGATGTAGGGGACGCCGACCTGGCGCGCGAGCAGGATGTGCTCGCGCGTCTGCGGCATCGGGCCGTCGGCGGCCGAGACCACGAGGATCGCCCCGTCCATCTGGGCGGCGCCGGTGATCATGTTCTTCACGTAGTCGGCGTGGCCCGGGCAGTCCACGTGGGCGTAGTGGCGGTTGTCGGTCGAGTACTCGACGTGCGAGGTGGCGATCGTGATCCCGCGTTCCTTCTCCTCGGGCGCGTTGTCGATCGACTCGAAGCTGCGGACTTCAGCGCCTCCCTTCTCCGCGAGCACAGACGTGATCGCGGCCGTCAGCGTCGTCTTGCCATGGTCGATGTGACCGATGGTCCCGACGTTCACGTGCGGCTTGTCGCGCTCGAATTTCTCCTTCGCCACTTTTTGTTCGCTCCTGTATCGACTTGTATGTTCGCCCCCTTGGGGGCGAACCGGGGAAATCTATCTGAATGCTGCTCTCGTTGACTGCTGCCTGCTGGTGAGCGTCGGGTGCTGCGATCGGTTCCGGCCTCAGGCGTGACCTAGGCCGGAACCGGCTCCCCGGTGCGCTGCTCGACGATCTTCTCGGCGATGTTCGTGGGAACCTCTTCGTAGCTCTCGAACTGCATCGTGTAGTTCGCGCGGCCCTGAGTGTTCGAGCGCAGGTCGGTCGCATAGCCGAACATCTCGCTCAGCGGCACCCTTGCGGCGACCGCCAGCGCGTTGCCTCGTGGCTCCTGGCCTTCGATGCGCCCGCGCCGGCTGCTCAGGTCGCCGATGACGTGCCCAAGGAACTCCTCGGGCGTGACCACCTCGACCGCGAAGATCGGCTCGAGCAGGACCGGTTTGGCGCGCTTTGCCGCCTCTTTGAAGGCGAGCGAGCCGGCCACCTTGAAGGCGATCTCCGACGAGTCGACGTCGTGGTATTTGCCGTCGACGAGCGTCACCCGCATGTCGACCATCGGGTAGCCGGCCTTGACGCCGTTCTCGAGCGCCTCTTCGACACCCTTCTTCACCGCCGGGATGTACTCCGAGGGAACCGCGCCACCCTTGATCTTGTTGACGAACTCGAAGCCGTCGCCGGGCGCGGGCTCCAGGTCGATGTAGACGACGCCGTACTGTCCGGAGCCGCCCGTCTGGCGGACGAACTTGCCTTCGATCTTCTGCACGGTCCCACGCACGGTCTCGCGGTAGGAGACCTGCGGGCGGCCGACGTTGGCCTCGACGCCGAACTCCCGCTTCATGCGGTCGACGAGCACCTCGAGGTGCAGCTCGCCCATGCCCGAGATCTCGGTCTGGCCGGTCTCTTCGTTGGTGCGCACCTGGAAGGTCGGGTCCTCCTCAGCGAGGCGTCCGAGCGCGATCGACATCTTCTCCTGGTCGATCTTCGTCTTCGGCTCCACGGCGACCTTGATGACGGGCTCGGGGAAGATGATGTTCTCGAGGTGGACCGGCGCGTCCGGAGCCGCGAGCGTGTCACCGGTCATCACCTGCTTGATGCCCACAGCAGCGGCGATGTCCCCGGCGTAGACCTCCTGGACCTCCTCGCGCTCGTTGGCGTGCATCATCAGGATGCGCCCGATGCGCTCCGTGCGCCCGGTTGAGACGTTGAGCACCCGGGCTCCGGCCTGCAGGCGGCCGGAGTAGACGCGGAAGTAGGTCAGCTTGCCGACGTAGGGGTCGGCGGCGATCTTGAACGCGAGCGCGGCGAACGGCTCGGAGTCGTCGGCCTTGCGGATGACCTCCCGCTCCTCCTCCTGGCCCTTGATCAATTCGGTGCCCACGACGGGCGGGACGTCCAGCGGCGAGGGCAGGTAGTCGATGACCGCGTCCAGCAGCGGCTGAACGCCCTTGTTCTTGAACGAGGACCCGCAAAGCACCGGCGTCAGCTTCGTCGAGAGGGTCGCGTTGCGAATTGCGTTCTTGAGCACCGCCTCGGGGACCTCGGCTTCCTCGAGGATCAGCTCGAGCAGCGCGTCGTCGTAATGGGAGACCTCCTCGAGCAGGTGTTCGCGAGCGGCTGTGGCCGCTTCAAGCAGGTGCTCGGGGATCTCCCCGGTTTCCTGTTCGACGCCCAGCTCATCCTTGTAGACGACTGCCTTCATCGCGACGAGGTCGACGATGCCCTCGAAGCCGCCCTCGGCGCCGATCGGCAGCTGGATCGGCACGGGGTGGGCGCCGAGGCGGTCGATCATCGTCTTCACGCCCTGGTCGAAGTCGGCCCCGATGCGATCCATCTTGTTGATGTAGGCGATGCGCGGGACGTGATACTTGTCGGCCTGGCGCCAGACGGTCTCCGACTGGGGCTCGACGCCAGCGACGGAGTCGAACAGCGCGATCGCGCCGTCGAGCACTCGCAGCGAGCGCTCGACCTCGACGGTGAAGTCGACGTGCCCGGGCGTGTCGATGATGTTGATCCTGTGGTCCTTCCACTGCGCGGTCGTGGCGGCGGAGGTGATCGTGATGCCGCGCTCCTGCTCCTGTTCCATCCAGTCCATCACGGCCGCGCCCTCGTGCACCTCGCCGATCTTGTACGTGCGGCCGGTGTAGTAGAGGATGCGCTCGGTCGTCGTCGTCTTGCCGGCGTCGATGTGAGCCATGATCCCGATGTTTCGGGTGTTTTCGAGTGAGAACTTACGTGGCATGAAGAGGGATCGTGTGGGAGATTCGGGGGGAGGATGCGGGCAAAAAAATGGGCCCCTCGGGCCCACGTGCGCTGCTGGTCGGTAATGGACCGGTTGGCGTCGTTATCTGCTCGAGGTCTCCATCTTTGAGTTCCTGCCTCGCGCGGGTGTGCTCGCACGCATTCGTGCGCCCACCCGCGACGCAAGGTCAACTATAGCAGAGCCATTCTCAGCCCCGAGGGCGTTGGGGGGCCTTTTGCGAGCCCGATTTCGCGGGTCTGCACCCCTCCCCCGGCGCCGCTTGCTCGAACATCTCTCCGAGCCGCTCGAGCACGCGCGTCGCGGCCCTCAGCTCCTCGGGATCGACGTCTGAGAGCGCCATCTCCCAGCGATCCTGCCATTCGTCGCGCCTGGCCTGGATCTTGCGCCGTCCCTGCGGCGTGAGCCGCGAGACGACCACGCGGCGGTCTGTCTCCGAGCGGTCCCTCACGACGTGCCCGCAGGCGGCGAGATGGTCGAGCATCTGGGTCACGGTGCCGGGCGCGAGCTTGGCGGCCGCGGCCAGCTCACCGGCGGGCAGCTCGCCGCGCTCGAGGAGCTCGAGCAGGAGCTGGAACTGGGCGTGGCTCAGCTGCGAGCCGCCGAGATGCGTGTCGCGGCCGCGCAGGCGGCTGAGAGTCCGAAAGACGCGGCGGAAGGCCAGGCCGAGCTCGGTCAACTGCTCGGCGCGCCGCTGCGAGGGCGGTGGCCCGGGCTTGAGTGTGGCGGGGGCGGCCATCGTGTCTCCTAGACGCCGAGCGGCTCGGCGGTCGCCTCGGCGCCCGCCGCGGCCTCGCTCAGCCTGCCGCGCGGGCGTTCGGCGCGGAGCAGGACGACGCATGGGATCACCGACAGCAGGGCGATCCCGAACGACCACCAGTAGGCCGCGTCGAAGCCGCTCGCGAGCTTTGTGAGCGCCGGCGCATGGCCGCTCGCCGGCGACAGCCCGGTCGCGCGCTGCAGCACGACGGCGAGCACCGCCGTCCCGATCGCCCCGCCGATCCGCTGCAGCATGTTCAGCTGCGGCGTCGCGTCGGAGAGCTGCTCAGGCCGCAGCGCGGCGAAGGCGGCGGTCATGGCGGGCATGAACGAGAAGCCGATGCCCACGCCTCTCAGCACGAGCACGATCGAGATCGAGACGATCGAGGTGCTGACGCCCACGAAGGCGAGCGGGATCGTGGAGACGGCGAGCATCAGCACGCCGCCCACCGCCACGCGTCCGCCGCCGATGCGTTCGCTGAGACGCCCCGCGAAGGGCATCGCGAGCAACATTCCCAGCCCCTGTGGTCCGGTCAGCAGCCCGGTCACGATCACGCTCTCGTGGCGGACCTCCTGGTAGTAGAGGGGAACGAGGATCATCGCCCCGAAGAGGGCGGCGCCGAGGCCGAAGGTGGTCAGCGACGCCGCGGCGAAGACGCGGTTCGCATACAGGCGCACGTCGAGCAGCGGGCGCTCGATGCGCAGCGCATGCAGGCAGAAGACCACCGCGAGCGCGAGCCCGACTGCGCAGGGCCACACGACCGAGCCGGCCGTCAGGCTGCTGTGAGTGCCGATCTGGCTGAGGCCGTAGACGATCGCGCTCGTCGAGGTCGAGAGCAGCGCGAGCCCGAGGACGTCGAGGCGCCCGGCCTCGCCCGATTCGGTCTCGGGGATGATCCGCCAGCCGGCGATGAACGCGATCACGCCGATAGGAACGTTGACGAGGAAGATCCACGACCAGTGCAGGTTCTGCAGGATCAGCCCACCCAGAACCGGCCCGAGGATCGGTCCGAGCATCGCGGGCATCGCGACGACGCCCATCACCCGACCCATTCGCCTGGGCCCGGCCACCTGCGCCATGATCAGCTGGCCGACCGGCATCAGCATCCCGCCGCCGACGCCCTGCAGCACGCGGAACAGGACCAGCGACGTGGTCGAGCCGGCTGCTGCACAGAGGGCCGATCCGCCGGTGAACAACACCAGCGAGGTCATGTAGACGCGCTTGGCTCCGAACCTCCGTGCCGCCCAGCCCGTGATCGGGATCACCGCCGCGAGCGCCAGCAGATAGCCGGTCACGACCCACTGGATCTGCGAGATCGAGCTGTGCAGGTCGTGCCCGAGCGTGCGCAGCGCGACGTTGACGATCGTCGTGTCGAGGATCGACATCAGCATGCCGAGGATCACCACGCCCGCGACCCGCCAGACGTATGGCTCTATGCGGTCCGACGCCGCGGGACCGGAAGCGGGAGCCGCTGAGGACACAGAAGACATTTGGCACCGAAAGGTTAGGTACCGAAGGTTTTCGTGTCAAGGGTTTGCGAGGCCCAGACGGACGAAGGTCCGAGCGCTCGCCCGAGGGGGCAGCACGGCGCGACCCATCCGGGCCCGCGGAGCGGGCCCTTCTAAGAACTCCCGATACCGGGGGAGGGCTCTACCAGCGGTAGTGCGCGAAGGCCTTGTTGGCCTGGGCCATGCGGTAGATGTCGTCCTTGCGCTTGTACGCCCCGCCCTGCTGGGACTGCGCGTCCGACAGCTCGTTCGCCAGGCGCTGGGCCATCGTCTTCTCGCGGCGCTGGCGAGCGAACTCGACCAGCCAGCGGACGGCCAGCGTGCGTGCCCGGCGGGGGGGAACCTCGACGGGCACCTGGTAGGTCGCCCCGCCGACGCGTCGCGAACGGACCTCGAGCGTGGGCGTGAGCACCTTGATCGAGGACTCGAGCGTCTCCACGGGGTCTTTGTCGCTGCGCTCGCCAAGCAGCGCGAGCGCGTCGTAGACGATCTGCTCGGCGATCGACTTCTTGCCGTCGAGCATCACCTTGTTGATCACCTGCTGGACGAGCTTGGAGCGGTGTATCGGGTCCGGGTCGATCGGACGAACCTGTGCGGCGGCGCGGCGCGGCATCGGCTATTTCTTCTTCACGCCGTACTGCGAGCGCGCCTTCTTGCGATCGCTCACCCCGGCCGCGTCGAGCGTGCCGCGCACGACCTTGTAGCGCACGCCAGGCAGATCCTTGACGCGCCCGCCGCGCACGAGCACAACCGAGTGCTCCTGCAGGTTGTGACCCTCGCCGGGGATGTAAGCCGTCACCTCGATCGAGCCCGAGATGCGCACACGGGCGACCTTCCTAAGCGCCGAGTTGGGCTTCTTCGGGGTCGTCGTGTACACGCGCGTGCACACGCCGCGCCGCTGCGGCGCGGCGACCTTCTTCTTGCGCCCCTTGCCGGACTTCAGGCCGGGCGTGGCGAGCTTCTTCTTGGGGCTCACGCGCCCCTTGCGCACGAGCTGAGAGGTTGTCGGCATCGGGCGATGATGCTAGCAGCAGCGGGCGCTACGCCGACTGGGCGGCGACGCCTGCGGCGCGCACCGGCGCGGGCATCATCGCCGAGGCCACCACGACGAGCACGAAGGCGAACGCCTGCAGGATGATCCCGAGCGGGCTGCCCGCCATCGGGTCGCCGAACACGACGATCCCGCCGGCGATGCCCGCGATGTTCGCTGCGGCGCCCGTCACGGCGATCACAGGCACCGCCTCGCCGTCCTGCAACCCTCGCGCGGAGGCGTAGAAGGCGACGACCGAAGCCATCACCGCCACCAGCAGCCAGGGGCTCAGGGCCAGGCCCAAAAGGCCATGAGCTCCTGTTATGCCCGTAAGCGCCTTGATCGCGGTGTCGGAGACTCCGAAGAGGATCCCCGCCGCGGCTCCCAGCATCACGCCATGGTGCTCGACCGGCCCGCCCATGCGCGGGCCCATCAGCAGCAGCCCTCCGATCCCAAACAGAGCCGTCTCGAAGGAGATCATCGCGACGGGGGAGAAGCTCGAGTGCGCGCCATGCATGTGCGGCAGCGTGATCCCCAGCAGCACGAGCCCCGTGGCTGTGAGCATCAGGCCGATCCACTGGCGGCGGCCGACCTCGAAGCCGAACAGCCGCTCGGCCATCACCGCGATGAACACCACGCCTGCGGCCAGCGTCACCTGGACGACTGACATCGGCGCGACCGACAGGGCTCCGACATGCAGGCCCCAGCTGGCCGTGGCCGTCAGCATGCCCAGCGTGAACCACTTCGAGGAGTACAGCGCGCGGGCGGAGCGGAAGGGGTGGCTGATGTTGACCTTGGCGACCGCGTTGGCGCCACGGTACTTGTAGAAGAACGCGAGGTTCGCCACGAAGGCGCACGCGAGTGAAAGCAGGATGCCAAGCTCAAGAGTCATAAGTTGTGTGTGTCCAACGGTCGATCCATCGGTTGCGGCCGCCGGCTGCTTTACTCCTCTCTAGCGGCCTAGGCGGATCAACCGTCGCCGGTAGCTTACCCGCCTCGACCTGTGCGTAAGCTAAAGAGCTTCTGCGGCTTGAATGGGTGGCCGTTTGCAGGGACTTTGCGATGACCGCCCCGCCGCTAGCCCAGCTGAGGCCCCTCTTGCTCGTCGACATCGACGGCGTGATCTCGCTTTTCGGCCAGCCGGCGGCCGGCTCGCCGGAGCGCCTCGCCGCCGGCGGAACCCCGCTCGACGCGTCCTTCCACGCGATTGAAGGCATACCCCACTTTCTTTCGTCCACGGCCGCCGCTCACCTGCTTTCGCTCGCGGAGCTCTTCGAGCTCGTCTGGGCCAGCGGCTGGGAAGAGCGGGCCAACGAGCACCTCCCCCACCTGCTCGGCCTCCCCAAGCGCTTGCCCTTCCTGCGCTTTCCGCGCGGCGTGCTCGCGGCTGGCGCTGGCAACATCCCGGGGGGATTCCTCGCGGGCGCTGAGGAACCCGGAGGCCCGAGTGGCGCGGGCGGCCCGCAGGCGACGCTCGCGCACTGGAAGTTGCAGTCGATCGACGCCTACGCCGGCGAACGGCAGCTGGCATGGATCGACGATGCCTTCAACGGCGCCTGCCACGAGTGGGCGGCTGCGCGGGCCACGCCGACGCTGCTCGTGCAGACCGAGCCCGAGCTCGGGCTCACGTCGCGGGAGGCGGCGCAGCTGGAGGAGTGGGCGCTGGAGCTGAAGGCGCAGGCGGCGGGGCGCTGAGGAGCACGGTCCCCGGGACGTACAGCGGCTCGGATACGCACGTACCCGGCGCGCCCGTGCTGAGCACCCGCAACCATGTGCCCGCGCGCGAGGCGACGACGCTGAGCGCAAGCGACCATCTTCCCAGTGGGTCGGTCGAGGATTCGGCGAGCGTCCGCTCGCTCACCACCAGCCCCTTCGCGCTCACCCTGCGCGCCTGAACGGCGATCGGAGCGCCGCCCACGGGCGTCCCGTCGAGGAGCTCGAGCGTTCCGGCGAGCGTACGCGCCCCGCCCACGGCCGCGGGAACCCCCGGGCCGCTCGCCGCCGGCGCGGCCGCCGGCAGGAGCGTGAGCGTGGCTCGCGCCGGACGGCCGGCGAGACGCCGCACGCGCCCGCGTATCGTCGCCAGCTCCCCGTAGAGCGCGTTGCCGGGACAGTCGGTCGAGTCGGCATCCCTGTGGCCCGAGATGCGCGCCAGCGACACGTTGGCGTTCGCTGGAAATTTGCTGAAGGGGGCGCCGGCGGGGTTGACCCGCACCGTCACCCTGCCCATCGCCGGCAGACCGTGCAGTGAGAGCTTCCATGCGAGCAGCCGCTCGAGCGCATTCCGGGCGGCCGGCGAGATCGGCGTTTCCATGAACGAGCCGAGGACCGCCACGCCGGTGGAGGCGAGGTTGTAACCACCCGCCTGAGCCCCCACCACGGGCTCGTCGATGCCGCCGGCGCGGGCCTCGAAGATGCGCCCGTAGAGGTCGACGACGAAGTTGTAGCCGATGTCGTTCCAACCCCTCGCGAAGCGGTGGTAGGCGTATATGGCGCGCAGCATTGCCGGCACCTCCGCGGCCGCGTACCCGTTGGGGTTCTCGGTGTGGTGCACGAAGGCCATTCGCACCGCTCCGTAGCCGGGCGACACGCGCGGCGGGGCGATACCCTGCGCCCAGGCCCGGCGGGCGATGATCGGCGGTTGTCCCGGGCCCGCCGCCAGGACCGGCGTTGCCAGGGGTAGAGCCGCCGCCATCGCAAGCGGCGAGCGCGTCGCCGCGAGCCTTGCCCCCACGCCATCGCTGACGTCGACGAGATGCAGCCGCACGCCGCTAAGGAGGCGATTCGCCCTGACCTGCACGGCCGTGGCGCCGCCGGTCCAGACGGGATCGCCGATCATCGAGCCGTCCGGCGATGGGCCATCGGGCCCGTGGCCGTGCGCGCCCGCGGAGACCCAGCGACTCCAGCCTCCACGCGGGCTGCGGAAGCGCACCCAGACGCCCGCGCCGGCGGGTGCGGCCCACTGGACTCCCACGAGATCGGCCGAGCGCCCCAGCTCGATCCTCGCGCCCGACGCGGCCAGCCCTCCGAGCCGGCGCTCCCAGACCGTCGGCCGCGGCGGCCCGGAGAGCAGCGCGAGGGTGGCGCCCGGGCGCAGGATCCCGCCCGCAATCGCGCCAGCGCTGGCGGCGAGCAGCGATCTGCGCGTCATTGGCCCGGCGCTCATTACCGCCCATTACACACCGGCCGCCGCGAAGTCGCGCTTCTGGACCCGCGGGCCGGCCTGGGCGCCCGCGAAGCCGATGCCTCGCGGGCGCTGCGGGCCTACGCCCTAGTCCTCCTTCAGATCCTCCTCGGGGATCTCGAGCTCGGCCAGCTCCTCGACGAAGCCTGGGTCCGAGCCGCCGCCGGCGCCGATTTTCTCAAGCGATGCCAGGTCGGCGTCGAACTCCTGGCCGTAGCCGCCGTTGAAGCCATCGCCGCCGACGAGGCCGAGCTCAGCCGCAATCTCGTCCTGATCGAGCAGCCCCACGTCGTCGATCGCCCGGGGCAGCGGCTCCGACGGTTCGATCTCGATCCGCCGGTAGCGCTTCAGACCGGTCGCCGCGGGGATCAGCTTGCCGATGATCACGTTCTCCTTGAGGCCGTTGAGGCGATCGATCTTGCCCTCCAGGGCAGCATCGGTCAGGACCTTCGTCGTCTCCTGGAAGGAGGCCGCGGACAGGAACGAGTCCGTGTTCAGCGAGGCCTTCGTGATCCCGAGGATGATGTCCTCGAACTGGGCCGTCTCCTTTTTCTGCTTGGCGATCGCGTCGTTGACCTTCGCGAACTCGAAGCGGTCGACGAACTGGCCGGGCAGGTAGTCGGTGTCGCCCTTCTGGTCGACCCGTACCTTCTTCAGCATCTGACGCACGATCAGCTCGATGTGCTTGTCGTTGATGTCGACGCCCTGGGACTTGTAGACCTCCTGCACCTCCTTGACGAGGTACTGCTCGGTCTCGGTCCGCCCGCGGATCGCCAACAGCTCGTGGGGGTACACCGAGCCCTCGTTGAGCTGCCTGCCGGCTTTGATCTCCTCGCCGTCGTTCACGAACAGGCGCGTGCGCCGCGCGAACGCGTGGCGATGCTCGTCGCCGGCCTCGTCGGTGATCACGACCGTGAGCGCTTTCTCGGTCTCCTCGATCGATACGACGCCGTCCTGCTCGGCGATTTTGGCCAGTCCCTTCGGGCGACGTGCCTCGAAGAGCTCGACGACGCGCGGCAGCCCGTGCGTGATGTCCGCGCCGGCGACTCCGCCGGTGTGGAATGTGCGCATGGTGAGCTGCGTGCCCGGCTCGCCGATCGACTGCGCCGCGACGATGCCGACGGCGTCGCCGATCTGCGCGAGCGATCCAGTCGCCATCGCCCGGCCGTAACAGGCCTGGCAGACGCCGCTGGGGGCCTCGCACTTGAGCACCGACCGCACCGGCACGGTGACCTCGACGCCCTTGTCGTGCTCGTCGTGGAAGGTCTGCACGATGTCGGCCAGCTCCTCACGGCCGATTTCGGAGCCCTGCTCGGCGAGCATGCGGTGGCGCTTGGTCTCGATCGGCAGCGCGGCGATCCTTCCGACGAGGCCGTCGTTCGGCTGCCCGTCGCTCTTGAAGACCGCCATCTCGATGTACTCATCGGTGCCGCAGTCGGCGTCGCGGATGATCACGTCCTGCGCCACGTCGACCAGTCGCCGTGTCAGATAGCCGGAGTCGGCGGTCCTCAGGGCGGTGTCCGCGAGGCCCTTTCGGGCGCCGTGGGTGGAGATGAAGTACTCAAGCACCGACAGGCCCTCCATGAAGTTGGCCTTGATCGGGCGCTCGATGATTTCACCCTTCGGGTTGGCCATCAGCCCGCGCATGCCCGCCAGCTGGCGGATCTGCTTGAACGAGCCACGGGCGCCCGAGTTGGCCATCATGAAGATG
>DASZFA010000027.1:0-6809 GCA_035940255.1 Solirubrobacteraceae bacterium
TCAGCGCTCGCCCTCGAGCCCCAGCTGTCCCACGTAGAATCCGAGTCGATTCTCCGCGTCTCCGGGGTTCTGGAGCCCTTGCTCCAGGAGAGCTTTGATTCTTTCCTGCGCCGCGGGTCGGTTGACGGAGGCCATGCAGGCATCCCAACCCGCTCTCATCTCGACGTCAGGCGGCAGGCTGGCTTCGTTGACGAGGCGCTTGGTGTTGGCGATCGCCCACTTGTCGAACGAGGCGATCCGCGTTGCGAGCCCGTCCACGAAAGGGTCCAGCTCGGCATCGGGTAGCGCACGGTTCACGTAGCCGAGGCGCTCGGCATCGGCGGCTCGGATGTCGTCGGCGCCGAGGAGCACCTCGAGGGCGCGTCCCCGTCCCATGACCCGCGGCAGTCGCGCCATCGGCCCTCCACCAGGGACGACGCCCGCGCCCACCTCAAAGTGCGATATGAGCGCGTTCTCTCGGCTCGCGAAGCTCATGTCGCAGGCGAGCAAGAGCTCGCTGCCGTTTCCGGTCGCCCGCCCCCGGATCAGCGCGATCGACACAAACGGGGCGCGCGTCAGGCGGACCAGGACGTCCGGCCATGCCTCGAGGCCGGTCGGACCCTGGGGGATGCTGGTCAGATCCTCGAAGTTCGCGAGGAAGTCGGAGTGATTCAGAAAGACGCCGTCGACGGCACTCTCGAACACCACTACCTTGACTCGGTCATCGTTCTCGAGGACTGTGATGATCTCTCGGATCTGCAGAACGAATTCCGGACCCATGAGGTTGAGCGGCGGGTTGTCGAGGACGACTCGACAGTGTGAAGGCGTAGCTCGATTAAGCCTGACCTGCGCGGCCTCCGTTGCTGAGGGCATGACGCTCCTGCTCCTGGCGTAGGTGATGACGATGTAACCGGGACGTTCCCACCGGGCGCGCCTGTTCGCGCCCGGGCAACACCCCGGTCAGGTCCCCGGTCTGGCCCGGCGCAGGTCCCTGGTCTGCCGTCCGTCGGCTTTGGACGTTGCTGCCATCTCGTGGTGGAGCGCCTTCAGCGCGGTGACGTAGATCTCCGAGAACGTCGGGAACGGCTGGATCGTGTCGCCGAGGACGTCGAGCGGGATGTGCGCGCGGATCGCGAGCGTCGCCTGCTGCAACCACTCGCCCGCCTCGGGGCCGAGCGCGTAGGCGCCCGTCAGCCGCTCGCCGTCGCTGAGGAGCGTCAGGAAGCCGTTCTGCTCGGCGTATGCGCGCGTGTACGTCGCGGTCTTCGGCAACTCCGACACCGGGACCATGGCGCTGAAACGGCCGGCGGAAGCGCCCACTGCCGCGGCCTGCGGGTCCGTGTAGACGACACGCGGAACGGCGTCGTAGTTAGCCTTTCGCGGCTCACCGAGGATGTTCGCGGCGACCACGTCGCCCTGGTACTTGCCGACGTGGGTCAGCGGCCAAAGGCCGTTCACGTCGCCGATCGCCCACAGACGCTCCGCCGCGCGCAGGTGCGCGTCGACCGGAACTCCGTGCGCGTCCGGCTCGACACCGACGGTCTCGAGGCCCAGCCCGAGCACCCGCGGACGCCGGCCCGTGGCGACGAGCAGCCGGTCACCGCGCAGCTCGCGCCCGTCGTCGATCTCGAGGACGTAGTCCTCGCCCTCGTGTCGCGCGGCGGTCGCGTTCGCGGACAGGACGAGCTCGATGCCTTCGCGGCCTAGAACCTCTCCGAGCGCCTCACCCAGCGGCGCCGGCTCCCGCCCGAGAACGTGCTCAGCCATCTCGACGATCACGGTCTCGCCGCCCAGTCGCCGAACGGCCTGCGCCATCTCCACGCCGACTGGGCCGCCACCGAGGATCAGCAGTCGGCGCGGAATGGCCTTCATGCCAGTCACCTCGCGGTTCGTCCAAACGCCGTCGAGCTCGCGAAGGCCTGCTACGGGCGGCACGACCGGATCGGCACCGTTCGCGAGGACCACATGGTCTGCCGTGTGCCGCACGCCGTCGACCTCGACGACGCCCGGGCCGGCGAGCCGCCCGCTGCCGCGTAGCAGGTCGATGCCGCGATCGGCCAGCCAGCGCTCCTGTCCGACGTCGGAGTAGTCGGAGACTATGAAGTCACGCCAGGCGAGCGCCGCCTCGACATCGACGTCGGCGCTCGCGGCGGCCTCGCGCGCTCCGTGGACGGCCTCGCCCGGCCGCAGCAGCGTCTTCGACGGGATGCAAGCCCAGTAGGAGCACTCCCCTCCGACGAGCTCGCGCTCCACGACGGCCACATGCAGGCCGCCCTCGGCGAGCGCGCCCGCGCAATGCTCGCCCGGGGAGCCGCCACCGAGGACGATCACGTCATAGTCGCTGCTCATCCCGGCAGCTCCTCGCCGGCGCGCCGCCTGGTCCGATGCCCGGTCGCTACGCAGTCGCCGCGGCGCGCTCGCCCCGCTTCCGTCACGTGCGAGGCGCCGGTGATGATCGCGACCTTCTGCTCGTCGTGCTGGGGCGGCGGGATCACTCGACGAGATAGGTCTCGTAGATCACGCCCGTGGCCTGCCGGCCGCCGACGCTGATGAAGATGCCCTTGTTCAGCCAGTCGAGTCGAGGAGCTGCGGTTTCGATCTGGGTTGAGGTGCGGAAGGTGTACTCGCTGGCGTCGACGTCCTCACCCCGCGTGAGACGTGCGAGGACCTCGGCGCTGCCGTGGCGCACACCTCGTGATTGGACGTAGAGCAGCTCGCCGGTGTCGGTCTGCAGGGTGTAGCGGATGTCGCCGAGCCCGGTGCCGTCCGGTAGGACGATCTGCCAGTCGGCGCTGGCGCCCGGAAGCAGCACGCCGCGCAGCTCAGGACCGGTGAACGTCCCGCCGGTTTGCGGCACGATGCGCCGGTGGCCTTGTGCGACGTCGCCGAGATCCAGCGGTTCACCGAGCGTGGCCTCCAAGCGGTAGACCCGCGTCAGGCGAGGCTCGGGAAGGTGATCACCGCTCATTGCTGGCTGCTAGCGGGCGCGGAGACGGCGCCGGGGGTCCCGGATCGTTGGGATGGACCTCGAGCGGGGTGACCGTGATGTTCATCCAGTCGTAGAGTGGCAGAGCGCGGAGCAGATCGGTGAGCTGCGTTTCACTGTCGGCGCGGTACAGGCCGAGGGCCCTGGTCTCGGCGGGCGCCGGCGGCGGCTTCCACAGCCGCAGGAGATGCCCTTCGTCCACCAACCTGGCCGCGGCGGATCTCTCGGCGCTGTTACGGGCCTCGATCTCGCTCCCCGGAGCCCCGTCCGGGACGTTGACCTCAAACTCAACCATGAACTCCATGGGTTTCTCCTCTCTCAGGCGCCGGATGCAGGTCCTCGTAGTGAACGTCGATCGGGGCGTCGTTCTCGGTTCCAAGAGTGATACGCCGCATGTCAGTCTCCTGGTCGTTGGGAGTTGAGCATCCAGTCACGTCCTTGCAGGGCACCGGGGCCTCAGCCCGGACTCATTCCCCGGCCCGGTCGTCCTGGCCGCCGCTCCGCGCGGCGGCCAGGGCAGAGCTAGGCGTCCGTCACGAGGGCAGGTCCGTTCCGGCCTGCTCGGCCACCATGTAGGAGGCGTACCAGGCCGCCCAGTCCTCGTCTTGGCCGTCGTGCTCGCGGTGGGCGGCCTCGGCACGCCGAAGCGCAGCCTCTAGGTCCGCGGTGGATACGTAGCCCGTCTCAGTTGCGTTCATCCGGCCGGGGAGGCGCGTCGTGACCTCCTGGAGGAACCAGAAATTGCCGTCCGGATCGTTGAAGGAGCAGAACGAGCCGTAACTGGCGCGCTCGGGGTCGCGGCCGGCCTGTCGTGCCTCGATCGGAAATGGCGGGCCGTGCCAGACGTCGCTCACGTCGATACCACGGTCGGCGAGCTCGTCGTGGGCCGCCTCGATGTCGGAGACGCTCAGCGACGCCTCGGCCGAGCCGGGCGCAGACGTAATCAGCCCTTCGCCGAAAGTGATCGAGCAGCCTGAGCCTGGGGGCGTGAACTGGACGATGCGAAGCCCGTCCAACGGCGCGACGTCGTCGTCGAGCCGCCAGCCGAGTCTTTCGTAGAACTGCTTCGCTCGGTCGACGTCGGACACGGGGAGGATGTCGACCTCGAGCTTCATGTCGGTGGGGTTCATATTTGTTTGTCTCCTGAGGGTGTTCAGGAAGACCTCAGATTGGTCTTCAGGTTGCTGACGCCATGAAGCGTGATCTCTGCGCCTGCCCATCGCGCCCGGCGCAGACCCCGGTCAAGCCCCCGGGGCGGCGGGTCACGGGGGCACGGGCGCGAGCTTGCCCCTACGCTGCGCAGGTGGCAATCTCGAGTGCTACTTCAGCGCGGAGGCTGCTTGGGCGGCGTAGCGAGTGCGCGGCGTTGGATGAACTGGTGGCGAGCGTGCGCACTGGAGCGAGCCGGGCGCTGGTGCTGCGCGGCGAGACCGGGATCGGCAAGAGCGCGTTGTTGGAGTATCTGGTGCAGCAAGCGTCTGGGTGCGGCATTGCCCTGGCGGCCGGGGTCGAGTCGGAGATGGAGCTCGCCTACGCGGGATTGCAGCAGCTGTGTGCGCCGTTCCTGGATCGCCTGGAGCGCCTTCCCGGTCCGCAACGCGATGCGCTTGGCACCGCGTTCGGTTTGCGCGTCGGCGACGCACCGGATCGGTTCATCGTCGGCCTGGCGGTTTTGAGCCTGCTGTCGGACGTCGCCGAGGAGCGACCGCTCGTCTGCATCGTGGACGACGCGCAATGGCTCGACGCAGCCTCGGCGCAGGCGCTCGCCTTCGTCGCGCGTCGCTTGGGAGCGGAGTCGGTCGGGCTCCTCTTCGCCGTGCGCGAGCCGAGCGGCGAGCGGCATTTTGAGGGGTTGCCGGAGCTCGCCGTCGGAGGGCTGGACGACCGCGATGCGATCGAGCTACTCGAGACCGTCGTGGCTGGCCCACTCGACGAGCAGGTGCGTGATCGGATCGTTGCTGAGACTCGCGGCAATCCACTGGCGCTGCTCGAGCTGCCCCGACAACGACGAACCCTCGCTGAGCTCGCGGGCGGGTTCGGGCTGTCCGACGGCGTCGCGCTGTCGGGGCGGATCGAGCAGAGCTTCACGGAGCGATTGGCGCCGCTGCCCCCGCCTACGCGACTGCTGCTTCTCATCGCAGCGGCCGAGCCGACCGGGGATCCGGTGCTCGTGTGGCGGGCAGCCGCGGAGCTCGGGGTCGGGCCGGACGCGGCTGCGCCGGCAACCGACGCTGGACTGGTCGATTTTGGGGCGCAGGTGCGTTTCGGTCATCCGCTCGTCCGTTCGGCTGTCAAGGCAGCGGCAGCGCCGGAGGAGCGCCAGCGCGTCCACCGCGCGCTCGCCGACGCCACCGATGCTGATGTCGACCCGGATCGCCGCGCCTGGCACCTTGCGCACGCGACGACCGGGCTCAACGAGGCCGTCGCCGCCGAGCTGGAGCGCTCGGCGGGACGAGCACGGTCACGTGGTGGCCTGGCAGCGGGCGCGGCGTTTTACGAGCGAGCGGTCGAGCTCACGCCTGATCCTAAAAGCCGGGCACAGCGTGCGCTCCTCGCCGCAACAGGCAAGCACCGGGCCGGCGCGAACGAGGCGGCGCTGAGGCTGCTAGCGGTCGCGCAAGCAGGGCCGCTGGACGACCTCGACCAGGCGCGTGCCCAGTTGTTGCACGCACAGGTCACCTTCGCGATGACCCGGGGTCGCGATGCTCCGCCGCTGCTGCTGGAGGCGGCCAGGCGGCTCGAGCCGCTGGATCCCACACTTGCGCGCGAAACCTACCTCGAAGCGTACGCGGCGGCCCTTTCCGCGGACCGCCTGGTGCGCGGAGGCGATGCGCGCGAGGTCGCTGCGGCCGTTCTGGCCGCCGACTGGGAGCCCTCGACACGTGCCTGCGATCTGCTGCTCGACGGGCTCGCGCTCCTTACCCATGAGGGCTACGTTCCGGCTGCGCCGGCGTTGAAGATCGCGCTCCGCGCGTTCCGTGACGAGCCGCTCTCCGAGGAGGAAGAGCTGCGCTGGCTGTGGCTGGCCTGCCGCATCGCACGGGCGTTGGCCGACGATGAGGCGTGGGACGAGCTGACCGCGCGCCATCTCGAGCTCGCGCGCCTCACCGGCGCGTTCTCGCTGTTGCCCGTCGCGCTCAGCGACCGCGTGGTCGTCGAGCTGATCTTCGGGAGGTACGGGGTTGCCACATCGCTGGCCGCAGAGGCAGACGCCGTCGTCGAGGCCACCGGCAGTCATCTTGCCCAGCGCGCGTCGATCACGCTGGCTAACTGGCGCGGACGGGACACCGAGGCGGTGGCGCTGATCGAGGCACGCGAGCAGGAAGTACTGCGACGCGGCGAGGGGCTGTGGGTCGTTGCCAACGAGTGGGGAAGCGCGCAGTGCTACAACGCCCTCGGCCGCTACGAGGACGCCCTGGCCGCAGCCGAGCGGGCCGCTGAGGACCCGCACGGGCTGGGGCCGTCGATCTGGGTGCTGGCGGAGCTCATCGAGGCTGCCGTGCGCAGTGACCACGCGGAGCGCGCGATCCGTCCGCTCGCCCAGTTCGCGGAGCTTGCGCGCGCCGCCGGTACGGACTGGGCGCTTGGGATCCACGCGCGCGGGGCGGCGATGCTTGCCGAGGGAGTCACGGCTGAGCGGCTTTACAGAGAAGCGATCGAACGACTGTCCCGCGTCCACGGCCGCGGATCTCAGACGCTGGCACGCGCGCACCTGCTCTACGGCGAGTGGCTGCGTCGCCAGCACCGCCGCGTTGACGCTCGCGAGCAGCTACGAGTCGCTCACGCGATGCTCGCGGACATGTGCGCCGAGGCGTTCGCCGAACGCGCCCGTCGCGAGCTGCAG
>DASZFA010000028.1:0-123551 GCA_035940255.1 Solirubrobacteraceae bacterium
GACGCGACGTTCAGCGCCCGCGAGTGGCGCAGGGCGGCGTTGGAGGTGCTCGGCGCGAACGGCTCATGCACGTGGACGAAGTCGAGCTCGACGGTGCTGAGCAGTTCCTCGATCGTTCGCGCTACGTCGATCGGAAGGGCCGCGGTGCGCCGCCGCCCGCCGCCGGTCACGTCCAGGACCTCGCCGACGGCGATCACGCCCGGCTCGCCCAGGTCCGTTCCCTCCAGCAGGCTCTGCGGCTGCCCGCGTGCCGCGCGCAGGGCCTTGCGAGAGGAGCGCACGCGATCCTGCGAGCGGGATGGGGCCAGCACGAGCACGCGGTGGCCGCGCTCCGAGAGCTCGCCGGCGACGCGCTTGACGTATGCGTTGACCTCGTTCTCCTGTGCCTCCCACGGATACGGCGTGACGTGGGCTATGGAGAACCGCGAGGCCATCGGCTCCACCATTATCGCCTCTACCGCACCCGCGAGCCCGGGCTATTTTGCGGCGGGCGTCCCGACGGCGCGCGCCCTGCCCTTCTTCGCCGTGGCCGCCGCGCCGGGCGCCTTGCGAGCGACCCGGCTCTTCGCCGTCGTCCCCGGCCGGGCGGCGTACCTCGCGATGAACTTCTCGGTGTCTCTGCGCGCCTGGTCGTCGGGCCGCTGCTTGTGGGGCGACTTCATCAGGTAGGAGGAGGGTCCGTCGAGCTGGCCGCCTACGCCGTGGTTGAGGGCGAGCTTGCAGCAGCGCACCGCGTCGATCACGATGCCGGCCGAGTTCGGCGAGTCCCACACCTCGAGCTTCAGCTCGAGGTTCAGGGGGACGTCGCCGAACGCCTGGCCCTCGACCCGGATGTGCGCCCACTTGCGGTCGCTCAGCCACGGCACGTAGTCGGACGGGCCGATGTAGACGTCCTGCGCGGGCAGCTCCTCGTCCATGATCGACGTGACGGCGTTCGTCTTGGAGATCTTCTTCGACTCAAGGCGCTCGCGCTCGAGCATGTTGTAGAAGTCCATGTTCCCGCCGACGTTCAGCTGTGAGGTGCGGAGAATCTTCACGCCGCGGTCCGCGAACAGGCGAGCGAGCGTGCGGTGCACGATCGTCGCGCCGACCTGTGACTTGATGTCATCGCCGACGATCGGCAGGCGAGCCTCTTTGAAGCGGCGCTCCCAGTAGTCCTCGCGCGCGATGAACACCGGGATGCAGTTGACGAAGCCGCAGCCGGCCTCGAGCACCTGCTCGACATACCACTTGGTCGCCTGCTCGGAGCCCACGGGAAGGTAGGACACGACCACGTCGGTGTTCGTGTCCCTGAGGATCTTCACGATGTCGGCGGTCTCTCCGGGCGCCTTCGTGATCTTCTCCTTCAGGTACTTGCCCAGGCCGTCGTGGGTCATCCCGCGATGCACGGGCACGCCCAATTTTTTCGCAACCCCACGCCGTCCCTTGGCGAACTTCATCGTGTTGTTCTGCCCGGCCCAGATCGCCTGCCCGAGGTCCTTCCCGACCTTCGCGGCGTCGATGTCAAAGGCGGCCGTGAATTCGATGTCGCGCACGTGATAGCCGCCGAGGTCGACGTGCATGAGGCCGGGGACGCGCTCGGAGGGGTCGGCGTCGCGGTAGTAGTTGACGCCCTGGACGAACGCCGAGGCGCAGTTGCCGACGCCGATGATCGCGACGCGCACCTTCTCGTGCTGATAGCGCCCCGCTCCGTTGGAGGAGGCCGCGCCGTTGGCTGCCGCGCTGCCGTTGCTTGCGTTGTTTTGTCTGCTCACGGTGAGAGATTCCTTCCTTAAAGTTCGTGCTAACTACTCCGCGGCGCGCGTCAAGTCACACCCGAGAGCTCGCCGCGGACGTGCCAGATGCGCTGCGCGACGGTGATCAGGCTGAGCGCCGCCAGCACGTAGACGGCCGGTTGCAGCAGTTCGAAGTCGCCGAGCGAGGCTCCCTTGGCGAACACCAGCCCGATCGCGAGGATCACCACGCGCACCGGCCGCGTGGCGATGCCTACCTTGCATTCGACCCCCAGAGCCTCGGCTCGGGCGCGCGTGTAGCTGACCATCAGCGAGGCGAGGACCGCGACGACTACGGCGGCCGCTCCCGCGCGGTTGCCGTGCAGCGCGAAGTAGCCCGCGACGGCGGTCAGGACGATCCCCTCCTCGACGCGGTCGAGCGACGAGTCCAGGAACGCGCCGAAGGGCGTCCCCTTTCCGGACATGCGCGAGTAGCGGCCGTCGAGCGTGTCCATGATCGAACCGACGATGAAGGCGATGCCGCCGAGGAAGAAGAGCTGTTCCCACACGAGCACCGCGGCGAGCACGTTCAACAGCAGCCCGGTGAGCGAGATCGCGTTGGGCGTCAGCCTCGACTCGATCAGCCGGTTGCGGACGAGCTCGCGGCGTTCGCCGTATCCGATCGGAGCGCGTGCGCGACGCCCGCCCGCGCGGTAGGAGCGGCGTCGCGCGCGACGGGAGGGGGCCGGCTGCCTCGGCGCCATCGGTGGAGGCCGTCCGCTACCCACTCGCCGTCAGGCGAGCGGCGGGGACGGCGGCTCCGCTCGTCTTCAGACGTCGCCGCGAGACGGTCGAGAACCGCCACGCGGCAGGCCGGGCGCGCGCGAGCCAGCTCGCACCGTAGGCGGAGGCGCACGCGGTGAGCGCCCCCAGGAGAGCGTCGAGGATGAAGTGGTTCGCGGTGACGACGATCACGAAGGTCATCACGAAGGGATAGACAATCCACAGCACGCGAACGACGCCGTTGCGTGCGAGCAGCGCGAGCGGCCAGCCGATCATCAGCGCGAAGGCGACGTGCATCGAGGGCACGGCGGCGTAAGGGTTGAAGAGCGTGCTCATCGAAGCGCTCGTGTGCGACACGTTCACCGGCGTGAAGTCCGCGACGGTGTCGATGAAGCCCCACTCGGGCATGAAGCGCGGAGGCGCCGTCGGGAAGACCGTGTACCCGACGAGCGCGATCGCCATCGAGATCATGAACATGTTGCGCACGAAGTAGAAGTTGCGGTTGTGGCGCAGGTAGAGGTAGAGCAGCGCCGCGATCGTGATCGAGCCCTGTGCGTTCACGTACAGCCAGCTCGCCAGCAGTATCACGACGTGGCTGCCCGAGGCCCATGCCTGGATCGAGGGCTCGATGAACACGTGCATGCCGCGCTCGATCGAGATCAGCGAGCGGGCGTGGGCGAAGGCGGCGTTCGCGTCACCCTCGACGAGACCGCGCGTGAGGCGGTATGCGAAGTAGGCCGTGGCGAAGAGGGAGACCTGGCGCAACGCATCCAGCCATCCCTGCGGCAGGACGCGCGCCTGCAGGACACGAGCGCGGGCGACCATCAGTGACGAGAAGCCTAGACGATGCTCACCCGCAGCGAGGGCCGTCGCCGAGCACGCGCGCCAGCGAGAAGCGGATCACCACGCGAAGGCTGCCCGCGCTCCGCGCCTGCACTCGCGTCCAGTCGCCGGGCGCGCGGCTGACGCATCCGCGCCCGCCCGCGAGGGCCCAGTAGGACGTGAAGTGCACGCGCACGGTGTACGTGCCGGCGACCGGTGCACGCAGCGTGAAGGAGTCGTGCCCGGCCTGCGCGAGGACCGACGGCGGCGTCGCGAGCGGGCTCGCATCGCGTACGGCGAACAGCCGCCAGTGCGCCGAGCGCCACACTTCGTCGAGGTAGGGCGGCGTCTGCCCGGCGGCGCTCGCGCCCGCCGTGCGCGCACCCTGAAGCAGGCTTCGCTCGGCCGTGGCCGAGTAATCGAGCGGAGCGTCGGGGAGCGCGACATAGGCGACCGACTGTTCGAGCAGCCACGCGTGATAGCGCTGCGGCGTCAGCGCGGGGGATCCTTCGTAGAAGAGGGCGTTGCGGTAACGGTCGAGCTGTCGCTCCCAGCCACGGGCGAGCATCACGCTCGCCGCCGCCCAGCGCGCCTCCCAGTGGTCGCGCGTGGCGACCACCTCGACGCGTGCAGGATGCGTCGAGGAGTCGACGCCGAGCGCGCGCAGCTCGGTGAGTAGCGGCGTGTAGTAGGACGCGTGTACGGACGCATCCGAGGAGGCGGAGAGGAAGTCCGCCACGGGCGCGTTCGCCTGCCAGTAGAGGAAGGCCGGCGCGAGCGCGAGCAGCAGCAGCGGCCGCCGGCCCGCGCGCGGGCTGCCGAGCAGGACAAGCGCGGCCACCGGTCCGGCGGCGAGCGCTCCGAGACGGTCCGCGTTGCCGCCCACGGCCGTCGCCAGGACGAACGCGCCCGTCAGCGCGATCGCGTAGAGCAGCGCGCCGGTGCGCAGCACGCGATGCTCGGGGGCGACGAGCGCGGCGATCAGCAGCACGCCCGCGAGGGCCGGGTAGAAGGCCGAGCCCACGAACGGCTGCGTACCCCCTTCCGGGAACAGCAGCACGAGCGCGAGGATCGGCGCGAGCGCGACGCCGGCGAGGGCGACGGCGCGCCCGCGCTCCTCGCCGGCGAGCGCCCACGCCAGCGCCGCCAGCGCGAGGAAGGCGCCGGCGACGGGACTCGCAAGCGCGCACAGGGCCGCCAGTACGAGCGCGAGCGCCTGCCTCTGCCTCTGTGCCGCGAGCAGCGAGCCGAGGCCCAGCGCCAGACCCAGGTCAAACGGGACGCGCGATGAGAGCAGAGCGATCGCGGCACCGAGCCCGAACCACGCGGACGCGACGCGCACGGCGCGCTCGGGGAACCGTCGCTCGATCAGGGCGGCGAACAGCGCCGTCGCGGCCGTCATCGACACCGCGGCAAGCAGCGGCGGCCCGACCAGCCATCCGAGCGCGGGTGCGATCAGGCTGTAGGCGGGGAGATGGTGGCCTGCGTACCACGCGTTGTCCCAGAGCGTGAAGCCTTCCCGCCCGAACAGGTAGCTGCGGTAGGAGGCGGCCGCGAGATCCGCGCTCGGCGGCGTGGCGATCACGTAGGCGAGGCCGAGCACGGCGGTGATCGTCCACGCTGGCGCGCGCGCGACGCGGGCGAGCACGCCCACCGCCGGCGGGCGCCGCGCGACGGCGCCCCGGGCCTCTACACGTTCCTCGAACACACCGTCGCTCACGCTCGGGCGTTGACGAAATCGACGATCCGCTCGAGCGCATCCGGCTCCTCGAGCCACGGCCAGTGCCCCGCGTCGGGAAGCTCGAGCAGCTCCGCCCGCGGCAGCGCCCGCGCGTAGTCGGCCGCGAACCGCACCGGCACGTAGGGGTCCTTCACGCCCCAAACGACGAGCGCCGGCAACTCCAGGCGGCCGAGGCCCTCGCCCGCCGCCGCGAGCACGTCCGGTGGCGAGCTCCGATAGAGGCGCAGGATGGCGCGCTGGGTGCCCTGGTCGAAGTGGGCGAGCACGCTCTCGATCCAGTCGTCGGGCATCGGCCCCGGGGTCGCGTTCCCCTCCCTCGAGAGGAGGCGCAGCACGAAGCGGTTGGTCGTTCCCATCGCGAGCTCGCCGAGGCCGGGCGTGCGCCAGATGCGCGCCGTTCGGTGCCAGCGGTAGCCGGGCAGCAAGGGCACGGCGTCGACGATCGCGATCCGCTCGACGCGCTCGGGCAGGCGCTGGGCGAAGGTGAGGCCGACGGCGCCCCAGTCGTGCATGATCAGGCTCACGCGCTCGAGGCCGAGCTCGTCGAGGAAGCGCTCGATGAAGCGGTCGTACTCGTCGATCGTGTAGCTCAGCGATCCCGGCTTCCCCGAGCGCCCGAAGCCCGGCAGGTCGGGCGCGATGCCTCCGGTGCGCTCGAGGAACGCCCGCCAGCAGTCGGAGCTGTCGGGGACTCCGTGCAGGTAGAGCGGCACGGCGGCGCCCGCCACCGCGGAAGGCGCCGGTGCGCTGCGCCAGAAGACCGGCAGGCCGTCGAGCTCGCCGTTGTGGTCACTGACCTCGGGCACCTTGGCGAGGATATAGGGGGCAACGCGGGCGGGATACGGTGGTGCGATGCCGCCGACGGACTGGAAGCCACCGACACGCGCACGGGTGCTCAGGATCCGCGAACGGCTGCGCGCGGTGTACGGCGTCCCGTTGATGAAGCCGCATCGCCACCCGATCGCCGAGCTGATCCTCACAGTCCTCTCGCAGTCGACGAACGACCGCAACCGAGACGTCGCCTACCTGCGCGTGCGCGAGCGGTTTCCGCTCTGGGAGCACGTGCGCGACGCCCCCGTCGAGGAGGTCGAGGAGGCGATCCGCCCGGGCGGCATCTCGAAGGTCAAGTCCGCCCGCATCCAGGCCATCCTGCGCGCGATCTCCGAACGCCCGCCGCAGACGGAGCCGACGCAGCCGAGCTCCAAGGCGTCGCCGCCGGAGCTGTCGCTCGACTGGCTGGGAGACGTTCCGCTGCGGCGGGCCCGCGACTACCTCACGGCGCTGCCGGGCGTTGGGCGCAAGACGGCCGCGTGCGTGCTCCTGTTCGCCTACGGCCTGCATGAGGTTCCGGTCGACACGCACGTGTCGCGGGTGGGGACGCGCCTTGGGCTGCTGCGCGCGGGCGCGTCCTTCGAGGAGCTTCACGACCAGATGCTGGCCCTCACCCCGCCCGGCCAGGAGCTCGAGCTGCACGTCAACCTCCTGCGCCACGGGCGGCGGACGTGCCACGCTCGCTCTCCCGCCTGCCGCGAATGCGCGCTCGCGCGCATGTGCCCCAGCCGGGCGCTGTTCGCGTGAGCAGTCAGCCGCGCGGCAGCACGGCGAAGGCGATCACCGCATAGTGCAGTCCCGCAGCGGCGAGCACGAGCGCGTGAAAGACCTCGTGGTAGCCGAACACCCGCGGCCAGGGGTTCGGCCGCCCGCTCGCGTATACGACGGCGCCGACCGCATACAGCAGCCCGCCGCTCGCGAGCCCCGCCACGCCGAGCCAGCCGATCGCCGCTGGCAGCTCGCCGAGGATCGCCGCCGACACGCCGCCGAGGGCGACGTACACGGCCGCGAGCAGCCACTTCGGCGCGTCGATCCAGGCGAGCTTGAAGACGACCCCCCCGAGCGCGCCGGCCCAGAGCACGATCAGGATCGTGCTCGCCAACGTTCCCCGCAGGGCGAGCAGGGCGACGGGGGTGTACGTCCCCGCGATCAGCACGAAGATCATCGAATGATCGAGCCGCCGCATCCAGCGCCGGGCGTTCGGCCGCCACGTGACGCGGTGGTAGAGGGCGCTCGTGCCGAGCAGCCCCGATACCGCGACGGCGTAGATCGTCGCGGCCGTGCGCGCCCGCCCGCCCGACGCCGCCAGGATCAGGCCTACGCCGCAGCCGACGGAGACGAAGAACGCGTACTGGTGCGAGACGCCGCGCAGGCGCGGCTTCACGAGCGCCGCGGCCCTGCTGATGCTCGCGGGAGTCTCGATCGAGCTCACACAGGGACGGTAGCGTCTCTGGGGGTCGCCGTCAGCCGGGCTAGACGGTCAACCGCTTCACGTCCCGGGTTGCGGCGAGCTTCTCTCGCGCGCGCTCCGGTGTGACCGTGACGACGTCCCACGCCAGCCCGATGCGCGCGAGGCCGAGTATCAGCCAGCCCGAGGGGTCGAGCTCGTACCAGCGCAGCCCGTGGAAAGCCGATTGCGGGAACGCGTGGTGGTTGTGATGCCAGGCCTCGCCGAGCGAGGGAAGCGCCAGCCAGAAGACGTTCGTGGACTCGTCGTCGGTCTCGAAACGCCGGCTGCCGAAGAAGTGGCAGATCGAGTTGATGCTCCAGGTGATGTGATGCACGAGGAAGATCCGCACGAGCCCGCCCCACAGCAGGGCGCTCAGGCCACCGGTGACGAGCGACCCACCGCTGAGCACGAAACCCAGGGTGAAGGGCAACGCGAGCGTGAGCAGCGCGATCAGCGGGAAGCCCTTGTTGATACGTCGCATCGTCCGGTCCTCGAGCAGGTCGCGGGCGAAGCGTTTCGAGGACGCCTGGCCGTGGGTCTCAAACAGCCAGCCGACGTGCGCGTGCCACAGGCCCCTGACCATTCCCCGCATGCCCGCGCCGTGACCGGCGTGCGGGCTGTGCGGGTCGCCGTCTTCGTCGGTGAACGTGTGGTGCTTGCGGTGGTCGGCGACCCAGTCGATCACAGGTCCCTGGAGCGACATCGATCCGAGGACCGCCAGCGTGTAGCGCAGCCAGCGTCGTGTCTGGAACGCCCGGTGCGTGAGCAGGCGGTGGAAGCCCACCGTTACGCCCACCGCCGTCAGCACGTACATGACGCCGAAGATCGCGAGATCGCGGGGTCCGAGAAACTGGTTCCACAGCAGCGCGGCGGCGGCCAGCACACCGAGGAAGGGGATCACGACGGCGGCTATGTTGACGTTGCGCTCGAGGCGGGTCACTTACCAGGCACTACTTCCCTGCAGGCGCGAGGTTACGCGTGATCTGGCCCGAATGTCCGCAGGACCGCCCGTTTGGGGGGTTTTGCTCCGCACTCCCGGCGGGCGCGGCCGCCGGGTCCCCTTGAACCGTGTCAGGAAATCTGCGAGACTGACGCTTAGATTTATCCAGCCTATCTCAAGGAGCATTTTCACATGGGCAAGACCATAGGCATAGACCTCGGCACGACCAACTCGTGCATGGCCGTGCTAGAGGGTGGCGAGCCCACCGTCGTCGAGAACTCAGAGGGTGGCCGCACGACGCCCTCCGTCGTCGCATTCACGGCCTCGGGCGAGCGTCTCGTCGGCACGGTCGCCAAGCGCCAGGCCGTCACCAACCCGCAGAACACGGTCTTCTCGATCAAGCGCTTCATGGGCCGCAAGGAGGCCGAGGTGCGCGAGGAGGAGTCGATCGTCCCCTACAAGGTCGTCGCCGGCCCCAACGGCGACGCTCGCGTGGAGGCGGCCGGCGAGCAGTACTCGCCGCCTGAGATCTCCGCGATGATCCTCCAGAAGCTCAAGACCGACGCCGAAGCCTACCTCGGCGAGAGGGTCGACTCGGCCGTGATCACGGTCCCGGCGTACTTCAACGACGACCAGCGTCAGGCGACCAAGGACGCCGGCAAGATCGCCGGACTCGACGTCAAGCGCATCATCAACGAGCCCACCGCCGCGTCGCTGGCCTACGGCCTCGACAAGGAGTCAGACCAGACGATCCTCGTCTTCGACCTCGGCGGCGGCACCTTCGACGTCTCCGTGCTGGAGATCGGGGACGGGGTGTTCGAGGTCAAGTCGACCGCGGGCGACAACCACCTCGGCGGCGACAACTTCGACAAGGCGATCGTCGACTGGCTCGTGTCGGAGTTCAAGAAGTCGCAGGCCATCGACCTGAGCGCCGACCCGATGGCGCTGCAGCGTCTCTATGAGGCGGCGGAGAAGGCGAAGATCGAGCTCTCGACGACCCAGGAGACGCAGATCAACCTGCCCTTCATCACCGCCGACTCCTCCGGGCCGAAGCACCTCGACACGCGCCTCACGCGCGCGAAGCTCACGGAGCTGACCTCCGACCTGCTCGACCGCGTGGTCGCGCCGGTCCGCCAGGCGCTCGACGACGCGAAATCGAAGGGCGTCAAGGAGATCGAGCACATCGTGCTGGTCGGCGGGATGACCCGCTCGCCCGCTGTCCAGGAAAAGGTCAAAGAGCTGACCGGCAAAGAGCCGCACCGGGGCGTCAACCCCGACGAGGTCGTAGCTGTCGGCGCCGCGATCCAGGCCGGCGTGCTCGCCGGCGACGTCAAGGACGTGCTGCTGCTCGACGTCACTCCGCTGACCCTGGGCATCGAGACCAAGGGCGGCGTGATGACGAAGCTGATCGAGCGCAACACGACGATCCCGACCCGCAAGGGCGAGGTCTTCTCAACCGCTGAGGACAACCAGCCCTCGGTCGAGATCCACGTCCTGCAGGGCGAGCGCGAGATGGCCCAGTACAACAAGTCGCTCGGCAAGTTCCAGCTGACCGGGATCCCGCCAGCACCACGGGGTATCCCCCAGATCGAGGTCGCGTTCGACATCGACGCGAACGGCATCCTGAACGTGTCGGCCAAGGATCTCGGGACGAGCAAGGAGCAGAAGATCGAGATCAAGGCCGGCTCGGGCCTCTCCGAGGATGAGATCAAGAACATGGTCTCCGACGCCGAGTCCCACGCCGAGGAGGACCGTCGCGCACGCGAACTCGCCGAGGCGCGCAACAACGGCGAGAACGCCGCCTATCAGGCGGAGCGCCAGCTGGCCGAGCTCGGCGACCAGGTCGACGCCGACTCCAAGGGCCGCATAGAGGAGGCCATCAAGGAGGTACGCGAGTCGCTCGAGAGCGAGGACGCCGCGGCGATCAACGCGAAGGCCGAGGCGCTGCAGACGGCGTTCCACGCCGTCTCCGAGGCGATGTACCAGCGCGCGCAGGAGTCCGCAGCCAGCTCCTCAAACGGCGGTGGCACCGGCGACGGCGCATCCTCGGAGACCGAGGACGTGGTCGACGCCGAGGTCGTGGACGAGCCGAAGGCGTAGCGCGCGATGGCCGACAGCAGGCGCACCCCGCAACAGCAGGACGACCCCTCCCCCGGCGCAGACGCTCCGGGGGAGGAGCAGCCGCGCAGCACCCCTTCCGGGGCCGGCGCGGCGCAGGCCGAGGATGGCGGCGCACGCGAGAGCCGGGCCGCTGGCGGGCGGGCCGACGGCAAGCTGGAGCCCCCGCCCTGCGACGGGGACTTCAACGGCGACGGCGCCGAGGTCCAGGGCGACCTGGACGAGCTCGTCAAGACGGCCGCGCAGCGCGACGAGTATCTCGCGCTCGCGCAGCGCACGCAGGCGGACTTCGAGAACTACCGCAAGCGGGTCGCCCGCGAGTCGGCGTCGGCGCAGGCCCGAGGCGCGATCCTGCTCGCGAAGGAGCTTCTGCCCGCGCTCGACAACCTCGACCGCGCGCTCGAGGCGGCCGCGAAGGACGATCCGCTTCTCGACGGGGTGCGCATCGTGAGATCCGAACTCAGAGCCGCGCTGGCCCGCACGGGCATCGAGTCGTTCTCGCCGGCCGGCGAGGCGTTCGACCCCGAGCTCCACGAGGCTGTCGCGACGAGCGAGCAGCCCGCCGACGGCGCCGCGAGCGGGACCGTCGTCGAGGTCTACCAGCCCGGCTACCGGTGCGGCGAAATGATCATCCGCCCGGCCCGAGTGGTCGTGGCGGCATAGCCGGGAGACGCGATGGCGAGGAGCTCCGACTACTACAAGACCCTGGGGGTTGACAAGAAGGCCTCCGCTGAGGAGATTAAGAAGGCCTACCGCAAACTGGCGCGCCAGTACCACCCGGATCGCAACCCGGACGACAAGGGCGCCGAGTCGCGCTTCAAGGACATCTCGCAGGCGTACGACGTCCTCGGGGATCCCGACAAGCGCAAGCAATACGACAGCGGCAGCGGTCCGTTCGCAACGGGCGCTCCCGGCGGCGGCTTCGGCGGCTTCGGCAACTTCGACTTCGACGCCTCCTCGATGGGCGACATCCTGTCCAACCTCTTCGGCGCCCAGGCAGGCGGGCGCCGTGGACGGCCTCGGGCGCGCTCGGAACGGGGCGCCGACGTGGAAGCGCAGGTCTCGATCACGTTCGACCAGGCGATCGCGGGGGCGCAGATTCCCCTGCAGGTGCCGATGCAGACGACGTGCGACACATGCCGCGGGACGGGAGCCAAGCCGGGAACCACGCCGACCGTGTGTCCACGCTGCGAGGGGCGTGGCATCGAGACGGAGGGACAGGGCATGTTCTCGATCTCACAGCCCTGCTCGCAATGCGGTGGCGCGGGCACCGTGATCGAGGACCCGTGCCCGACCTGCAAGGGCTCCGGCGCCGTGCGCACGGTCAAGCGCATGCGCGTAAACATCCCCGCGGGCGTGCGCGACGGGAGCCGCATCCGGCTGGCCGGCAAGGGCGAGCCCGGCCGCAACGGCGGGCCGGCGGGCGATCTCTATCTGATCACCAACGTCTCCCCCTCGCCGATCTTCAAGCGCAAGGGCGAGAACCTCGAAGTCGAGGTACCGCTGAGCATCCCCGAGGCGCTCGGCGGCGCCGAGGTGCAGGTGCCGACGCTCAGCGGAACGAAGACGTTGCGTGTGGCTCCGGGCACGGCGCACGGAACCGTCCAGCGGCTGCGCGGCGAGGGGCCGCCGAGGCTCGGAGGCGGATCCGACCGCGGCGACATCCACTATCGCTTCGTGATCGACGTCCCGAAGGAGCTCAGCAAGGAGCAGCAGGAGGCGGTGGAGGCGCTCTCGAAGACGATGGGCGGCGACCCGCGCGCCCAGCTCTTCCCCAACGGCGGAGCGACGCGGCAGGAGGCGCCCGAGGGGGCGGGTGATCGCTGATGGATCGCAGCGCTTCCTCGCTCGCCAAGCACCGCCGTCGCCGGACTGACGGCGCAACCAAGATCACGCGCCTGCAGGTGGAGACCGATCGCGGCGTGTTCATGATCTCCGTCGCCGCGCGGCTCGCGAACATGCACCCGCAGACGCTGCGCATGTACGAGGCGCGGGGATTGATCGAGCCGCAGCGCTCGCCGAAGGGCACGCGCCTGTATTCCCAAGAGGACGTCGAGAGGCTCAAGCGCATCCAGGAGATGACCGCGGAGCTCGGCCTCAACCTCGCCGGAGTGGAGCGCGTGCTGGACCTCGAGCTCCAGATCGAGGAGATGCATGCGCGCATCGACGAGATCGAGCTGCAGGCGTTGCAGGCGCAGGTGCGCCTCGCCGAGGAGCTCGAGCAGGTGCGCCGCTCGTTCCGCGCCGAGCTGGCGGTGCCCTACCGCGGGGGACTCGAGCTCGTCCGTGCCGCCGACGCCAAGTCGCCGTTTGCGAATCGGCCCAGGAGGTCCTAGAGAATGCAGGCCGACCGCTTCACGATCAAGGCGCAGGAGGCGCTGGCAGCCGCCTCCCGGCTCGCCGAAGCGCGCCGCAACCCGCAGGTGACCCCCGTGCACCTGCTCGCCGCGCTGCTCGCCGAAGCAGAGCGTTCAGGCGCCGCGCCGGCGCCCAGCGCGGACGCGCCCGGCGGCGTGGTCCTGCCGGTTCTGGCCAAGCTCGGCGTCCAGGTGCCGGCTCTTCGCCAGAACGTCGAGCAGGCGCTCAGCCAGCTTCCGGTGCTTGGCGAGGGCACGGCGGGCGACGCGCTCGCCCAGCCCGGATCCGAGCTGTTGGCGGTTTTGAGGGCGGCCGAGCGCGAGGCCGGCGAGCTCGGAGATCAGTATGTCTCGACCGAGCACCTGCTGCTGGCGCTCGCCGCGGACAGGGGTCGCGCGGGCCAGGCCCTTAGTGGCGCGGGCGCGATGCGCGAGCCGCTGCTCCAGGCGCTCGCAGAGGTGCGAGGACCCAATCGCGTCACCGACCAGAGTCCCGAGGAGAAGTACGAGGCGCTCGAGCGTTTCGGCCAGGATCTCACCCGCCTCGCCGAGCAGGACAAGCTCGACCCGGTGATCGGCCGCGACGAGGAGATACGGCGGGTGATCCAGGTGCTCTCGCGGCGCACGAAGAACAACCCCGTTCTGATCGGCGAGCCCGGTGTGGGCAAGACGGCGATCGTCGAGGGGCTGGCTCGCCGCATAGTCTCAGGCGACGTGCCCGAGTCGCTTCGCGGCAGGCGCGTGATCGCGCTCGACATCGGATCGCTCGTCGCCGGCGCCAAGTACCGGGGGGAGTTCGAGGACCGTCTGAAGGCGGTGCTGGCCGAGGTCTCCCAGGCCCAGGGCAGCGTGATCCTGTTCCTCGACGAGCTGCACACGATCGTTGGCGCGGGCGCCGCCGAAGGAGCGGTCGACGCGGCCAACCTGCTCAAGCCGATGCTCGCCCGCGGCGAACTGCGCGCGGTGGGAGCGACGACCCTTGACGAGTACCGCAAGTACATCGAGAAGGACGCCGCGCTCGAGCGGCGCTTCCAGCCGGTGATGGTCGGCGAGCCATCCGTGGCGGACACGATCGCGATCCTGCGCGGGCTCAAGGAGCGCTACGAGAACCATCACAAGGTGCGCATCCAGGACAGCGCCCTGATCGCGGCCGCGACGCTCTCGGATCGCTACATTGCCGATCGCTTCCTGCCCGACAAGGCGATCGACCTGATCGACGAGGCCGCCTCGCGGCTGCGCATCGAGATCGACTCGGTGCCGACCGAGATCGACGAGGTCGACCGGCGGGTGATGCAGCTCGAGATCGAGCTCACGTCGCTCGAGAAGGAGACCGACGCCGCCTCGGCTGAGCGCCGGGCGTCGCTGGAAAGAGAGCTCGCGGAGCTGCGCGAGCGCTCTTCGGCGATGAAGGCGCAGTGGCAGAACGAGAAGCAGGCGATCCAGGAGATCTCCGACTTGAAGGAGCGCCTCGAGCAGGCGCGCGGGGAGGCCGAGCGGGCCGAGCGTGAAGCCGATTTGCAGCGTGCCGCCGAGCTTCGCTACGGGGAGATCCCGGAGCTCGAGAAGAAGCTCGCCGAACTCGAATCGAGCGAGGGCGATCGCGATAATCAGGGTCCGCTCTTCCTGAAGGAGGAGGTGGACGCCGACGACGTCGCCGAGGTTGTCGCCCGCTGGACGGGCATCCCCGTCAGCCGCCTGCTCGAGGGCGAAACGGAGAAGCTGATCCATATGGAGGAGAGGCTGCACGAACGCGTGGTCGGCCAGGATGAGGCGATCGACGCGGTCGCCACCGCGCTGCGACGCTCACGCGCCGGCCTGCAGGACCCGGACCGGCCGATCGGGACCTTCTTGTTCCTCGGCCCGACCGGCGTCGGCAAGACCGAGCTCGCCCGTGCGCTGGCCGAGTTCATGTTCGACTCTCAAGACGCGATGGTGCGCATCGACATGTCCGAGTACATGGAGAAACACTCCGTCTCGCGCCTCGTCGGCGCGCCCCCGGGATACGTCGGCTACGAAGAGGGCGGCCAGCTGACCGAGGCGGTTCGCCGGCGCCCGTACACGGTCGTGCTGCTCGACGAGATCGAGAAGGCGCACCCGGACGTCTTCAACACGCTGCTTCAGGTGATGGACGACGGGCGCCTCACCGACGGCCAGGGACGAACGGTCGACTTCAAGAACACGGTCCTGATCATGACCTCCAACATTCCGCTCGCCGAGGGACTGTCAGACACCGAGATACGGGCGCAGCTGCTGCAGCAATTCAAGCCCGAGTTCATCAACCGCCTCGATGACATCGTGCGCTTCCACTCACTCAGCCGCGAGCAACTAGCGGAGATCGTCGACATCCAGGTCGCACGGGTGATCGAGCGCCTGGCCGATCGGGGCGTGCAGCTGACGCTCACCGACGACGCGAAGCAACTGCTCGGCAACATGGGCTATGACCCCGCCTACGGCGCTCGCCCGCTGCGCCGCGTGATCCAGAAGCAGCTCGTCGACCGCCTCGCGCTCGCGCTGCTGCAGGGCGAGATCCATGAAGGGGACTCGGTTCGGGTGGACGTGGTCGACGGAGAGCTCGTGCTGCAAAAGGCAGGAGCCGAGCAGACGGCTCTGCCCTGACGTTCGACTGAGCGCTATGGGGCCATAACGGCCCAGGTTCCCCAGAACTCGCCCCGACACGGGGCTTTGCAGGTCGGGTACGCGTATACGACTGCGCCGTATCTGTAGTCGCGACTCCCGTCGTCTCCGTAGGTGGAGACGATTGTCGTGTTGACTTCGTGACCGCCGGCGACGTAGAGGCAGAGATGCCCACCCGCGGCCGACGGCGCGGTCGCGCTGCCGGGGCAGCTCGCGGTTGATGAGCCCCCTGGCGGGATCACCTCGGCCGCGGGACTTGCCGCGAGCGGGATCGGGTAGGAGATCGATAACTCGACGGCGTTGTTCGATTCGGTGACCACGGCGCCGCCACCGCCGAAGGCGCCCTTCAACATCTTGCCGCTCGGGAGTATGGGGAGCAGAGGACCGGCGCTCCCCGGCGCTCCTTCCTTGCCGGCAGGCCCTTCCTTGCCCGGCGGTCCTTCTTTGCCGGCCGGCCCTTGGCTCCCGGTAGGTCCGTCCTTTCCGTCAGCGCCTTCGTTGCCGGCAAGCCCTTGCGTTCCTCGGACACCGACTGCACCGGCCGCACCCGTGTCCCCCTTGAGTTGCCTGAGAACCTTTGGGCTGATCTGCTTGGCCGAGTTGATGACGTAGTGGCTTGCCGCCAGCGCTCCGCCGGTCATCGAGAACGCGAGTGCGAGGGTGGCCGTGACGTTGGCGTAGTTGAGCCGTCTGCGCGTGGATCTGAGCATGCGACGCCACCACCGCGTCTAGCAGAGGCCGTGGCCCAAGCGCAAGGACGGTGGACGCAAAGACGATGCTTCAGCGGCCACGGTTGAGGCCGGCGTGACTGCGCACGCCGGCCCGCCCCCGGGTCGGGCTCTCAGCTGATCACGATTGTTGACCGCGTGATGAGATGACCGGAGTGACTTCTTAGCGTCAACGTGTACTGCCCGCCGTGCAGAGGGCGCTTCGCGGTCAGTGCCAGTCGCTCGCCGCCGCCGACGATGCTCACTGAACCCACGGCATACACCACGCTCCCGCGCGAGAGAGACGCGCGGGAAGCCGTGGCGGTGAACTTGACGACTCCGCTCACGACCTTCGTCGTGCACTTCTGCTTTTTGACCTTCTTCGTCTTGCCGTGGACCTTGGTGGTCTTGGTGAATGGGACGCACGTGATCAGCTCGACCTGTCCGGCTGGACCCTGACGGCCGGCGGGACCTTGTGGGCCGGCAGGACCCTGTGGTCCCGCGGGACCTGTCGGAAGAACCGGAACTGGTCCGCCCGTGTAGGTGAGCGTTACCTGGCCGTTGCCGGTGCCCACGCCTTGTGCGCTCGCAAGGTTGAATGCTCCCGCACCGAAGAAGTCGCTTCCGCCGCCGCCACCCGCTGCAGATGATTCGCCGAATCTGACGCCGCCGCCACCACCACCACCGAAGTAGCCGCCGCCGCCACCGCCGCCACCACCGTTCTGAGTGGCGGCGCCCGCGCCAGCGCCACCCTGCCCGCCGCCCCCGGTGCCGCCCTTCGGATCGGCAACGTTCGCGCTCGATCCGCCTGCGCCGCCGAACGTCAGGCCACCGGCACCACCACCCGTCGTTTTTGACCCTTTCATCCCGGGTGCGAAGTCATTGCCGCCTCCTTCGGCTCCGGGCTGGAAACCGCCGCAGCCGCCTCCGCCAGCTGCGATGAGCAATGGAGCACCGCTCGAAAGGCCGACTGTCGAGGCGCCGCCACCGCCACCGCCCCCAAGTTTCAATACGCCGCTGCCCGTCGCTGAGCCGCCCGCTCCGCCTCCGCCGGAACCACCCGGACCGCCTGTTTCGGTCGTCCCGTCGCCGCCGGCGCCGCCGACGGTGACCGACAGGACCGCACCTGGCGTCACTGAGAATGTAGCTTCTAGTTGGCCGCCATGGCCCGGCGTGCAGGGTTCAGGGGCGGAGCCACCACGTGCGCCGGTTGCGGAGATCGTGATCTTGCTGACGTTGGCAGGCACCACGAAGCTCTGGGAGCCCGGGGTTGAGAAAGACGATGTTTCAGCCCCCACATAAGCGGGCGCAATCCAGGCCAGCACCGTGGCGAGCACCGTCGCCGCAGCAACCAGTCCTGCTCGCTGCGTTTTCCCTAAACCTCCGAAGCCGGTCCTCGCCATCACGCAACCCCTTTCACTTTCACGCGGCGGACATGCCCGCACCCTATGCAGGCCGACGGACGCCACGCAAGGGCAGAGTCGGCAATTTGGACGCATTGACCGACCATCGATCGTCGGGCGAATCCTGTACAACGATCACTGTGCGCGGGCGCCCGCGCACCCCGCAACCGACGGGAGGAGCCAGTCAAATGCCCACTTACATCATGCTCTCGACCCTCACCCCCGAGGGCGTGCAGACCGTCAAGAACAACCCGCAGCGCATCAAGGAGGTCAACAAGGAGGTCGAGCAGCTCGGCGCGAGCGTCAAGGCGCAGTGGGCGACCCTCGGCCACGTCGACTTCATCTCCGTGATCGAGGCGCCCGACGAGGGCACGATGGCCCGCGTCTCGCTCGAGCTGGGTTCGCGGGGGACGGGCCGCTACGAGACGCTCGCCGCGATTCCGATAGATGACTTCATCGCCTCGCTCTAGCGTCCCTGTCCCGCTGTAACGTTGGCGATATCTGGGCCAAACGACGCACAAGGAGCGCCATGAACGAGCCTCGAGCAGAGGGGCCCGACCGAGAGCATCATGACCCCTCCGCGGAGGGGCAGCCCGGCGGCTCGACCGGCATCTCGCTGGTGCCGGCGCCGATGGAGGAGTCCGAAGTGCAGGCCCAGCTCGACGACATCGACGTCGACGCGCCACGAGTCGGGATCGTGATGGGCTCCAAGACCGACATGGAGGCGATGGAGAAGGCCGCACGCGAGCTCGAAGACCGCGGCATCCTTCATGAGGTCCGCGTGATGTCGGCCCATCGCGAACCCGACGTCGTCGCCGATTACGCGAAGAACGCCCACATGCGCGGCCTGCGAGTCATCATCGCCGGCGCCGGCATCTCCGCCGCGCTGCCGGGGGCCATCGCCGCCCACACCGACCTGCCCGTCATCGGCGTTCCGCTCTCGGGGCGACTCACCGCCGCCGGTGGTCTCGACGCGATTCTCTCGATCGTCCAGATGCCCCCAGGCGTGCCCGTCGCCTGCGTCGGCCTCGACAACGCCCGAAACGCCGCGATCCTCGCCGCGCAGATCCTCGGGTGCTGATCATGCTGATTACGCGGCGCCGCGCTCGTCCTGGCGCCACGCGGTAACGGCACCGCCGCCTCGGGCGGCGATAATCAAAGGAAGTGATTCCCCGGTACACCCGCCCCGAGCTCGGCCGCCTATGGACGGACGAGGCCCGTATGGAGAGCTGGCGGAGGGTCGAGATCGCGGCATCCGAGGAGCTGCCAAGCCTGCTCGGGGACGAGGGCCCCACCGAGGCCGAGCTCGACGGGATTCGCGGCGCCACCTTCACGGTCGAGGCCGTGCAGGAGCGTGAGCGCATCACCGAGCACGACGTCGCCGCCTTCGTCGACGTGCTCGCCGCCTCGGCTGGCGAGGCCGGGCGCTGGATCCACTTCGGCCTGACGTCCTCCGACGTGCTCGACACCGCACTCGCGCTGCAGCTGCAGGCGGCGGGCGAAGTGATCGCTTCGGGCGCACACATGCTCGTCGATGCGCTGGCGGCGCGCGCTCGCGAGCACGCGGACACGCTCTGCGTCGGAAGGACCCACGGAGTGCATGCCGAGCCGACAACCTTCGGCATCAAGCTCGCCGGGTTCGCCTTCGAGGCCCACCGAAACGCCGTCCGCCTCGACCGCGCCTTCGCGCAGGCAACCGTCGGCGTCCTCTCCGGCGCCGTCGGCACCTACGCCGCGACGAGCCCCGCATTCGAGCAGCGAGTGCTCCGGCGACTCGCCCTCGAGCGAGAGGACATCTCCACCCAGGTCGTCGCCCGCGACCGCCACGCCGAGCTCCTGACGGCGATCGCCATCGCCGGCGCGGGCCTCGAGCGGCTCGCCACGGAGATCCGACACCTGCAGCGCACCGAGGTTCGCGAGGTGCAGGAGCCCTTCCGCCCCGGACAGAAGGGCTCCTCGGCGATGCCACACAAGCGCAACCCGATCAAGAGCGAGCAGATCTCCGGCCTCGCGCGCGTGCTGCGCGGCAACGCCCAGGCAGGCCTCGAGGACATCGCCCTCTGGCATGAGCGCGACATTTCTCACTCATCCGTCGAGCGCATCATCCTCCCCGACTCGACGATCCTCCTCGACTACCTGCAGCACAGCGCGCTCGCCCTCGTCGAGGGGCTCACGATCGACGCTGGCAGGATGCGCGAGAACCTCGGGCTCACCCACGGCGCGCTCTTCTCCCAGCGCATCCTCCTCGCCCTCGTCGAGCGCGGCTGCTCGCGCGATGACGCCTACAGGCTCGTTCAGCGGCTCGCCCAGCAGGCCTGGGAGGAGGGCACCGACCTGCGGGAGCTGCTCGCCGCCGACGAGCGGGGGCGCGAGCTCGATCTCGAGCAGATCTTCGACTACGGTCACTACGTGCGCCACGCCGGCGAGATCATCGGCAGGCTCGACGCGATCGCCTGATCTGACGCTCAGGATCGCCCGATCCCGCTGGTAGCATCGCCTCACGTGACCAACCTCGCCGACCTGCCCCTAATCGCCAGCGGGAAGGTCCGCGAGATGTACGACTTGGGCGACGCCGGGAACTCGTCGCGAGCGCCGAGCCTGCTCATGGTCGCGAGCGATCGCATCTCCACCTACGACGTCGTCCACCCGACTCCGATCCCCGACAAGGGGAAGGTCCTCACTGGGCTGTCCGTGTTCTGGTTTGAGATGACGGGCCAGATCGTCGCAAACCACCTGATCTCGGCCACCGACGGCGTGCCCGAGGAGGCGAGGGGCCGCGCGCTCGTCGTCCGCCGCCTGAAGATGCTCCCGGTCGAGTGCGTCGTCCGCGGCTACATCACCGGCTCGGGATGGAAGGACTATCGGGCCAGCGGGAAGGTCTCCGGGATCGACCTCCCGGCGGGCCTGCGCGAGTCCGAGCGCCTGCCGCAGCCGATCTTCACGCCGAGCACGAAGGCGCTGGAGGGGCACGACGAGACGATCGACTTCGACCGCGCGGCCGAGCTCACCGGCGACCGTGCGCTGATGCAGAGGGTCGCCGACATCTCCGTCGAGCTCTACTCCTTCGCCGCCGACCACGCCCGCGCGCACGGCGTGATCCTGGCCGACACGAAGTTCGAGTTCGGCCTCGACGAGGATGGCGAGCTCGTGGTGGGCGACGAGGTGCTCACGCCGGACTCCTCCCGATACTGGCCCGCCGAGGGCTTCGAGGTGGGACGCTCCCAGCCGAGCTTCGACAAGCAGTACGTGCGCGACTGGGCCGCCGCGAGCGGCTGGGACAAGAAGCCCCCGGCTCCCCCCATCCCCGACGACGTCGTCGCGGGGACGCGCGCCCGCTACGTCGACGCCTATGAGCGCATCACCGGCGAGTCCTTCCGGGCGTGGCTCGACCGCACGGACGACGGGGCAGCCGCGTGAGGGCGCGTGTGCTGATCCGTCCCAAGGCCGGCATCCTCGACCCCCAGGGCGACGCGGTGCAGCGCGCGCTTCCCGCGCTCGGCTTCGAGGGCGTCTCGCACGTCCACGTCGGCCGCCTGATCGAGCTCGACGTCGAGGACCCCGCGCAGCTCGAGCCGATGTGCGAGAAGCTCCTCGCAAACCCTCTCGTCGAGGACTACGAGGTCGAGCTGCTCGACGGCAGCGGCTGAGAAGAAGTGAAATTCGGCGTCCTCCAGTTCCCCGGCTCCTGCGACGAGGTCGACGCGCTCCACGCGGCCCGGCGCGTCGGCGACGCCGAGCTGATCTGGCACGGCGACCGCGATCTCGCGGGAGCCGACGCGATCATCGTCCCCGGCGGCTTCTCCTACGGCGACTACCTGCGCGCCGGCGCCATCGCCCGCTTCTCCCCCGCGATGGAGTCGGTGATCGACTTCGCTGGCGAAGGAGGGCTCGTGCTCGGAATATGCAACGGCTTCCAGGTCCTCTGCGAGGCGCACCTGCTTCCCGGCGCCCTGCTCGGAAACGTCAACCTGCGCTTCACCTTCCGGCAGGTCGAGCTCGACGTCGTCCAACCCGACACGGCCTTCACGCGCGCGTGTCCGAGCGGCCGGCGGCTGAGCATCCCGGCGAAGCACTCCTGGGGGCGCTACTACGCAGACGAGCAGACGCTCGGCGCGATCGAGGCCTCCGGCCAGGTCGTGCTGCGCTACGCCCCCGGCCACAACTTCAACGGCTCGGTCGGCGACATCGCCGGCGTGTGCAACGAGGCTCGCAACGTCTTCGGCCTGATGCCGCACCCCGAGCACGCCATCGACGAGCTCACCGGTGGCTCCGCGGACGGGCTGAGGATCTTCGAGTCGATCCGCCTCACGGCGCAGCCGGCGGGCGTCGAGGCAGCTCATGGCTGACGCCGCGACCCTCCCGACCGTCGAGGACGCGCTCGCCCTCGGGCTGACGCGAGAGGAGTACGAGCTCGTGTGCGCGAAGCAGGGCGGCCCCCCAAATCTGCTCGAGCTCGCGATGTACTCGCTGCTGTGGAGCGAGCACTGCGCCTACAAGCACTCGAAGAGGCTCCTGCGCACGCTCCCCACCGAGGGCCCCCACGTGGTCATGGGCCCCGGCGAGAACGCAGGCGCGGTCGACGTCGGCGCCGGCCTCGTCTGCGCCTTCAAGGTCGAGTCTCACAACCACCCGAGCGCAGTCGAGCCGTTCCAGGGCGCCGCCACCGGCGTCGGCGGCATCCTCCGTGACATCTTCGCGATCGGCGCCCGCCCGATCGCCGTGCTCGACTCGCTGCGCTTCGGCGAGCCCACGCGCGGAGGCGATCGCGTCCGCTACCTGCTCGACGGCGCCGTCTCCGGCATCGGCCACTACGGCAACTCGATCGGCGTGCCGACCGTCGGCGGCGAGGTCTACTT
This sequence comes from Solirubrobacteraceae bacterium, assembly GCA_035940255.1. Classification (GTDB taxonomy): domain Bacteria; phylum Actinomycetota; class Thermoleophilia; order Solirubrobacterales; family Solirubrobacteraceae; genus Palsa-744. The sequence continues at coordinate 22,355 of DASZFA010000028.1, forward strand.
CGAGGCGCCCTACGAGCAGAGCTGCCTCGTCAACGCGATGGCCCTCGGCCTCGCCCGCCGCGAGCGCCTCGTCCGCAGCGCCGCAGCCGGCCCGGGAAACGTCGTCCTCCTCTTCGGAGCCTCGACCGGCCGCGACGGGATCGGCGGCGCCTCGGTGCTCGCCTCGGCCGAGCTCGGCCAGGACGGCGAAGGCGGAGAGGATCGCCGGCCGACGGTCCAGGTGGGCGACCCCTTCGAGGAGAAGAAGCTGCTCGAGTGCTCTCTCGAGCTGCTCGATCGCGGCCTGATCGTCTCGCTGCAGGACCTCGGCGCCGCCGGGCTGACCTCTTCCGCGTCGGAGATGGCCTCCAAGGGCGCGGTCGGGATCGACATCGACGTCGCGAAGGTGCCGCTGCGCGAGCCGGGCTTGGAGCCCTTCGAGATCATGGTCAGCGAGTCCCAGGAGCGGATGCTCTGCATTGTCGAGCCGCGGCACGTCGAGGAGGTCATGGGGGTCTGCGAGAAGTGGGAGGTCAGCGGCGCCGCGATCGGCGCAGTCACCGACAGCGGCCGCATGCGCGTGCTGCGCGACGGCGAGCCGGTGGGGGACATGCCCGTGAGGGCGCTCGTCGACGAGTGCCCGTTGTACGACCTCTCGCCGCGCAAGCCCGTCGATCCGGTCTACGCGCCGCCCGAGGCGTCGCTCGCCGCCGACGCCCCGCCAGCCGAGACCCTCCTCGCGCTGCTGGCCTCTCCCAACATCGCTTCGCGCAGGCCCCTCTTCGAGCAGTACGACGCGATCGTCCAGTCGCGCACCGTGCGCCGCCCCGGCCAGGCCGACGCGGCCGTACTCGCCCTGCCCGACGGGAGCGCGCTGGCCGTCAGCATCGACTGCAACGGCCGTCGCGTCGCCGCAGACCCCTATCGCGGGACGCTCGAGGCCGTGCTCGAGTGCGCCGCCAACCTCGCCTGCGTCGGCGCCGAGCCGCTCGGCACGACGAACAACCTCAATTTCGGCAACCCCGAGAAGCCCCACATCGCGTGGCAGCTGACCGAGGCGGTGCGCGGGCTCGGCGACGCCTGCCGCGCGCTGAGCGCACCGATCGTCGGCGGCAACGTCTCCCTCTACAACGAGGGTCCGGGCGGCCCGATCTACCCGACGCCCGTGATCGGCATGGTCGGCCGCCTGCCCGACGCGCGACGCGCGGGCCGCCTCGGCTTCGCGCGTGCGGACGATCAGATCGCGCTCGCGGGACCGTTCGCGCCCTCGACGGCCGCCGGCGAGCTCGAGAAGCTGCACGGGCGCCCGCTCCCGGACGGCCTTCCCGCCGTCGACGTCGCAGCCGTCGCGGCGGCGCTCGAGGCCGTCCGCGAGGCGGTGCGCTCCGGCGCCCTGTCGAGCGCCCACGACATCGCCGAGGGCGGGCTGGCCGTCGCGCTGGCCGAGAGCTGCCTGGCCTCGGGCCTCGGCGCGCGCGTCGAGCTCTCGTACTCGGCCCCGCTCGCCGAGGAGCTGTTCGGAGAGGGTCCCGGAGGGTTCGTCGTGAGCGGCTCGCCGGACTCCCTGCGCGAGCTCTCGCGCCGCGTGGCCGTTCGGGTCCTCGGAACGGTCGGGGGCGAGGAGCTGACCATAGAGCCAGCCGCCGGGGGCGAAGGCACGACCCTCTCACTCGCGCTCGCTGAGCTGTCCAGCGTCCACTCGGAAGGTTTGGCGGAGTACTTCGCCTGATAGCGTGTGAATGTGAGCACAACGCGTGACGGACCGCGCGACGAGTGCGGTGTCTTCGGCCTCTATGCGCCGGGGCATGAGGTCTCGCGCCTCTCGTACTTCGCGCTGTACGCTCTGCAGCACCGCGGCCAGGAGTCCGCGGGCATAGCGGCTGCCGACCGCAGCGGGCACATCGTCACCCGGCGCGAGCTCGGGCTGGTCAGCCAGGTCTTCAGCGAGAACGACCTGCGCACGCTCGCCGGCGAGCTCGCGATCGGCCACGTGCGCTACTCCACGACCGGATCCAACGCCTGGGAGAACTCCCAGCCCGTGCAGCGCTCCGAGGGAACCAACGGCTCGCGGCGCGAGGTCGCCCTCGCCCACAACGGGAACCTGATCAACGCGCTCGAGCTGCACGCGGAGCTGCTGGAGCGGGGCGTCACCTTCAGCTCGACGTCTGACTCGGAGATCATCGCCGCGATGATCGCGACGCACCCCGCGGAGTCCGTCGAGGACGCGATCGCAGACGTGCTGCCGCGCCTGCAGGGCGCCTTCTCGATCGTGGCGATGACAAAGGACAGGGTCCTCGCCTTCCGCGATCCCCACGGCCTGCGCCCGCTCGCGCTCGGGGTGATCGACCCGGCGCCCGACGAGCCCGGCGGTCTCCTCCGCTACTGCGTCGCGAGCGAGTCCTGCGCGTTCGACATCATCGGCGCCAAGTACCTCCGTGAGGTGGAGCCGGGCGAGGTCGTCACACTCGGCGAGGAGGGGCTGCAGAGCCGCATGGCCGTCGCCGGACAGCGGCGCGCGTTCTGCGTCTTCGAGTACATCTACTTCGCCCGCCCGGACTCGCGCATGAACGACCAGGTGCTGCAGGTCACCCGCGGCCGCATGGGTGAGATCCTGTGGCGCGAGTCCCCCGTCGAGGCCGACCTCGTGATCGCCGTTCCCGACTCTGGCAACGCGGCCGCCCGCGGCCTGGCACGCGCCGCGGGCCTGCCCCAGGACGACGGCTTCGTCAAGAACCGCTACGTCGCGCGAACGTTCATCTCGCCTGGGCAGGAGCTGCGCAAGCACGGCCTGCGGCTGAAGTTCAACCCGCTGCCCGACGTGATCGCCGGCAAGCGGCTGGTCGTCGTCGACGACTCGATCGTGCGCGGAAACACGACCCGCCAGATCGTGCAGATGCTGCGCGACGCGGGCGCGAAGGAGATCCACATGCGGATCTCCGCACCGCCGATCAAGCACCCCTGCCACTACGGCATCGACATGTCGACCCGTGAGGAGATGATCGCCCACGGGCGCACCACCGAGGAGGTCGCCGCCGAGCTCGGCTGCGACTCGCTGCACTACCTGTCGCTCGACGGCGTCTACGAGGCCGTCCGCGGAACCCGCGCCACACACTGCGACGCCTGCTTCACGGGCGAGTATCCCCTCGCGGGCAGCGAAGACGCGGCCGGCAAGTACTCGCTGGAGGAGGGCCAGGGGCCCGAATCGCCGCTGCCGCTGGTACGCGCGTAGGTCCGGACTCGCCCGCCCGCCCGCTCGCTCGCTAGCTCAGGTTGTCCTCTCGCGCGCCGGACGCATCGTTGTAGCGATTGTTATATGGGCGGCGAACGATCAGCGCGCCGTCCTTGCCCGCGCGAAGCGCGTAGCCGAGCGCCGCGGTGATGATGAGCGTGACGATGATGCCTACGAGCATGCGCTGAGGCCTCCTGGTGTAGATCTGGCGCAAGGCCTCTCCCCCGCTGTCTTCATTGAAGGGCCCTCGGCATGTCTTCTATGTGAGCTGTGTCACACGAGGGCTGGCGCGATCACGTTGCTGCCCTCGCGGATATCGTGCCGCGCGAGTGTCGTCCGAACGCCTCCCGATCGCCGTGCTCGTCTCAGGGACGGGCACGAACCTGCAGGCGCTGCTCGACACGGTTCACGGCCGCGAGGCGGACGTCGTTGGGGTCGCCTCGAGCGCGTCGGGCGTCCAGGCGCTCGAGCGAGCCGGCGCCGCCGGGGTTCCCACCGCCGTGTTTGCGCGCCGCGACTACCCCGACCGGGGCGCACGCGACGAGGCGCTGGCGGACTGGCTCGAGCGCTCGGGCGCCCGTCTGGTCGTGCTGGCGGGATACATGGAGCTGCTCGGCGAGTCCTTCCTCGAGCGCTTCCCCGGCGCCGTCATCAACGTGCACCCGTCGCTCTTGCCCGCATTCCCGGGGATCGGCGCGATCGAGCAGGCGATCGACTACGGCGTGAAGGTCTTCGGCGTGACCGTCCACTTCGTCGACGCGGGCATCGACTCCGGTCCGGTGATCCTGCAGCGGGCGCTCGAGCTGCCCGACGCCCGCGACGCCGGCGAGGTGCTCGCCGCCCTGCGCCCGCTCGAGCACGCGCTGCTGCCCGAGGCGGTCCGCCTGATCGCTGGCGGCGCGCTGCGCGCGGACCCGGAGCACCCGCGGCGAACGATCGTGGATCGTCCGGCGGTCGAGCGGACCGAGGGCTAGGCTCTGGGCATGGCCCCCGACGGAGACGTGGTCACAGAAAACGCCGCAGGCGTCGAGCGCTCGGCGCCGGGCGAGGTGCGTGTGCGCAGGGCCCTGCTCTCAGTATCGGACAAGCGGGGCATCGTCGACTTCGCGCGCGGGCTGGCGCAGCTCGGGGTCGAGATCGTCTCGACCGGCGGCACCTCCGGGGAGCTCGACGGGGCGGGTATCGCCGTGCGCCCGATCGAGGACTTCACGGGGTTCCCGGAGGTCATGGACGGACGCGTCAAGACGCTGCACCCGCGCCTCTACGCGGGGCTGCTCGCGCGGCGCGACGAGGAGGCGCACCTGCAGGCCGCTGCCGAGCTCCAGATCGAGCCGGTGGACCTCGTGTGCGTCAACCTCTATCCGTTCGAGCAAACCGTCGCTCGCGACGCCGGCGAGGACGAGGTGATCGAGAACATCGACATCGGCGGTCCGACGATGATCCGCGCGGCCGCCAAGAACCACTCCTTCGCAGCCGTGGTCGTGGATCCGGCGGACTACGGGCGCGTGCTGGAGGAGCTGCGCGAGTCCGACGGCAGGCTTTCGCTCGAGACCCGCAAGCAGCTGGCCGCGAAGGCGTTCGCCTGCACGGCGCGCTACGACGCCGCGATCGCGGGCTGGTTCGCGGCGCGCGCCGATGAGGGATTCACAACGAGCAGGGTCGACGCCTACGAGAAGGTCACCGACCTTCGCTACGGGGAGAATCCCCATCAGCGCGCCGCCTTCTACGCCCGTGTCGGCTCGCCGACGCACCTGCTCGACGGCGTAACCCAGCTGCACGGCAAGGAGCTCTCGTTCAACAACCTGCTCGACCTCAGCTCGGCACGCGAGCTCGTCGAGGACCTCGAGGGCGCGGCCTGCGCGATCGTCAAGCACAACAACCCCTGCGGATGCGCGGTCGCCGGCAGCGTCCAGCTCGCCTACGAACGGGCCTTCGCCTGTGATCCGCTGAGCGCCTACGGCGGGGTGATCGCGCTCAACGGCCGCGTCGATCGCGCCTGCGCGGAGCGGCTCGGCGAGCAGTTCATCGAGGTGCTTCTCGCCCCCGGCTACGACGCGGACGCGCTCGAGCTGCTGCAGGTCAAGAAGAACGTGCGCCTGCTCGAGCTCCCGCACTGGCCGCCTCCGCTGCGCGATCTCGAAAGCAAGCCCGTGCTCGGCGGCGAGCTCGTGCAGACGCATGACGTCGTCAGCGAGACGCGCGATCAGATGCGCGTGATCAGCGCCAGGCAGCCGAGCGAGCCTGAGTGGAAGAACATGCTGTTCGCGTGGAAGGTCTGCCGCCACGTGCGCTCCAACGCGATCGTCCTCGCCGTCGGCGACGGTACACCGGCCAGCGCCACGATCGGGATCGGCGCCGGCCAGATGAGCCGGGTCGATGCGGTGCGGATCGCGATCGAGAAGGCCAGCGCCGCCCAGCCCGAGCGCCTGGCGGGATCGGTGCTCGCCTCCGACGCCTTCTTCCCCTTCGCCGACGGTCCGCAGCTCGCGATCGACGCCGGCGTGACGGCGATCATCCAGCCCGGCGGGTCGGTGCGCGACGAGGACATCGTCGCCGCCGTCGACGCGGCCGACGTGGCGATGGTCGCCACGGGCCGCAGGCACTTCCGCCACTAGGCACGATCGTGCCCGACTATCGAGTCGTCAACCGCGGGAACTGGGACGAGCGGGCTCCAGCACACGCAAACTCGCCCGACTACGCCGTCGCCCGCTTCTTGGAGGACCCGGCGTACCTGAGCCATGTCGTGCGCTTCGATCTGCCGCTGCTCGGCGACATACGGGGCCAGCGCGGCGTCCACCTCCAATGCCACATCGGCACCGATACGGTTTCGCTGGCGCGGCTGGGGGCCAGGATGAGCGGCCTCGACTTCTCGCCGCCTGCGCTCGAGCAGGCGCGCCGGTTGGCCGCGGCCACAGGCGCGGAGGCCGAGTTCGTGGAGGCCGATCTGTACGACGCGGTGCACGCGCTCCGACGCGAACGGTTCGACCTCGTATACACCGGCGTCGGAGCCCTCTGCTGGCTACCCGACATCGAGCGATGGGCCGCCGTCGTGACAGAGCTGCTGGCGCCGGGCGGCCGGCTGTTCATCAGGGAGGGGCATCCGATGCTCTGGGCGCTGGAGGAGTCGCGCCAGGATGGCCTGCTGGTCGTCGACTACCCGTACTTCGAGCGCGAGGAGCCGATGGTGTTCACCGACGCCGGCACCTACGTTCAGACCGACGAGGTCTTCTCCGAAAACACCACGCAGGTGTGGAACCACGGGTTGGGTGAGATCGTCACGGCGCTCCTGACACGCGGCATGCGGGTGACCGGCCTCGTCGAGCACGAGAGCGCGCCGTGGGACGCGCTCCCCGGCCGCACGGAGGAGGTCGGAGATCGCGAGTTCCGCCTCGCCGACCGTCCGTGGCGGCTCCCTCAGACCTATACGCTGCAGGCGATCAAGGAGTCCTGAACGAGGAGGCGCCTCGCCGGTTGGCGAGAGGACTTGAAACATCGAAGATAACGATATATCGTGATCGCACCATGATATTCACGATAGGAGTTAGTTATGTTTGCCTATGAGAGAGAGAGCGGCGGACGCGGACGTTGCGGTCCCGGCGCCCACCGGCACCGCCACGGCTTCGGGCCGGGCCCCTTCGGGGACTTTGGCGGAGGACCGTTTGGAGGCTGGGGCCGAGGCCCGCGGGGCCGGGGGCGCAAGGCGCGACGCGGAGACATCCGCACAGCCGCCCTGCTTCTGCTCGCCGAGGAGCCGCGCAACGGCTACCAGATCATGCAGGAGGTCGAGGAGCGCAGCGACGGCGTCTGGCGGCCGAGCCCCGGTTCGGTTTACCCGGCGCTGCAGCAGCTCGAGGACGAGGGTCTGATCCGCTCTGAGGAGCTCGACGGGCGCAAGCTCTTCGCGCTCACGGACGCGGGCCGCAAGCTCGTCGAGGAGCGCGGCGCGGAGCGGCCGGCGCCGTGGGAGGAGATGGGCGGAGACCTCAGCGACGAGGTGGTCGAGATCAGGAGGCTGATACGCGAGGTGACCTACGCCTTCGTTCAGGTCATGCGCACCGGCAGCCCCGAGCAGATCGCCAAAGCCGCGAAGGTACTTGCCTCGACGCGTCGCGACCTCTACCGGATCCTCGGCGACGGGGACGCCGGCACCGACGGCGGCGAGGAGGCCAGGGAGGTCTGAGTTCGCCAGCCCACCCAGTGTCAAGCTGCCTACGGCGAGTGGATCGCGCGGCCTGAGACTCCGAGCAGCGGGTCTTCCGCCTGCGTCTCACCGGGCTCTTCGGCCAGCCGCACGCTTTCGGCGAGGCTGTCCAGGTCCCGGACCATGAGCCGTTCGGCGAGCGGCTGCGTGATGCCACGCAGGACGAGCATGGCACCCACCCAGCGAGGCGCCCAGATGCGCGCCGAGCGCCGTTCGATGCCCCGCTCGATCGCGTCGATCGCCTTCGAGAGCGGAGCGGGGTTGCGCATGAACGCCGGAGTCCTGGACGTCATCGCCTGGGTGGACGCCAGCGCGAAGCTCTCGCGTACGAGATCGGTGTCGATGAAGCCGAAATAGGCGCAGCCCACCCGCGCGCCGCTGGGAGCGCTCTCCATCCGCAGCGCGTCGGTGAGCGCCTCGACGCCCGCCTTGGCGCACGTGTAGGCGCCCATCAGAGGGGCGTGCGCCAGGGCGGAAAGCGAGGAGATGTTGAGCAGGTAGCCGCGCCGCTGCTGGATCTGCGAAATCACGGCGCGGTCGGTGCGCCATACCCCCAGCAGGTTCACCGCGAGCGTGCGCTCGACGTGCTCGATCGGCGCGGTCGCGAGCGCATCGCTGAAGGCGATCCCGGCGTTGGCGATCGCCACGTCGATGCCGCCGAATCGCTCGACCGTCGCGCTGACGGCGCGTTCGAGCGAGGCGAGCTCGGTGACGTCGGCCTCGAAGGCCATCGCGCGGTCACCCAACCGCGCAGCGTTCACCTGCAGTCGCTCCCCCTCCAGGCCGACGAGCGCGACGTTCGCTCCCCTCGCGTGCAGTCGCTCGGCACTTGCGGCGCCGATCCCGCGCGCGGCGCCGGTGATGAAGACGGTGCGTCCGTTCACGTCGAACGGGGGCTGGGACGAGCGCCTCGAACCTGGCATCCGACAACCCTACCCTGGTAGGGTCGCCCAATGGCTTCTCTCGCCCCGACCTCCACCGCGCTGGAGCTCTCGGGAGCGCTCCGCCGTCGCGAGCTGTCCGCCGCCGAGCTGCTCGAGCAGTGCCTGGCGGCGGTCGACGAGCGCAACCCGCAGCTGAATGCGGTGATCTGGCGCAACGACGAGGAAGCCCGGGCCGCGGCCGCCGAGGCCGACCGCCGTTTGGCGGCCGGCGGGGAGGCGCCGTTCCTTGGCGTGCCGCTGCCCATCAAGGACCTCACGCCCGTCGCCGGCTGGCCGGTCACGTTCGGCTCGCGCGGAGCCTCCGATCGCCCGAGCGAGGAGAGCGAGCTCGTCGTCGACGCGTTCATGCGGGCAGGCTTCGTGCTCTGCGGGCGCACGAACACGCCGGAGTTCGGCCCCATCACGGTCGCCGAGAATCTTCGCTACGGGATCACCCGCAACCCGTGGGATGTCGAGCGATCATCCGGCGGCTCGAGCGGCGGCGCGGCGGCCGCCGTCGCCGGCGGCATGTTCCCGATCGCGCACGCCAACGACGGCGGCGGCTCGATCCGGATCCCCGCCTCCTACTGCGGCCTTGTCGGGCTCAAGCCGAGTCGCGGCCGCGTTCCGCGCCTGGCTCAGAGCTGGCTCGGCGCCGTTGTCGAGGGAGTGGTCACGCGCAGCGTCGCGGACTCCGCCGCGGTGCTCGACGTGATCGCCGGTCCCGACCCGTCGGCGTGGTACAACGCGCCGGCGCCGGCGCGGCCGTTCGCGCAGGAGATGGACACGCCACCAGGCACGCTGCGCATCGGCCTGATGGCGCAGGCCCCCCTCGGGATACCCACCGACGACGCATGCGCCGAGGCGGCCCGCTCAGCCGCCGGGACGCTCGAAGAGCTCGGCCACGTCGTGGAGGAGGTCGACGTGCCGACGATCTCGGAGGAGATGGTGGCGCCGTTCATTTCTCTCACACTGGCGAGCCTCGCCGACTACGAGGGTGTCGACTGGTCACTGGTCGAGCCCCACATCGCCCACCAACGGAAAGCCGCCGGTGAGCTCAGTGCCTACGACTACGCGCTCGCCGCGCGCGCGCTCGAGCTGCTCAGCAGGCGTGAGGTCAGCCGCTGGGGACGCGATTTCGACGTCCTGCTCACGCCCACCTCGGCGATCCTTCCACCGCAGGCCGGGGCGGTGCTCGAGTCGCAGCATGCTGCTCCCGATCAGCCGGTTCCCGACGTTATCGCGAGCGTCTCCTTCACGGCCTTCGGCAACGTCACCGGCCTGCCCGCCGTCAGCCTGCCTCTGCACTGGACCGATTCGGAGGTGCCGGTCGGCGTCCAGCTCACCGGCGGTCCATGGCAGGAGGCGGTCCTCATCGCGCTCGCCGCTCAGCTCGAGCAGGCCATGCCCTGGGCCGAGCGCCGCCCGGCGCTCCTCGAGGCCGTCTAGCCTTCCGCGGCTTGCCACGAGTCGCCCTGCAGCACTAGCCCGAGACGGAAACTCGCAGCAGCACCGTCGACTGCGCCGGCACCTCGAGGGAGATCGGACCAGCCGTCAGGCGCCCGTCGTGCCTCCACACGTCGCGGACCAGGTAGCGACCGGCGGCGGGCAGACCCACAGTTGAGCCGCTCGTTCTTAGTCTCACCGGGCTCGAGCCGCGGTTCAGGAGCGCGACGGCGCGCGAGCCGTCGGCCAGCGGCTTCGCCCACACCTCGCCCGCGCCGGCCGAGGACACGAGTGTTCCCTGCACGCCGCCCGGATCCTGGTCGATCGCGATGACCTCGCCGTTCGCGATAGCGGTCCTGCTGGCGGCGGAGATGCGCGTGAGGTCATCGCTGATCATCAGTGGCGCGGCGAGGATCGCCCACATGCTCAGCTGGCTGCGGAACTGCGCTTGCGAGAGACCCTGATCGGGCCCAAGGTAGTCGGGGTCGTTCCAATGGCCCGGTCGGGCCGCCTGCGGTTGCGCCGCGTCCGCGTCCATGTTGCGCAGCACACTGGCGAAGGACACGTGATGCGGCGCACCGACGTCGGTGTCGGTGCGCCAGCTGCTGCCTACGCTCGGTCCGAACGTGTAGGAGCCGAACGCCGATTCACCGAGCGTCGGCTGCCCTTCGGCGAACTGGCCGGGCTGCAGGAAGTTGCAGATCGACAGCAGCATGCGCCGGTGGCTCGAGTTGCCTTCGATCGCGGTGTGGAACGCCGAGTAGGCAGCCGCCGGGTTCAGGTGCGATTCGATGCCGCCGCAGAAGTCGACCTTGACCGCGTCGAAGCCCCACGCGGCGAACGTGTTCACGTCCTGTTGGTAATGGCCGTAGCTGCCCTGCCCCGCGCCCCCGCATCCGTCGGGGCCCGCGTCCGTATACAAGCCCGCCAGCAGGCCCGCTGCGTGAAGCGTGCGCGTCAGCCATGCCATTCCGTGTGGCCACTGCGACCGGTTCACGCGGATCGAGCCATCTGCTTCGCGCCCTCCATGCCACCAGCCCACGTCGAGCCAGACGTACCGGTAGCCGGTGCGGGCAAGACCGCGCGAGAGCAGTTCGCTCGCCTGCCTGAGCACCGTCGCCTCGGCGTAGCGGTCGCCGAAGGCGAAGTAGGTGTCCCACCCCATGTACGGCGTGGGGGCGAGAACGGTGAGCGCCGTGGCGGCCGTCCTGATCTGCGCTGCGGGCCGCCCCGGAGCGCGGCGACCCCGGGCGGCGCTCGCGAGGCTCGCTCCCAGCAGAGCCGCCGGAGCCATGAGAGCCAGCAATGCCAGGAGACGTGCCGCACCCCTCGAGATCGAGTTAGTGGCGGGCAACGCCCTGCCTGCTCGCGACGCGTGGCCCCGCGCCGACCACGAGGACCTGTTCTGCGAGCACGGAGCGGATCACGCCGATCACCGTGCCGCTTACGACAAGCAGCACCGGCACCCGGTGCCTCGCCGCGAGCAGGCGCCGAGCTGCCGCGTTCAGGCGCAGCGAGAGTGTGGCGTGCTGCCCGCGCGCCAGGCGTGCCCTCACCGAGCCGAGCGACAGCGTCACGTGACGGAGCGCGCCGGTGTGCGCGGCTCGCGGCCCGGCGCTTGCGCGCGCCGCGATCGCGACGACCCGTCCTCCGAGCAGGGTCTCCACGACCGTCACACGCAGGACGATCTGGCAGCCGGCGGCCGCCTGGGCTGAGCAGGTGACGGGGACGCTCAGGCGCGCTCCCCTCGCGCGGGCACGGCCAACGACGGTCTCGCCGGAGGAGGCGGGGACGCCCTGCACGGGGATGGTCACGAACGCGCTGCGCGCCGTCGCGCTGCCGCCGGCGTTGCGCGCAGTGACCTCGCACTGGAGGTGGCGCCCGGTGTCGTTGCCCTTCACGGTGTAGCTCGAACCCGTTGCCCCTGGAATCGGCAGCAGGTTGCGCAGCCACCGATAGGTCAACTGCGCCGTCGAGCCGGACGGCACGCCCGGCCGGCAGGTGAGCCGCTGGGCGACCGCGGGCGTGCCCGCGATCGAAGGATGGGGAAAGACGAGGGGCACGCCGCTCGACACCGCCGTGGTGAAGGTCACGTCTTCACCTGCGCTCGTCCCGGAGGAGCTGGAGGCGAGCAGGCGATAGTGATAGGTCGTGTTGGGCTGCAGGCCCGTCAGCGGCGCGCTTACCGGCTGCAACCCGCCATTGGGCAACGGCAGCGTCGCGCACGCCACGCGCTGCCCGTAGGCGGGGCTCGTGCCGTATTCGAACGAGCATCCGAGCAATGTCGCATCGTGTGGATCGACCAACCCCGCGAGCATCGCGTTCGTTGACGTCACTTCCGCGGGGACTTCCGCGACGAGCGACGGTGCCGGGACGCGACCGACGGTCGCGTGCCCATGCGAGTCGACGGCAGCACAGAAGCCGCTGGGCAGACAGGAGATACCCGCGAGCGCTTCGCCGCCATCGGCGCTCGATTCGCGCCACGCCGGCGCCGGGGCCGTGGGATTGTCGCTCGCGAGCGCCTCGCCCTGGCCACCCACCGCGACGCACAGGCCGGATGACGTGCAGGACACGCCGGCCAGGCCGCCGTGAGCGTCGATCGGTGTCGTCGAGCTCCAGGTCGGAGCCGGCGCCGTGGGGTTGGCGCTCGCGAGGGCGTTGCCGCCGGCGTCGACCGCGAGGCACCCGAGCGAGGACGTGCACGCGATGCCCGTCATGTTGTGGGCCGCGTCCACCGGACGAGGTTGCCAGCCGTTGCTGCTGGCCAGAACGTTGCCCGCGACGTCCGCTGCGAAGCAGGAAGCAGGCGTGCAGGAGACACCCGTCAGGGCGGTACTGCCGTCGACGGTCGCCCCGAACCACGCGGCTGCGGGCGAACCCGGGTCGGAGCTCGTGAGCACGTTGCCCATCGCATCGACGGCCACGCAAAGAGATTCGCTGGGACAGGACACCGCCGTGAGCGCTCTGCCGCTGTCGATCGAGCTCACGGACCATCCGCCGGTCAGAGGGTGGTTGGTCGTAAATGCGTCGCCGTGACGGTCGACTGCGACGCAGAGGCCGGCGGTGGGGCAGGAAACCGAGCTCAGTTCCTGCAGCGGGTCGTGGCCAGTCACGTTCCACGGAATGCCTGGAGAGGTGGGGGTGCCGCTGCTCAACGCGTTGCCGTCGCGGTCGACGGCGACGCAGAGCGATTCCGACGGGCAGGAGACGCTGCTCAGGGCGTTGCCGGAATCGATCGTCACCGGCCCCGACCAGTTGAGAGACGCGGCGGCAGCGGTGTTGGGAGCGGCCAGGCCGGCTGCGGCCAGCGCGACGGCCATGAGCATTGCCGCCACGGCGCGCGAGCGCTTCGGCTGGTGCCCTGGTGGTGCTCGGAGCCGCCGGCGGCAGGCGCTCCGCTCATCGCTGCGTTCAGGCTCTCTCGTCAAACGGCTCCCCCGGTCGCGGCGTGTCGCTCGGAGCGTTGCAACGCGCTCGGCGGTCCCGAGTTGCGCTGGTTGCTAGTCGATCTCGAGCAGCTGCAGGCCGAGTCCGAGACGGTCGCCGGGACGCAGCTGGCAGCGGCCGACCTTCGCGCCGTTCACCGTGACCCCGTTCTTCGACTCCAGGTCGTTGACGATCCAGGCGCCGTCGCGGAACAGCAGCCGGGCATGTCGCCGCGACACCGTCTGATCGCTCAGGGCGATGTCACATGCGCTCGCCCGCCCGATCAGCAGACCCTCCTGGGCGCCCGACCAGTCGAGCGCAAGCACGAGCGGTGCCCGTGCAGGGCGGTCGCGACCGATCACGCCTTCGAGGCTCTCGCGGACAGCGCTCGCCGCCGAGATCAGCGAGGCGAGGCTGATCGGCCGGCGAGGAGACCGCAGCGCGAGATCGCCGATCACGCTGCGTGGTTCGATGAGCGGCGGACCGAACAACAGGCCGAGGCGGTGGGAGAGCGTCTGCTCGCTTAGCAACCCCTCGGCGAACGCCGACTTCAGGGTCCCCGCCAGCCGCTCTCGTGAGCTACCAGGCTTGAGCACCCAGCCAGTGTCCCGCACGGGCCTTGCGATGTCCATGCCGTCAGTTGCTTGCGCCGGGCGAGCATCGTGAGTGGTCATCCACGCTATTGCCGCAGGCCTCCGCGACATCACCCGATTCGGGCGAGGCGCTCAGCGGTCATCGTATGTACGTTGCATCCCGGTGTGGGCCGTTCCCTAAGCCCAACGGCTCCGAAAGGAGACTCGATGTGTCGATGGATGGCATGGCACGGGCAATCCGTGCTGCTCGAGGAGCTGCTCTTCAAGCCCCAACACGGTCTGATCGATCAGAGCCTGCACTCGCGGATGGGCGCGGAGACGACCAATGGCGACGGGTTCGGAGTGGGCTGGTACGGCGCAGGAGAGGGCCCGGGCGTCTATCACAGCGTCTCGCCCGCCTGGGGTGACGCAAACCTTCGCCATCTCGCCCGTCACATCGAGTCGCCGCTGTTCCTCGCGCACGTGCGGGCCACATCCGGGACCGCGGTGCAGGAGTCCAACTGTCACCCATACGTGCATGGGCGCTGGCTGTTCGTCCACAACGGCCTGATCAACGACTTCCGCGCGCTGCGGCGCGAGCTGATGATCGCCGTCGACCCGGATCGGTTCGCCGAAATCCAGGGATCGACCGATTCGGAGGTGCTCTTTCACCTTGCTCTCAGCAACGGGCTCGAGGAGGACCCCATCTCCGGGCTCGAGCGGACGATCGGCGTCGTCGAGGCGGCCGCGGCCAGACACGGGATAGACCGCGCGGTGCAGGCGAGCATCGGCGTGAGCGACGGCGAGCGCCTGTGGGCCGTCCGCTACTCGACGGAGGGAGATTCGAGAACGCTCTACGCGTCGGCCGACGCTCACGCCGTCAAGCAACTGCATCCCGAGAACCCACGCCTTCAGATGCTGCGCGACGAGGACCGGCTTGTCGTCTCCGAGCCGTTGGCGGACCTCCCCGGCGCATGGCATGAGATACCAGAGGCCACGGCCGTGACCGTGCTTCCCGGGGGCGAACACGAGCAGCGGCCGTTTCGACCGGTCGCGGCATGAGCGCCTCGGCACCCTGGCTTCGCGCCGGGTCTGTCAACATCGCGCTCGTGCGATGGATCGTCTGCCTGGTGCTCATGGTTGGGCTCTCGACGGCGGCCCGGGCCGGCGCAACCGACACAGCGAGGATCCAGGCGGTCCTACAGGCGGACGGGAGTGGGGGCATGGTCGTCAACTCGCAGTCGAATCCCGCCGGCGAGTCGTGGTCCTGGCAGGCGTGTGCCGCCGACGGTTCCGCCTGCACCCCGTTCGCCACCGGGCGGAGCGTCGCCACCGCAGCGGCCAAGCCGAGCACCGTGTTTGTTGCAACCGCCAACGATGGGCCCACAGCCCGCAGTCCGGTGTGGCATGGCGCGGTTTCGTCCTCCACGCCGCCATCGGTGACCGGTGCCGTCCGGGCCAACGCCCTCGTCGCGCCGGTGGCGGGTGCCTGGAGCGGGGGCTGGGAGGGCGACTTCGACCATACGCAGCTGTCGGCCTGCGCCAGCCCTGATGGCAGCAACTGCACCACGATCACCGATCAGAACTATCCCGGTGGTTGTTCCCACGAGGCAGCGGTGATCGACGTCGCGTTCAGCGGTAGCTACCTGCGGGTAGCCGATCAGAGACTGGGTGTGGACACGGCCTTCCCGGCCGTTGCAGTGAGCTCGCCATACGGCGGACAGGTATGGGCGCCGGGGCCGACCACGTCGGTCGCCGTAGTGGGCCGGATCGCCCCTGCCACGGGTCCCCGCGCAGCCGGCTGTGGGCCGCCGCCGCTGCTGTCGGCGACGCTTTCCGTGCGTGGCGTCGCGCGGGTCCGCTGCGGCCTCTCGTGCACAATCGTGCTGCGGGCGCACAGGCCGTCCTATCGCGTGCGGCTGGAAAGGACGCTTCCATCCCCGGGCAGCGCGACGGTTCAGCTGCCGATGGCCGCGATCCGGCGGCTCGGCCGCGGACGGGCGTCGTTCAGCGTCGAAGTCGACGGCACGCTCCTCGCAGCGCGTACCGTGAAGTTCGGCTGAGGCCACCAACAAGGATTCACCCCTTGCTCCGTACCGATCGGTGCGACCTGCGTCGCAGCACGAGCACCACGGCGATTAAGAAGAGCGCGGCGAGCAGCGCTCCACCCGCCAGGCCCGCGTCCACGACGATGTCGGTGATCGACGGCCCGACGAGATACGCGCCGAGACCGATGGAAAGAGCCCACGTAAGAGCCGAGACCGCGTTTGCGGGAAGGAACCGCGGCCAGCGCATGTCGTGGATTCCGGCGATCCAGGACGGCGTGAAGAAAACCGCAATAGGGCCATAGCGCTCATAGAAGCGATCCCCTCTGGCGATCAGACCAAGGCGCAGATGAAGCAGCGGCCCCGGCGCCATCAGCAGTCCACGACCACCCTTGACGCCGACGACCCACCCCACGGTCCCGCCCACGGTCGCCCCTGCCCACGCGACTGCGATTACGGACGCGAGATCGAGGTGCCCGTGGGCGGCCGAGATGCCGGCCGCGATGAGGGCGGCCTCACCAACACCCGGCAGCAGCGCCCAGCTCGCTCCCGACGCCACGAAGACGCCGATGTAGTCGACGCCAGAGCCACCGTGGTGAGTTTTCACGACAGCCAGAAGGACAAGCGTCGACAGCGGCAATCCCACGCGGTGCATCCCGCCATGGTGACGATCGGGCTCCCAAGCGCGCGCCCCGCGACCAACGCGATGCCCCGTGCGGGACTCGAACCCGCCCCACCGGATTAAAAGTCCGGGGCTCTACCTGATGAGCTAACGGGGCCTGCGGCGGACAGTCTGGCATAAGGGCTCGCCGATCGAGTCGGGAGCCTCAGCGCGCCTCGATCTCCTCGAGGCTCTCTTCTGATGGGCTCTGCGAGGCCGCGACGCGGAGCATCTCCTCGATTCGCGTGAGCTTCACGCGCGGGCGTCCGGCCGGTTCGCCGAGGGCCCGCTCGTACCTGTCGATCTCCGTCCAGCCGTCGTAGGTGACGAGGTCCGGCTGGCGCTCCCGGAGCAGGCCCTCGACGGCGGCGGCGTCGGGCGCCTCCGGCGCATGCGCCGCCGCGGTCGCGTCGCCGGCCGTGAGCAGGTCTGCGAGCATCGCGTCGACGGTTTCCTGGGCGTCCTTCTTGTTCGTCCCGATCACGCCCGATGGTCCTCGCTTGATCCAGCCCACGACGTACTCGCCCGCGACGGGCTCGCCCGTCTGCGGATCGAGGATGCGGCCACTCTCGTTGGGGATCACGCCCGTGCGCTCGTCGAAGGGAACCCCGGGGAGCGGAATGCCGCGATAGCCGATCGCACGGAAGACGAGTCCGGCGGCGATCGTCTCGTGCTCCTCGCCCGCCTGGGCGCGCAGTGCTCCACCGCTGCCGGGGACGAGCTCGTTGCGAACGAGCTCGACAGCGCCCACGCGTCCATTCTCATCGGGAAGGAGTTCGGTCGGCGAGAGCAGGAAGCGCAGCACGATGCGCTTGGCGTGGCCCTTGGGAGTCCGCGCCGCGTAGCCGCGCAGGATCTCGACATTGCGCCGCCGGGTGGCGTCTGCCTCGGCCTCGGGATCTGCGACGGCAAGTGCGCGATCGAGCTCGTTCGGGTCGACGATCACGTCTGCGTCCGACAGCTCCCCGAGCTCGAGCAGCTCGGGGTTCGTGAACGCAGCCTGGGCGGGGCCGCGCCGGCCGACGACGACGACCTCGCGGACCTTGCTGTCGGCCAGCACTTCGAGAGCGTGATCAGCGGTGTCCGTCGGCGCGAGCTCCGATGGCGCGAGGACGAGCATGCGGGCGACGTCGAGGGCCACGTTGCCGTTGCCGATTACGAGCGCGCGCTCGGCCGAGAGCAGGTCGATCTCGAGGTCGGCGTTCTCGGGGTGGCCGTTGTACCAGCCGACGAACTCCGTGGCGGCGTGCGAGCCCGGCAGATCTTCCCCCGGGATGCCGAGCGGACGGTCCGAGGGCGAGCCGGTCGCGTAGACGATCGCGTGGTAGTGGGTGAGCAGGTCCTCGCGGCCGACATGCTCTCCGAACGTGACGTTGCCGAAGTAGCGGAAGCGAGGATGCGCCGCCGTCTTCTCGTACACGCGCGTGACCGACTTGATCTTGGGGTGGTCGGGTGCCACCCCGGATCGCACGAGGCCCCACGGCGTGGGCAGGCGCTCGAGCATGTCCACCTCGAAACGGCCGTGGGACTCCTTCAGCAGGTGACCCGCCGCGTAGAAGCCAGCGGGTCCTGAGCCGATCACGGCGATGCGAATGGGGTGGTCCGGCATGACGGGAAGGGTTTGCGTAGGGGCTGAGATGGGCGGGAATGATGGGCGCGGCCCGACTCGAACGGGCGACCCCCTCGGTGTAAGCGAGGTGCTCTGACCAACTGAGCTACACGCCCTTTCGGGAACTCCCAGCCTAGCGAGCGCGGCGAGTGGGCTAGGATTTTGGCCCCCCGGCCGGGATCTCTCTTGAACACCGCAGACACTGCCCATAACGAGGGGCCGCCGGCATTCGCGCAGGCCGCGCAGCTCGAGCTGCGCGGCGTAAGCAAGCGTTACGCCGGGCAGCGTGAGCCCGCGATTCGTGATCTCTCCTTCACCGTCTCAGCCGGAGACGTGTGCGTGCTCGTCGGCCCGTCCGGGTCCGGGAAGACGACGACCATGCGGCTGATCAACCGCATGATCTCGATCAGCGGCGGGGACATCCTGCTGGGCGGCCGAAGCGTGCTCGAGCGCGAGCCAAAGGAGCTGCGCCGGGAGATCGGCTACGTGATCCAGCAGATCGGCCTCTTCCCGCACCTGACGGTGGGCGAGAACATTGCGACAGTGCCCAGCCTGCTGGGCTGGCCCAAGGACCGCACGCGCGCCCGCGTGCGCGAGCTGCTGGAGCTGATCGACCTCGACCCGCAGGAGATGGAAGACCGCTATCCGGCCCAACTGTCGGGCGGTCAGCGCCAGCGGGTGGGTGTCGCGCGGGCGCTGGCGGCCGATCCGCCGTTGATGCTGATGGACGAGCCGTTCGGCGCGATAGATCCGATCAACCGGGGACGCCTGCAGGACGAATTCCTGCGCCTGCAGGACAAAGTGAAGAAGACGGTCGTGTTCGTGACCCACGACATCGACGAGGCGATCAAGATGGGCGACCGCATCGCGATCCTGCGGGAGGGGGGTGTGCTCGCGCAGTACGACACGCCGCGCGAGATCCTTACGCATCCCGCCGACGACTTCGTGGCGCAGTTCGTCGGCGCGGACAGGGGCCTGAAGCGACTCGCGCTCACGACGCTGGCCGAGCTGGAGCTGCTCGAGCCCGACGGGCTGGGGGCTGACGCGGCGGCCAACGGCGCCCTCAGCCTCCCGCGCGACACGTCTGTCAGAGACGCGGTCTCGCTGATGCTCACCGCGAACGGCGAGCCGGTGAGGGTGCTCGACGGCGAGGGGCACGTCGAGGGGCTTGTCACGCTCGCGCTCGTCGAGCACCTGCTCTCGGACGAGGCGGCGGCACCGCCCGCGCGGGCGGCGGACGAATCCTTGCCGCGGATCGAGCCCAGCTCGCAGGGTGCGCGCTGATGGGGCTCCTCTCGCCGGCGCTCGCCGGACACGTCGTGGCGGCAGCCGAACCGGTGATCCCCAACTACGGCGCGCAGAGCTCGAGCTGCGTCGTGCACAACCACCTCTTCTGCAGCGACTGGGTGAGCCACAACTGGGGCCCGGTAATGTGGCCTGCCCTGCGCGGCCACATCCTGCTCGCCCTCGTCGCCGTGAGCATCGGCTTCGCGATCTCGCTCGCTCTCGCGCTCGTCGCGTACCGTTACGGCTGGCTGGAGCGGCCGACGATGATCGTCACGACGATCATCTACACGATTCCCTCGCTGGCGCTCTTCGAGCTGCTGGTGGCACCTGTCGGTCCAAACGTCTACTCGGCGGAGATCGCGCTCGTCTCCTACACGCTGTTGATCCTCTTCAGCAACATCCTCACGGGGCTGCGGTCTGTCCCGGATGAGGTGCTCGATGCCGCCGAGGGGATGGGCATGTCGCGCCGTCAGTCGCTTCTGCGCGTAGAGCTCCCGCTGGCGCTGCCGGCGATCATCGCGGGCCTGCGCATCGCGGTGGTGACGATCATCGCGCTGGCGACGATCGTCTACACGATCTACAACGCGGGCCTCGGCGTGCCGATCCATACCGCGCTCGGGGAGGGCCCGTTCAAGACCGAGCTGATCGTCGCCGGGGGCCTCGCGATCCTGCTGGCGCTCGTGGCCGACGCGCTGCTCGTACTCGCTCAGCGACTGCTCACGCCCTGGACGCGGGCCCACGCCACCTAGGAGGAGCTGTTGCACGAATTCGTCGAAGCCTTCCGTTTCATCGCGCACAACGGCGCGATCGCCGGGGAGCCCGGGCTGCCCACCCTCACCCACCTCTCTTTCGAGACGCTGAAGGTGAGCGCGATCGGCGTGGCGATCTCGATCGTGATCGCGGTCCCGCTCGGTGTCTGGCTCGGTCACCTCCATCGCGGCTCGTTCGTCGCGATCAACACCGGGAACATCGGTCGCGCGCTGCCGAGCCTCGCGGTGCTGGCGATCGGCGATGCCTTCCTGGGCCTCGGCCTGACGGTCGTCGAGGTGGCGCTCGTGGTCCTCGCGGTGCCCCCAATCGTCACGAACGCATATCTTGGCGTCGATGGCGTCGAACGCGACCTCGTGGATGCCGCCAGGGGGATGGGCATGAGCGGCTTTCAGATCCTCAGGCGCGTCGAGCTGCCGCTGTCGGTAGGCCCCCTCTTCACGGGCATCCGCACGGCTGCGGTGTTTGTCGTCAGCACCACGACGATCGCCTCGCTCGCGGGATTCAGCGGAACCCTGGGAGACGTGATCGCGAACGAGACGAGCTACCACTTCTCCGGCGTGCTCGGGGCGGCGATCTGCGTCGCCGCCCTGGCGCTCGCAGTCGAGGGTTTGCTCACGCTGCTGCAGCGAGCGCTCACGCCCCGCGGCCTGCGCCTCGGTGATCACGAACACGCGGCACGCCCTCCGGTTGAGGCGGCGGTCGCCTCCTCGACGTCCTGATGATCTTCTAATCGGCAACTCAACACATAGGAGAAGGCGGATGAGAGGCACGAGATTGAGCAGGTTCCGAACCTTGATCGCGGGCAGTTCGGCGGCGCTTGCGCTCGTCGTGGGCCTAGCGGCCTGCGGCAGCAGCTCGTCATCGAGCAGCTCGAGCGCTACGAGCGCCACGACGTCGAAGCCGGCAGTCGCCGCGAGTGGTCCGGGCGTGGGCAAGCCAGCGGTGACGATCGGCGACAAGAACTTCGCCGAGGAGAACATCCTGGGCGCCCTCTACGCCGGGGCACTGCAGGCGAAGGGCTACAACGTCACGCTGAAGGACAACGTCGGCTCCTCGGAGATCATCCACAAGGCCCTCACCTCTGGGCAGATTGACATGTATCCCGAGTACACGGGCGTACTGCTGTCGGCCGTCGCCGGGCAGACCAAGAACCCGTCGAGCGCCGAAGCAGCGGCGCAGGAGGCGAAGGCGTTCCTTGAAAAAGAAGCTGCGACCCTGCTCAACACCACGCCTTTCTACGACTCAAACGCGCTCGCGACGCTGCCGGCCTACGCCACCCAGCACAGCCTCGCGAGCATCGCCGATCTGAAGACGCTCGGGACCGGCGTCAAGCTGGGCGGGCCACCCGAATTCGCCACGCGATTCGAGGGCCTTCCGGGGCTGGTGAAGGAATACGGCGTCAAACCGACCTTCGTCCCGATCGCGATCGAACTCTCGTATAAAGCGCTCGAAAGCGGCCAGGTCAGTGTCCAGAACGTGTTCAGCACCGATGGTCAGCTGCTGAGCGGGAAATTCAAGGTGCTGACCGACCCGAAGCACGTGTTCGGCTACCAGAACGTGGCGCCTGTCCTCAAGAAGAGCGTGCTCGCCGCCGAGGGTCCGGCGTTCGAACAAACGCTGAACAAGGTCAGCTCACTCCTGACGCTCAAAGCGATCCAGCAGATGAACGCCGCTGTGAGCATCGACAAGCAGTCGGCCGCGAGCGTGGCGCAGCAGTTCCTCAAAGCCAACGGCCTCAGCTAGCGGCGGCCGTCCGCCGACGCCGCATCTCCTGCCAAGCTTGCTGGGGATGCGGCGGGGCGGTGGCGGGGAGAGGATGACCAGGCTGCTTCTCACGGTGACAGCGGCCGCCCTCCTGGTCCTGCTTCTGGCGCAGCTCGTCCTTCCGCGGATCGCGGCGAACCGGATCTCCTCGCGCGTAGGTCGTTACGGCAGCGTCGAGAGCGTCAGCGTGCGGGCATGGCCGGCCGTCGAGCTGTTGTGGGGGAGCGCCGATTCCGTCACCGTGCGAGCGCAGCGCCTGAGCCTGAGCCCCTCTCAGGCTGCGACGCTCCTCTGGGAAGCGCGCGGTGTCGAGCGTCTGCAGTTCGGCGCGCTGAGCGTCCAGCTCGGCCCCTTGCGCCTGGGCGATGCTCGGCTGCACAAGCAGGGCAACTCGCTGGCCGCCGAAGCGGTCATCGGCGAAGCGGGCGTGCGGGCCGCGCTTCCGAAGGGTCTCGCCGTGAAGCTCGTCTCAAGCGAAGGGGAGGAGATTCAGGTGATGGCAAGTGGTGGGCTCTTCGGCGTCGGGCCGTCGGTTCAGGCCCTCGCCGCTCCGCGGGAAGGAAAGCTGGTCGTCCGCCCTCTCGGGTCGCTGCTGAGAGGACTCACCCTGACCCTCTTCTCCGACCCGCACGTGTATGTGGAAGGTGTCGGCGCGTTTGCGCAGCCGGGCTCGCCCCGGACCTATCGCGTGAGCATGCGCGCGCGCCTGCGGTGAGCCCGCCGGCTCCGTCCTTCTGCCGCGCCGGTGGCGCAGGCTCCTCAGGCGGCCGCCGGAAGCTCGGAGGGGCGCGCGGCGCGAGGCTGAACGGTCACCGGAAGCCCCGCCTTGGGGCTGATCGTCGGCATCTGGCGGATCGTGAGCGCGAAGTCATCGGGGAGCGAGAGCGCAAAGCGGGAGAGGATCAGGGTCGCGATCGTGCGGACCTCGAGCTGGCCGAAGCGCATCCCTATGCACGTGCGCGAGCCGCCTCCGAACGGAACGTAGGCGCCCTTGGGGAGGGCGGCGCGAGCCTCTGCGGTGAAGCGCTCGGGCCGGAACTCCTCCGGCTCGGGGAACACCTCGGGCAGGTGGTGAGAGGCCCAGGAGGAGTAGTTGATGAACGCGCGACCCGGCACCGTCTGACCTTCGAACTCGAACGGCTCGATCGAGCGGCGCGGTCCCACCCACGCGGGCGGGTACTTGCGCAGCGTCTCCTCGAGAACCATCTCGAGCTCGGTGAGCTCGCCCGAGACGAGCTGTGTGTGCGTCGGAAGGCCGCTGGGCAGCTCCCGGTCCTGCTCGGCCACCAGGCGGGCGACGATCTCCGGGTGGCGTGCCAGCTCGTAGAACATGAAGGAGACGGTCGAGGTGGTGGTGTCGTGCCCGGCGAACAGCAGCGTCATGACCTCGTCGCGGATCTGTCCGTCGTTGAGCGTGTCGCCGTCCTCGTCCTGCGCGTCGAGCAGCAGGCTGAGTATGTCCTGCCCGCGTTCGCCCGTCGCGCGCCTGCGGGAGATCTCCGAGTAGATCACCTCGTCGAGCCTGCGTGCCGCTCTCTGCATGCTCGCCCACGGCGAGAGACGGCCGCGGAAGATGCGCAGCAGATATTCGGAGGCATAGAAGGAGAGCGCCTCCTCGAACAACCCCGCGGCGTCGACGGAGCGCGCGTGCTCGCCATCGGGGTCCAGGCCGAAGAGGGCTCGCATTGCCACGCGCATGGCGAGGTGGCGCGTCCAGGAGTAGAGGTCGATCGTGGCCCCCGGCCTCATCTGCTGCAGGGCGCGGTCGGTCTCCTCGATGATCACATCCACGGAGGCGGCGATGTGCTCGCGGTGGAATGCCGGCAGCATGATCATTCGCGAGCGGCGGTGGAACTCGCCGTCGATCGTCAGCAGCCCGTCACCCATCAGACCGATCAGGTCGCGGAAGTGCCCGTCACGCCAAACGAAGTTCGAGGCGTGGGAGACGGTGACGTAATGGTTGGCGGCCGGTCCGAGCATGAAGACGACGTTGCTGTGGAACAGGCGCAGGGTGAACACCGGACCAAAGCGCTCGTACGCGTCGAGCAGCATCGGCAGCGGTTCGTTGGCGAAGCGTCGCGTGCGGGTCATCGACAGCCGCGTCTCGCCGGGTGGGTAGGGAACTGTCGCCGAGCGCTCGTCGCGCAGGTCGCTCAGCAGCACCGAGAGCGGGCTTACTTCCTGGAGTGGAGGGGGACCGGCGAGCGCCACTTGCCTCAAGCCTAGTACACGCTTGGCTGGCCGGCCAGTTTGGAGCGTGACGAGCCGACGGCCAGGCCTTGGCATACTGATGAGGCGCGAGCTTGCCCAGCGCGCGCAACAACGCGGGGGCGTAGCTCAGCCGGTTAGAGCGCTGCCCTGTCACGGCAGAGGTCGCGGGTTCGAGTCCCGTCGCTCCCGCTCTTTACAGATCGCTGTTTCTCCTGGCCCGTCGTGGAAGAAGGGCGCAACGGCGGGATCCGCGGCCTGACAAACCCAAGCGGCGGCTTGGATGCGTGCCGGGGCCGTTTGCGGGTAGAGAGGGCACGCGGCACGCCCTGAGGTTGTCCCTGGCGGGGCGTGCCGCGATCTTAGCGGCCTGCTACCGAGCCGAGATGTTGCCCGACGGAACTCGGGCGTCCCAGGCCCGCCCGATCTGTCGCATCAGGGCCGGGTATACGACTCGGTGGCGGAACGGCCCGATCAAGGCCATGTATGCCGCCCCGAGCGTACCCCGCGGCTTGACGTAGACGGCCATCTGCCCTTGGTAGCGGCCTTCACCCTGATCGACCCAAGCCAGGTGCATTACGGCGTGAACGGTTCGGTTCGAAAGCTCTGCCGCCCACTCGACATCGGTGCGATAGAGGGGGGTGAAGCGGCGAGCCGTCGTTGAGCGGGGATCCGGGCCCGTCGCGGTGTTGCGCAGGTCCTCTGGGAGCCGCGCGCTCAGGGTCGTTTCGCTGTCCCGCGGGATCGCGAGCGGGCGCGACGCGTCATCCCAGCCGAACAATTCGCCGACGCGCCAGCGAATACTGAACAGAGCGCGGGTCGCACACGACCCCCCATCGGCGGGATCGAGCGAGGCCATCACCTCGAGCAGTGCTGGGAAGTCGCCGGCGCCACCGTGCACGGGAAGGGCCCAGACATCCTCGAGCCTGAAGTCGGGTGCGACGTCGCGGATACGCCAGGGGCGAGATTCGTGTGCCGCGTTTGCAAGCCTCATGCACGTGTCACGCCGGAAGCCCCCGTTCCGAGCAGCTGGCCTGCTCTGCCGGGGGCTTGGCTCACGCGAGTGCCTCGATGCCCAGCTCGCGTTGGATTGCGAGAACCTCGACGTTCATTGCCTCGGCGAGCGCGAGCGCTGCCGAGCGCGGGCGGACCATCACGGTGAACTCGTCGATCAGCCCGTCCTCACGCGTGTGAAGGAAGTCGCACCCCTGTAACTCGCGGTCGCCGACGCGCGCCCTGAAGAGGAGTGCGTGGTCGCTCGCCTCCTCGGCGCCAATTTCGCGCTCGTAGCGGAAGTCCTCGAAGACGCGCATGACGGCGCGGAGGATCACCACGAGCGCCTCGCGTCCGTGGTAGGGGCGAAACACGACGGGGCTGTTGAAGACGACATCCGGCGCGAGGAGCTCAAGCACGCCGTCGGGTTCGCCTGTCTCGATCGCGCTGCGGAACGGATGCATGGTGACGCGGCCTTTCCTTAGGGATTGCGCGCATGACGCTTTCGGGTTCGGAAAAGATAACATACATACATGCATGTAGGTACTCCACACGCCAGCCACCGGTCGACCGCGACGGGGTCCGCGAGCGGACGCAGCTCAACGCAGGCCGATCGAAGCGCACGCACGCGTAGCGCCTTGCTCGAGTCTGCCGCGAGGGGCCTCTCCCGCTACGGCTATGGCAACCTCATCCTGGAGCGGGTGGCGAGCGATGCCGGCTACACCCGCGGAGCGCTCTATCACCAGTTCAAGGACAAGGAGGATCTCGCCTTGGCCGTGATCGATTGGGTCGATGAGACATGGCGAGCGGAGGTCGGCCGGCTGACCGAGCAAGAGCCCGATCCAGTCGTCGCACTGATCCTCCTGGCGCGAGGTCACGCCGTCTATTGCCGGCGAGACGTCGCCCGGGTCGCGATGGCGCTGACGCTCGAGTTCGGCGGTCTGGATCACCCTATTGCGCGTCGCCTCGAGCACGTCTCCGAAAGTCTCGTCAAGCGCTGCACCCGCCTCATCAGGGCGGGGCGCAGAGCAGGAACGATCCCAGCGGGCCCGCCCGCCCGCGCCGTCGCACTCGCCTTGATCGGAGCCATGGAGGGCAGCGTGATCGAACTCGCCGGGCAGGCGCCACACGATGAGGTGCTGGCGGCGCGTGCGGCCGCCGGCGTGCTTGGACTGAGTCGCGTACCAGCGGCGGCCCAAGCAGCCGCGGTCAGCGACCGGCTAAAGCGCTAGGCCTCCGGGGGCGGGCGTCACGGCGTCCGCGGAAGCGGCCCAACCCTGGTGCCGTGCAACTTCCAGACGACCTGATCCTCGATCACGTTCGGACCCCTCTTGCACACGTAGCCCTGCGCCTTTTTGTTGAATTTGCAGCTCCAGCCAGGCGCGGGAGGTCTGTTGATGGTCAACGTGCTGCTCGCGTTGTTCTCGAACCGCTGCATCACGGAATGGACGCTTTTGCAGCCGAGGTGGCCGCTGACCCTGAACGCGTCCACCTGCGGCACGGATCCAGCCGGTACGCCGCTCGGTAGATGACCGAAACCGCCGATGCCAACAGCCAGTCTGCCGCAGTCCTTCGGCTGGGTGCGGGCCACGGCGTTGCTCGCCAAGCCGCTTGCGCCGAGCGCCAGCGCAGCGAAGCCCATCAGTACACCCAGCGTCCTACCCCCGCCTTTACCCACCGTCGCCCCCCTTCTGTCGGAAACAGCTCGGTGCCAGCATAGTTCGCGTGCGGGCACGATGCACGTCGTCCACGAGCACGTGACGCCCGGGTTCACTCGCCGTCGACGTGCCTGCATAGCCAAAGCTCCAGGAGAGCGACCTGCCACAGCTTGTTGCCTTCGAGCGTCGTCTGGTGATCGTTTGGCGCAGCGAGCAGCATCTCCACATATCCAGGCTCGAACACGGCGCGGCGCTCGACGCGCGCGGGGGTTAGCGCGTCGAGCGCCATCGTGAGCACGTCGCCGTCGAGGTGCGATAGCGCCGGGACCGGGAAATACCCCTTCGGGCGGTCGATGACCGCGTCTGGGAGCAGACCCCGCGATATGCGCTTGAGGATGCCCTTGCCGCCGTGCGCGAGCTTGAGTTCCGCGGGGCAGCCTGCCGCCAGCTCGACGACCTCGTGGTCGAGGAAGGGCGTCCTCGCCTCCAGCCCCCAGGCCATCGTCATGTTGTCCAGGCGCTTCACCGGGTCCTCGACGAGCATCACCGCGCCGTCGAGTCGAAGCGCCCGATCCAGTGGGGTGTGTGCGCCAGGGGCCGCGAAGTGGCGCTCTACGAGCTCCTTCGAGGGATCGCGGGCGAGCCGTAGGCGGGGATGCACCATCGCGCTGCACTCGGAGTGCGAGCGGTCGACGAACTCGGCGATATACGCGCTGGCGCCGTTCCCGCGAACGCCGGCGAGCGGCGGATACCAGGAGTAACCGGCAAAGACCTCGTCGGCTCCCTGGCCTGACTGCACGACCTTGATGTGCCGCGAGACATGCTCGCTGAGGAGGTGAAATGCGACGCAGTCATGGGAGATCATCGGCTCGCTCATCGCGCCTATTGCGGAGCCGATCGCCGGCACCAGGCGCCGCGATTCCACTTCGATGCGCTCATGCGCCGTACCGAACTCCGCTGCCACGAGGTCGGAGTACTGAAACTCATCGCCGCGCCGGCCGTCCGCATCGGGAAATCCGATCGAGAACGTCGCAAGCCCTCGCTGGCCCTCGCCGGCGAGTAGCGCGACGACCAAGCTCGAGTCGAGCCCGCCAGAGAGGAGCACGCCGACGGGAACATCGGCAACCATCCGGCGTTGGACGGCGGTTCGCAGCGCCGCGAGCGTCATCTCCTCCCAGTCGGCGTCTGACACGGACGGGTCCGGCTCGAAGGCCGAGGACCAGTACCGCTGCTCGCTGCGCGCGCCCGTGCGATCGACGGTCATAAGCGTCGCCGGGGGGAGCTTGCGCACTCCGCGCAGGATCGTCAGTGGAGCCGGCACGACCGAGTGAAAGCTGAGGTAGTGGTGAAGCGCTACGGGGTCGATCTCGGTGTCGATCCCGCCGCCCCCGGCGAGCAACGCCGGCAGCGTCGACGCGAAGCGAAGCGCCCCGTCCACGTCGGCGACATAGAGAGGCTTGATCCCTAGCCGATCGCGTCCCAGCACGACCCGTCCCGATGCGGGCTCGACGATCGCAAATGCGAACATGCCGATCAGGTGATCGACGAAGCGCTCCGGTCCCCAGCGGTGGAAGGCCTTGACGATTACCTCGGTGTCCGAGGTGGAGCGAAACGCGTAGCCGGCGGCGCTCAGCTCCGCGCGCAGCTCGTGGTGGTTGTAGATGCAGCCGTTGAACGCGATCACGAGGCCGAGCTCGGGGTCGACGAACGGCTGGTCGCCGCGCGGTGTCAGGTCGATGATCTTCAGCCGCCTATGGACGAGTGCGATCCTTGAGTCGTGCCAGTCGCCGGCGCCATCAGGACCGCGCGGCGCGAGGGCGTCTCCGATGCGCGTGAGCGCGTCGAGATCGGGCGCGCGCCCCGACGCGACCTCGCCGCCAAGCCCGCACATCAGAAAGCGTCCGCGAGGGCCGCGACGACGCCGCCAAGGCCGGCGGCCTTGCGGGCGCGCTTGCGCTGGCGCTCGGCCCCGGGGTGCCGGCCCAGCTTGCGCGCACCCTCGAGCTCGTCTCTGCAGCCCAACTGATCGGCGTGGGGCGCGCAGGCATCGAGGGTCATGGAGAGTGCGTCCTGCGCTGAGACCTGACCTTCGAGGTCGGAATCGAGGAATTGGGCCTTCATGCCGTCCCGCGCCGCCAGGAAGCGGTTCTCGGCGAGCAGCTCAGGAACCTCGTGCGACGCGACCTTCGCGGCGCCCTCACTGATCGCCATGTGCACCAGCGACTGCACCAGCGCGACCAGTCCCGCGGAGTCCTCGACGGTGATCTGTGCGTCCATGATGCGCACCTCGACGGTACCCCAGCGTGGCTGCAGGCGCACGTCCCACCACAGAAACGTCGGCTCGGGAAATGCACCGCAGCGCAAGAGCAGGTCGATGCTCTCGACGTAATCGTCGTAGTCCGCGAAGGCCCGGGGAAGCCCGACACGCGGGAACGCCCCGAACATCGGCGTCCGCGTCGATGCGAGACCGGTCTCGCGCCCTTGCCAGAACGGCGAGTTTGCAGACAGTGCAAGCAGCAGGGGCAGATACGAGCGGAGCCCGTTCATGGCGAGTAGCGCGTCCTCAGGGTCAGGGACGCCGACGTGGACGTGCAGCGCGAACGTCGGCTCGCGGCGCGCGAGCTCTCGCAGGGACTCGTAGAGCAGCTGATAGCGCTCCCCACCCGAGATGCGCGTCTCCTGCCAGACGGTCATGGGGTGCATGCCGGCAGCGGCTGCGCGCAGCCCTCTGGTCTTGAGCTCGCTCCGCAGCTCGCTGCGTAGACCCGCGAGCTCCGCGATCGCCGAGGGCACGCCGTCATGCGCGCTGGTGCGCAGCTCAAGCGCCGAGCCGTGCGTCTCGGCGCCGACATGCTCGGCGAGATGCGGCGCCAGCGTTGGAAGGATGCTGTCGATCCACGGAGCGAGCGCGTAGTCGCTCGCGTGCAGCAGCATCACCTCCTCCTCGATCCCCACTGTCCACGGCCGACCTGTTACCGGAGAAGGCCATCGCCCCCATGCTGGGCGCTCGCCCTCGAGCGGGCTCACGGCTCAGGCGGCGCGCCGCGTCGACCCTGCGCGCCTCTTTGACTTTGCGTATGTGGACGTGCGCCCTCGCTCTCGCTCCTCTGAGGCTGTCACAAGGCGTCGGAACAGGTACAGCTGAGCGGAGTCGTCAACGAGCGTCTCTGCGTGCCACTGAACTCCGAGCAGAAGCGACGTTCCCCATCCCTCGATGGCCTCGACGACGCCATCGTCCGCCCACGCGACGGCTCGCAGGCCGCGACCGAGCCGGTCGACGCTCTGGTGGTGGAAGGAGTTGACAGCAATGCGGCTATTACCAAGCAACGCTGCGAGCCCACTGCGAGGGGCGATGCGGACCTCGTGCGTTGACTCCGTCCCCGGCTGGCGCTGGCGGTGAACGATCGAGCCATCCGTGATATCCGGGAGGTGCTGGTGAAGGGTGCCGCCACGCGCAACGTTGAGCGCCTGCGCCCCACGACAAACGCCGAGGATCGGCAGGCCGCGCGCGTCGGCCTCGCGTGCCAGCTGAACCTCGAACAGGTCGAGCTGCGGCTTGGTGTCGCCGAGCTCCGGGTGGGCGGCGCGTCCATAGGCTGCCGGGTCAAGGTCGGGCCCACCAGAGAGCAGGACGCCGCTGAGACGGTCGAGCAGCGGCGAGATTCGGTCGAGCTCAAGCGGTGGGAGCACGACGGGCAGTCCACCCGCGCGCTCGATCGCGCGCAGATAGGGAAGCCCCAGCGCCATCTCGACCTGGGCGGGCTCGCTGTGACGGCTGCGACGCACTTGCTTGGCGAGGCGCAGCTCCGACGTCGTCACGCCGATCAGAGCCGGAAGCCCGGGTTGCGGCATCGGGCCCTGACTCCCCGGACCGGTGCTCATGCGAGCACCCAGGTGTCCTTGGCGCCACCGCGCTGGGAGGAGTTGACGACCAGCGAGTCGCGCTCGAGCGCGACGCGGGTCAGCCCGCCGGGAAAGACCTCGACCCGGTCGCCGACGGCGAAGGTGAACGGGCGAAGGTCGACGTGGCGGGGCTCGAGCTCGTCGCCGCAGACAGTGGGCTGGCGCGAGAGGTGGACCGTCTCCTGGACGATGAACCGCTCGGGCGCCGCCGCCAGGTCGCGCGAGACCTCCGCAAGCGCCTGCGGGTCGGCCCGCGGGCCCACGACGACGCCAATGCCACCGTGTCCGCTGCGGGGCTTCACGACCAGCTCACCGATGCGCTCGAGCGTCATCTCGAGGACGCCGGGCTGTGACAGGTCATGCGTTGGCACCGATCCCAAGAGCGGCTCCTCGTCGAGGTAGAAGCGCACCATCTCCTCCACGTAGATGTGCACAAGCTTGTCGTCCGCGACCCCCGTGCCGAACGCGTTGACACACCCAAGCGTCTGCGCCTCGAGCGGGCCGAGCAGCATCTCCGCGAGCCTAGTGGGCGTTCCGGCGTCATCGAAGAGCCGGTCCTCGTCCGTGCGGCGGTAGACGACGTCGACCGCAACGATCCCGTCGTCGGTGTGGGCGAAGAGCCGCCCCGAGCGAACGCTGAGGTCCTCGGGGCGCACGAGGGCCAGTCCCAACCGCCGGGCGATCGCGCCGTGCTCGTAGTAGGCCGAGTTCGACGGTCCGTCAGTGAGCACGACGACCGACGGGTGGTCCCCGGCCTCCGGCGGCGCCGCGGCGCGCAGAGCCTCGCCGAGCCACTCATAACCCGGCTCCAACGAGCGCACCCTGATGCCGTCGGGTACCGACAGGTGCCCGCTGAGCGCCTCTCGCGCGGCGACCGCGTAGGCGATTCCCGAGGGAGTCCGCACATTGTCCTCGAGCACCAGAAACGGACCGTCCCCGTCGCGCACGAGATCAAGACCGGCGATCGTGATCCAACGCCCCGTCGCTGGCGGCAGCTGTGCCATCCGCGGCTCGTAGAACTCAGCGCTTTCGATCGCCGACCAGGGCACATGACCGGCCGCCACGATCCGGCGCTCGCCATAGACATCGGCGACGAAGCGCTCGAGTGCTTCGGCGCGCTGCGCCAGGCCCGAGGCGAGCACTTCCCACTCATCGCGCTCAATCACGCGAGGAACGGGATCCACGACGAAGGCCTCCACCGTGCCGCCATCGGCTCCTCCGAACGTGACGCTGCGCTCGCGCAGCTCCTGGGACAGCGAGCGCGACAGGGCTCGCAGGTCCATCTCGTCGAGCGCGGCGAGCAGGCGGCCTGACGCGTGTTTGGAATCCAGCGCGGCCATCCCGTCATTCCATCTTCCAGGCGCGGTCGATGCTATGGCCACAGGGCCAAGAAAAAGATCGGAGAACGGGCGTTTGTTGAGGAAATTGCTTCGACCCGCTTCGCTCCCGCGAGCTGGAAGGGGCTGCCGAAGATCTACTTCGGTTGGAAGCTCGCGTGATTAGCAGAAGGGTTCAGACCGGTTGCAGAAGGTCTGGGGCACCGGTGGCGCGATCGTGCGCCAGGAGACATGCGCGAGCCGCTTGATCCCGAATGCGTCCCAGTCGACGCCCGCGCCGTCCGGCACGGCTGAGTTGATCGCGTCGTCGCCGAAGTGGATGAACGTGTATCCAGCGCTCTGCACCGCGCCGTGGCGGTAGCGGGTCAGGCGATCGAGATGCGGGTTCGCGGTCGGATCGCACGCATGCAGATAGGCGTAGAGCCAGGGCCCAGAGAGCACAGGCGAGACGAACTTTGCTGGGCACGAGTTCCCCGCCCCGCTCGTCTCCTGGTCGATCAGCTCCGGGCGGCCGCCGAGCGGCTCGAACCAGAGGGTGCTCTCGCCGAAGGTGCCGACCAAGTTGGATGTCACGTAGCCCACCTCCTTGCCGTTGAACGTCACCCCGGTGATGCGGCCGGTCAAACCCGTCGGCCACCTCTGACCCCCCGCTTCCAGACCTCCACGGGAGGCGGGGAGCACAAGCGACTGCAGCCTGCGGCCGCCGGTGTTCCACGCGTAGAGGTTCTCAGGCCGACGATTCCCGCCCGAGGGGTCGCGGCGGAGGAACACCAGGGCGCCGTGCCAGATCGCGGGCTCATGATTCGAACCGCCGCCCGGCGGAGCGAGGACACGCTCGGTTGCTCCGGCGACGGCGAGACGGAGCTCGACGATGTGGCAGCCGGTCAGGGAGGCGAAGTTCGCACAACGCGAGTAAACGGCGGCCACTCCCGAGCGGCCGGTCGGGCCGAGCTCGACGTCGAACGGCGAGGCGCTCTCGGCTACCTGGGCGAGCGAGATTGCCCCCTGGGGAGATCGCAGCACGAGCTCGTAGCGGCTTGTTATGGCGTCCGGACGGCTCCACGCTGCCCAGCCTCCATACGCAGCAACAGAGGACCCCTTCGGATCGAGTACCACGGGCGTTTCTGCGGCCGCCTTGGGCGCGAGGCCCACGAGCAAGACCTGCAATGCGACGGCAAGCACAACCGGTGAACGCACATGTTGATCATCCTCCAAGCGGCGATCGAGTGCTGGACTCACCGCGCGGGTTATCGCCGGCGCGCCCTGGCCAGCCTCGGCTCGATCCCTCGTCACTCCGCTCGGCTATGGCGCAGCGGGGACGATCACGAGTGGGGCGCCCTCGATCGGGATCTCCGCGGTGTCGAACGTGGCCGTGGGCATCCGGACCACGCTGGGCATGCGTTCGAGGAAGGCATCGGCGGTCTCGAGGAATCCGATGCGGGGCGTGCGGTAGTGCATCGGGACGACCCATTTCGGGCCGAGGCGCTCGGCGACGGTGGCAGCCTGCTCGGCGTCGATCGTCGGCCCGCCGCCGACCGGAAGGAACAGCATGTCGACGTCCCCGATCGCCGCAACCTGCTCGTCGCGGAGCGACCGCTGGCCGAAGTCGCCGAAATGCACGACCCGTACACCGTCCAGGTCGAACGCGAAGATCGTGTTCGGTCCCCGCTCGGTGCCCGCGGCCGGGTCGTGCTCGGACGCGACGGCGAGCACCTCGCCGAGCGGTGAGTCGAGGCGACCGGCGGTCGACCGCAGGACCGCGGGCTCGCCGCCGACCAGGTCCACGCCGTTGTGATCGACGTGCTCATGGGTCACGAGCACAAGGTCAGCCGACACACCGTCAATCGGCGGATACTCGAACTGGATCCCGCGGCCCGCGAGCCCGGAGACATCGCCAAACGGGTCGATCACAACGGTCGTGGGGCCCGCAGCGAGCCGGAATGCGGACTGGCCGTACCACTCAACTTGCATGTCGCTTCCAGTTTGCCAGCCACTGCATCGAGCCGTCATCCCGTCGTCGATCTCGCGACGTGCAGATCCTGACCGACCCACCGCTCGCTCCGGCACGTCCTCGGTTTGATAACTACTAGGACTTATAGTACTATCCCCCGTAGGTGTCAGTCCTATCCACACTCGAGGCGCTGATCCGCGCCGCCGGGAGCGGGCGCTAACGCGATGAGCGCTCCCTCCGATCAGGAGCTCACCCGCAAGCAGCGTCGCGAGCAGGCGCGCGTCGAGCGCAGGGCGCTCGAAGAAGCCGAGCGCACCCGCACAGTCCGCCGAGCGCGCGCGACACGAGCCGGCGGCGGGTTGGCCGTCCTCGTGGCGATCGCGACCGTGGCGATCCTCGCCGCAAGCGGTGGGGGACGCATGAGTGCGGCCTCGGCTGTCGCGCGGGGCTCGAGCGCCTCGGCTGGGCTGCAGGCTACGACGGCTCCGTGGCAGCCTGAGTACAGCGCGCTGGAAGCCCGGCTGGGAGCGCTGAACCTGCCCGCGCAGAGCGACACCGCCTACCATATTCACGCCGTGCTGCGCCTCTATGTCGACGGGCGGCAGGTCGAAGTGCCTGCTCACATCGGCATAGACCCTGAAGGCCGCTATCTAGCGCCGCTTCATACGCACGACACGTCCGGCGTCATACATATGGAGGCGAGCCAGCCCTATCCGTTTACCCTCGGCCAGTTCTTCACCATCTGGGGCGTGAAGTTCACGAACGTGCAGCTCGGCTCATACGTCGCCGACGCTGCCAACGTGCTGTCGGTGTACGTCAACGGCACACACGTCTCCGATCCCGTCGGCTACGTGATGAAGCGCCACGATCACATCCTCGTGGCGTACGGCAAGCCCGGATCGTTCCCGACCAGGTTCAACTACACCTTCCCCGAAGGCCTGTAGACGGCGGGATCGGTCCGCGGTCCGGCGCGTAGCCCCCCGGCGTCGGCCGGCGCCACCGACCGACCTCCGTCTCGGAACAGTGCGTCAGGGATGTGCTCAGAATCTACGCGGCGGAATCTCCATCCCAAAGGTGTCCGTTGCCGGAGCGCCCGTTCGCGGGACTGCCATTGCCGTTGCCACTGCCGTTGCCCCAGTTCAAGAGCCTTCGATGGGCCTTGACCTGGCCGGTTTGGATCGAGTCGAGCAGCGCGTCGACCCAGGCATCGGCCTCTGCGCAGCCGGAGTAGAGGACCAGCAACGTAGCCGGAGCCGTCGTTGCGATGACCTCGTGAACATTCGGGAACTCCGCCAGCAGGCGCTCGCGCGCAGCCGCGAAGTCGGACTCGATCGAAAGTCCTGGGACGGTGATCCTGCAGAGCCGGTGCATGGTTGTCTCTCAGATCGTGGTTGGCGTACATCCGCCGCGGATCGACGTCCCGCTCGTCTTTTGCGGCTGGCGGCGATGCGTCGAGCGGAGCTGGTTCTATGACCTACGACACATCATAGTAGATAGGGTGGCCCAGCCAGCTGTCGATCAATGAGGTACTTGGTGGGAAAACTCGCGGCCTGGCTCAGGCACAGTCCGCCGCGTCGGTGCCGCGCTTCCCTCGGTGTGCATTGCACGCTGGACGCCGCGTAGCATGCTGCTGAAGACGCGGTGGTGGACGGGGTAGAGCAGATACCAGTAGGCCAGCCCCACGTATCCTGCCGGATCGAAGACGGTGGTTTGACGAACGACCGAGCGATGTTCCATCGGGTCGACCTCAAACTGGAGCCACAGCCGTCCTGGAATCTTCATCTCCGCCGCGAGGCGCAGCAGCCGGCCCGGCTCGAGGCCCTCTACGCGCCAGAAGTCGACCGTGTCGCCGACTCGCAGATCACTCGGATCACGGCGGCCGCGGCGCAGTCCCACGCCGCCACGAAGCGTGTCGAGCAGGCCACGCAGCCGCCAGAACCAGTTCGCGGAGTACCAGCCGTTAGTCCCGCCGATGCGCTGGATCGGAGCAAAGGCCTCCTCAGGTCCTCCCGCCACGCTCACGACGCGCGACGCGACGAGGCGGCGACCGAAAGTGCGCCCGCCCCAGCGAAGCGGCTGATTCTGCGGAAGCGCGTCCGCCCAGCGGGTCTCGGCGAAATCCCGGTCCTCGTTGACCAGTGCCCGTTCGATCGCCTCCGAGAGGCTGCGACGTCGGCCCTTGAAGGACGCGTGCACCGCGGGCCTCGTCACGATGGTCTCGTTGCGCAGGCTCTCGACCATCGCCGCCGCCACGCGCCCGTAGACGGGCGTGAGCAATCCGAGCAGCACGCGTGATGCCCTCGGCGTGAGAAGCGGCATGCGGATCACCCGCCGGCTCAACCCGCGCTGGCGGGCGTACTCGCGCATCACGTCCGCGTAGGTGACCTGGTCGGCGCCGCCGATCTCGTAGATCTCGTCGATCGGGTGCTCGGATTCGATCACGGCAAACAGGTAGTCGATGACGTCCTCGATCGCGATCGGTTGGGCGAGAGTCTCGACCCAACGCGGCGCGACGATCAGGGGCAGGTGCTCGACCAGCGCGCGTACGGTCTCGAAGGATGCGCTACCGGAGCCGATCACGATCGAGGCCCGCAGCTCGACGGTTGGAATGCCGGACTGTCGAAGCAGCCGACCGACCTCGTGCCTACTCGCCAGATGGGGCGACAGGTCGGCGTCGCCTCCGAGGCCGCCCAAATACACGATCTGGGCCACGCCGGCGGTTCGAGCCGCCGCTGCGAAGTTGGCCGCAGCGCGGCGGTCGAGCTCCTCGAAGTCCTCGGCCCCGCCCATTGAATGGACGAGGTAGCAGGCCGTGTGCACGCCCTCGAACGCTGGATCGAGCGAGGAGGGATCGAGCACGTCGCCCTCCACGACCTCGGCTCCTCGCTTGACCCGATTCCGGAGCACCTCGGGCCGGCGCGTTAGGCAGCGCAGGGGTCTCCTCGACGCTTCCAACCGCCGCAGCAGCCGGCCGCCGACGTAACCGGAGGCGCCGGTCAGCAGAATTCGTCGGCCGGCCGCGACTTGCATTCCGGGAATCTACTACGCACCGTCGGAGATGTCAAAAACCCGTCGTCGCGCGCGGTAAAAGCTGCGCGAGTCTACGGTGCTATGCGCGGCCTCGCCTCGTGCGCAGGTAGGCCAGGCCAGCGATACCGGCGGAGGCGGGGAGCATCGCCAAGACCGCGACACATGGCTGGCTCGAGAGGAAGGGAGCCGCGAGCGTGGCCGAACCGGTGGCTGCGCGGCCCGCGAGCACCGCGAGCCCGACGAACAGCGACAGCGCCGCCGCCGCCGCAATGCACAGGGAGACCGGGAAGCTCCAGTGAGAGCGTACGCCGAGGAGGAAATCGACTCGCTCCGGATCGACCCCGAGCGCTTGCTCGCTCGTTGCCTGCGAGAAGCTGAGCATCGCGCTCGCCAGTGCCGACGCGTCCCCTCCAGTGCTGAGCACTGACGCCTCGTCGGCGCTGAGCTCGGAGAGCGCGCTCTGGCGCTGGACCAGCCGACGCAGCGCCGGCACGAAGAACAGCGATTGTGCGAGGACGTGGCCGCACGCGAGCCGAAGCGGGTCGCGGCGGTGCGCGTGGTGGCGCTCGTGTGCGAGTACGGCTGCCAGCGCCGGCGCCTCCAGCAGCTCCACCGCCCCGGTCGAGAGGTACACGCGCGGGTTGAGGAGGCCGGCGCAGAAGGCCTCCGGGCGAGCGCCGTCGATGACCCATGCCCCGTGAAACGGGCGCGGTGCGCGGCCTGCGACAGCGCGCCGGAAGGACCGATCGGCTCGAAGCTCTCGCACCACTCCCCAAACCGCGACCACCGCCATCAGCAGGCCGATGCCCGCGAGCATCGTCACGATGATCGCGGGGGCGTTCGCCGCCGGGTAGCTGAGCTTCTGGCCGAAGAGGACAAGCCCGTGCGCGGCGGGCCGCGCCGTGATGTGCCATGACGCGAACAGCCGCGTGATGACGAAGGCCCCCGAGGCGAACCCGAGCATTCCGAGCAGCACGCTCATGCCAAACACGCGACGTGCGGCGCTGGCCGCCGGCAGGCGCGGCTCGCGGCGCCCAGCGCCTGCTCTCGAGGGGATCGCGGCTGAGCGCCGGCGAGCCGCTCGAGGGAGCGGTGCCGCGGCAGGATGGGCGTGCGATCCGGAACTCATGATCTCCTACGGTGGATCGTAGGGGAGTCCGCCGTTCGATGCTCCCCTAGCGGGTCGAAGGCGCGCCCGAACGTGGATGTGTAGTCGTGGGACATGGGAGAAGGCGTCAGTCACAAGGACGCCAGTTCGGAACCGATCCTTCCCGGGGCCTCTGCGAATTCGTCGGCTCGACTTGCTACACTTCGTCGTAGATGGCATTGAGGAGCAACAAGGCGAGCCGCAAACCGGCGACGCCACCGCTGCACGAACTCGAGGCCGAGGTCATGGAGGAGATCTGGACTCAGCGCGAGGCGACGGTGCGCACCGTCATGGACGCCCTGAACAAGCGCGCGAGGAAAGCGCGTGCGTACACGACCTACATGACGATCATGGCGCGCCTTCACAAGAAGGGCGTGCTCGACCGACGCCGTGTAGGCAAGACGGACTTCTACGCCCCGAAGCTCGACCGAGCCGAGTTCATGGCCTCACGTGCCGCCGCCGAGGTCGAGGATCTCGTCGACGAGTACGGCGAGGTCGCGCTCAGCCACTTCGCCCGCCAGGTTGCGAGCCTCGACCCCGCCCGCCGCCGCGCGCTGCAGCGCTTGGCCCGCAAGTCCTAGCGCCGGCCCGCTCGACGGTCGCACCCGCCTCGAACCTGTCGCGCCCGGCACTCCCAGCCGGCGCGAGAGAGACGCACGGCGCCTAACGTTCACGGAGATGCGTGGGCAGCCATCGGCGCGATCTCTCGTTTGGCGAGGAGCGGTTGTCGGGCTCGCCGGCATGCTCGCGGGCTGCGGCGGCTCAGGCGGAACGGGCACGACGAGCGCGGGCAGTCCATCGCGATCGGCGACGACGGCGGGCCGGCCGGCAGCGAGCGCCCCGGCGAGCGCGAGCAAGACCACATCCGCTCCACGCCTCTCGCCGCCGCCGAGCTACCCCGTCGTCCTCGCCGCGGCCAGTCGGCCACTCGGGCCCCATTTCTCCCCTGTCGTCTCGTGGCAGGGGCAGACCGCGGTCTGGATGGCGCGGCTGCCGTCGGGCCTGACGCTGCTGTACCTCAACCAGGGGCTCGTGACGCTGGCCCTTCACTCGGGAACGATCGACGCGGGCGCAAGTGGCTGGAGACATGGGCCGGCGGTGCTCGACGGCGAGCGCAGGCGACTGGTTGGGGCGTTCAACGGCGGATTCAAGTTCGAAACTGAACCGGGAGGCTTCCTCTCCTACGGTAGGACCGCCGTTTCGTTGCGACGCGGGCTCGGCTCCGTCGTGACCTACGCGGACGGCAGCACCAACATCGGCGCGTGGGAAGAAGGGGTGCCGAGCCATCGCTCGCCGGTCGTCTCGGTGCGTCAGAACCTTTCCCTGCTGATCGACCACGGCCGTACGGCGGGCACGGCGGAATGCGTGTCGTGCTGGGGCGCGACGCTTGGAGGTGGCCCGGACGTCGCCCGCTCCGCGCTCGGAATCACCGGCGACGGACAGCTCGTGTGGGCCGGCGGCGAGGGCGTGTCGGTGGCGACCCTGGCCGAAGGACTGCTTGCGGGCAAGGCGGTTCGAGCCGTCGAGCTCGACATCAACCCCCAGTGGGTCGCTGCCTACCTGTACCGGCACCGCGGCTCCCGCAGGCCGCTCGAGCCGATTCCCGTCGTGCCCGCCCAGACCGGCATCCCCGGCGCCTTTCTCGAACCCTACAGCCGCGACTTCTTCACCGTGCTCGCACGCTGAGCTCCTCCTCGCAGGCGTGACGCGCCGCGCTTAGAATCCCGCCCGTGCAGTTCTGGGAGCTGGGAAGCCTGGACGTCGAGGCGCATCATCCGCAGGTGCTTCGCTCCGATGATGACGCCAATCGCGTCATCGCGCTCTTGCTGCCGGAGGGCGAGTCGTTGCAGGAGCACCAGGTGCATGAGCACGCGCTCGTTTTCGTCGTGAGGGGAGAGCTGCTCGTCAGAGCGGATGCGGCCGAGCGGACACTGCACGCCCCCAGCCTGATCCACTTCGATCCGAGTGAGCGCCACGAGGTACGCGCGAGCAGCGAGTGCCTGTTGGTTCTATGCCTCGCGCCGTGGCCCGGCCCCGGGCACCCGAGCCTGCGCTTGATCGCCTAGAGCGCCATCAACGCCCGGCCTGCTGTGACACCGATACCCCGCGTGGCGTGTGCGTTCGGAGATCGCATCTACCGAAGCTAGAGTGCGCGCGCATGTCGTCGAGCCCTACCGCGCGCCGACCTGGCGTCCTTTCTCGCGAGATCGCGCTGCTCGCGGGCAGTGTGATCGCGTTCGTGGCACTTACGATCTGGTGGCTTACGCAGGACAACCGTGTCCAGGACTGGGACAACGGCCTGCACACGGTCGATGCCTTCGTGATCCGGCAGCAGCTTTCGGCCGGGGACCTCACGACCTGGTTCACGGAATTCAACACGTATCCGCCGTTTGGTCACGTGATTGGCGCTCTGGGAACCTTCGTCGGAGGATTTAGCCCCGCGTCGGTGATCATCGCCTCGAATCTGGTGTTCGTGCCGCTGTTGGCCGTGGGCTGCTTCGGCGTCGCCCAGCTTGTATTCGCGTCGCAACGTGCGGGGATCCTCGCGGCGCTGTTCGCGCTCGGCACGCCGATGATCGTTTCGGAGTTTCACGAGTTCATGCTCGATCCGCAGCAGGCGGCCCTCGTCGCAGTCAGCGTGTGGGCAATCCTTGCCTCCAAGCGATTCCAGCGGACGGAGGTCGCAGCCCTGGCCGGTGCTCTCTCGGCCCTTGCGATGCTGACCAAGCAGACGAGCGTGATCTTCCTGGCCGGGCTAGCCGCGGTTGTACTGCTGCGCGGCGGCTGGCGCAACTGGCGAGGCATCTTGGCGTTCGCCGCTCCGCTCGCCGTTCTCGCTGGACCATGGTTCGTGTATCACCGTCATGAGCTGAGCGCTCTGGTCTCCATCCACGACGGCGCGTCCGGCTCGAGTGGGGCCAACCAAGCGGGGAGCTTCTTCCCGCCGCGGCTCTCGCGCAAGAGCTTTGGCTGGTACTTCTGGAGCACGCTGAACATCGAGCTGCTCGCTCCCCTGACGCTCGCGGTGCTGATCGGCTCCGTCATTGCAATCCGTGACTCGGTCCGACGCTTCACGCCTGAGAACCTCCTGCCCGAGATCCTTGGCGGCCTGTTTGTCTCCTGGCTGGGGATGACGCTCATCACGCACAAGGACCCGCGCTACCTGCTACCGGCACTGGTTTACATGGCCGCGTTGGGCACCGGATGGATTGCCACCGCTACACGTGCCCGTGGCCTCCTCGCCGCCGGGCTGGCGGCCGTAGTAGCAATCAACGTGCTCGGCGTGTCCTTTGGACTGGGGAGCACTGTTCGACTGGCCTTACCGGGAGCAGCGAAGAACTCGGTGCTGGCCGAGCGTCAAGTCTCCTTCTACTCGCCTGCCGGCTGGCTTCGCGGGGGCCCTGCACACGACGGAGACATACCGGCGCTGATGCGCGGACTCAAGCGCGTGGGGGTGCGCACCGTCACCTTCGACGCTGCGTCGTCCGATGACATCAACTTCAACACGTCCGGCTTACAAGTGCTTGCGATTGGGGCGGGCCTGCAACCCAGATGGGTCTATGACCCGGCTGGGCTTGGTCCCCGTGACGCGTTCCTACTCCGCCACATCCCACAGCCCGGTGACCCGCCGCCGTGTCAGCGATTGAGCGACGGCTCTGGCGTGTTCGTCGTCCTCGGAAATCCGATCGTGCCCTTCGAGCTCTACACGTTCCTGTGCCCCGGCCGTCACCCGCTCTTCTACAAACGCGCGGCGCCCCTATCCTTGGAAACTCAGGTCCAGCTGCACCCCGACATCGCGGGCGCTCCTCGGACCCTGCTGCTCGGCACCCTGATCGCGCTGCACCGCGAGGGCGTGCAGGCAATGCAGTTCGACCGCGCCTCCGCCGACACGCTGTTCTTTCAACCGGTTGGCCTGGAACGCCTGGCGGCGCTCGCCCAGCTCCCCGTTCCTGCGGGGCTCACGCCCCAGCAGCTCGGGCCGAGCGATGCGTTCCTGATGCGAAAGCCGATCGCCCCTAACCGACCAGCGCCTTGCGGACGGTTCCCGGACGGCACCGGCCTGTACGTGGTGCTGGGCAACCCCAATGTCGCTCATCCGCACTATTCGTGCCCACGCTCGGCGCTGCGCTAGTTGCTCGTATCCCGCATCTCGGGCGCCAGCTCGTGCTGAGACGGCTCACCGCACCCGCGACGCGTGTAGGAACAGCGGCGTCAGGCGACCCGCCCTGCCCTCGGCGGCGCCGGCGAGCGGCGGCAGAGAAAGAGACTGCTCGATGGTGGCCAGCACCCCGTAGTGGTCGATCGGCTGCGGCATGCGCCCGCCGGGGCGTATGTCGGGGCCGGCCACGATCGTCGCGACGTGTCCGCCACGGGCGGCGCCGCAGCAACCCTGATCTGA
The DNA here is from genome assembly GCA_035940255.1 of Solirubrobacteraceae bacterium. Taxonomy (GTDB): domain Bacteria; phylum Actinomycetota; class Thermoleophilia; order Solirubrobacterales; family Solirubrobacteraceae; genus Palsa-744. The sequence continues at coordinate 64,894 of DASZFA010000028.1, forward strand.
GCCGCCCTCGTCCCAGGTGACCACGATGAAGCCATGGGGACCGAGCTCACGTAGGAGGGCGGGCACGGTCCGGGCCAGGAAGCGGTCGCCAGCGGAGACGCCGCAGTCGTGGCCGTCGTCGCAGAGGTTGGGCGTGATCCAGCTGTAGGTCGGAAGTCGTCCCGATCGCAGAGCTTGAGTCAGTCGCCCAAAGCCGACAAGCCGGCCGCAGCGGGATGCGGATGCGGCGATGTCGTCGTAGTAGACGAACGGGTTGTGCTTCTTGGCGTACCCGCCGGCACCCGCGCCGCGGAAGCACGGCTTCGGCGCGTCCTCGAGATACGCCGACCACGAGATGCCCGCCGCTTCGAGCTGATCGACGATGTTCGTGGCGGCCACGTGGCAGTCGGTGCAGTCCGAGCTCACGCCGTGGGTGGAGCCGCTCGTCAGCGCGAGGTAGTTCGGCAGCGACGGATGGGTGACTGCGAAGCTCTGCGTCGCCAGGCCATATCGACGGGCGAGCGCGTTGGCGTACGGCGCTTCGGAGCTGCCGATCACTTCACCGTACGCGGCGTTCTCCATCACGATGACGACGACGTGCGAGGCGGGCGAGGTGGGGAGCGCCGCGGTCGCGCCGAGGGCAAGCGGCTTGCCGGGACTTGTCCCGCAGCCCAGCGCCAGCACAGGGACCACAAGCAAGATCGCGGCAAGGAGCGCAGGGCGGCTCCGCGTCGGGAGGGGGCGCTGTTCGTCTCTCTGGTTCATCGATCGCGAGCCGCGAAGCACGCATCCCAAAGCTTGACGCGACGGGCCCCCGCCGGAGATTAGGCTGAGGCGCCGATGGAGAGCCCGCAGCCGCCCGAGATCGAACGCCCGCATTCGCTCGCAGAGATCCTCGCTGAGGCACTTGACATCTACCGGCGTTATCCGGGGCTCGTCCTCACGCTGGCGCTCGGTGTGATCGGGCCGTACGAGCTCGCCGTGCTGGCGGCGACCGGGGAAGGTCCGCTCGCCACCCAGTCGCACCAGAAAGCCGGTGTCACGATCCTGCTGGCGCTGCTCAACTATGCGTTCATCGCACCACTCATCTCCGCCCTGCTCATCTACGCCGTGATTGTCATCGGCCAAGGTCGCGGGCCACGGCTTACAGAGGTCGCCGCCCGCGGCTTGCGGGTGCTCCCCGAGGTCGCCGCCGCGGTGATCGCCGCGGGCTTCGGCATCGGTCTCGGTCTGCTGCTGATCATCCCGGGGATACTCCTGGCGCTGCGATGGTCGGTCGTCGCGCAGGTCGCCGCGGTCGACCACGAGGGATGGCTCCCGGCGCTGAAGCGAAGCGGCGAACTCGCCCGCGGCCACTACTGGCACATCGCCGGGCTGATTCTGATCACGGTGCTGCTGACCGGCGGCGTCGAGCTCGCGGCCGCCGCCATCCCGCTCGGCAGCACCTCAGGCGCGCTTTCGGTCGCGCTCGGCATCCTCGTGCGGACGATCACGGCCTCGTTCACCGCCCTCACGCTCGCCCTGCTCTACTTCGACCTGCGGGCCCGCAGCGCCCGCGTCACGAGCACGCCGGGCGATCAGCAGCCGCCGGGCGGCCCGCCGTGAGGCGGCTCAGGCGCCTTTGAACCGCGCGGCCTCCTCGGAGCCGCCGGTCGCGTCTCCCGCGCTGTATGAGTGCGCTCCCGCGCCCGCGAGCCTTCCACCGTCGACGATCAGGTATTCATCGCGGATCGGCCTGCCGTCGAACCAGCACTCGAGGATCTCGCGAGCCCCCGCGGCGTAGCGCGCCTGGGCGGACAGGCTCGTCCCGGAGGTGTGCGGGGTCATGCCGTGATGTGGCATCGAGCGCCAGGGATGATCCCTCGGCGGCGGCTGAGGAAACCACACGTCGCCCGCGTAGCCAGCCAGCTGACCGCTCTCACAGGCTCTCGCCACCGCGTCGCGATCGCAGATCTTGCCGCGCGCCGTGTTGATCAGGTACGAGCCGCGCTTCATCCTCGCGAGGAGCTCGGCGTCGAACATGTTCTCGGTCTCGGGATGCAGCGGGGCGTTGATCGTGACCACGTCGCACACCTCCACGAGCGACTCGACCGTTGGGTGGAACGTGACGCCGAGCTCCTCCTCGACCTCGGGCGCGAGGCGGTGGCGGTCGGTGTAGTGCAGGCCCACCTCGAACGGCTTCAGCCGCCGCAGGACGGCGGAGCCGATGCGTCCGGCCGCGACCGTGCCAACCTGCATCCCCTCGAGGTCGTAGGAGCGCGACACGCAGTCGGCGATGTTCCAGCCGCCACCGATCACCCACTGGTAGGACGGAATGTAGTTGCGCACCAGCGCCAGGATCATCATCACCACGTGCTCCGAGACGCTGATGCTGTTCGAGTAGGTCACCTCGGCGACGGTCAGGTCGTGCTCGATAGCCGCCTGCAGGTCGACATGGTCTGAGCCGATGCCGGCCGTCACCGCGAGCTTCAGCCGTGGCGCCTTGGCGATTCGCTCAGCTGTCAGGTAGGCGGGCCAGAAGGGCTGGGAGATCACGACCTCCGCCTGCGGCAGCTCGCGCTCGAAGACCGAGTCCGGGCCGTCCTTGTCGGAGGTCACGGTGAGCCGGTGGCCGCGCTCCTCAAGGAAATCCCGCAGCCCCAGCTCCCCTGAGACGCATCCGAGGAGCTCCCCCGGCCTGAAGCCGATCCCTTCTGGTGTGGGCGTGCTCTGGCCGTCCGGGTAGCGCTCGATGCTCGGGATCTCCTCGCGCGCGTAGGACGGCGGGTAGCCGTCGATCGGATCGTCGTAGAGCACGCAAAGGACGTTCGCCATGGCCTGACCCCTTCCTCGATTTTGCCCGTCCGCGCCCCCACGGACTCGAACGCGATCGGGCGATTATGAGCGAGCAACGGCCGCTGCGCCCGCCCCGCGCAAAAGCACCGCCCGGATCGGCCCGGACCCCGCGACTCCTCGTCTCGGACATAATCCCCGCGATGAGAGCCCTCCATATCACCGACCTCACCGGTCCCGACAGCGCCCTCTCGGTCGTCGAGCTCCCGGACCCCGAGCCCTCGCACATGCTCACTCCAGGCTCGGGCGTCGTCGTCGACGTGCACTGCGCCGGGGTCTCGTTCCCCGAGCTGCTGCAGACAAGGGGCGAATACCAGCTCAAGCCGGAGCTCCCGTTCGTCCCGGGAAGCGAGGTCGCGGGAATCGTGCGCAGCGCGCCCGCCGGCGCGCAGGTGAGCGCCGGCGACCGCGTGGCCGCGTTCTGCGCCCTCGGCGGTTTCGCCGAGACCTCCGTCGCACCCGAGTTCTTCACGTTCGCGCTCTCGCCAGAGCTCGACTTCGCGCAGGGCGCCAGCCTGATTCTCAACTATCACACCGCCTACTTCTCGCTGGCGCTGCGCGGACGCCTGAAGGAGGGCGAGACGGTGCTCGTCCATGGCGCCGCCGGAGGCGTGGGCACGGCCGCTCTGCAGGTCGCCAAGGGCCTCGGGGCACGGACGATCGCCGTCGTCTCGACCGAGGAGAAGGGGCGTGTCGCCGAGCAGGCGGGCGCGGACGACGTCCTGCTCGTGGACGGCCCGTGGAAGGACGAGGCGAAGGCGCGTTCCGGAGGTGGTGTGGACGTAGTGCTCGATCCGGTGGGCGGCGACCGGTTCACCGACAGCCTGCGCTCGCTGCGCGAGAACGGCAGGCTCGTCGTCGTGGGCTTCACGGGCGGATCGATCCCGGAGGTGAAGGTCAACCGCCTGCTGCTCGGAAACACCGAGGTGGTCGGGGCAGGCTGGGGCGCCTACGTGATGGGCAAGCCAGACCTAAACCGCGAGATCGGCGCCGCGGTCAACCGCATGGTCGACGAGGGCTACATACGGCCGGTCGTGGGCGAGCGCTTCCCGATGGAGCGGGCCGCCGACGCGCTGAAGGCGATCGACGAGCGACGAGCCACCGGCAAGGTGGTCCTCGACGTGCGCCCCGAGTAGCGGGACCGCGCGAGCGTTCGCTGGACACTCCTTGAGGGGGTTATCCCCCTCACACCTTCGGGGGGCAGCCACCGTCGTACGGTGGTCCGCCTCAGTGACAACGGCCGATCGCTGCTTCAAGATAGATGCAACATGACATCTGGAGCAGGACCCGTCGCTGGGCTACGCGAGATAGACCCCGACGAGGCCGCCGCCGATCGATGCAAGCCGTCCGAGAGGTCTCCCGAGACCGCCGCCGACGGCCGCAACACGTCAGCGGGGTCCGTCGAGGGTCCGACGCTCGACGAGATCGAGGTCCCGGTGCAGGAAAACCTCAACCGCGCGATCACGGCGTTGATCACCGCCGTGCCGCCGCTGCTGCTGGGGCTGGGTGCGTGGCAGATGTGGAACCACGGGCTGCAGTGGCGTGACGTCGCGATCTTCCTGGTGATGTACATCCCCGTCGGGCTGGGCGTGACGGTCGGTTTCCACCGCCTTCTGACCCACCGAAGCTTCAAGACCTCGCCCGCGATGAGGGGCCTTTTTGGGATCCTGGGGACGATGTCCATCGAGGGTCCCGTCATCTCCTGGGTGGCCGACCACCGCAAGCACCACGCCTACACCGACCGTGTCGGCGACCCCCACAGCCCACATGTCGACCACGGCGTCGGTGTGCGCGGAGCGTTGCGCGGCCTCGCGCACGCGCACGTCGGCTGGCTGTTCGACCACCAGCAGCGGGGGGCGCGCGAGCGCTTCGCCCCCGACCTGATCGCCGACCCTGTGACCAACTTCGTCGACCGGACGTTCGTGCTGTGGTCGCTCGTCGGGCTGGCGATCCCGTTCGGCCTGGGCGCGCTGATCGGCGGAACCGTGACCGCGGGGCTCGAGGGGATGCTGTGGGGCGGCGCTGTGCGGGTGTTCGTGCTGCACCACGTCACCTACAGCATCAACTCCCTGTGCCATTTCTTTGGCCGCCAGCGCTTCGCGACCGACGATCACTCGCGCAACCTGCGCTGGCTGGCGCCCCTCTCGTTCGGAGAGGCCTGGCACAACAACCACCACGCCTTTCCCACCTCTGCGATGCACGGGATGGAGCGCTCCGAGTTCGACGTCTCGGGCATCGTGATCTCGGGCATGGAGCGCGCTGGGCTGGTCTGGGACGTGACGCGGATCGGCGCCGACAGGCAGGCGGCCAAGGCGATCACGGGCTGAGAGGCGCCTCAGCGACGAAGCAGTGGGAGCATTGCGTGCGATGAGCGAGCACGCCCAGCGCCCGGCCGACCTGTCCCGGCATCGCGACCCCACATACAGACGGTGGATGCCGACGCTCGCCGCGGGCCTGTCCGTTGGTGAATACATCCGCTCCGTGATGGCCCGTCTCGCGGTGCTGATCGCGGTCGTGCTGAGCGCGATCTGGGCGCTCGACGGACAGGGATACTTCTGGCCGGCGTGGGCATGGCTCGGGCTCGGCGTGCCCCTGATGCTCGACCGCACCGCGAGCTGGGCGTGGCGGCAACCGCCAGGCGCCGTCCGACGGGTCTCCTGCGTGTGGGCCCTCGTCAGCGTGGCCGGCGCCATCCTGGTGCTGACGTGGCTGCTGACCTGGCTGCTGGCCGGCGTTCAGACGTTCTGGCCGGCCTGGGGGCTGCTCGGCCTCGCGACGGCGGGCAGCGCCTACTCCCTGTTCGCGCTGCACGATCGCGTGCTCGTCGCCCATGGGCGACGCGCGCTGCGCGCGAGGATCGACATGCTCACACACACCCGCCGGCAGGCCGTTGACGCACAGGCTGCCGAGCTGCGACGGATCGAGCGCGACCTGCACGACGGGGCGCAGGCGCGTCTGGTCGCCCTGACGCTGCAACTTGGCCGCGCCGAGCTACGGATGGAGGAGCAGCCCGAGCTCAGCCGGCTGATACACGACGCGCAGAGGGAAGCGCATCGCGCCATCGCCGAGCTGCGGGATCTCGCCCGGGGGATCGTTCCCCCGCTGCTGGCCGACCGCGGGCTCGTCGCCGCCGTGGAATCGCTCGCGGCCCGCTACGGGCTCGGCACCGCGGTCCGCTCAAGGACTCATCGCACGCTCGCTCCCGCTGTCGAGCGGACCGCTTACTTCGTGATCGCCGAGGCGCTCACAAACACGGCCAAGCACGCCTCAGCCACCCGCAGCTGGGTTCAGCTGAGCGACGAGACCCGGGCGCTGGTCGTCGTCGTGGGCGACGACGGTCTCGGCGGCGCGGACCCGGAGGGGTCTGGGCTTGCAGGCCTGCGAGCCCGTGTGGAGGCGCTCGACGGCACGCTCACGGTGGTCAGCCCGTCTGGCGAGGGGACCGTACTGGAGGCGGACATCCCGTGCGTGTCGTGATCGCGGAGGATCTCGCGCTTCTGCGAGAGGGCGTCGTGGCCCTGCTTCGCGAGAACGAGATCGACGTTGTGGCGCAGGTCGACGACGGGCCGGGACTGCTGAGGGCGATCGCCGCACATCATCCGGATCTGGCGATCGTCGACGTGCGCCTGCCGCCGACCTTCCGCGACGAGGGTCTGAGGGCGGCGATCGAGGCCCGGCGCCGCCAGCCCAAGCTCGGGGTTCTCGTCCTCTCGCAATATGTCGAGACCGCGTACGCAAACGAGCTGATTGGCGAGAACACCGCCGGAATCGGCTATCTGCTGAAGGAGAGGATCGGCGACGTGAGGGCGTTCCTGGACGCCCTCCAACGGGTCGCAGCGGGCGGCACCGTGCTCGACCGCCAGGTCGTCACCCAGCTGCTGGCGACGCGCGACGGCCGAGCGGACAAGCTGAGCAGCCTGACCGGGCGCGAGCGGGAGGTGCTCGAGCTGATGGCCGAGGGCCGGTCGAACACGGCGATCGCCGAGAGCCTGGTCGTGACTCCCGGAGCGGTCGAGAAGCACATAACGAACATCTTCCACAAGCTCGACCTGTCCGCCGGCGACGACGGCCACCGGAGGGTGCTCGCCGTGCTCGTCTACCTGCGTGTCGCGCGTTAGAGGCTCGACCTGATAGAAAACAGGCCGACCCGTGGCAGAACTGACACTCATCGGCGCCGGGCTTCCGCGCACCGCGACGACCACGCAGCTGTTTGCGCTCGAACAGCTCGGCGAGGGGCCGTGCTACCACATGCGCGACCTGCTCGCGAACCTCGAGCAGGGCCTGCCGCTGTGGGAGAGCGCCGCCGAGGGAGCACCGGACTGGGAGCGGACCTTCGGCGACGCGCGGGCGGCCGTTGACTGGCCCTCGGCCCGCTACTACCGCGAGCTGATGGACCACTACCCGCAGGCCAAGGTCCTGTTGAGCGTGCGCGACAGCGAGGACTGGGTGCGCAGCATGCGCCAGACGGTCTGGGGCGTGTTCCACGGCGAGACCGTCCTGCACCATCTCTGCGAGGCGCGCGCAGCGCTCGATCCACTCTGGCACCGCTTCATGTCGCTAATGCGCCACATGACCTGGAACGAGCAGACCGGAGCGCTCGCGGGGGAGACCTTCAGCGACGCAGGCCTCGCCGGCGCGATGCACCGCTGGAACGAGAATGTCAAGCGCACCGTTCCGGCCGAGCGACTGCTCGTGTGGGACCCGAGCGAAGGTTGGGGGCCGCTGTGCGAGTTTCTGGGCAAGGACCTCCCGGCCGAGGAGCTTCCGCGCCTCAACAACACGCAGTCGTTCAGGGAGGGCATGATCACCGGCGCCCTGGGGATCGTCAACGACTGGTGGGATGCTCGCGAGCGCCCGACGAGCGGCCTGCACGGAGCCGCGCTTAGCTGAGGTCCGGCGCCAAGACGCGAACGACGAGATGGCTCCCGACCTCCTGACGAAGATCCGCGCCGACATAGAGCTCAGGCTGCGCGAGCTGCGCCCGATGCTGGACGAATACGAGAGCCTGCGCTCGACGGCCGCTGCCGTCGAGGATCGGACGCGTGCGGCGAAGGGCCGGTCCTCCCGTGGCGCAGGAAGACCAACGCGGACCACAGGCTCGCGTAAACCCGCGCGCAAGCCCGCGCGCGAGCGCGCTCCCCGCGGCGCTGCGCAGCAGGCGATCCTTGCGGCGCTCGAGCATGGCTCGCACACCGTCGGCGAGCTCGCCGTCGTGACGGCGATGCCCGGGCAGATCATCCGTCAGAACCTTCGCCGTCTCACGCTCTCCGGCGCGGTCACCAGGGCGGAGCGCGAAGGCAGGCTCGCCTACGCGTTGTCGCCGAGACGCTGACGCGCCGCACCAGGGCAGCCGATATCACCCGACGAGGCGTGAGCCGGGCTAAGAACCGTCCCCCCGCGCCGTGGCAGCCGCCCTTTGCGGCCCCACGAAGGGCGTGAGCGCGAAATAGATGATGTGCGGCGCCGCGGCGGGCAGCTCGGCGATACGGTCGCTGGCGATGTAGCCGTGCAGCACCTGCCAGATCCCGCCGGCGATCGCCTCGGGGGCGACGCGTGGGACCTCGCTGGCGAGCTCATACCCGCGTCTCAAGTAGGCCGCGAACGCGGCCAGCGCCTTTTCGCGTATCTCGAGTGCCTCGGGGCTTGCCGCGAACGTGTCGACGACGCTCAGGTGCGCGTGAGCCGGCTCTGAGGCGAGATAGTCGATCAGGGCGCGGAGTCCCGCTGCGACAGCTACCGGCCAGTCGTCCTCATGCTCCTGGTAGGCGTCGATCGTGACATGCAGCGCCTGGTGCATGCCGACCTTCTGCGCGCCGAGGAACGCGTCGCTCTTGGACGCATAGATCTCATAGAAGGTCTGATGAGAGACGTTCGCGCGGTGGGCGATCTCCGGGATCGTCAGCTTGGCGAGGCCCTTCTCCGCGACGATCGCCGCCGTCGCGTCGACGATCCGCTCTCGCTGGCTTTTGGCGATCACCTGCCGGGGTACGTCGCTGCGGCCGCTCGGCATGCGACCCCGGGCACGAAGCGCCCGCTCGGAGAGCGAGGGCACCTCATCACCCCTTGGCTGACTTCGGCGCTCTGTGGCCGGCAACTCGGCCGGCGGGCGGATCGGATAGGAGGCCGCCCACCTCGCCAGCTCCTCGGCAAGAGTCGGCAGCTTGGAGGCCTGCCCCCGGCGCAGTCGCGCCGCGGCGACCTCGCGAATGCCACCGATGATGAATTCGACTGTGAGGTCGCCTGTCGGCTCCGGCGCGGTGCGGTCACGGCTTGCGCGTATGTGAGCCTGCAGCTGCTCGACCCTGCGCCTGCGGTGAACGAGCACGTTCGGCCCCGCACCGAAGGCCCCGAGAAGGAACAACGACATCGCCTGGGGCTCGGCGGCGGCCAGCTCGGTGAACGCGCGCAGGGCTGCTCGCAGGCGCTCCTCCTTGGTCCCCTCGCGGTCGTACGTCGCGAGGATTGTGCGCGCTGTTGCGGCGGCCACCTCGTCGTAGGCGGCGATGAACAGAGTCTCCTTGTCCCGGTAGAGGCTGTAGAAGGTCGGCTGGGAGACGCGGGCGAGTCTCGCCAGGTCGGCGATGCGCACCGCCTGGTAGCCCTTCTGCTCGATGAGCTCCATCAGCGCGGATTGCAAGCGTTCGCGCTGGTCACGCTCGACCGCCTCCGGTGCCAGTCCGTGAGTGCCAGACGGCAGCCGCCTGTACCTGTCGGTTGGCGACTTCGGGCCTCTTGGGGCGCCCCGACCGTCAGGCGCCGGCGGTCCCTTCGCGGCGAACGCCGTGTCCTCAGGCGGCGGCTTTGGTCTGACCTTGCTGCCCGCCATGCCCGGCGTACCTCCAGTTGAGTCCAGCCCCAAGATCGAGAATATCAAACAGTGTGCGCCACTCGACTGGCTTGCTCGCGCCTGCTCGGAGCCAGTCGTTGGACCTCAGCTTGGCCTGATGACCTTGGAGGTGGCGAGCAACTTGCCAGAGGCGCTGAGGGCATGTACCTGGAAGAAGTCCGCCCTTGCGACCGAGATACTGGTCTCAAAGCCGCTCCTCGGCTTTGTCGAGACGGGTTTCATACGCTTGGCGCTCGACCCGCTCAGGACCTGCCAGAACGACACCGTCGTGGCCCCGTTCCAGCTCGCGTACACGTTCACTGCGGGAAGAGCTTGCTTGACCAGTGGGCAGGGCGTTCCGGGAACGCACGCTGGCGGCGATGGCGCAGTCTTCGCGACGATCTGCGGCGATTGAGTCGGCTGCGCCGCCCATGGCTCGCGATAGACGCGATAGCTGTTCTCGCCCGTCGGCAGCTGCGCGTCGTAGACGATCTGCCCCTGGCTGTTGAACTCTGTGAAGTTGGGTAGGCCGCCCCAGCCGACCAGCCAGCCGCCGCCGGTAAGGGTCTGGGCGTTGCCCTGGCTGGTGGTGATCAGTGGGCCCGACGTGCGCACGAGTTGAGCGGCGAGCGTGGCCGTCTTGGCCTGGAGGTCGAGCCTGATCAACTCGGCGCGGGACGGCGGTTTGATCGGCGGGAAGCCCTCGTCGTCGAACAGGCTGATCTCGCCGTTGGGCATCGATCGGGCGTCGTGCTGATAGGCGAACTGGACCTTGGGCCCGAGCGCGAAGGAGCTCAGCTTCCCGCCGAGCCGCCAGAGGAGCGCGCCGGTATGAGTGGCGATGTCGTACAACGTCCACGTGTTGCGCGCGGAGATCAGCAGGTCTCCATGGCGTCCGATATCGAGCGAGTTGATGTGGAAGTAGTCGTAGACGCCACTGGTGGCTGTCGCGGGCGGAGGTTTGGAGTAAGACTCGGTGATGGCGACGTGGTCGAGGCTATGCCACTCCCACATGACCATGCCGGTGTGGATGTCGATCTGCTGGATGACGCAATCCAGCGCGATCCCGTTCGCCGGGCCGCCAACGGCGGATAGGCTCGTCGCGACGGGGCTGTACGCGAGGACGTAGGCCGAGCCGTGGGAGGTCAGCAGGAACTCGTGCTCGTCTGCCGCCAGGCCGTTGCCTGCCTTCACGACGGAGACGGTCCTGTAGTTGGCATCGGCGATCACGTCCTCCCCGAGGCCGTAGCCGTACTTGATCGTTTTCCCCTGCCACCAGGTCAGGTCGTTCTTGCCGCGGTAGGTCTGCGTGCGGAAGTCGGCTGCGTCCTGCGCCGCTGGCAGCGGACGGAACCACACGAGGTTTCCCGCGCTGTCGAAGATCATCGGCCCGTACTGGCCCGGGCCCAGGAAGGGAGAGGCGAACACGTAGCCGGCCGCGGTGCCGGCGCCGGCCGGCTGATTGACCGTGACCACCGGCGGATGCAGTTCGGGAAGCGTATGGAAGCTCTGCACGTCGCTCGGCTTTCCGGGCACCGACGGAAATTCTTCGAACGGCACGGTCGCCGGCACGGCGACGTTGAAGGCGCTGCCAAGCACCTCTCGCGTGGCCTTCGTCGGCCTCCAGACCGCACGAACGGTGACGCGCTCGCCAGGGAAGAACGGCTTGCTCGGCACGAAGCTCGCGCCCCTGATCGACCTGTATGCACGAAGCCGCCCGGCGTGACGCCCGCTCTGGCTGCCGACGACCGAGATCGGTCCGAGCGTGCTCGCGGCGGGCCCGAGAAAGCTGATCTGGGTACCGGGCATGGCCGTCGCCGTTCCCGAGAGCGGTGAAATCGTCACGGTCGACGCGGACGCCGCCGCCGGGAGCGTGAGAGCGGCAACGAGCAGTGCGAGAACAGCTTGGCGCTTGCGGATCTTCATCGATGCCCTCTCCCGTTTGGCGGCGGTGCGGTCGCTGGCCGGCGGATGCTAATCGCTCTAACACCGCGGTGGACCGACAAGGTGCGAAGCCGGCCGCGCGAACGCGCAATGTGCGGGTGCCGGCCGCGTCCTGCTTCTCAGAAGACGGGCGTCTCTGTGTAGTCGCCGAACACCTGCTGCAGGGACTCGACGATCTCCCCCTCCGAGGCATGCGCACGCGCGCAGGCGAGCAGCGGCGGCATCAGGTTGCGATCTGAATGGGCAGCGTCCTCACGGAGGGTCGCGAGCGCGCGCTCGACCTTGCCGCCGTCGCGCCTCGCGCGAGCGGCCTGCAGGCGGCCGAGCTGCTTGCGCTCGAGCGCGGGGTCGACTCGCAGCGTCGGGATGGGCTGCTGGTCGGTCGCGACGAAGCTGTTCACGCCGACGACGATCCGCTCGCCGGCGTCGATCTCCTGCTGCAGCGTGAACGCAGCGTCGGCGATCTCGCGCTGGGGATAGTTGCGCTTGACCGCCTCGACCATCCCACCGAGCTCATCGATCTTGGCGAAGTACTCGTAGGCGCGCTGTTCCATCTCGTCGGTGAGCGCCTCGACGTAGTAGGAGCCGCCGAGCGGGTCGACGGTGTTGACGACGCCGGTCTCGTGCGCGATCACCTGCTGCGTTCGCAGCGCGATCGTGACGGCCTCCTCGGTCGGCAGCGCCAGCGCCTCGTCGTATGAGTTCGTGTGCAGCGACTGCGTGCCGCCGAGCACACCCGCGAGCGCCTCGATCGCCGTGCGGACGATGTTGTTGAGCGGCTGCTGGGCGGTGAGGCTCACGCCGGCGGTCTGGGAATGGAAGCGCATCTGCCACGAGCGAGGGCTCTTCGCTCCGAAGGTGTCGCGCATCTCTTTCGCCCATATTCGTCTGGCCGCGCGGTACTTGGCGATCTCCTCGAAGAAGTCGATCTGCGCGTTGAAGAAGAAGCTGAGGCGAGGCGCGAACTCGTCGACCTCCAGTCCGCGGGCGACGGCCTGCTGGACGTAGGTGAGACCGTCCTTGAGCGTGAACGCGAGCTCCTGCTGCGCGGTCGAGCCCGCCTCGCGGATGTGATACCCGGAGATCGAGATCGGATGCCAGCGCGGCATCTGCCGCGTGCACCACTCGATCATGTCGCCGCACAGGCGCATCGCGGGGTCGATCGGGAAGCACCACTCCTTCTGAGCGATGTACTCCTTCAGGATGTCCGCCTGGATCGTCCCGGACAGCTGCTCCGGCCCCGCCGGATGCACCGGGTCTGACTCGGCCGCCGCGACGTAGAAGGCGAGCATGATCGCCGCCGGCGCGTTGATCGTCATCGACACCGACACCTCGCCCAGGTCGATCCCCGAGAACAGGGTCTGCATGTCATCGAGCGTGTCAACCGCGACACCCTCGCGGCCGACCTCCCCGAGCGAGCGCGCGTGATCGGAGTCGTGTCCCATCAGCGAAGGCATGTCAAAGGCCGTCGAGAGGCCGCCCTGGCCGTGGTCGAGCAAGTAGTGGAAGCGCTCGTTGGTCTCCTCGCTCGTGCCGAAGCCGGCGAACTGACGCATCGTCCAAGGGCGCCCGCGATACATCGACTCATAGATCCCGCGTGTGAACGGATATTCGCCGGGGCGTCCGACCGGGTCATCCGGGCCGCCGATGCCCGCCGGCAGGTCCTCCGGCGTATAGAGCTCGCGCACAGGCTCACCCGAAAGGGATCGGAAGCTCGACTTGCCCGCCTCCGAAGAGGGCTTCGAGGAGACTGCCATGACTGCCTCAATCCTATCCGTCGCGGTAGCCTCGGCCTCAGTGACACGCAGGGAGCTCAGCCGTCTGATCGGGGCAGAGCAGGTGCTGGATGCGCCGGTCTCCTCGCCCTACAACCGCGACGCGACGGGTCGCCCGCGAGTCGAGGGACACGCGGACGCGGTGGCACTCCCGCGGAGCGCAGAGGAGGTGGCTGCCGTGGTGGGGTGGTGCTACGCCCACGACGTTCCCATCGTCCCTCGCGGAGGCGGCACTGGGCTCACCGGCGGCGCGGTGCCGATGGAGGGCGGGGTGGTCTGCTCGCTGGAGCGGCTGCGCGGAGTGCGGGAGCTCGAGCCGCAGTTGTGGCGCATGTTCCCCGAAGCGGGCGTGACGACGCGCCACGTGCAGCGGCTGGCTCGGGAGAATGGGCTCTTCTTCGCCCCCGACCCGGGTGCCGCCGAGCAGTCGCAGATCGGCGGGAACGTGGCCACGAATGCTGGAGGCCCTCACGCGCTCAAGTACGGCGTGACCGGGTCCTGGGTGGCGGGCCTGGAGGCGGTGCTCGCTCCGGGAGAGCTCGTGCAGCTCGGCGGCTGGGCGGGAAAGGACGTGGCGGGCTATGACCTGAAGAGCCTTCTTATCGGCTCCGAGGGGACGCTTGGGGTAATCACGGCAGTGATGCTTCGGCTTCTGCCGGCCCCGGAGGCTGCGACGGCGCTCGTCATCTTCCTGCGCACGCGCGAGGAGGGGTGCGCGGCGATCGAGGACGTGTTCGCGGCCGGGATCCGGCCATCGGTGCTCGACTTCCTCGACGCCGCGACGCTCGAGATAGTCGCCGGTGGCTATCCCAGCGATGGCGCGACGACCGGTTCGGGTGGCGTGCCGGAGCAGGCGGGATTCGCGCTGGTCGCCGAGGTCGATGGCAGTGGCGCCGAGGCGCAGGCGCAACGGGAGGCGCTCACCGAGTTGTTCGCCGGCGCCGGCACCGTGGCCATCCACGAGCCGCGCGACCCCGACGCACTGTGGCGCTGGCGCGACGGCGTAAACGGCGTCGTCACCGCGAAGCGGGGGATGAAGGTCAGCGAGGACGTCGTGTTTCCGGTCGAGCGCCTGCGCGATGGACTCGAGCGGTTCGAGGAGATCGCGGAGTCTCATGGGCTGGCGTCCTGCGCGTGGGGGCACGGTGGCCAGGGGAACGTTCACGCCACCGTGCTCGTGGACCCGGCGAGCGCGGAGGAGCTTGAGGCGGCCGACGCCGTCGCGGAGGAGCTCTTTGCGCGCGTGATCTCGCTCGGCGGGTCGGTCGCCGGCGAGCACGGCATCGGCTGGTGCAAGCGGGGGCTGCTGGCTTCGCAGTGGGACCCGCGGGCGGTCGAGCTGCACGAGCAGATAAAGCACGCGTTCGACCCGAAGGACCTGTTGAATCCGGGGAAGAAGCTGGCACGGTACCCTGCCGGCTCGCCGGGGAGATCCGATTGAAAGGAATCACATGAACAAGTCACAGCTGATCGACGCGGTCGCGTCCGACAGCGGCCTCACCAAGATCGACTCGTCGCGCGCCGTGGAGTCGCTTCTGCACACCGTCACCAAGACGCTGAAGCGAGGCGACGAGGTGAACATCACCGGCTTCGGCAAGTTCTCGGTCGTCAACCGCGCTGCGCGCCAGGGCGTCAATCCGCGAACGGGCGAGCGCGTGAAAATCAAGGCCTCCAAGGCCCCCAAGTTCTCGGCCGGCGCCTCGCTGAAGCAGGCCGTCAGCCCAAAGAAATAGCGAGCCCGGACATGACGCTAGTCAGCGAGCTCGAGCTCCCTTCGTTCGACTCGACCGACCCCTCGATGCGGGGGGACCGCTTCCACGACTCCATGCGCGAGCTGCGCTCGCATGGCTGGCTCGCGAGGGATCCCTACGGCTATGTCGCGCTCGATCGCGAGTCGGCCGAGTTCTTCCTGCGGACACGCTCCGCGATCTTCCCCGGCATGAAGATCGCGGAGATCTTCGGAGTCACCGAGGGACCGCTGTATGAGGAGATCAGGTGGAACATCCTCCACATCAACGGCCCCGACCACACGCGGCTGCGCAGCCTGGTCAACCCCGCCCTGTCACCGCGTGCCGTCGAGCGCTACCGCCCGGCGATGAAGCAGTTCCTCCAGCGGCTGCTCGCACAGGCGACGAGCAGCTCGCGCGCATCCAACGGCGGAGGGGGCGAGGAGGCCGCGGTGAGATGCGACTTCGTCGAGACGTTCGCGAAGCCGTATCCGTCGCTCGTGATCGCCGACGTGATGGGCGCGCCGCTCGAGGACGCACCCCGGCTGCATCACTGGTCGAACTGGATCCAGAGGCAGTTCGACGCAGGGAGCATGGCGACCGAGCGGGATGGAATCGAGCAGGCCGTCGAGGAGTTCTACGACTACGCCGAGGCGCTCGTGAGGGCCCGGCGGGAGAGCGCCGGGGACGATCTCGTATCGAAGTTGATCGAGGCGGAGGAAATCGATACCCACCCGCCCCGGCTGTCCGATGTCGAGTGCATCAACCTCGTCTTCAACGTGCTGGTCGGCGGAGTCGACACGAGCCAGAGCCAGCTGGCCCACGCCATCAGGCTGCTGGCCGAACACCCGGACCAGTGGGCGCTGTTGGCGGAGGATCCCTCGCTCGCCGAGCGAGCGGTCGAGGAGGCGCTGAGATACGAGCCGATCACTCCGTTCACGGCGCGGATCATGACCGAGGACGTCTCCTATCGCGATGTGACCTTCCCCGAGGGGACGATCGTGCTCGTGTGCGCGTTCACCGGCAACCGCGACCTCTCCGAGGACGAGCGCGGGGAGGGTGGACCGGAACGCTTCGATATCACCGCCGACCGCGGCCGTGCTCGCGCGTTGACCTTCGGCGCCGGCGTGCACTACTGCCTCGGCGCGAACCTGGCGCGGCTCGAGCTGCAGGAGGGCTTGGCGTTCCTCGCTAAGAACCTCAAGGGCCTGGAGCTCGACGGCGAGCCGGTCTATGAGAGCGTGTCGGGCATCTACGGACTGGCGGAGCTGCCGATCCGTTTCTCCGTCTAAGCGCTGACACCAGCTGAGCGGTATTCGGCGCAAAAGCTCCTGCACGGACGTCGACTCACGCAGACAAAAGGCGTAGTCAGAAACAGATTCGGCGATCTGCTCCCCGGAATATCGGGGCTTTGCTCCGTGCGCGAGACGCGGGTTCGACCTGTCGGAATGATTCGCAGGGGGGTCAACAGACTCTTTCGCGCGACACCAAACCAAATGACTATCCGAATTTCGAAGATCACGCTGTTGACGCTGCTGGCGCTGTTGGCGAGCTCCATCGAAGCTCACGCGGGCCAGTACCACGTCTACTCGTGCCGGACGCCTTCTGGGCAGAGTGCTCCGGTGGATGGGTGGAGTGGGTCGATTGCCAAAGGAAGCGCGTATGACGATTACGCGAAGAACACGTGTCCAGAAAGTGGAGCGCTCATCGCTGCACTCGGAGATCAGACCACTCATCTGGTTGACACCGATCGCGCAAAATGGACATTTGAAACGTCGGCGATCGACCGACTTGTCGCAGCAACGCTGTTTCGGGCCGGCGACACGGCCGGCGGCGCGACGGTCAACGCGACCTATGAGTTCTGGCTGGCTGGGCCAAACGAAGCGAGTGTCTTCGACGAATGCATCGCGGCACTCGAATGCAAAGGCGAGGGTGCCGTTCAAGCACCGCTGTCATCGGGTAACCGTGTCGTGGTGCCTGGGACCCATCTCGGCTCCCGCCTCTACGTCAACGTCGCGTGCGGAGGACCTTCCGAACCGGAACCATACGAATGCAAATCAGGCACCGGCGATGCGAACGGCTACGCCGCAGCCGTTTTTCTCTTTGCTGCCGACCTAACACTCGAACAAACGGCAGGACCCGGCGCCAGCAACGTAAGTGGTGAACTAGCGAACGCCCCGACAGTGGCCGGGACGAGCGACGTGACGTTCACAGCCGGCGACCCCGGCTCGGGCGTTTTCGAGGCGCTGTTCAGCGTCGATGGTCAGGTTGTGCAGAGCACAGTGCTCAACGAAAACGGGGGACGCTGCCGGAACGTGGGTCAGACGACGGATGGGCTGCCGGCCTTTCTGTACGTGCAGCCATGTCTTGCCTCGTTGAGCGCAGATGTGGGATTCGACACAACGAAGGTGAGCGATGGAGCTCACCACCTCGTCGTGAGCGTGATCGACGCGGCGGGCAACGCCGCGCCGGTGCTCGATCGGACAATCACGGTCGCAAACCGACCCCCTGCGGGTACCCAAGGGCCTGCGAATGGCGCGAATGGCGCCAACGGGGCAAATGGCGTCAACGGGACGAGCGGTCCGGCCGGACCGCCAAACGGAGCGAACGCCTCGACCGAGGCGACCCTGACCGCGCACTGGAAGGGCACCAGGAACGAGCGGCTGACGAGCTCCTATGGTCAGGCGGAGACGATTGTCGGTCGCCTCACGGGGCCGAGCGGCGTGCCCATTACGGGAGCGCAGATCGATCTCGTGGCCACTCCGGCTTACACGGGGTCGAAAGCGGTCACGATGACGAGCCCACGAACGAGGACGGACGGGACATTCTCGGTGCGGCTGCCGGGCGGCGTGCGGTCGGAGACGTTGCATTTCGGATACCGCAGCCACCTTGGCGACATCCTTCCGGCCGCGACAAGCACCCTCGCCTTGAGCGTCAGAGCTGGGATCGCCCTCAGCGTCAGCCCCCACCTCACCAGCGTGGGACGAAGCATCGTATTTCGTG
The DNA here is from genome assembly GCA_035940255.1 of Solirubrobacteraceae bacterium. Lineage (GTDB taxonomy): Bacteria > Actinomycetota > Thermoleophilia > Solirubrobacterales > Solirubrobacteraceae > Palsa-744. The sequence goes on from DASZFA010000028.1 coordinate 82,980, forward strand.
GACGGCTGCTCGGCGGTGCGATACCGCGGGGTGGAAAGCAGTTGGTGCTCGAGGCACGTTCGACTCGCAGCTCATGGCTTGAGTTCAACGTGATCCGCGCCAACGCCCGAGGCCTGTACCGCGCGAGCTACCGGTTCAAGTTCCCCGGGCCGATCCGCTACCAGTTCCGCGTGGTCTCCGAACCGGAGGCCGACTATCCATTTGCGGCGGGTTCCTCGAACATCGTGCCTGTTCGCGAGCGCTGATCGCGCTTTCGCTCTCGGCTCGAGACGCTTCGTTTCGGCCGGCTTCCGCACGGCACCTTCTTGCCAGCTACGGTATGCGCCGCCGCTCCAGCCATTGTGCGGAGGCGCGCGTTCGTTCCCCCGCTTCCCATCTGATGCCCTACCTGACGCTCTTCTCGATCCCCAAGGGCTTCTCCGATCCCCACGTATCGCTGATCCAGCGCAACGCGCTGGCGAGCTGGCGCCAGCTTGGCCCAGACGTGGAGGTGCTTGTAATGGGCGACGACCCCGGAGTAGCTGGGGCGGCACACGAGTTTGGAGCCAGGCACATCGGCGATGCAGCGAAGAACGAGTTCGGTACCCCGCTGCTCGATTGGGCGTTTCGCGAAGCGGCAGCTCGCGGTTCGGGCGAGTTGCTGTGCTACGTCAACGCCGACATCATCCTGCTGGACGATTTCCTTGCGGCGGTGCGACGGCTTCCCCCGGGGGACCACCTGTCGATCGGGCAGCGCTGGGACTGCGATGTCCGCTCGCCGATCGACTTCGAACGCGACAACGGTTCGCTCGCTCGTTGGGCCCGGGAGAACGGGACGCTGGACCTGGGTCGCGGTAGCGATTACTTCGTCTATCCGAGGAGCACGGACTTTGGCCTGCCGCCTTTCGCGGTGGGGCGGCCTGGTTGGGACAACTGGATCATCGGGCGCACCCTCGATCTGGGTCTTCCGCTGATCGACCTCACCGAGTCCGTGACGGTCATTCATCAGAACCACGACTATGGGCACGTCGCCAACCGTCGTGGGTCAGACTGGGAGGGCCCAGAGGCGCAGCGCAACCGCCAGCTCGGCGGTTGGCTCGAGCGTTATCTCCACACTCCGTCCAACGCGACACATCTGCTCACCGCCAGCGGCCTTCGCCGCGCGCGGTCAGCCAAGCATCTCAGGGCAAAGCTGGAAGCGTTCGTCGCGTTGCGCCCGGCAGCTGCTCCGCTGCGGCGCCTGATCAAGGTAATGCGCCTCGGACAGACCCCGCACGGAAACGGGACCTGAGTCACCGTTCGATGCGTTCCCGGTTGACTGCAGCGGCCCGCCGACTGGGCGGGCGTCCCCGGATCCTGCCGCTCGCCGCGCGGGCGATCTGCGCCCGCACGGTTCGTGAATCTGCTTCGTTCTTCGCTCGGGAGGTGCTGCGGCCACCGGGCGTGCACATGTATCGCCTGCGAAGCAACGGCGTGCGCGTAGCCATCAATCACGCGGGAGTCGATGCGGCCACGCTGGCCGAGGTCTTCTACCACCACTACTACGAACCCCCGGAGGAGCTCGCCGCGCTCGGCGAGCCTGGCGAGATCCTCGACCTGGGCGCGAACATCGGGCTATTTGGCGCTTTCGCCGTCACGCGTTGGCCCAACGCCCAGATCGTCGCTTATGAGCCGGATCCCGCGAACGCTAACTCTCTCGAGCGCGTGATCGCCGCGAACGGCGTCGCCGATCGCTGGGCGCTGGTACGGGCAGCCGCAGGCTCGCGCGATGGCGAGGTTCGCTTTGCGTCGGGGCTCAACGTGGCCTCACACATCGTGGAACACGAACGAAACAGCGGGTCGGCGACGCTCACGGTGCCGCTTCGCGATGTGCTTCCACAGATTGCGAGCGCAGGCCTATTGAAGATGGACATCGAGGGCGGCGAGTGGGCGATCTTGCGCGACCCGCGCTTCGCTGAACATCCCCCGCGCGTCGTCGTGCTCGAGTACCACCCCGAGGGGTGCCCCGACGGCGATCCGCGAGCCGCGGCAGAAGATGCGCTCAAACGTGCGGGCCTTCAGACAAAGACGATCTGGCACGGAGATGACGGCTACGGGATGCTGTGGGCCTGGCGCCGCTGACCGCGCCGAGCGCCGTCAGGATGTGGACGCTGAATGCAGGCTCGGCACAGCGCCGTCGCGCATCGTCGACCGGTACCACTCGATTGTGCGCTCGAGGCCGTCCCGCAGCGCGGTGCCCGCACGGAATCCGAACTCCTGCTCGGCGCGCGAAGTGTCGAGCCAGCGGCGTGGCTGGCCGTCCGGCTTCGTCCGGTCCCACACGATCTCGCCGCGGAACCCCACGAGCTCGGCGATCAGGGCTGTCAGTTCGGCGATGGTGATCTCCTGGCTGGAGCCGAGGTTCACTGGCTCGGCTCCCGTGTATCTCGCAGCGGCGGCGACGATGCCCTCGGCGGCGTCATCCACGTAGAGGAACTCGCGTGACGCCGCTCCGGTGCCCCAACACGTGATCGAGTCGGACCCGCCGTCGAGCGCCTCGCAGCACTTCTTGATCAGAGCGGGGATCACATGCGAGGTTTGCTCGTCGAAGTTGTCCCGCGGGCCGTAAAGGTTCACCGGGAGCAGGTAGACGCCCTCGAATCCGTACTGCTGGCGATACGCCTGCAGCTGGACGAGCAGCATCTTCTTCGCGAGGCCGTACGGCGCGTTCGTCTCCTCCGGATAGCCGTTCCACAGGTCGTCCTCCCTGAACGGCACCGGTGTGTGCTTTGGGTAGGCGCAGACGGTGCCCACGCAGACGAAACGCTCCACCCCGGCGAGGCGGCTCTCCTCGATGAGGTTGATCCCCATGACCGCGTTGTCGTAGAAGAACTGGCCGGGGGTGGCCATGTTGGCCCCGATCCCGCCCACGACCGCGGCAAGGTGCACGACGACATCCGGACGCGAGTCGCTCAGGACCGCGCGAATCGCGTCGCGGTCGCGCAAGTCGTACTGCGCGGAGCGGGGCGCAATCGTGGCCGCGACATCATGGTCGGCCAGCCGGCTCAACACATGCGTGCCAAGGAAGCCCGAGCCGCCGGTCACGAGCACCCGCTTGCCGTTCAGGTTGTTCACCGGAGGACGATCGATCAGAGGATGATATTCCTTCGGCGAGATGGTCACGGAGAACGAGCCCACCCGTCTGGTGGCCATCGAGCCCGATCTGCTCGACACCACAAACGCGGGACCCGCCGCGATTCGCGGCGGGACTCTGCGCGTGGTGGGCTACCTCCTGGGGGTCTTGCTCAGCCTCGTGTCGGTGCCGCTGCTGATTCGCCATCTGGGCTTCAGCGAATACGGCCGCTACGTGACGACGATTGCGCTGGTGACGATCGTGCAGGGCATCACCGACGTCGGTCTCGGTCAGATCGGTGTTCGCGAATATGCAACTCGCTCCGGCCCGGACCGCGTCCGCCTGATGCGTAATCTGATGGGCGTTCGCTTCGCCCTCACGACCGTTGGCGTCGCGTTTGCCACGGCATTTGCGGCCCTTGCCGGCTATGGCCACGCGGTCCTCATCGGCACGTTGCTCGCCGGCATCGGGATGGTGCTGACGGTGATACAGGGCACGCTTGCCGTGCCGCTCTCAGCACAGCTGCGCCTTGGCTGGATCACGGCCCTCGATCTGTTGCGCCAGGTCCTTAGCGTCGCCGCGATCGTAATCCTCGTTCTCGCGGGCGCCAAGCTGCTGCCGTTCCTAGCCGTCTCGATCCCGGTATCGCTCGTGGTCCTTGCGGCGACGCTCCTGGTCATCTACGGGACGATGCCCCTGCGTCCGTCGTTTCACCGCGCGGAGTGGTCCGCGCTGATCAAGGCGGTGCTTCCCTTTGCCGCCGCGGTGGTGATCGGGACGCTGTATCTGCGCATCACGGTCGTATTGATGTCGCTGCTCGCGAGCACGCTCCAGACCGGCTACTACGGCACTTCGTTCACCGTCATCTCGGTGTTGATCGCGATTCCGGCGTTGACCGTCGGAGCGACGCTGCCGATCCTCGCTCGCGCCGCTCGGGATGACCGCGAGCGGCTCGCCTACGTGTTGCAGCGGCTCGTCGAGGTGACGATGATCGTCGGGGTTGGCCTCGGCCTCGGCCTCGCTTTGGGCGCAGAATTCGTGGTCCGTGTCCTCGCGCGAGGACACGTTGAGCCGGCGATAGTCGTCCTCCAGATCCAGTCGCTGGCGATCGTCACGCAGTTCGTCGGTGCGTCATGGCAGTACGGCCTGTTGGCCCTGCACCGCCATCGTTCGGCGCTGATTGTGAGTGCAACCGGGCTTGTCGTCAGCGTATGTCTAACGGTTGCTCTCGTGCCCGTGCTTGAGGCGAAGGGCGCAGCGGTGGCATTCGCCGCCGCCGAGCTGGCGGTCGCCGCCAGCTCGTTCTTGTTACTGCGAGCTGCCAGTCCGGACCTCAGGTTCTCGATGCGTGTGCCCTCTCGCGTGGTCCTTGCAGCACTGCTTGCCGGTTCGGTGGCGCTGATCCCCGGGCTGAGCAGTCTGGCCGCTGCCCTGATCGCCGTCGTCATCTACCTCGCCGCACTGGCCGTGCTTCGCGCGATACCTGACGAGCTGAGGCACGCGCTTCTGGCACGTCGCCGCGCTTCGCGGGCGATCAAGGACGGCGAGGAGGCTGGCTTGTCACCGTGAGCGTCCCAGCGCAAGCCGCGGCCGATGTACCCGTCGCACTCTTTGTCCACAGGCGCTACGAGCAGTTGCCGCGCACGCTCGAGTGCCTGCGCGCATGCGGCGTCAAGCAGCTGTACGTGTTCTCTGACGGTCCCCGAGACCAAGCCGAGGTCGAGCAGGTCGCACGGGTTCGCGAGATCCTCCGCGCTCTCGACTGGGTTCGACCGATCACGCTGGAGCGGGCGGAGAACGTCGGCCTGAGCCGATCGATTCGCTCAGGCCTCGATCAACTCTTCGAGACCCACCATGCAGCGATCGTGATAGAGGACGACATATGCGTGGCGCCCGAGTTCTATGACTATGCGTGCGCGGCGCTGCGTCACTACGAGGGTTCTGGCCGCATCGCCGGGATCACCGGTCTCCGCTACCCGTTCAGTCGCACCGCCCTGTCAGGCTCGTCCTTCGACGTCTTTCTCTCGCCACGCTTCTCGTCGTGGGCTTGGGCTACGTGGAAGGACCGATGGAGGGCGTTCGGCTTCGAGCCCGCCGAGCTGAGAGGTCAGATCGCAGGGGCGAGGAGCTTTGACCCCAGGCGAGCCGGAGCCGACATGCCCGGCTTGATCGAGGGGGCGGTCGTGAGCGAGACCCTGCACGGCTCGTGGGACGTCATCTGCGCAGCGAACATGTTGTTGAGCGATCAGTATTTCGTCACGCCCGCGTGGAACATGGTCGAGAACACAGGGCTGGCGGACGGTGCGCACTCGAGCCAGGCTCCGTCGTGGGAGCTTCGCTGGGAGCCTGATCACCGGCCAGGCCTGCACGAGATCAGATTTTCCCCCATCGAAGTGGATGAGCGTGTCTTGACCGAGTACCGACGGTTCTTTACGGCGGGCGATGCCAACGGCGGAGCGCTGGCTCGAGCGCGCCTCGCCGCCGCGCGGTGGCGGACGATGCGAAGGCTGCGACGCATTCACACGTAGCTAGCGTCGCAGCACGCGCGCCTTGACGAACCCGCGAGCGTGAGCGGGAGCGCGGCGGAACAGGTCATCGACACGCCTCAAGCTCGCTCGGCGGCGGGCGCTCGCGAGCGCGCCGGCGAGCACCCCGTTGGCCGGATCGGGCGCGGTCGCGGCCGCCTCGCCCAGCGCCAGCTCCACGAGCTCGGGGAATCCGAACATCGACGCCAGGCACGCGTCACGTGCTCGCAGGAGCCAGCCGAGCTCGGCCCCGGCGTCGGCCAGCTCGTCACGCACGAAGATGGCGTTTGCCCAGGCGATCTGACCGCCGAGGCGCGTCTGCTCGACGTACTCGCCCACACCGAATACCGGCTCCCCGCGTCGGGCTCGGGAGAGACCGCAGTGGTAGATGTCGCGCAGTCGCCAGAGGCTGAACCCCCGGTCCCGAAGAAACCGATCGACGTCGTTGAACAGCGGCTGTCCCTCATACAACTCCTGGAACTCGACCTCGGCCTCGATCACGCGGACCGATCCGAGCTGATGCTCGGCGCCTCGTAGGACGTCGAGCTCGGCACCCTGAACGTCGACCTTCAGAGCATCGATCGAGTCGACGCCAGCACTCCGCGCCCAGGAGTCGAGCGTCGAGGTGACGATCGACTGCGTGCCGCGCGGCTCGTGGCGCCACAGCTCTGGGTAACGCCGAACGGCCCTCCGATCAGGCGGATACAGGGAGGAGCTCTGAGGGTCGGCCGTGAGATAGAGGGTCGCTTGGCCATCGGTCGCAGCGATCGCGAGCGACTCATATCGCTCGTGCGTGGGGTCGCCTGCGGCGTCGTTCAAGCGAGCACACTCGGCGGGATCTGGGTCAAATCCCACGAGTGTGGCGTGCGGTCCGAGCTCCCGCCACGCCGCACGAACTCCGTCGCGGCAGCCGACGTCGACGGCGACGATTGGACGGTCGAGAAGAGCCGCGACAGCTCTGAGGTCGGCGCCAGCAAGCGGTGATCGGTTCAGACCAAGCATTTCGGCGCCGGATCATATGAGGCGGGTTGACCTGGGTAGGGTTGGCCGGGTGCGCATCGCCCTCGTGACCCGCCAATATTGGCCCGCCGTCGGCGGCGTGGAGCGAGTCGTCGAGAACCTTGGCGAGGCATTCTGCGATCGAGGTCACAACGTCACGGTCGTCGCCCAGTGCGTGGACGAAATGCGTTTCGGCCGGATGACGCACATCATCCGCGAGCGTTTGAAGTTCGCGCCGTTCACTCACAAGGGAATGTCGGTCGTCCAGTTTCGCCCGTCACGCAGGCGCAGGGCGCTCCTGCTGCCCTTAGCAGCGGAGCTGATCCCACTCGGCGGACGAATCTCGCGCAAATGGCTCAGGGCATACACGTCCGGCTATTACGTGGCTGTCGTGCGGCGCGTTCTCGAACCTCTCCTTGCCGACGCCGACGTTGTGCACGTGCTGGGCGCAGAGGTCCTCGCCGTCGCCGCCGTGGAGAGTGCGCTTGCGCTCGGGAAGCCGGTTGCGATCTCCCCGTTCGCCCACCCCGGCGAGTGGGGCGATGACTCCGGTTCGGTCAGGGCCTATCGCCGTGCTGACGCGGTGCTGGCGACGACCGTGGCCGATGCCCAAGGCTACGCCGCCCTGGGCGTGCCGGAGACGAACATTCACGTGGTCGGCCTGCCTGTTCCAGACGTGCTCGCGACGGTCGATAGGCCCGCCGCCTCCGGAGCACCGGACGTCGCTCCGCTGGTCGTGTACCTGGGCCAGCGACGGTCCACCAAGCGGATCGACCTCCTCCTGGCGGCCACCAGCCGCGTGTGGCGGACCCATCCCCAGGCCCGCTTCGCGTTCGTCGGGCCTGGCAGCCCGCTGCCCGCTCGCGACCCGCGGATAATCGATGTGGGGCGGGTCTCTGACGCCGAGCGTGGGCGCTGGCTCGCGCGGGCCGACCTGCTCTGCCTTCCGTCCTCCAGCGAGTCGTTCGGCCTTGTGGTCCCGGAGGCCTGGAGTCAGAGCGTGCCTGTCGTCGTCAGCGACATCCCTGTGCTTCGCGAGCTCGTGACCGACTCCGGTGGTGGCCTCGTCGCAAGCCCCGATCCCGATTCGTTTGCCGAGGCGATCGTGTCGTTGCTCGACGATCCGGCTCGCGCCCGTGTGCTCGGGCAGGCGGGTCATAACTACTGGTGGACGCAGCTCACGCCCGAGGCGGTCGCCGAGCGCCATCTCGCGATCTACGCTCGACTAAGGGGCGCAGAGACGCCAACGCCACAGGTGCAATCAGCTCCGTTGTCGCAGGCGCCTGAGCGCCTCGCGCGACCCAATTGAGCGATCCACCGCGGCGGACGGGGCGCTCAGGCGCGGGCCGCGGGCCGCCCGCCACCCCCGGATCCGCGCTCTCAGTGGAACCGCCGTTCTGTGAGCGAAGAGGCCCCAGCCGACGACAAGGGACTCGAACAGGAGCGCGCGCGCAGCCGACCGGCCCCGCAACACCCCGTAGCGCCGAATCAGGAACCCGCGCGCGAAGCCCGCGAGCTCTCGCTGCCGCGGTGAGCCGCGGCCAACGGAGGCAGCACCCTCGTGGACGCCCCTCGCCGCCCGCGTGTCCGAGGCGCTCCAGCCGGCCAGCCTCAGGCGCAAACCGAGGTCGACGTCCTCGCCATACGCGAACAGGCACCGGTCGAATCCGCCGACTTGCTCGAAAGCTGCCCGGCGGTAGGCGGCCAGGCCGCCACTCGGCATCGCCAGTTGACCGGGCTGCTGCTCGGGCGACTGATTGCGCAGGCGGTTGTAGGCGGCGAGCGTCACGTCGAGCTCGATGCCGAAGCTGTCAACTCTCTCGCTCGCGGGGATCATCGTGAGGCCCGCAACCATCCCGCAACCGGCATCCTTGAGCAGTGGTGCGAGTATCGCATCGATGAATCCCCCGCCGACCTGGACATCGTCGTTGACTAGGACGATCGCCTCGGCTTCGCCCAATCCGGCGCCTGCGTTGACGGCCGCTCCAAAGCCCCGGTTCTCTGGCATCTCAAGGACCTGTACCGCCGGAAAGCGGTTGCGCACGTCCTTGAGCGTGTCGTCTCGTGAGGCATTGTCGACGACGAAGGTCCGCTCCGCCGGCTGCTGATCGGAGAGGCTCTCCAGGCATCGCAGCACCCGCTCGCCGGAACGCCAGGTTACGATCACGACGTCAGCGATCACGGCTTCCGGTCGCTCATCGCGCCAGCAGCTCGCCGTACACGGCGCGCAGGCGCTCAGCCGCAGCGGCCGTCGAGAATCGCCTCAGGCGATCCTCCTCCGGTGCGTGTCGTTGTCCGGGCGCGTTGGCCAGCGGACCGCTTGCAAGCACGTCTGCGAGGCCGACCCAGTCCCCTGGCGCGACGTATTGGCCGGACGGTCCGACGACCTCGGGGATCGCACCGCTGGTGCTCGCCACGATCGGCACGTGACCCGCCATCGCCTCGGCCAAGACCATGCCGAACTGCTCCTCCCAGTAGCGCACCGGGATGCTCGCGAGCACGAGGCAGGACGCCCTTGCATAGAGCGACGGCATCTCGTCATAAGGGACGGAGGCGCGGAAATCGACGCTCTCCTGAAGCCCGAGATCCGCCGCAAGAGCCTTCAGGCGGGAGGCCTCGGGCCCGTCGCCGACGATCAGCGCCCGAACGTCTATACGCCCGCGCGAGCGCACGAGGGCGAGCGCCCGGATCAGGTCCTGGTGTCCCTTCTCCCATACCAGCCGGCCGGCCGAGAGAATCAGATGCGAGCCCTCGGCCGCAGGCCGCGCCTCGCGTGCGGCGGCAAAGCGGTCGAGGTCGATCCCCGGCGGGCAGACGAGCAGGCGCTCTGGCGGAGCACCTTCGAGCAGCAGAGCCTGCCGCGCACGCTCTGTGCAGGCAAGAAAACGATCGCCTTCGTCGAGCACGCGGCGGGCATAGGGACGGGTTCTCACGTTTCGGTACGCGTTGCGAAGCGGCAGCGTCTCCCACGCCGTCACGACCAGCCGGAACCCGAGGCGCGCCTTGAGCCTGGCGGCTTGCGCGCTGTACCAATTGCCGAGCTCGGCGACATTCACGATGTCGGCGTCCCGCAGGTGCTCCGCGAGCCTCACGAATCGCTCACCGACGGCCCGCGTTGCAAGCCTGCCCAATGGGCCGCCCGGCAGCATGTCGCTGAGTGTCCGCCCCTGCTCATGCTCGAGGCTCAGCTCAGTGGTGCTGTAGAGATTCCCCTTCGGAACAACGACCCTGACGAGATACTCCCGGCCAAGCAGCTCATGCGGGCGCAGGTCCCAGGGTGCCGCGCTGAGACCGCGCAGCACGACGACGCGGCGACTCACGACGGTCGATCCGCCAGCAGATACCACTGCCCGACCAGGAACTCGGTAGAACGGCCACCCGTGATGGCGTCCAGCAGCCGTGAGCGATGAAGGGCCGGATGAGTGGTGCGAATCACCCGCCATCCTGCCGCCTCGGTTGCGACGATGATGTCGCGTCGGGTGAACCAGCGCAGGTGCGTGGAGTCGCGATGTCCCCAGTCGGTGTAGCCGAACGTGCCACGCACGACGAGGTCTGCAATCAGCGAGACGTGGCGCGCGTTCGGGATTGAGATGTGCAGATGCGCGCCAGGCGATGCGGCCGCGTGAAGCGCCCTGAGGACCTCGCCCGGGTCGACCAGGTGCTCGAGCACGTCATAGCAGCAGATCGTGTCCCACGGACCAGTAAGAGTCGGCAGGATCTCCTCCACCGGGCCGACCCCGACCTCGTCGAGCACTGCTCGCGCTCGCAACCCGGCTTGCTCGTTGATCTCGATGCCCGTGACCGCCGTGGCGCCTTCGGCCAGCAGCAGGCGCCCGACCGCTCCTTCGCCGCATCCGACGTCGAGCACCCGTCCGAGCGGTCGCGGGAGTTGAGCAACGAGGTCCTCGCGCGCATTGGCGTAGTAGCCGCCGCCCTTCGCCTCGCCGTAGGCGCCGGGTGCGGTGCGGGACGGAGTCACGCGAGGCATCGCGCCAACTCTACGTAACGGAGATCACCGTGGTCGGCGGGCCAGCACCCACACGTTGCGACGGTGGAATGGAAGCCGCGCCAGTGCCGCGAACAAGCGCGGGCGCCGCTTGCGGCGCGTCAGCCCCGACAGGATCCCCACCCCGGGGGTCACCGACTCATAGCCCACGTGCTCCACCTCGAAGCCCTGGTCGGCGAACAAGAGGCGAAAGCTCTTGACCGAGAACGGCCGCCGATGTGTGTAGTCGTCCCATACCCACCGTTGCGCATCAGGCGAGGATGCGAATAGCAGGCCGCCGGGCGCCAGCGCGCGGCGCGCCTCGCGCACGACGGCCACGGGATCGGCGACATGCTCGAGCAGATCCTTCATTACGACCGCGTCGAACGCCTCATCTGCGAACGGAAGCGGCTCCTCGACGTCGCCGCGCACCACGTTTCGCCCAAGCTGCGTAGCGGTATGGACGGCCTCCGGTGAAGCGTCGATGCCCGTATACGAAGGGAAGTCCTCCGCCAACCACCCGGTCCCGCAGCCGATGTCCAGCAACCTCGAGTCGCGGGCGAAATGACGCGTTATGTCCGCCCAGTATCCGGGTCGTGCGTGCCAGTCGAAATAGCTCACGGACCGTCGCACCGTAGCATCGAGCAAATGCCCCGCCCACGCAGCGTGCTGTTGAACGCCCTCTACCTCGCGCCCAACGCCTCGGGGGGCCCTGAGACCTACTTGCGCGGCCTTGCGCCCGCACTCGCGCGCGAGTTCCCCGACCTTCGCATCAGCATCGCAAGCACCACCTCCGGGGCGGCGGCCCTTCGCGCGGACGGATGGGAGGAGTTCGCGCGGCTGATCTCGCTCCCCTGCGAGGATGGCCAACGGCTCCGGCGCCAGTGGGCCGAACAGGTCCTGCTGCCCCGCACGGCCCGCGGCGAGGGGGTTGACATCGTGCACAGTCTCGCCAGTGTGGCGCCCGTCTACGCCGGCGCGCGATCGGTCGTGACGCTGCACGACCTCACGTTTCTTCAGATGCCCACATTTGGACGGGTGACGACCTGGGGCATGGCACTCGTGGTGAGGCTTGCCGCCCGCCGTGCCGACGCGCTGATCGCCGTGTCCACGGCCGCGCGCGATCAGATCTGCACCCAGTTTCATCTCGACCCGGCCCGCTTCGCCGTCGTGCATCACGGCTTCCAGCCGAAGGCCGGCGTGCCGGCGACGCCCGGCGCGGAGATTCGTGCGGGCTATGGCCTGGGGGACGCGCGCATCGTGTTGTGTGTGGCCGCCAAGCGTCCGCACAAGAACCAGGAGCTTCTGCTGCGCGCGGCCGCGCTGCTTGACCCGGACGTCGTGATCGTGCTCGTGGGTCATCCCGAGCCCTATGAGCTGAAGCTGCGAGAGCTCGCCCGCGAACTCGACCTCGGCGGGCGCGTGCGCTTCGAGGGGTATGTTTCCGACGCGGATCTCGAGTGCCTGTGGACCGTCGCATCGTGCGCCGCGTTCCCAACCCTCGGCGAGGGGTTTGGGATGCCGGTGCTCGAGGCGCTTGCTCATGGCATCCCGGTTGCGGGCTCGCGGCTACCCGTGCTCGAAGAGGTCGGGGGCACGCTGCTTCACTACTTCGATCCGCGCGACCCTGCCGACGCCGCTCGCGCGATAGATCGTGCGCTTATCGATCGCGACGCGGCACGCCTCGGTCCCGCCCATGCTGCCGCCTTCACGTGGGCATCGGCGGCTCGCGCCACCAACGCCGCCTACGAACGGGCGTTGGCGCTCCGTCCGCGATGACCGTCACGAAGAGGCACATCGGCCTGAACCTCGTCTTCCTGGTTCCTGGCGAGACCGGCGGAATGGAGGTCGCAGCGCGCGAGCTCCTCCCGGCGCTGATCGACCAAGCACCGGACGGGATGCGCTTCACGGCGTTCATCAACCGCGAGGCGGCGGCCGCCGGTGACGGTCCATGGGGCACCCTGCTTCCCGCAGTCACCGTGCCCGTCGCCGCCCACAACCGCGTGCAGTGGGTGCTCGGCGAGCAGCTGCTGCTCCCGCGGCTCGCCTCCCGGGCCAGCATTGACCTGATGCACAGCCTTGGAAGTACCGCCCCGCTGAAGGGCCGCTTTCGCAGGGTCGTGACCGTGCACGACCTCATCTACGCCCGCTTTCCAGAAGCTCACTCGGGCATTCGCGAGCGGGGCATGCGCGTCCTGGTCCCGGCCGCCGTCCGCTCATCGGAGCGCGTGATCGTCGACTCCCAGAGCACTCGGGGCGATCTGATCGAACTGCTCGATGTCGACCCGAGACGGATCGACGTCGTCCCGCTCGGGCTCGGAAACGTGCGACGCGAGGAACCGCTCGACGAGGCCGAGGTGCGCGGGCGCCTTGAACTCGGCGCGCGCCGGGTGCTGCTCAGCCTCTCGGCCAAGCGGCCTCACAAGAATCTCGCGGCGCTGATCGGAGCGCTCGCGCAGATCCCGTCTGAGCGCCGCCCGCTGCTTGTGCTTCCGGGCTACAGCACGCCGTACGAGGCGGAGCTGAGGGCGCTCGCGGCAGGCCGGGGCGTCGCCGAGGACGTGCGCTTCGTGGGCTGGCTGCCGGGTAGGGAGATCGAGGGGCTATGGGCGCTTGCGCGAGCGTTCGTCTATCCGTCGCTCTACGAGGGTTTCGGGTTGCCGGTGCTAGAGGCCATGGCCCGCGGCGTGCCGGTCGCGTGCTCCCGGGCCTCATCGCTGCCCGAGGTCGCGGGCGACGCCGCGCTGCTCTTCGAGCCCACCGATGAGCACGCCATCGCATCCGCGATTCTCCGCCTGCTCGACGATGAGTCGCTGCGGGCGCGCCTGACGTCGCTCGGCCACGAGCGGGTGCGTCGGTTCACGTGGGAGCGCGCCGCCCAGCTCACGTTGGCGAGTTACGAGCGCGGGCTGGCGTAGGTGTCGAGGACAGTCCGCAGCGAGGACTCGAGCGACAGGCTCTCGGCGTTCTCCGCGAACCAGGAGGCCGTGCTCTGGCGCAGCCCGAGCCCGGCCTGATGCACGCGCACAATTGCCTCGGCGACGGTGTCTGGATCGGCGCGGGGGGCGATCGTGCCGTTCACTCCCTCGACTATCAGCTCGGTCGCCGCGTTGTCCGCACCGGCTACGACCACGCTGGGCGTGCCCCGCGCAGCCGCCTCGACGACGACGAGGCCGTAGCCCTCGCGTCGGGACGTGAGCAGCAGGCACATGGCCCGTCGCATCTCCTCATCAACCGTCTCGGCGTCTGCGAACCCCCGCGCCGATACGACCTCCCCAAGGCTCTGATTGGAGATCGCCTGCTCGAGCGCCGCACGCTCGGGCCCATCGCCGAAGATCTCGCCGTGCAGGCCCGCGATCCGCTGCGCCGCGAGGCCGATTGAATCGACGGCCAACAGCACCTGCTTCTCGGGTATGAGCCTCCCGGCGAACACCACGAGCGGGACGGCGGGGCGCGGCTCGGGCGCCTCGAGGGAGCCCGCATACAACCCGCGGAGAACCGTCACCTCGCCCCGCAGGCCCAGTTCGCGCAGACGGGCTGCGTGCACCTGAGAGAGGCAAAACGCATGCTGGCGCACGTGCGCGCAAAGGCGCTGCACGAGCTCGCCGGCGCGCCCACCGGCGGCCCCGAGATATTCACGCCAGTAGGACCGGCTCCAGACCTCGAACCAGTGCACCGCGAGCCTGTAGCCCATCGGTCGCCGCAGCGCAGCGGCTGCGAGCAGCGAGAAGTATGGGAACGCGCCGGTATCGACGACGTCGAAGCTGCGGCCGTTGCGCAGCAGATAGAGCAACACGCCGATCCCGAACAACAGTGGCGGCAGGATCCGCCGCCGACCCCCGGCGGTGTACAGGGCCATTCGAGGGCCAGCAGTCACCACGCGAACCCCGTCGAGCTCGACACGCGTGCCACGGTCCCATTGGCGCAGGGTGAGATATGTGACGTCGTGCCCCTCTCTCGCGAGCCGTTCGGCGAGGCTTCGGTACCAGCGCTCCCCGCCGCCCACGGTGTAGGGGAACAGGCAGTCGTAGACGACACAGATACGCATCCCGCTAGCATCTCATCTCGCTGCTTGTCTCAGATCCTGAGGCCGCACCGCTAGCGCGCGCGCAGACGCTGCGCCACTTTCCGCCCCGTGGAGCGTTATAACCGCATATCGCGTCGACACCTATGGGAAGCCGTTCCGGTCAGCTGAGCCGATGAGCACAATCGTCCCGACCACCCAGCCCATCGCTCCCGAGCGCCGCGATGCAGATGAGCCGCTGATCTCGGTCGTGATTCCGTGCCTCAATGAGGCCGACAACATCGAGGCGTGCGTGACCGCCTCACTTGACGCGATTGCGCGCATGGGCGTGCCCGGCGAGGTCATCGTCGCCGACAACAACTCGGACGACGATTCAGCCCGGCTGGCCGAACGGGCGGGCGCGCGCGTCGTCATCGAACGCCGCCGCGGCTACGGAAGTGCATATCTCGCGGGCTTCGCAGCGTCGCGAGGGCGCTACATCGTGATGGCGGACGCCGACCTGACGTATGACTTCGGCGAGATCCCGCGCTTTGTTGCGGCACTGCAGGACGGGGCCGAGATGGTGATCGGCGACCGCATGGACAACATCCAGCCGGGTGCGATGCCGTGGCTGCATCGCTACGTCGGCAATCCGATCCTCACCGGGCTTCTCAATCTCTTCTTCCGCACCGGAATCAAGGATGCCCACTGCGGCATGCGCGCGCTGCGCCGCGACGTGCTGCCCAGGCTCGATCTGCGCACCACCGGGATGGAGTTCGCGTCCGAGATGGTGATACGGGCCTCGAAGGAGAACCTCACGATCGCTGAGTTCCCCATCGAGTATCACCCGCGTGGCGGCGAAAGCAAGCTCTCGAGCTTCCGCGACGGCTGGCGCCACCTCCGCTTTCTGCTCGTGCACAGTCCCAACCACCTGTTCATCATTCCCGGGACGGTGCTCGCGGGCCTGGGCACGCTCATCGTCGCGTTTGTTGGAAGCGGCCTGGACTTTTTCGGACGCGCATGGGGGCTGCACGCGCTCATCGGCGGGGCGTTGCTCATGATCGTGGGCACCCAGGTGGTCGCGCTTGGCCTCTGTGCACATGCCTACGGCACGTACTTCATGGGCGAGCGCGATCCTTGGTTCGATCGCATGCGCTCGCGTTTCCGCCTCGAGCACGGCCTGCTGCTGGGCGGCGCCTTCATGCTGGTTGGGGTCATCGTCGGGGCCGTCATCGTCGCCACGTGGCTCGCCCACGGCCTCGGCTCGCTCTCCGACGAACGCGCCGCCGTGGTGGCCGCCTCGCTCATCATCGTGGGAATGCAGATCTTCTTCTCGTCCTTCCTGCTGTCGATTCTCGGACTGCGCCGCCGCTAGCGTGCGGCGACTACGCCGGATCGTCCGGGCGCTCTTCGCCGGCGACCGTCGCGTATGGGTGGGAGCGTCGGTTGTGGCTGTGCCGCTGGCCGGGCTGATTGCTTTCTACTGCCTGCATCCCCGCGCCTACTACACGGGCACGAACAGCGTCGAGGCGTACGGCTACCTCGCCAGCACCGCCGCCGGCGAGCCCCTCTGCCTGCCCGATTTGCAGCTCCCGGCCGGCACCGCGGCAGTACAGCTCATGCTGAGGTCGCCCGGGCGCCGGCCTGCGCTGAAAATGACGCTCCTCGAGGGCGCTCGCACGATCCACAGCGGCCTCGAGGCGCGCCGCGTTCCTCCCGCAGGCGTCAGCTCTGCGGTTTTCGCGATCCCCGAAACGCCAAGCCGTCCCGCTGAAACCCCAGCGTCGCTGTGCATCAGTGCGTCGGGCTTCGTCAGTTGGGGCGGAACACCCTTCGCGAGCCTCACGAGCCCCGCCTCGCCAACGATCGCCGGCCGCCGGCTCGCCGCCGGTATCGCCGTCTGGTACCTCCCGCGCGCGGGCGCGCGCCTCAGCTACGTGGAGCACGCCGGTGAGATACTTCGGCGCGCCTCGCTGTTCAGGACGGGCTTCGTGGGTCCCTGGCTGTTCGTCCTGATCCTGCTCGTCGCGCTGCCCTTGCTCGCGTTCGCGTCGGTGCGGCTGCTCGCCGTCGCGGTCGCGGCCGGCGGTCGCCAGAGATGGGCCGGCGGGTTTCGGCCGGGCGCTCTCCTCTACGTCATCGCGGCCCTCAACTTCGCCTGCTGGTCGCTCATCACGCCCGTATTCCAGTCACCTGACGAGGTCGATCACTTTGCCTACACGCAGTCTCTTGTAGAACGCGGTGCGGCGCCGTCGCGTAACCCTTCGAGCCCGCTCAAGCGATGGTCGAGCGCCGAGCAGCTCCTGCTGAACAACATCAGCTTCTTCAGCGATCGTCAGGTGGGCGACTCTCGCCTGCCGTGGACTGAGCGCCAGCAGGAGGGCTACCGTCGGCGTGCCCGACTGCTGCGGCCCAGTCCGGCAAACGGCGGCGGCTATGAGACAGCCGCGACGCACGGCGCGGTCTACTACGCGGCGCTGGCTCCTGGCTACCTGATCGCGTCGAGCTCGCCTCTTGACCAGCTGACTCTGATGCGGCTCGTCTCGGCGCTGATCGGGGCGCTGACCGTGGTGTTCGCGTATCTCCTTGGGCGCACCCTGGCCCCCGGCCGCCCGTGGCTCGCGGTCCTCGCGGCGCTACTCGTCGCCTTTCAGCCGATGTACGGGTCGATCTCAGGAGCGGTGAACAACGACGTCGGCATCAACGCCGGCGCGGCGGCACTCGAGCTCGTGCTGATCATGATCGTCCGCCGGGGACTCACCGTGCGTCTCGGTCTCATCTTGGGCGCACTGCTGCTCGCCCTGCCTGTCGTCAAGGGCACGGTCTACTCGCTATATCCGGTCGTCGTGCTGGTGCTGCTCGCGACGCTCTGGCGCCAGCACCGTCGTGCCGACGCTCGCGCGTGGACGGCCCTTGGCGCCTCGGCGGCCCTGGTGGGCGCGGTCTCCAGGCTCGTCACCCCGGCGCTCAATCCTCCGGCGGCACCCACCCCGAAAGCGTATGGAGGAACCGCGTTCGTCGCCGACGCGATCAGTGGTGCGCTCACACGCCCGATGGACTACCTGGCATATGTGTGGCAGGTCTTCCTGCCCCGGCTCTCGTTCATGGCGCCGCATTTCGAGGGCACCGGCAACCCGGCGTTCGTGATCTTCGTCGAACGCGGCTGGGCGGCGTTCGGCTGGTATGACGTGCTCTTCCCGAACTGGGTCTATGGCGTGATCCTGATCGCGATGCTGGCGGCGCCGGTGCTCGGCGTGCTGGCCATCCGGCGAGAGAGGGCCTTCGTCCGCCGGAGCCTTCTCGAGCTGTGGGTGCTCGTATTGATGCCCATCTCGGTGCTGCTGGGCGTAGAGGCGGCCTTCTATCTCTCGGAGCCCCGTAGGGTGGTCTCCGAATACGGCCGCTACTTCTTCCCTGCGATCGCACCGCTCGCGGTGCTCGTCGTGGCGAGCCTGCATGCGTTCGGGCGCAGGTGGATGGTGTTCGCGGGAGCCGGGCTGCTCGCGGGCATGCTCGCGCTGAGCTACGCATCGCAGCTGCTCACGCTCACGACCTTCTACGCTTGAGGGTTCGCCCTGCGCCGGCTTTCCTCGCGCAGGCCCGGTGTCCCACAACGCCGCGCGCGTTAGGATCGCTGCCGCCGATCCGGCGCCACTTTCCGCCCGAGCGGGCGTTATAACGATGATCTCGCGCGGCGAGCGGAAAGCTGCGCCGGGCCAACCCATGAGCAAAGCCGTCCAGAAAACGCGCCCGACTGGCAGTCAGATGCGCGTGCGAATAGTGCTCGGGCTCGCACTCGCCGCGGTGGCCGGCGCGCTCATTCTCGACGCATCCGGACGAGCCCCACGCGGCGCCGGCAGCGATCACGCAGCCAGCGCTCTCTTCGCCGCCAACGTTCCGGGTGGCGAGATCGTCTGCCAACCCGATGCGTTTCTGAGCGATGACGCCGCCCGTGTGCAGATCCAGATCGGCACCTTCGGTCGCCCCGTACCGGATCTTCGGGTCACGTTCGTTGACCTCGCCGGCACCCCCGTGGCCTCAGGCGCGCTGCCGGCGGGCGGGCGCGAGGGGCTCGTGACGATTCCGATCAAGCGCACGCGCCGTGCACCTGCGAGCACGACCGCCTGCCTGCACATTGGTGGCTCATCCCCGGTCGAGCTGGCCGGCGAAGCGGGGCCGATCATCCCAGGCTCGGAGGTCGTCGGCGGACGCCAGCAGCCCGGGAGAGTGAGCCTGACCTACTTCCGAGCAGGGGAAGAGTCATGGTCGTCGCTGCTGCCAGAACTCACACGCCGGTTCGGTCTTGGCAAGGCGGCGTTCTTCGGCGACTGGACACTCCCCGTTGCCGTGCTCATGCTGCTGGGCGTCTGGGTTGCCGCCGCGCGCCTCCTTTCCGGGGAGTTGACTTGAACACCTCCGTCGCGACGACCTCGGGCACGCGGCCGCCGCTGGACACCGAGTCGTCCCGTCGACGGCCCGGCCGGCTTTCGCGGGTGCGCCGGGGCGCGCGTGATCTGCTGCGCCGAGTCCCGCGCGCCGGTCGCATATGTTTCGCGATCGCGTTCATCAACGCGGCGATCTGGGGGTGGGTGGTGCCGCCCTTCCAGGTGCCGGACGAGATCGCGCACTTCGGCTACGCCCAATACCTGGCCGAGTCCGGCAAGCCGCCGCCCGGCGGACCCCACGCCCAGTATTCCCCCCAGGAGCAGCTGGCCCTCGAACGCCTTTTCTTCTTTCAGGTGATCGGGCGGCCACAGCAACGCGGGATCCTCACCACGAATGAAGATCGTGCTCTGCGGAGCGCGCTGGCTGCCCACCCCAGCCCGCTCGGACAGGGCGGCGACACCTCGATCACCAACCAGCCGCCCCTTTACTACGCGATCGAGGCGATCCCCTACTGGCTCTCACCCTCGCAAGACATCCTCACGCGGCTGGCCTTGATGCGCCTGGTTTCTGCGCTGCTCGCCGCCTGCACCGTGCTCGCGGTGTTCATGTTCCTGCGTGAGCTGCTCCCCGGCTCGCCGTGGACTTGGACGGTCGGCGCCTTGGCAGTCGCATTTCAGCCGACGTTCGCGTTCCTGGCGGCAGGCGTGCAGGGCGACAACCTGCTGTTCCTCACCTCGACGCTCACCTTCCTGATGCTGCTTCGCGCGTTTAAGCGCGGGCTGACGATGCGCCGCGCCGTCGCGATCGGGGCGATCGTAGCCGCTGGGCTGCTGGCGAAGCTGACCTTTATCGCGCTGCTTCCGGGGATCGCGCTCGCGATTCTGCTGCTCGCCTGGCGCGCCCTGCCCGAGGGCCGGGCCCGCGTGCTGAAGATGGCGGGCACGGCCGTCGCCGTCGCGGCGATCCCGGTCGCCCTCTACGCGCTGCTCAACGTGACCGTCTGGAACCGCTCGAGCCCGACAGCGGGCGCCATCTCGGGCGCCACGGCCAGCGTCCTCCCGGGCGGCGGCGTGATCACGCTGCACCAGACGCTCGACTACACCTGGGAGCTTTACCTGCCCCGACTGTGGTTCATGCATCACGCGTACTTCAGCGAATATCCGCTGTGGAACACCTGGCTGAACGGTTCGATCGGGCATTTCGGATGGCTGGACTACACCTTCCCCGGGTGGGTGTATACGGACGCGCGGTACCTCGTCTACGCGCTCGCAGCGCTCGCCCTGGCAGCCGTGGTCCAGCTGCGTCGACGGATCAAGCCCGTGCTTCCCATATTCGCGTGCTTCGCCGTAATGGCCGTTGGGCTGCTCGGTGCCATCGGATACGCGGGCATCCGATACCGGATGAGCTCCGGCTACCCATTCGAGCAGGCTCGGTACCTGTTCCCGCTGTTGGCGCTCTATGCCGTCTTCATCGTCCTCGCTGCGCGCGGAGCGGGTCGACGTTGGGGGCCCGCGCTCGGGGCCGCGCTTGTTCTCCTGGCAATGGCCCATGGCCTGTTCGCCGAGACGCTGACGATCTCGCGCTACTACGGCTAGGGATCTTCAGAGAGGGCGCGCTGCCGGTTCGCGCTCGCGCAAAGCGTGGCGCAATCCGGCTTCGACCTCATCGGTGGCGTGGTCCCATGTGTGCGAGGCGACGAACTCGATCCCCTCATATGAGCGTCGTTGTGAGCGGTCGCGGTCCACGATCAGCCGCTCCAGCGCATCGGCGAGCGCCTGCGGCTCAAGCAGGGCCAGATCGAGGGGACCGTCCTCGCCGAAGATCGACTCGGCACTCACGCCGGAGAGCTCGACACACGGGAGCCCGCAGGCGAGCATCTCCTTCGGCATCAACGAGAAGTTGGTAAGCGAGAGGCAGAGACCCGCGGTGGCTTCCGAGTACAGGCGCGCAAGCTGCCTCGGAGTCAGGACCGCGAGATGCTCGTACGGGAACGCCGCGTGTAGCGGTTTGTCGGTGCCGAACAGCACGATCCGCACGTCGGGCAGCCGCCGGTGCAACTCAGCCAGGGCCATGAGCCCGATCGGCACGGCGCGCCTGGGCGTCGCATGCCTGGCGTAGTAGATGACGGTGTCGCTGCGGCGATCCACCGGTAGCGGGCGATAGGTCTCGCTGTCGACTCCCAGCTGGAAGGCATCGGCGCTCGTGCCATAGCGCTCGATCAGGAGGTCGCGTAGCCATGGGCTGGCCGCGATGCAGTGAAGCCCTTGGCGATACGTGTCTTCAGCCAAGGTGCGCTCCGTCGAGGCGGCGTAGAACTCGGGCTCATGGTCGTTGACGACGTAGGCGCGCGCACGGCAGTTGTCCAGCGCGAGCGTCGCGTGAACCGTCTGCCAGCCCGTCGCGATCGCGACGTCGGCTCCCTGCCAAGTATCGAATCCCTTGTACACGGGACCTTTGATGGGTGCGAAGAAGTCATTGATGTCGTGGCGCATCACCGCCGGCCAGATGTCGCGCATCTGGCCGCGGTAGTCCGCGAGCCAGACGCTGCACGTGTGCCCCCTCTGCTCGAGGCGCGAGAGGATCTGAAACAGGGTGTTGTGCCCGCCGCTGCCCTGTGTGAACGGCGGTATGACGAGCGCAAGCCTCAGTCGATTGCGCTCGGCCATCCCCGGCACAGCTGCTGCCAGTGGCGCCGGCCCGTCACGCCACAAGCGCGCGACCACGTCGTAGTCGTCGCGATGCAACATCTGGTCGATGTGCTCGGCGGCCGGAAGCTCGGCTACGCCCCCGGTCTCCGATGGATCGTTCGAGTACGTGCCGTTGCGCTTCGCGCTGCCGTGAGCGCCGTCCCGACCCTCTAGCGACATCGCGCCACGGAGCGATGCGGGCATCCGGTCAGCTCGGGAACCCAGCGCCGAGAAGACCTTTCGGCCGCCGTGATGCACGACGGCACGCGCACCCCAACGACCGCGCTCGGACCGGCTCATCCCGCGCTCCGCCATCCATCGCATGTCGCCCACCGTCGCCTGGCGTACGTAGCGTGCGGTCGCGAGGACGCCGAATGGCTCGACGTGGCCGGTGCTCTCGCGCAGCCCGCGGTACTCGTCGAAGTAGCGACGCATGAACTCGGTGGGCCGGTAGTCGTGGGCGTGCAGAACTGCGGCCCCGGGGTGGTAGACCTTCGTCCAGCCGGCGGCGAGCAGGTCCGCTCCGAAGGCCTGATCCTCCGAATAGGCGACGTCCCGAAAGCGGATCTCCTTCCAGCAAGCGCGTGCGTAGCAGGCGTTGACGTTCGAGAGGAAAGCCGGGCCGCCGGCGCGCTGGACCTCCGGGCGGCCGTCGGGTGCAAAGCCGGCGAAGAACTCGGTCAGCTCGTGCGCGATCATCGGGCTCGTGTCGGCGCGCGGGAGATGCGGGCCGTAGGCAGCCCCCACGCGCTCGTCGAACCCGAATGCCTCCCGAAATGCGTCGAGCCAGCCGGGACAGGGTGTGGCGTCCTGCGTGAGGAAGCAGATCAACTCGCCCGATGTTCGTTCCGCTCCGAGGTTGCGGGTGGCTCCGTGTTCGAAGTCCTCGGGTGCGATCTCGATCAGCTTGGCCCCCGCCGCACGGACGATCTCGCGGGAGCTGTCACGAGAGCCGGAATCGATGACGAGCGTCTCATCGACACCCTCACGGGCCAATGCCTGCAGCAGCTCTCCGAGGTAGCGCTCGCCGTCCTTGACCGGTATCACTGCCGACACGCGCACTGCGGGCCCGCTCACTGTCCCAGGAGACGGCGCTTTGCGCGCCTCAGCATCCAAAGGGCAGTCCGGATCGCTTTCAGGACGATGCGCACCTGGTTGGCGCCAGGGCGGCGCATTATTGCGTTGAGATCTATGTGCAGTCGATCCAGCCAGTAGGCCCGGTCCTGCCACTCCGCCACGGCCCTGTTGGCCCTTCCCTGGACCTCGACGAGCTCGGTCTCCAACCCGTCCAGCCGCGCGCGGAGACGCTCGATCTCGAATTCGAGCTCCTGCTCGCGTGTCTGCTGACCTGTTGGGGTCATGCCTACAAATTCTCCGCGATTTTCGCGGCTGCGCGGTTGAACACCGCGAATCCCACGACGAATATCGCGACGACGATCGCAAGCGGCGCGAGCAGCGAGGTCCAGCTCCCGAGTACCTGCCCAGCGCTTGGCGTGGCGTGGGTGATGATCGCGTGGCGGAACTGCTGGAAGATCACCGCGAGCGGGTTGAGCATGTAGACGTGCAGCCAGGTCGAGCTCAGCTTGGCCATCACCGTCTGGATCGAGATGATCACGGGCGAGGCGTAGAACAGGATCTGGGAGATGACTTCCCAGATCGGTTGAATGTCCCGGAAATGAACGTACAGCGCCGATAGCAGCATCGCGACGCCAGCGACAAAGACGACGAGCATCCCGACGAGCAAGGGCAGCTCCAACCAGCTGAGCATCGGCCGAACTCCGGAACCCACGGCGAAGCCCATCACCACGATCAGGTTCAAGCCCAGGTTGAACAGCGCCAGAAGAACCACTGAGACCGGAATGACCAGACGCGGGAAGTGGATCTTGCGAACGAGGTTCTCGCGATCGACGACGCTGCGGACGGCGCCGGCCGTCGCTTCGGCGAAGAAGGTGAAGAGCACGATCGACGCCAGCAGCTGGGCGCCGTAGAAGTGTTCTCCAGGACTCTTCGAGTTGTTCACGTGGGCGACTTCCGTGAAGAACACGTACAGCACGCCAAACAGTAGGAGCGGGCGCACGAGCGTCCACATGTAGCCGAGCACCGAGCCGAAGAAGCGCAGCTTGAATTCGGTGCGGGCGAGGGTGAAAGTCAGCGACCAGAAGCGACGGAAGTCGCCGCTGAGCGCCGACGGACCGTGCACCCGGTGGCTTGCCGGTGCCCGTCCGGGAACCGGCAGACGGATGCCTCCGCCGGTGCTCACGTGCGCTCGATCTTCACGTCGATCGGCAACTCCAGTATCCCGCCACTCGCGTCTCCGTGGATCAGAACCGACGCCATGTCCTCGACGAGAGCGAGGGCGTCCTCGCCGGTCCCCTCCCGGGCGACCGAAGGCGTCATCGCGTATCGGCTGGATGTCAACCAGTTCGGCAGGTCGAACTGTGCGACCACCGTCTCGCCGGCCTTGAAGGAGCCGCTTCGCTGGCCATGCTGGTCGCTCCTCGCGACGATGATCGTGTGCCCGAGCTCGGTGCGCAGCGTAGCCGCGAACACGGGATCGGTCAGGTCCTCCGCGATGCGGACCTCGAAGCACATGCTCAGGCGCTCGTCCTGGCTCGCGCTCGTCACGCGCTCCCCGCCTGCGGCCTGGAACCATGCCTCGGCGATGATCGTGCCGCTCGAGGCCAGCTCCTCGGTCGGCGCGTTGTGCGGTAGGTGGCCGAAGTTGAGCTTGTGGTAGGCGCGTCCGACGCTCCGTGGCTCGCCGATCTGCACCATTCTTCCCCGCTCCATGAGCATCGCGCGGTGGCAGAAGCGCTCCACGGAGTACATGTCATGGGACACGAAGACGATCGTCTTGGCTTCGCGCTTGAGCCGGAAGAACTCCTCGAAGCACTTCTGCTGGAAGGCGGCGTCGCCGACCGCAAGTACCTCGTCGATCAGGAGGATCTCGGCCTCCACCTGGATGGAGGTGGCGAAAGCGAGCCTAACCAGCATTCCCGACGAGTAGTTCTTGAGCTTGAGGTCGACGAACTCCTCGAGTTCCGCGAATGCGATCACCTCGTCGAAGCGCGCGTTTGCCTGCCTCCGAGTCAGTCCAAGCATGATCGCGTTGATGATCACGTTGTCGCGAGCTGTGAGGTCCATGTTGAAGCCGACGCCCAGCTCGATGAACGGCGACAGCCGCCCGGCGACCGATATGCGGCCCTGGTCGACGCCGTAGATGCCGGCGATGCACTTCAGCAGCGTGCTCTTGCCGCTGCCGTTGCGTCCGACGATTCCGAAGAACTCCCCGGTCGCGATCTCGAGCGAGATGTCCCTGACGGCGTGGAGTTCGTCGTACTCGGTGCTGCGAAACGGATGCAAAGCCCGCTCCTTCAGCGTCGAGTACTGCTGGTGGGGGAGCCGGAAGGTCTTGCTGACGCCATCGACAGAAAGCGCCGCGGGCATGGTGGGCCGGGCGTCCGCTGCTGTGTCTGCCGCTCGGGAGATTGTCGTCGACAAGGGTCAGTGAACGCTAGCAATCGCAGGAGCGACGACGATCATCCCGGGACGCCGTTGGACCCCACAAGCGGTCGGGGTCAGACGCGCTGCAGCACGTATACGTCCTGGTTGTCCTGGTTGCGGCCAGGCGCGAACTCCAAAACGCGCCACCGCGGGCAAAGTTGCGCCAGCAGCCACTCGGGACTTATGAAAGAGGTGCCCCATTCCGGGTTGACCACGCCCCAGTCACCCTCCTCGCCGAACTCGGGCGCGTACCAGCAGCCCCTCCGGAAGAGCGCGTCTGCGATCTCCTGCGACTGCTCGAGGGTGCGCTGCTCGTGCTCCGCGTAGTACGCGACCGATGTGAGTCCGTGCGTCGTGCACACAAGACAGCCGCCGGGCCGAAGTATGCGGCGCATCTCATCGAACCACGCCAGCCCGAGATCGGGCGCGAAGTGCGACCAGATCGAGATCGCGTAGACAAGGTCAAGCGATGCGTCAATGAGCGGGAGCGGGGGCTCGTCCTCGCTCATGAAGAACTCGATACCGGGCAAGTGCTGGGACGCCCACGCGATCGCGGGCGCGTTGGGGTCGCATGCTTGCCAGGCGATGTCGGGGTATGCGGCCTTGAGCACACGCACGACGCGACCGGAGGAGCACCCGAAGTCGAGCGCATGGCGCACGTCGTTCATCTCTCCGCCGGAGCTCGCGAGCGCACACGCGACCATGTCCGCCTCGTATAGGCCGCCAGCAGCCGCGAGGGGCCCGTGAGCCATCATGTGCACGTCCTCGGGCGGTTGTGGAATTGGCAGCCCGGTCTTCGAGACGACCCCAGCCTGTCCGAGCCAGATTCCGTACGCGAGCGTCATCTGCAGCCGCACTCGCTCGTCGGGAGCTGCAACGTATGAGGCGGCTAGCAGCGGCTCATGTGCGATCGCCTGCTTGATCTTGATCACGTCCTCGGCGCTTAGGCGTGCGTGTAGGCGCTCCGTCACCAGTGGCCGTTCAACGGCCAATCCCGCCCCCGAGGTGTGGCGTTCGAACCGGTTCCGCCGGACATACGGGACCGGCGCTGCTGGTCTTATCGGTGCGTGCCAGTCGATTCCACCGCTCCCCGAGCTCTGACCAGACCGCATCCGGCCGCAGGCTAGCAACGAGTGACACGCAGGCGAGCCTGCTGGAACGGCGGATGTGTAGCGCAGGCGACCGACGTCCGGCAATACTGTCGCCTGTGAACGTGTGCACGATCGTGAGCCGGTGCTCGCTCGCTCGCGCACGGGTCATGGCAGAGACATTGCGCCGCTACCACAGCGACGCGCAGCTCACAGTGCTCCTCCTCGACGGAGACCCCGCGTATGTCGAGCCCATCGACGGCGCCGAGCTAGTCGGGCTCGCCGCCGTAGTAGCGGGCGAGCCGGGTGTGTTGGCGGCGGCGAATGCTCCCGACGCGCTGCGGATTGCCGTGCTGCCGTACGTGGTGGAGCACGTGCTGCGCGCGGGTGCGCGCTCGGTGTTGTACGTGGATGCGGCCCAGCGAGTGGTTGGACCTCTCGGTCGGGTCCTTGAGGGCGTGCACGAGCACTCGGTCACGCTCGTGGCGCGGGCAGGGACCGCTTCGAGCCTCGACATCTTCGGCGACGACCCCGCGCGCGGGGTCTACAGCCGCAACATCTTCGGCTTCGCCGGACCGGATTTGCGCGGATTGCTTGCCGCGTGGCCGCGGTTCTTCCGGGTTGCCAACGACGCTGGTGCCGCCTCAGTGCGCCGCTGGGTCGACAGCATGCCGGCTCTCGGCTCGCACGTGAGCGTGCTGCGCGACGCTACCTACGCGCTCGATCAATGGTCCCTCGCCGAGCTTGCATCGTCCGGTCTCGAAGCTCGCGCAAAGGATGGAGAGAACCTGCTCGTCGGCACCGGAGCGGCGAGTTTGCTCGATTTCACGGAGCTGGACCCCCGATCGCCCTCGGGATGGTTCGCCGGCGGCGGACGCGTCGGCCCCGATCTCGTCCCTGCGCTTGGAGCGTTGGTGGAGCAGCATGCCGCGGATCTTCGCGCCGCGAGTTGGGAGACCGACGCTCGCCAACCAGTTCCGTTCGAGCGGCTCGGTGACGGCCTGCGCCTGACCAGCACGCTACGCGACCTCCTAATGGACGCGATCCGTGACGGGCGGGTCACGCGCTCACCATTCGAGCAGGAGGGTCGTCGCGAGTTCTACGAGTATCTGGGCGAACCCGGCGAGCGGGGCCGGGGAGCCGGTCTGTCTCGCCTGCACGAGGCGATCTGGCGGGCACGGCCCGACCTGCGCGCAGCCTACCGTCAACTCGACGGGCCGGACGGCGCCGGGTTTGCCGGGTGGCTGTGCGTCCATGGCATGGAGCAGGAGGGGCTCGTGGCGGATCTCCTGCCGCCGGTGCCGGAGGTTGCCTATCGCGATGCCGATCCCCACGTGCAGGAGGCCAAGCCACGGTGGGGAGTCAACGTCGCCGGGTTCTTCACATCCGAGCTAGGCGTAGGCGAGGCGGCGCGCCTACTGGTCGCAGGGCTGGACGCTCAAGAGATTCCGGCGCTCCCGATACAGGGTCATCTGATCCCGCCTAGCCGTCAGGAGAGGAGCTTCTCCTACGTTGAGCCAGACCGGGCCGCGTATCCGATCAACATCCTTTGCATCAACGGCGACGGCGTCTCGGTGTTCGCTCGCGAAGCAGGCAGAGCTTTCTTTGAGGACCGCTATTCGATCGCGCTGTGGTGGTGGGAGGCAGGGGAGCCGCCAGCCAGCTGGAAGGCCGCCTACGAGTTCGTCGACGAGGTATGGGTGGCCTCGCAGCACGTCTACGACCTGCTCGCTCCCACATCGCCCGTACCGGTAGTGCGCATCCGCCTGCCACTGACGGAGCCGCGAGTTGCGCAGCGCACGCGCTCCCAGCTCGGCCTGCCCGACGACGGCTTTCTGTTCGCATGCGTGCACGACTATCACTCGGTCGCCGCACGAAAGAACCCGGTTGGCGTGATTGAGGCGTACAGGCGGGCGTTTCCCGACCCATCGGCCGCGAGACTTGTGGTCAAGTCAATCAACGCCGCCACGGAGCCAGCTGAGCATGCCCGTGTGGTCCTCGCGGCCGAGGGGCGCGATGACATCAGGCTGATTGACGAGTACGTGTCCGAAAGCGAGAAGAACGCGATAATCGCGGCTGCGGACTGTTACGTGTCGCTGCACCGGTCGGAGGGCTTTGGCATCCCCCTCGCCGAGGCGATGCTGCTCGGCAAGCCGGTGATCGCGACACGCTACGGCGGCTCGCTGGAGTTCATGACCGAGCAGAACTCATACCTAGTCGACTGGACTCCGGTGCCGGTCGGCGAGGGCGCATATCCCTATGCGCCGCAAGCCGTCTGGGCAGACCCTGATCTCGACCATGCCGCAACGCTCATGCGCCACGTGCTGGAGTCTCCCGACGGCGCCCGCGAGCGAGGTGCCCGTGCTCGACGCGAGCTACAGGAACGTCATTCGCCGGCGGCCGCGGGTGCGATCATCGGCCAGCGGCTGTCGATCATCCGCGACGTACTCCTCGAGCGCGGCCAGCATTCACTGAACCTGGCCCACATCGAGCGGCTGGATGTCGGCGGCCGTCTAGGCGAGCTCACCCTTGCGCCGCCCGAGTTCGACTGGGACCACGATCGATTCGATCGCCTCAAGTGGAGCGTGTACCTGCCGGTCGTGAAATGGGTCAGGGCTTATGTCGAGCACCAGGAGAAAGTTGACGCGCAGACCGCGGAGCTGCTCGACAGCATCGACAATCGCTCGCGGCGAGTTGCGCGCGAGGTGCTTGAGCAGCTCGAGGCACAGCATGCCGAGACCCTGGCGCTGATTCGCCGGATGGCAGCTGAGCTCGACGAGCTGCGTGAGGAGCGGCAACGAAGCCCGTAGTGGCACGCAACGGCCGGCAACCTCGGCGACGATAACTCGAGGACAAACGGAAGGCTGGGGCCGACGACAGCGGCTGTCCGTATGCTCTTCGACGCCCATGCCGTCCCTGATCGCGAGTGCCGCAGCCGTCTGCCTGTGCTCCCTGCTCCTCGGTCAAGCTGTCCTCGCGCTCTGCGGTGCGAAACGCTGGCATTGGATCGCCGCGCCGGTGGGGTTCGCCGCGCTGATCGTGCTCGCCGTGCCGGCGATCCACGTGCCGGGTCGCTCGGTGACCGTGGTGATCGTCATCGCCGCGCTGAGCCTGGGTGGCCTCGCGCTCTGGATTCGGCGGCCTTTGCACAGGCCGCGAGTGAGCGACCTTCTCGCAGCGCTGCCGGTGGTGATCATGGTGCTCGTGCCGTTCGCGGCCTCAGGCCGCGCTGGCACGCTCGGAGTGTCGTTCGACAACGACATGGGGGCTCATCTGCTGCTGGCGGAAGCGTACAGGTCTGCGGCTGTCGCGAAGGTGTCGCCGCTGCTACCCGCATATCCCCTCGGGCCTCACGCCGTGGCAGCAGCGGTAGCGGAGGGCCTCAACGTGCGCATCGACATTGCCTTCGCCGGTCTCTCGGCCGCCATCCCCGTGCTGCTTGCCTGGACCGCGCTCGCATGCGTGCAAAAGGCGAATTGGTTCGCTCGGCTTTTTGTCGCGACGGTGGTCGGAATCCCTTTCCTGATCGCCGCCTACTATGGCCAGGGCGCCTTCAAGGAGACGATGGAGGCTCTCTTCGTGCTCGCCGCCGCGCTGATCATCGCGGGCCTGCAGCCTGTACTCGACCGACGGCGATGGATTCCGCTTGCGTTCGTGCTCGCGGGCGCTGTCTCGGTCTATTCGTTGCAGGGCGTGGTCTGGCCAGTGGCGTTCATCGCCATCTGGATAGCGGTCCGCGTCGGGCGCGACATCCTCCGCTCTGGCCCGAGATCCGCGTGGCGCTCCCAGCGTGAGGAGCTCCTGCCCGGCGCGGTCGGCTTTGGAGTCACGGTCGCGCTGCTGATTCCGCAGATCCCCCGCGTGGAGAGATTCGTCGCGACTGGCGCCAGTATCAACATCGCAAAAACGAACCTCGGCAACCTGATCGGACCGCTGCCCGCCTGGGAGGCGTTCGGAGCGTGGAATCAGCCGGATCTCCGATTGCCGGCGGCGCCCGCTTTCACAGCTGGCATGTGGACGGCGTTCATCCTCGCGCTCGTGCTCATCGGCGGGGTTACTCTCTTGAAAACCAGTTACTGGATGCTTCCGCTCGCGGCCGTGGCATCGATGCTCGTCTGGGGCTACGCGAATCACGCACAGTCTCCGTACGTGGCGGCGAAGGCACTCGTAATCGCGAGCCCGCTCCTATTGGTCCTCGCCGCGCTTGCGGTCGTGGGGACGCCATTGACGAGGCGGTCCTGGCTGGCGATGGCCGCACCGCTGCTCGCACTACTCCTGCTCGGTCGCATCGTCGTCTCCAGCTGGGAAGCGCTTCGCTACAGCAAAATCGGTCCTACCCGGCACCTAGCGGAGCTACGTTCGCTTGCGCACGTGATCGGCACCCAGCCGACGCTTTACCTGGGCAATGACGATTTCATCAGGTGGGAGCTTGCAGGTGCCAACGTCACTCCCGCTTACTTCGCGGGAATCCCAGGTGTTCCGCTGCGCCCAGAGAAGGCGTTCACGTACGGTGAGCCGCTGGACTTCGACACGGTTAACTCGCAGGCGTTCAACGGCTTCGACTGGGTGATTACTCCCAAGGACGCGGCCGGCAGCCAAGCGCCTGAACAGATGCGGCTCGCCCGAGTGACATCGAGCTATGACCTCTGGCAACGTGTCAGCGTGGTGCCTACCAGGAGCGTCCTCGCCGAGGGACCAAACGCGTCCGCGCCCCTCGACTGCTCGAGTGCCGCAGGTCGCGTCATCGTCCGCGCGCGCGGCGTCGCTGCCGTGAGGGCGCCGGAGCCTGTGGTGGCAGTGCCTCCCATCGCTCCGGGCGCGACCGTGACGGTCACTCTTCAGCTGACGCCCGGGACCTGGCTGCTCGAGACACCGTATGTAAGTCCATTGCCACTGTCGGTCACGTCGCACGGCCTGCGGTCGACTCTGCCCGCAAACCTCGAGCGACCGGGGCCGCGCTGGCCAATCGGACAAATCAACGTAGTCCGGGCTGGGCCTGTACCAATAACACTGCGGACCACGAAGTATTGGCTCACTCCGTCCTCGGACGTGGCGACGCCGGAAGCCGTCGTCGCGACGCCGGCGGCAGCCGATCAGATCCTCCCGTTACGCGCCGCGTGTGGCAAGCTGGTCGACTGGTATCGCGCCGGGTGAGCGACCTCCGCTGGTAGGTTCCATCTCGTGGACATCTGCACGATCATCGCAAAGAACTATGTCGCGCAGGCGCGCGTGTTGGCACGGTCATTCGCCCAGCATCATCCGGGCGGGCGCTGCTACGTGCTAGTGATCGACGACTACGAGGGATACATCGATCCAAGGCGCGAGCCATTCACGAGCCTGACACCCGCCGAGATCGGATGTGACGAGTTCGAGGAGATGGCTGTTCGCTACGACGTGCTCGAAGTGTCGACGGCCGTCAAGCCCTGGCTGCTCGCCCACCTGCTTTCCGGCGAGCGGGATGTGATCACGTATCTCGATCCCGACATTCGGATCTACGGCTCGCTGCAGCAACTGGATGACCTTGCCCACGAGCATCGGGTCGTCCTGACACCACACAACACAACACCGGTACCGGACGACGGGGAGCGGCCGGGCCAGGTCGACATCTTGTTGGCCGGCGTCTACAACCTCGGATATCTGTCCCTGGGCTGCGGCGAGGAGACGGACAACCTGTTGCGCTGGTGGCGCGAGCGCCTCCTAACGGATTGCCGGGTCGATCCGCAGAACGGCTACTTCGTCGATCAACGATGGTTCGATCTGGCGCCCGGCCTTATGCCCGACCATACGATCGTTCGCGCCTCGCAATACAACTTGGCGTATTGGAACGTTTTCGGGCGCCATCTAGAGCACGATGAGTCGCGCTACATGGTGGACGGCTTACCGCTTGCCTTCTTCCATTTCAGCGGCTTCGACCCAGAGGAGCCAGACACGCTGAGCCGCCACCAGACGCGAGTCCGTCTCAGCGAGAACAGAGCACTCGAACGCATTTGCCACGAGTATGCCAACGAGGTCTTGGGCGCCGGCTATGGAGAGGCCAAAGCCTGGCCTTACACCTACGGGTGGCTTCCTTGCGGAGTCGAGTTCGACCCCCGCCTGCGTCGTATGTACGCCGATGGGGTCGATGCGGGTGAACTCGCTGAAACACCGTTCACAGACGCGGGGAGTGACACATTTCTGAAATGGCTGAGCGCGCCTGCTCCCGGCGGACCGCCGAAGCTGAGCCGCATGCTCGCCTCCGTCTATGAGTCGCGCCCTGATCTTCAGGCGGCGTTCACCGATGTTCGGGCCGGTGAACCAAAAGGCCTTCTCGGGTGGGTGCGCCAAGCGGGTGTCATCGAGGAACCGGTGCTGGGGCTCATCGAGCCCGTATCACTCGAAGCCGGGGAGTCGGATCGATCCGAGGCCGTGAGCTCTGAGGCGGCCGATCAGCCCGAGGCCTGGAGAGGCACCCGGGCCTGGGGAGTCAACGTCGTCGGCTACTTCCGTTCGGAGGTCGGCACCGGCGAGGCGGCTCGGCAAGCGGTCAGCGCGCTTGATGCATGCGGCATACCGGTGCTGCCGGTTCATGGGCGTATGGTGCCAGGCAACCGGCAAGGACACGCGTTTACATACCTCGATTACACGGATGCGCGCTATCCCGTGAACCTGATCTGCATGAACGCCGACATGCTCGGTGAATTTGCGGGCCAGGCGGGGGATGAGTTCTTCCAATCGCGCTACTCGATCGGGATGTGGTTCTGGGAGGTCGAGCAGTTCCCCGAGCGGTGGATGTCGGCATTCGATCACCTCGACGAGCTGTGGTTGCCTACCGACCACATCGTGCGAGCGATCGGAGCGGTGTCACCGATTCCGGTGCTGAAGATGACCCTTCCCGTCGAGATGCCGCCACTGCTCCCCGCCTCACGCGCCAGTCTGAACCTACCCGAGGGTTTCATGTTCCTGTTCTCATTCGATCACCACAGTGTCTTTGAACGCAAGAACCCGTTGGGCGTGATCGAGGCGTACCGCAAAGCGTTCGATCCGGACAACGGCACTGTGCTGGTCATAAAGTCGATAAACGCCGAAGATGCGTTGGGCGATCACGAGCGGTTGATGCAGGCGGCGAGCGGGCGGCCGGACATCCATGTCATGGATGGCTACCTGTCGCCACACGTTAAGAACCAGATGATGGCTGCGTGCGACGCGTACGTGTCGCTGCACCGCGGGGAGGGTTTCGGCCTGACGATGGCGGAAGCCATGTACCAGTACAAGCCCGTCGTGGCGACCGGATATTCGGGCAACCTCGACTTCATGACCGAGCGAAACAGCTACCTGGTCGACCACCGTCTCGTTCGCATCGGAGGAAATGCAGCGCCGTATCCGCCGGGAGGCCGCTGGGCCGAACCAGACCTCGATCACGCGGCACGGTTGATGGCGCAGGTCTTCGAGGATCGCGAGGAGTCCGATCGCGTCGGCCGCCTCGCCGGCGAGGAGATTCGCCGCACCCATTCCGCCGCGGCTGCCGGCGAGGGCATGTATCGACGGCTGGAGCTGCTGCGCGAGCGCGAGGCGCGTCGCTTCGTGGAGATCGGCCGCGCGTCAGCCACCGAGGAGATGCAGCGTCAGATCGACGCGGGACCCCGTCCCAACCCGGCGCACAGGCTCGCCCGGGTCCGCGGCCTCGCCCGCAGGTTCATCTTGCGGCTGATGAAGCCGTACACGGCGCATCAGCGCATCATCAACGCCGAGGTAGCAGACGCGCTCAGGTTGCTGGAGGGAAGTTTGCGCGAGCTTGAGGACCTGCGCGGGGAAAATCGGGCTGCCCGCCTTCAGGGCCTTCGCAGCGCGGCGGCGGAGCGCTACTTGATTGAGCATGTCGGCTATCTGACGCGAGGCTTCACCGAGCTTGAGGCGAGTACCGGCGACCTTCCGCGCCGGACGGAGCGCGTCGAGTCCAGCGTGCGGCAGATTACGGCCGAGGACCACGCGATTCCGTATATGGAGGATCCGCCGTTCAGAGACATCAGCGACCCGTTACTGGGTCTCGTACAGGGTTATGCGAGCAGCGCGACTGGGAGGGAGGCCGAGCCCTACAGGTCATTTGAGGACACGTTCCGGGGCTCGGAGGCAATGATCAGGAATCGGCAGCGGTTATTCCTGGATCTGCTTGAGGGACGAGAGCCGGTACTGGACTTCGGGTGCGGGAGAGGCGAGTTCCTCGATCTGCTGGCTGAGCGCGGAGTGTCGTTCCTTGCCGTCGACTCCGATCCCGGGATGGTTCGGCGCTGTCACGAGAAGGGGCATGCGGACGTCAAGCTAGCGGATGGGATGACGTACCTGGAGAGCCTCCAGGACGGCTCGCTTGGCGCGATTTTCTGCGCGCAGGTGATCGAGCACCTCCCCTATGACTCGCTCGTCCGGTTCCTGGCGTTGTCGCGGTCCAAGCTCGGGAGTGACGGGGTGCTCCTCGTCGAGACCGTCAATCCTCATTGTCCACAGGCGCTGAAGACCTTTTGGGTGGATCCCACTCACGAGCACCCGATCTTCCCCGAGGTAGCGCTACACCTGTGCCGGTCGGCGGGATTCGCCACGGCCCTCATGTTCCATCCCAACGGAACCCGCGATGTCACCGTCGACCGCTTCTCGCAGGGAGAGTACGCGATCATCGCCGGCGGTGAGCAACTCTGGGGAGCGGCTTGCCAGGAGACCGACAGCCGTACCCATCGGCTGCGCGGCCCCCAGCCGGGCGCGCGTACGAGTACGGAACAGTCGGGGCGTCGCGCCACCCGCAGACGTTAGGCTGCTGCTGTGTGGGCGCGACGGCGTCAGCGCGCCGAGCAGTTCGATGGCGACCTGAGCCCTGCGCTCATCGAGGCGGTGTTTCGCGAGTTCCTCGGTCGAGCAGCATCCGAGGACGACGTCGCTCGATGGATGCAGTCGGCCTCGCTGGGCTTGTTCCTCGAGGGGGTGATCGCCTCTCCGGAGTACCGGGATCGGCTTGAGCGCTCACGCAATCGGCAACAGGCGGCTGCGCGCGGGCCCTACCTCAACTGCTGGTTGCCAGGTTGGGAGCGCTTCACGCGGCCGGTCGGGGAAGTCTCGCCAGACCGTGTCGCGATCGTCGGGCGCGAGGGTCATCTCTTCCTGTACGGCGGCACCAACAACAACCTCGCGGCGCACCGGGGTGAAGCGGCGCTCAGCGCCGATTGGTTGGGCGCCTGGGAGCGGATCGTCACCGGTCGGCTCGATCACGCGAGCCGCACCGGGCGCAGGCTTGCCTTCGTAATTGTCCCGGACAAGCTTGCCGTCTACGACGATCTCTTCCCTGAGAGCCTGACTCCACGCGAACAGCGTCCCGTACTAAGACTGCTCGAGGAGGTCCCCCAGCTGCTCGTCTATCCCGAGCGGATGCTGCTCGAGGCCAGGAGCGCCGGCGACAGCTACCTCCGCACTGATAGCCACCTGAGCGTCAGTGGCAACGCGGTGCTCGCCGCGGCTACCGTGCTGCAGCTCGGCGTCACGGCGGACCCCTTCGGCGCCCTCCTGGGCAGCGGACCTCCCTATCTCGCTGCGGGGGACCTGGGCGAGCATTTCTTCCCGCCTGTGACTGAGGTGATGAGGCCGATCTCGGTGAGCTCCCACGCAGCGATCGTCGAAGACAACCGGGCGGAGATCGCCGCCGTCGGTGGCCACATCGGAACGAGGCGGGTGTTTCTCAATGAGGCCGCTGGCGACAGCCGGACCGTCGTGGTGTTCGGCGACTCCTATGGCTTCGGCGACGACGCCTATCAGGGGCTGACGTGGTTTCTAGCCCAGTGGTTTCGGACTGTCCACTTCGTCTGGGTGCCGTTTGGCTGGGATCCGCACTATCTCGATTCTGCGCGTGCCGATCTCGTCGTCTGTCAGACCGCCGAGCGTTTCGTGGGACGCGTGCCGAGCGAGTCGGTCAACGTCGCGTCGCTGGCTCGCGAGACCATCGAGCGCCGCCGCGCGCTCGGACAGGACCGAGTCTTCAGCGATCGATAGCGGTGCCGTGCACAGCAATCGCAGACAGCGCACCTCGCGCGGAGGGGCGCTGGCGGCGACCGCCGCGTGCGCGGTCGAGTCGATGGACAGGTTGCAGACCCAGGGCGACGGTGAGTCGCCGCGCGCTGCGCCCCGACCGCTCTCGCACTTCAACAAGGCCTCGTGGCGAGTCCACGAACGCAGGAACTCCGATGACCGTGCGTCGCCGCTCAGTGCGGCGATGCGCGTTGCCTCTGCGTGTCCGAATGCCCGCCGGGCGATCCCTCCTCCCTCGTCGATTGTGGGCCGTCGCACCTCGACATCGACGCCGACGGCCAAGCCGCGGGCGATCGCGATGAGCACGAGCTCGCCGGAGTGGCTGACACTGAACTGCAGCGGCTCTGAGACATCCGGGCCGGTCGTGTCGAGAACCGGCTTGCCGGAGGGCAGCACGTCCAGGCCTACCCGCTCGGGGGAGACGTCGAGATAGGCTCCGAGCAGTGCTCGCAACACGCCCCGAGCGACGGCCCGTCGGCGCCGCTTGCGTGCCGGGCCCGGTCGCTCCAGTCGCTCGCGCTCGAGGCTCGAGAGGCTTGCGAGTGCGCTATCCGGCACGCTGTCGAGATTGGTCGACCAGACGTGGAGCTCCCGCTCACCGAAGGATAGGGTGCTCGGCCAGGGCCGCAGCTGCATGGCCACCAATCTAGCTCCCCCCGCCCCGCCTCCGATGCACCCCGGGAACACCTGTCCTACCGGCGTGCAGGCTCTAAAGCGCCAGTACGCTTGTGCCGACCTTCGTCTCGATGGGCCACCCGAACAGAGCACGGACGCGTGCGTGCCGCACCCGGCGCATTCGTCTCGGGCACCTACGCGCCGCCCTTGGCGTCTGCGCATCCGTGACCGTTCTGGCTACGCTTCCCTCCGCCGCCTCGGCTGCCGAACCGGGCGTCGTCGTCCCGGGCCCAAGCGCGCTGCGGGCGAACGACGTAAAAGCCCTCGGCACGCACTGGGTGCGCATGTTCCTGACCTGGCCCGACCTGCAGCCGTCGCGCGGCGTGTGGGCCGCCAATTGGGTCGGCTATTACGAACAAGCCTTCAACGCGCTTCCGCCGGGCACGAAAGTGATCCTGGACGTGGTCGGCACTCCGCGTTGGGAGTCCGGTTCGAGCAACGAACATACGCCACCGGCCAACGCCAAGGAATATGGGGCCTTCGTTGGCGCCCTCGCCCAGAAATGGGCCGGGCGTGTCGCCGCTTATGAGATCTGGAACGAGGAGGACCATTCGCGCTGGTGGAGCCCTGGGCCTGACCCGGCTGCGTATGCCCGCCTGCTGAAGGCCGCCTATCCGGCCGTCAAGGCCGGCGACCCGAGCGCCACCGTGGTCCTTGGCGGAATGACGGGCAACGACTACCCGTTCCTCGAACAGGTCTACCAGGCCGGCGCCAAGGGCTCATTCGACGCGGTCGGCGTGCACACGGACACCGCCTGCAACATCCTCTCCCCTTATCTGTTCCTGCGCGAAGAAAACGGCCGCATGGTTCCCGACTCCTTCCTCGCATACCGCGAGGTGCACGCCACGATGCTCGCCAACGGCGATGACAAGGCGATCTGGATGACCGAGACGAGTTGGCGTACGACCGACGCCACGTGTCCCGAAGGGGCTTGGGCCGGAAAGAAGGCGGAGGGAGTCACGGAGGCGCAGCAGGCCACTTATCTGAGCCAGGCCTACCACTGCCTGGCCCAGGACCCCTACGTCCAAGTCGCGTTGTGGTTCCCGCTCCAAGACGAAGGAGCGAGCGTCGCCGGGCTGCTGCGCGCGAACGGATCGCGCAAGCCCTCCTTCGCGGCCATGCAGGACTACGCGACGCGAGGCGATCAGCTGACCGAACCCTGCGGAGTCGTCACCGGTCCCAAGATCAGGATCGCC
Source organism: Solirubrobacteraceae bacterium (assembly GCA_035940255.1). Taxonomy (GTDB): domain Bacteria; phylum Actinomycetota; class Thermoleophilia; order Solirubrobacterales; family Solirubrobacteraceae; genus Palsa-744. The sequence continues at coordinate 121,160 of DASZFA010000028.1, forward strand.
TCGCCCGGGAGCCGGCAGTCGTACACGGGCCCGATGCCGATACACGTCTTTGCGTCCAGCGCTGCCGGGGTGTGGCGGATCAGGCTCGTTGTGGACGGCAAGTTGATCCGCAACTTCGATGACTTCTCCTACCCGTCGGCGCTCTCAGGGGCGATCATGTGGATGGGCGGCAAGCACATCTCTCTCGGCAGGCACACACTCACCGTGCTCGCGTACGACAAAGAGCACAACATCTCTCAGGTAAGCATCTCCGTCTTTCACGGCGGGAAGGGCGCAGGCGGCGCGGCCGGCTCGCATAAAGCTCACGGCCACGGCACGAGCGGGCACAAAGGCGCCTCGCACCACGCCAAGACCAAGCACCGCAAGCACAAGACGAAGCACCGCCGCCGGTCCAAACACCGCTAGCCAGCTACGCGATCTGTAACCTGCGCCGCCGTGCGCGCGTTCGCCGTCCGTCTCGCCGGCCTGGTGGTGATCCAGCCCACCGTCCACGGCGACGAACGTGGCTTCTTCAGCGAGACCTACCGGCACAACTGGCACGCTGAGCTGGGGATCCCCCCCCAGCGACAGTTCGTGCAGGACAACCACTCGCGCTCCCTCCGGGGCGTTGTGCGCGGCATGCACTTCCAGGTCGGGGAGGGTGTCGCCAAGCTGGTGCGCTGCGGGCGCGGGCGAATCCTCGACGTTGCCGTCGACCTGCGACGCGGCTCACCGACCTACGCCCAGTGGGAGGCGGTCGAACTGGACGACGAGAGCATGCGCGAGCTGTACCTGCCCGTCGGCTTCGCCCACGGCTTCTGCGTGCTCAGCGGTGTGGCCGACGTGATCTACAAGCAGACCGCCTACTACGATCCCTCGCTGGAACGGGGGATCGCGTGGGACGACCCAGATGTGGGCGTCGAGTGGCCGCTCCCGGACGCCGAGCTGACAGTCTCCGACCGCGACGCCGCTGCTCCGAGGCTGAGCGAGATCGCCGACGAGTTGCCGTTCGAGTGGCATTCTTAACCCCGATGCACGCCCGTCTAGAGCGCCTGCGCGAGCGCACGAACGGCTACACGGTCACCCCGGCGCAATATGCGCGCGTCGCCTACATCGCCCTCGGCGCCCTCACGCTGATCGTGCTCAGCGGCGCGGCGGTGCGCCTCACGGGGTCGGGTCTCGGCTGCCCCGACTGGCCAAAGTGCTACGGCAAGGCCTATCCCCCGCTGAACACCCATGCTGTGATTGAGTTCTCCAACCGCATGATCACCGTACCCGTGTCGATCGCCGCCGGTGCGGCCTGGCTGCTGGCGCTGCGCCGCCGCCCCTACCGTCGGGATCTCGTCTGGCTCGGAGCACTGCTGCCGGCGGGCGTCGTCGCGCAAGCCGTGCTGGGAGGCTTCACCGTCCGCGGAGCGCTCGACTACGGCTGGGTGATGGGCCACTTCGCGCTCTCGATGCTGATCATCCTGGCCGCGCTGCTGCTGGCCTGGCGGGCCTCCCACGAGCAGAGCCTCCAGGCCGCCGAGGCCAACGGCGCGCCACTCGAAACAGTCGCCGCCGACAGGCCGCTCGCCTGGTGGTTGCGTGGCCTAGTCGCGCTCGGCGCGCTGACGATCTTCGCCGGCACGGCCGCGACCGCCGCGGGCCCGCACGCGGGCGGTTCTCCGGGCCAGAAGATCAACCGCCTCAGCTTCGATGGGCGCGCGACGATGGATTTCGTGATCCACCGCCACGGCGAGATCGCGCTTGCGTTCGGCTTGGCCGCCGTCGCGATTTGGTGGCTTGCGCGCCGGCGCGGCGCCGATCCGCTCGTGCGGCGCGCGCTCACGTTCCTCTGTGTCCTACTGGCCCTTCAGGGGGCTGTGGGGCTTGACCAGTACAAGACCCACCTGCCGACGCAGCTCGTCTGGGTGCACGTCGGGCTGGCCTGTGCGGCCTGGCTGGCGGCCCTCTGGGCCGCCTTCGCCGCGGGCGCGCTGGCCCCCCGGAGGGCCCGCGTGGCCGCTGGGAGGCCCTCAGAAGCCGCTCTGAGAGGGGTCGCACCGCTGGAGTTCCCCGGAAATTAGGGGTCAGGACCCGCCGTTTCGGGCGTTTTGGCGTCCCACCGTCCTCCCGAGCGGTTAGCCTGCTCGCAGCACAACACTCGAGAAGGGAGTGGCATGACCAAGAACGAGCTAGCTGAGCGGGTCGCGCAACGCTCTGGACTGTCCGCGAGCCAGGCCCGGCAGGTGGTGGAGACGACGCTTGAAACCATCTCAGACGAACTGGCCTCCGGTGGCGAGGTCGCGCTTGCCGGCTTCGGCAAGTTCAGCGTCAGCCACCGGGCTGCCAGGCAGGGGCGTAACCCGTCAACGGGTCAGACGATTCAGATCGGGGCCAGCAAGGCCGCGAAATTCTCGTCGGCAAGCGC
>DASZFA010000029.1:0-44449 GCA_035940255.1 Solirubrobacteraceae bacterium
TCAGCCGGTTCTTGGCGTCGAGCGTGTAGTCGAAGGATCCGCGGAAGGCCACTGGAACGCCCTGGTCAGAAGGGTTCGAGCCGAGGTGGAGGAGTGGGAGGAGCCCCTCCACCCCGGCTCGCTGGCGCGACCATACCCCACTTTGCCCCACAACGCAACCCTTCTTGCACATCTGCTCCCACTGACCGACACACGACCCCTCCCGGGCTCATGGAACGCCCACCCCGAGGGAGATTCCAGCGCCGGTGGCAGGGACCCGGCCACTGCAAGCGCAGATGCAGCGACGCGGCTTGCAAGGCCGGTTGCAGCGCACTTGGAGCTTGCGCCGGGGAGGGCACGGCACATACGATCTGGACCTCGCCGCCCGCAGGGGCGGCGAGTAAAGGATTTGAAGCTCTTGCCCCCGGCCCGCCACTCCTCCCCTCCTCCCCGCGCCGTGGCGCTCACGATCCGCGCGGTCCTCGTGGCGGTGGTACTCGCAGTCGTGACCGCCGTCGTCGCAGGCTGCGGGAGCTCTCACACATCCGGCACGATCGCCGATCCGGCGGGCGCCGTTCCGGCCTCGGCACCGCTCTACGTGGGCGCCGAGGTTCGCCCGACTCCGAGCAAGCAGGCAGCCGCGCTGTCTGCAGGCCGCGCGTTCACCCACCAGGCCGATCCCTACCTGCGCCTGCTGCCGGTGCTGCAGACCCCCGGCTCGCCGGCACTCAACTTCAGCCGCGACGTGGCCCCCTGGCTGGGACCGAGGGCGGGCATGTTCCTGAGCTCGCTGCGCAGCTCGGGGTCGATCCTAACGCTCGTCCAGCAAGGGCTTCTGGGGCAGTCCTCAGGCGCGGGAGCGTTCCCGTTTGGGACGAACGCGGCCGGTGCAGCCGGCCCTCAGGGCGCGATCGTGCTCGATACGCGCGACATCCACAAGGCCAACGCGTTCCTCGAAGCCGCCGCCGGGCGCGCCGGCGCACACGCGACGAGCTATCGGGGCGTCGGCTACCAGCTCAGCGGCAGCGACGTCGCCTTCGGCATCGTGCACGGGCTCGCCGTGATCGGAAGCGACTCGGGGATGCACGGCGTCATCGACACGACGCTCGGCGGACCCTCGCTCGCAAGCGCGCCGCCATACGCCGCCCTGCTCGCGCTCGCCCCGTCCACATCGGTGGCCCACCTTTACTCGAATGCCGCGAGCGCCGCCTCCGCCGGTACACCCTCGGGCGTCGCCGGTCTGCTGCAGCTGTTCTCCGGAGCGCGCCAGGTCAACGTCTCACTCGTCCCCTCGAGCAGCTCGCTCGCGCTCGACATCGACACACTGGGTGCCCCCGCGACCGCGACGCCGCCTTCCTCGGAAGCCTCCCTGGCGCTACGCGAACTGCCGGCAGAATCATGGTTCGCGGTCGGGCTCGGCGACGTCGGGCCCATGCTCGCGAGCGATGTCCAGGCGCTGCGCAGCGTGGGCTCTCTCGCCGGCGTCCAGGCGTCGAGCTCGGCGACCGGGCTCAACCTGAAGTCGCTGCTGGAAGGGCTGACCACGCCTCTGAACGCGCTCGCCGAAAACACGCCGGAAGCGAAGCGCTCGTTCCAGAGCTGGATGGGCTCGGCGGGCGTGTTCGCCACGGGCATGAGCCTGCTCGAACTGAAGGCCGCGGTCACAATCGAGTCGAGGAACCCCGTGCTCTCACGCGCAGCGGTGGCCAAGCTCGGGGCGCGTCTGCGCGCGATGGGCGCTGCGGTGCAACCGGTCTCGCTGCCGGGGACGGACGCCGCCGTGACAGTCAGGATGGCGGGCCTTCCGGTTGCGCTCGTCATCGCCAACGGCCGCAGCGCCTCCGGCCAGACGAAGTTCGTGCTCGGAATCGGCGAAAGCTCGATCGGGGTGGCGCTGAACCCGTCCGGCGCGATGGCGAGCGCCCCCGCCTTAGGCGAAGCCGCGAGCGCGCTCGGCGAAGGCGCGCAGCCGAGCATCATCGTCCAGGTCCCGACGCTGCTGAGCCTGCTCGAAGGGATCGGGCTCAGCGAAGACCCGACGATCTCGAGCTTCGTCCCCTACCTCCGTTCCGTCACCACGATCGCCGGAGGCGCGCATCGCTTGAACGCGTCCGTCGAACGCTTCAGGCTCGTGCTCGGGCTACGCCCGGCCAGCTAGCGTTAGCGGATCGAGACCGAGCGGTAGAAGACGGGTTTGCCGTTGACGATGCGATCGACGCCGTAGCGCGAGAGGGTAGTTTCGCCGTCGGCTTCGATCGAGTAGGGCCCGAGCACCGAGTCGGGGTGCGAGGCGGCGAAGAAACGTTCGATCACCGTCTGACGATCGTTGCCACGCGAACCGGCGCTGCGGATCGCCTGCAGGACCGTGTTCATCGCTTGATAGCCGTACAGCGCGAAAGGACCGGGTTCGACACCCGGGAAGCTCCGCCGGAAATCGCTGATCACACGCTGTGCCGAGCGTGGATAGAGGCGCAGCGCGAGCACGGGCGTGGTCAGGAAGGTCTTGCTCGCCGCAGCCCCGATTTCGGAGGCGAACGAATCGCTGACCATCGTGTTCGGGCCCAGCAGCAGCAGCCGCGGGTTCGCGGCATGCAACTGTTTGAACAGCGCGACCGTGCCCGCGCCCGGGCCGCCGGCGAGGAACACCGCCTGCGCGCCGCTTTCCACGATCTTTTCGATCTCGCCGGTGAAGCTGGCGCCGCGCGCGACGGTGAGGCTGTCGTGTCCAACCACTCGGATACCCGCACGTTCGGCCTCACTCGCGACGATCGCCGCCAGCGGCACCTCGAAGGCGTCCTGGTCGTCGAGCACGTAGACCTTGCTCACGCCCAGGTCCTTCAGCATGCGCACCTGCGCGGTCGCCTCCGCCACATCGCCCGGCGCCAGCCGGACGAAGTTCCTGCGTCCGCTCAGGTAGAAGCGGCCGGGCTCGTCCTGGCCGGCATCGAGCGAGCTGATCAACCCGACGTACGGACTCGACGCGCTCACCTGCAGGATCCCGGCGGCGTTGATCAGCGGCAGCGAGATCGCCGTCGCGGCGGAGTTGTACTCGCCCAGGTATGCGATCGTGCTCGTGTCCTGGGCCGCGATCTTCGCGTCGGTGGCAGTTACGTCGGGGCTCCATTTGCCGCTCGCCGGGTTCGAGTCGTCCAGCGATACGAAGCTGACCCGGAAAGGGCCCACGCGACCCCCCGCCTGGGCCAGGGCGAGCTTCTCCCCATCCACGATCTGCGTCGAGATCGCCGCGGACGGGCCCTGCAGCGGCAGGCTCGAGTAGACCGCGAGCTGGTTGCCCGCCGTTTCAGACGCGCCCGTGGCCCCCGTACCCCCGCACCCCGCCGCGGCCGTGACGCCGGCGGCGAGAGCGGCTAGGCACAGCCAGCGCGCGCGCACCCTGCCGGTCAGCTGCGACGGCCGGGCAGGTAGCCGGAGAGGATCTTCAGCGATGCGCCGACGAGGATGATGGCTGCGGCGAGCATGAACGCGTCGAACCCCTTGGTTCCGAGCGCCCAGAGCACGATCCAGACGACGAGTCCGGCCGTGGCGGTCAGAATCAGTCCCATGCCGGCGGAATCCTAGCTGGCGGATCCCAGATCAGTCGCGGCGAGGCCGGCGGCGAGTTCGCCCGCGAGCGCCCCTACGGCCGCCGCGGGATCGTCGGCCTCGCCGGCCGCACGCACCAGTCGCGTCCCGACGATCACGCCGTCCGCGCCGGCGTCGGCCGCCTGGCGCGCCTGCTCGGCCGTGCTGATGCCGAACCCGATCGCAACAGGCACCTCGGTGCTCGCCTTGGCCCGGGCCACCACCGAGGCGAAGCTGTCGGCGAGCGCGTCACGCTCGCCGGTGGTGCCGACGACGGAGACGGTATAGAGGAATCCTCGCGCCCGCGCCCCGATCGCCGCGAGTCGCTCGGGCGTCGTCGTCGGAGCCACGAGTGGCACCAGAGCCAAGCCATGCGCGTCACATACCGCGAGGACCTCCCCCGCCTCGCCCTGCGGGAGGTCGGGCACGATCAGGCCGCACGCGCCCGCGCGCTGCAGGCGCTCGACAAAGGCCTCGACTCCGGGAGCGAAGACCATGTTCGCGTAGCACATCAACACGACGGGCACGCGAGCGGAGAGCGCCCGCGCGATCTCAAGCGCGCCCGCGATGCTCGCCCCGGAGGCGAGCGCCCGAGTGCCGGCCGCATGGATCAGAGGGCCGTCCGCGAGGGGGTCGGAATAGGGCACGCCGAGCTCGATCAGGTCGGCTCCCGCGTCGGCGCACGCCTCGCCGATGCGCAGCGACTCCTCCAGCGTGGGAAAGCCCGCCATCAGGTACGGCATGAAGGCCGCCCGCTTGCCGCTGTGAGCGAACGCGTCGGCGATGCGCTCGAGGCCGGTCGCCGCCGCGGTGCTCACGTCGCGTCGCCCAACACCTCGGCGAGGTCCTTGTCGCCGCGACCGGAAAGACATACGAGGTCGAGTTCGCCGTCGGGCTCCTCGAGCAGCCACGCGAGCGCGTGCGCGGTCTCGAGCGCCGGGATGATCCCCTCCAGGCGCGCCACCTCGCGGAAGGCGGCGAGCGCCGCGGCGTCGTTCACCGCGACGTACCGCGCGCGGCCCGTGTCCCTGAGAAAGGCGTGCTGAGGGCCCGTGCCCGGATAGTCCAGGCCGGCCGAGACGGAGTGAGCTTCGATTATCTGACCCTCCTCGTCCTGCATCACGGCGGAGCGCGATCCGTGAAGGATGCCCGCCCGGCCGCCTACGGTCAAAGGCGCGCCGTGACGCGCCGTGTCGATGCCCTCGCCGCCGGCCTCCACGCCGACGAGCTCGACCTGCACGTCGGGGATGAAGGCGGCGAACACCCCCAGCGCGTTCGAGCCGCCCCCCACGCACGCGATCACGCGCGCTGGCAGGCGCCCCTCGCGTTCCAGGATCTGCGCCCGAGCCTCGTCCCCGATCACCCGCTGAAGGTCGCGCACGAGCGCCGGATAGGGCGCCGGTCCGACGACCGAGCCGATCACGTAATGAGTGCTCTGCACGTTCGTCACCCAATCGCGGATCGCGGCCGAGGTTGCCTCCTTGAGGGTTCGCGCGCCCGCCTCGACCGGCCGCACCGTCGCGCCGAGCAGCTCCATCCGCTGCACGTTCGGGCGCTGTCGGCGCGTGTCCTCGACGCCCATGTACACGACGCACTCCATGTCAAGCAGCGCGCACACCGTCGCGGTGGCGACGCCATGCTGTCCCGCGCCAGTCTCGGCGATGATCCGTCGCTTGCCCATGCGCTTGGCCAGCAGCACCTGCCCGAGGGCGTTGTTGAGCTTGTGCGAGCCCGTGTGGTTGAGGTCCTCGCGCTTCAGATAAACGGGCCTGCCGAGCCGCGCTGACAGCCGCCGTGCGCGATAGAGCGGCGTGGGCCGCCCGCCAAAGTCACGTAGGAGAGCATCCAGCTCGCTGCGATAGCCCGGATCCTCGCGCGCCCGCGTCCACGCCTGCTCGAGCTCTGCCAGGGCCGGCATGAGGGTCTCGGGCACGTACTGCCCGCCGTATTCTCCGAAGCGGTGCTCCACGACCTGGCCGTCCTCTCCGGGCCGGGAGCCGGTCCTCTCGCCCGTGCTCACGCCGGCTGGCCGATCTTCGGCGCGTCGAGGGATGTCCCGCTCACGGCCGCGAAGAACGCGCGTAGCTTCTGCGGGTCCTTGTGTCCCGGCGCCGCCTCGGTCCCGCTCGCCGTGTCGACCGCGTGCGGGCGTCCGCGAGCGATCGCCTCGGCGACATTCCCCGCGTTCAGGCCGCCGCTGAGAATCAGCGGGAGCTTCGAGCGCCGCAGCGCCAGCAGCTCCCAGTCGAAGGTCTCGCCCGTGCCTCCTCGCAGAGCCGCCCGCTCGGGACTCCTGGCGCGCGCGTCCAGCAGGTGGAAGTCCACGTGAAAGCGCTCGAGGTCTCGTACGTCTCCGGGACCGGATACCTGCGCCGCCTTGATCACGCGGGCGCCGCTGCGCCTTGCAGCCTCTGCGCAGAATGACGGCCCCTCATCGCCATGCAGCTGCAGCATGTTCAAGCCGGCCTGCTGGCTCATCTCGACGACGTGCTCGAGCGGCGCGTTGACGAAGACGCCGCACAGCTGGACCTTGCGCCGCAGCGCCGCGCCGATGCGCTGGGCCTGCTCAAGCGAGCAGCGGCGAGGACTTCCCTCGTAGAAGATCATCCCAACCGTCCACGCCCCGAGGGAGGCTGCAAGCTCGGCGTCCTCGAGACTCGTGATCCCGCAGACCTTCACCTTCACGGGCGGCGCCGGCTGTGAGGTCTCTGACATGCCCCAACGGTAGCGGGCAGGAGATCGTGCGCTGCGTCAGCCTTCCGGCGTGGTGGCGCCAGCGAGTTTGTCGGGGCGGGTACCGAGCGTCACTTTCACCGTCTTGTTTTCCCAGCTCCCGGTTCCGTTTGGGTGCTTCAGGCCGACGCTGACCGTGTCACCTGGCTTCTTTTCGTGGATGAAGTTCGCGACGTCCTGTGAGCTGGTCACCGTTTTGCCGTCGATCGACACGATGATGTCGCCGCCGACTGCGACCTGGCCGCCTTCGGTGCTGCTGGCCACGCCGCCGCGGATCCCGGCCTTTTCAGCTGGGGTGCCCTTCTGCACGCTCTCAACGAGCGCACCGCTCTTCACCGGGAGGTTGAGCGCCGAGAGCGAGCCGTCGATCGAGATCGACTCCAGCCCGAGGTATGCGCCCCGCAGCGTGCCGCCCTTCTCGAGCTGTGAGATCTCCGCCTTCGCGGTGTTGATCGGGACGGCGAAGCCGATGCCGACGCTCCCACCGCCGCTCGCGCCGGTCTCGATCTGAGAGTTGATGCCGATCACGCGGCCGGCGTTGTCCAGGAGCGGACCGCCGGAGTTGCCGGGGTTGATCGGCGCGTCGGTCTGCAGCACGTTTTTGATCGCGAAGCCGTTGGGCGCCGTGATTTCACGCTGCAGCGCCGAGACCACACCGGTCGTGAGCGTCCGTTCCTGGTTGAAGGGATCGCCGATCGCCAGCACTGGGTCCCCCACCTGCGCGGTGCTCGAGTCGCCCAGCGGGATCGGATGCAACGCCGTTCCTTCGGGAGAGACGTGCAGGACGGCGAGGTCATTGGAGGGGTCCTTGCCGATGACCTGAGCGTCGATCGTCTTGCCTTTTTCGAAGCTTACGGTGACCTTGATCGCGTTCTCGACGACGTGGTAGTTGGTGAGAATGGTGCCGTTGTTGTTGATGACGATGCCCGAGCCGGTCGCCTGCCCGCGGCGCGCGGTTTCTTCACCACCGCCGAAGAGCCCGAACGGCGATTCAGATTTCTGCACGATCGTCGAGGTGACGATCGCCACGCCGGGGGCGGCGCGCACGTAGATCTGGTGCGGCGTCAGTCCTTTGGTCGTTTGCGAGGCGTTCGACGGCTGCAACGGAGCGGCCTGGATGGCAGTGATGGTCTGCGTGTCACCCTGCAGCCCACCGGCCGCGGCGAGCGCCGCCACGACCACGCCGGCACCGACCAGCGCTGCGAGGAACGGAATCAGGAACAAGCGCTTCATCGGGTCACAGGATGGTGGGGAGCTATGAAGGACATCTAAAGCGCAGCCTCCGTGCTTCTAAAACCTGTCAGCTTCCTGAGCGCCACCTCTGGATCGGACGAGCGCATCAGCGCCTCGCCGACTAGCACGGCCTGCACGCCAAGCCCCTGAAGGCGCTCGAGCTGCTCCGTGCCCGCGATGCCGGACTCCGAGACGACCGTCACCCCCGCCGGCACCTCCCCCATCAGCCTCTCGGTGCGCTCGACGTCGACGCTGAAGTCGCGCAGGTCGCGATTGTTGATGCCGACGATCTCGGCCCCGGCGTCGAGTGCCCGCTGCAGCTCGCCGCGGTCGTGGACCTCCACGAGCACGTCCAACCCGAGCGACCGCGCATGCCCATACAGCGACGTGAGCTCCGGCTGCTCCAGCGCGGCCACGATCAGCAGCACCGCATCGGCGCCGGCTGCCAGCGCCTCGTCTAGCTGATAAGGATCGACGATGAAGTCCTTGCGCAGCAGCGGCAGCTCGCACACGGATCCGGCCAGACGCAGGTCATCCAGCGAGCCGCCGAAGTTCGGACCCTCGGTGAGCACCGAGAGCGCGACCGCTCCGCCGCGCGCGTACGCAGTGACGATCTCGGGCAGGTCCGCAGTCTCGCGCAGCGCACCCGCCGAGGGAGAGCGCCTCTTGAACTCGGCGATGACGCCGACTCCGGGACGCGCCAGCGCCTTGGAGAAGCGCCCCGCGCTCATCCCGGCGGGAGGCCCCGGGACGGCGCCGGCGAGCGGCTGCTCGCGCTTGCGCCGCTCCACCTCGCGACGCGTTTCGCCAACGATCCGCTCAAGCACGGAGGCCGGGCGCGCGCTCACTTGACCGCCGCCGGCTCCTGGCGGCGGCTCACCTCCAGGTAGCGCTCGAGCGCCCCCGCGGCGGCGCCGTCCGCGAGCGCTGCGCGGGCCATCTCGACGCCGGCGGCGATCGTCTCCGAACCGCCGGCCGCATAGATCGCCGCGCCGGCGTTGATGACGGCGAGATCGGTGCTGACGCCAAGCTCCCCCTCGAGGATCGCCCGCGTGACCGCGGCGTTGTGCGCCGGCGTCCCTCCCTGCGTGGCACGCTCGGCTTCGGCGCCACGCGCAGGTGCGATGCCGACGTCCGCCGGCTCGAGCGTGAAGCGGCGGATCTCCTCACCGTTGACCTCGACGACGCTCGTCGGTGCGCCGGCAGAGATCTCGTCCAGCCCATCCTCGCTGGCGACGACGAGCGCCCGGTCGACGCCGAGGCTCGCCAGGGCGCCCGCGATCGTGTCGAGGAAGCGTGGGTCCGAGACGCCGATCAGCTGGCGCCGCGCTCCCGCGGGGTTCGTGAGCGGGCCAAGCAGGTTGAAGATCGTGCGCACCGCCAGCTCGCGGCGCACCGGGATCACGAAGCGTGTCGCCTGGTGGTGTGCCGGCGCGAACATGAATCCGAACCCCGCCTCCTCGATGCAGCGCGCGACGCCCTCGGGGCCGAGGTCGATGCGCGCGCCGAGCGCCTCGAGCAGGTCAGCCGAGCCCGAGGAGCTCGTGGCCGAGCGGTTGCCGTGCTTGGCCACCGCACAGCCCGCCCCGGCGGCGATCAGCGCCGCTGTGGTGGAGACGTTGAACGTGCTCCTCCCACCCCCCGTCCCGGCCGTGTCGAGCAGGTCGTCTCGATCGAGCGGCACGTGCGTCGCGAGCGCACGCATCGTGCGGGCGAGGCCGGCCAGCTCCTCGACGGTCTCGCCCTTCGTCCGCAGCGCGATCAGGAATCCCGCGATCTGCGTCTCGGAGACCTCGCCGCGCATGATCTCGCCGAGCACCTCGGCCGTCTGGTCTGCGCTCAGGTCCGTGCGCGAGGCGAGCTTGTCAATCGCGAGTGTGAGGATCGCGTTCGGCACCTAGCCCATCCTCACCGCCGGCGCCTGCGGCGACGCGTCCTCGCGACCGCCGGAGGGCCCGCGCAGGAAGTTCTCCAGCAGCATCATCCCCTCCTCGGTCAGCACCGACTCCGGATGAAACTGGACGCCCTCAGCGGGCAGATCGCGGTGGCGCAAGCCCATCAGAACGCCTCCGCCGCGAGCGGACTCCTCGAGGCAGTCGGGCAGCCGCGGATCGACGACCAGCGAGTGATAGCGCCCAACGGTCAGCGGTGAGGAGAGTCCGCGGAAGATCGTACGCCCGTCATGCTCGATCGTCGTCGCCTTTCCGTGCACGGGAGGGTGCAGCCGCACCTGGCCACCGAACGCTTGCGCGAGCGCCTGGTGCCCCAGGCACACGCCGAGGGTGGGAATCCCAGCCTCGGGCATGCGGCGCACCACCTCGAGGCTGATGCCGGCCTCGTCCGGCGTGCACGGACCCGGCGAGACGACGCAGCGCTCATATCCCGCCGCCAGCAGCTCGCCCACGCTCGCACGGTCGTTGCGGACGGCCTCGACCTCGGCGCCCAGCTCCCCGAGATACTGGACGAGGTTGTACGTAAACGAGTCGTAGTTGTCGACGACGAGGACCTTCATGCCCAGTCCGGCTGCTCGCATGCCAGCGCGATCGCGCGCATCGCGGCCTTAGCCTTCGCCACCGACTCCTCGTACTCGTAGGCCGGCTTGGCGTCGGCGACGGTGCCTCCCCCGGCCTGCACGTGGGCGACGCCTTCCTTGACGACGACCGTGCGAATGTGGATCGCGGTGTCGAGGTCGCCCCCGTAGCTCAGGTAGCCGATGGCGCCGCCATAGCCGCCGCGCTTGACCGGCTCCAGCTCGTCGATGATCTGCATCGCCCGGACCTTCGGCGCGCCCGAGAGCGTTCCCGCGGGCAGCACGGATCGCAGGGCGTCCATCGCGCCAACGCCGGCGCGAAGCGTGCCCGAGACGGTCGAGACGATGTGCATCACGTGGCTGTATGACTCGATCTCCATCAGCTCCTCGACGGTGACGCTGCCGTACTCGCAGACTCTGCCGAGATCGTTGCGGCCAAGATCGACGAGCATCACGTGCTCGGCGCGCTCCTTGTCGTCAGCGAGAAGTTCGGCTGCGATCTGCCTGTCCTCTTCCGGGCTGCACCCCCGCGGGCGGGTGCCGGCGATCGGCTTGGTGCTGACGTGCTGTCCGCTGACCGTGAGCAGCGGCTCGGGGCTCGCACCCGCCACCTGGAAGTCGCCGAAGTCAAGGAAGTACATGTAGGGGCTCGGGTTGATCGCCCGCAGGCCGCGGTAGATAGAGAAGGCCTCGACGGGGACAGCCGCCGACCAGCGTTGGGAGGGAACGACCTGGAAGGCGTCTCCCGCGTGCACATACTCGACGATCCGCTGCACGATGGCTTCGAAGCGCTCTCGCGGCATGTTCGACTCGAACTCGGGCAGCTTGCGCTCTGGCGCTCGCGCCGGCCGCTCGCGCGGGACCGGGCCCGCGAGCACCGCTCGAATCTCGGCGATCGTGCGCTCCGCGGCCTCATACGCGCGCCCGACGTCGGGCTCGGCCCGCAGGTCGGCGTTGGCGAGGATCGTGACGCTGTGCTTGAGGTGGTCGAAGACGACGAGGGCGTCGGACAGCATCAGCGCCATGTCTGGGAGCGCGAGCGGATCGGGGCCCGGAGGGCCGAGCGGCTCGACCGTGCGCACGAGGTCATAGCCGAAGTAGCCCACCGCGCCACCGCTGAAGGGGGGCGCTTCGTCCATCGGCGCCTGGCTGTAGCGAGCGACGTGCTCGGCGGCGAGCGCATATGGGTCGCCCCCGTCGCCCAGCGACCAGCGCAGCACCGCTTGTGGGCGGAAGCCGATGAACGACCAGCGACCCACGCGCTGGCCCTGGTCGGCCGACTCGAGCAGGAACGACGGCTCGCCCGGCGCGAGCGAGCGCAGCTTCAGGAACGCCGAGACCGGCGTCTCACAATCCTCGATGAAGCTGTGCCGCAAGGGGATCAGGTTGTGCGCCTTCGCGAGCGAGCGAGCCTCCTCGAGGCTCGGCCCGACTGCGAGCACGCCAGGAGCGGGCGGCGAGGCGCTAGGAGCGGCGGCCATCGAGCACCCGCTCGGCATCGACGAGCGAGCGTTCCCGGCTTCTGAGGAGCACGAGCAGGTGATAGAGGACGTCTGCGGCCTCTTCGTCGACCCGCTCGCTGGACTCCTCGCGCGCTGCGCGTGCCACCTCCTCGGCCTCCTCCATCACCTTCTGCCCGATGCGCTGCGGATCGTCGAGCAGCTGGACCGTGTAGGAGCCCATCGGTCGCACGCGGGCGCGTTCGGCGAGCGTGCGCTCAAGCGCGGGAAGAGTCTCATACGGAGCCGTGGGCTCGAGCTCGCCGCGGTGGAAGCATGTTCGCTCGCCTGTGTGACACGCGGGGCCGGACGGGTCGACCAGCGCCAGCAGCGTGTCGCCGTCGCAGTCAAGTCGCAGTGCCCGCACCGTCTGCACGTTGCCGCTCGTTGCTCCCTTGTGCCACTGCTCGCCCCGAGAGCGACTCCACAGGTGCAGCTCGCCCGTGTCGCGCGTGCGCCTCAAGGCCTCCTCGTTCATGTAGGCGAGCGTCAGCACCTCACCGGTGCTCCAGTCCTGCACCACGCAGGGCACGAGGCCCTGCGCGTCGTATGAAACCTGCCCGTCGATGGGGTCGCTCGCCGGCGCGTTCATGTGGTCGATTGTAGGTCGAGGCCGTGCGCGCCGGTTTGAGACACACTCCTGACGCGATGACATCGCTGTTGGAGCGCGAATTGCTTTTCGTGACCGGCAAGGGCGGCGTCGGAAAGACGACCCTCGCGGCGGCACTCGGCCTGCTCGCCGCCGGCCGCGGGCTGCGCACGATCGTGGTCGAGCTGGGAGACCAGGGGCGGGTCCCCGCCCTGTTTGGCCTGACGGGCAGGGACCCGGGAGTGGAGACGCTGTTGCGGGAGCGCATGTGGAGCATCTCGATCGATCCCGACCGGGCGCTGCTCGAGTGGCTGCAGCAGCTGGGCGGACGCGTCTCCGGGCGGATGCTCGCATCGAGTGGGACCTTCCAGTACTTCGCCGCCGCCGCGCCGGGCGCGAAGGAGCTGGTGAGCATGGTGAAGATCTGGGAGCTGACCCAGGGCGAACGGTGGCAGAGGCGCGCCGGCGGGTATGACCTGGTTGTCATCGACGCTCCATCCACTGGCCACGCGCTCGGGTTGTTGCACTCGCCCCAGACATTTGGCGCGATAGCTCGCGTCGGCCCGATCGCAGGGCAGTCGCAGCGGGTGCGAGAACTGCTGCAGGATCCCGCGCGGTCGGGCTACGTGGCCGTCGCGCTGCCCACAGACATGGCGGTCACCGAGACACTCGAGCTTCAGGACGGACTGCGGGAGGGACTCGGCCGCGCGCTCGACGCCGTGGTCTTGAACGGCGTTCTGCCATCGCGATTCACGACGGCCGAGCTCGAGCTGATCGCCCGCCTGGACGGAAGCGAGATCGGGCGCTCGGCCGCGGTGGCCGCGCGTGCAGTCCACGACAGGGCGCGCTTCCAGCACAACCAGCTCGCCCGACTGCGCCGCCGGCGGTTCGAGGTGCTCGGCGTCCCGTTCCTGTTCGGCGCGGATCTCGACCTGGCGGCCGTGCAGCGGATCGTCGAGCACCTGCAACGCAGGCTGTGAACCGCGGCCTGGCTCGCTGGTCGCTGCGTCACGGGTCGCGTTTCTAGCCGATGCCCAAGCGGTCGAGCAGTCCCTCGTCGGCGCGCCAATCTCGGCGGACCCGCACCGACAGGTCGAGGTGAACCTGGGAGCCGAGTTCGCGTTCGAGCTCACGCCGTGCGGCTGTTCCGATCGCCTTGATCATGCGCCCCGCGGCGCCGACGACGATGCCCTTCTGTGACTCGCTCTCCACCCAGATCAGCGCGCGGACCCTCGCCAGGTTCTGGCGGGGCCATTCGATCTCCTCGACGAGCGCCTCGACCGCGTGCGGAACCTCCTGGAAGGTCCGCTTGATCACAGCCTCCCGCACGAGCTCGGCGAGTCGCAGCTCGAGCGGCAGGTCTGAGACGGCGCCCTCGGCGAACATGAACGGGCCCTCGGGCATCAGCGTCGAGAGGTGCTCGACGAGGGCGGGCACGCCCGAACCCTTGCGTGCAGAGATTGGGAACACCTCGGCGTTCTCTTGAAGGTCGGCCGCTCGTTGCAGAACATCGAGCAGAGCGGCCTTCGAGAGACGGTCGACCTTGTTGACGGCGATCGTCACCGGCAGGCCCCCGTCAGCGAGAAACTGGGCGATGAAACGATCGCCTGGCCCGACGCCCTGCTCGCCGTTGAGCATCAGCAGAGCCGCGTCCGAGCCCTCGAGCTCCTGTTGGACCCTGCGTGCCATGCGCGAGGTGAGCGCGTCGCGCGGGCGCTGCACGCCCGGAAGGTCCACGAGCACCATCTGGCAGTCGCGGTCTCCGTAAACCCCCCTGATCGCCCGCCGGGTCGTCTGCGGCCGATCGGAGACGATCGCCACCTTCTGACCGACCACCGCGTTGACGAACGTGGACTTGCCGACGTTGGGCCTGCCCGCGAGCGCGACGAAGCCGCTGCGCGTCACCCCGCACCCCGGGCGAGCAGCTTGCGCTGCAGAGCCAGCATCTGCCCGTCGTCCGTCTCGTGATCCATGCCAACCAGGTGCAGCACGCCGTGAACAATCGCCTCACGCAGGTCCGCAGTGTGCTCGGCGCAGATCACGACATCCCCAAGCTCGTTCGGCGATCCATCCTGTGGCTCGGCACCATCGATCGGGAACGAGAGCACGTCGGTCGGGCCGGTGTGATCGCGGTGCGCCGCGTTGAGCTCGACGATGCGCCGAGAGTCGACGAACTCGATCGCAAGATGTCCATCTGTGACCCCCGCCGAGCCTGCGGCCAGCACACACAGGCGCCGCACCTCATCGGTGGGCGGCGCCTCGGGGACGAGGCGCGTCCCGAAGACCTCCACCTCGAGCATCGGCGATCAGGCGCGAACGGCGTGCGGCGCCGGCGGGCTGTCTGCCACCCGGATCGCATCGACGCGCTCGGGACGCGAAGCGATCTCCGAACGCTCGCCCGCCGCGCGCTGGGAGTGGACGTCATAGGCCTCGACGATCCGCTGCACGAGCTTGTGACGGACGACGTCCTCGCCGCCGAAGCGCACGAACTCGATGCCGTCGATCTCATCGAGTACGTCGCCGACGACGATCAGCCCGGATTGCTGCTCGCGGGGAAGGTCGACCTGCGTGATGTCGCCTGTGACGACCATCTTCGAGCCGAAGCCGAGGCGGGTGAGGAACATCTTCATCTGCTCGGGAGTCGTGTTCTGTGCCTCGTCGAGGATCACGAAGGAGTCGTTCAGGGTCCGGCCGCGCATGAATGCGAGTGGCGCTATCTCGATCACGCCGCGCTCGATGTGCTGGGAGACCTTCTCGGGGTCAAGCATGTCGTGCAGCGCGTCGAACAGCGGGCGAAGGTATGGGTCGACCTTGGCCATCACGTCACCCGGCAGGAAGCCGAGCCGCTCGCCCGCCTCGACGGCGGGCCTCGTCAGGATGATCCGGTTGACCTCATGGCGCGACAGTGCCGCCGCGGCCATCGCGACCGCGAGGAAGGTCTTTCCGGTGCCCGCCGGGCCTACTCCGAACGTCACCGTGTTCGCCCGCACCGAGTCCACATAGCGCTTCTGGTTGACGGTCTTGGGAGCCACCCGAAGGCTGCGGTGGCGCCAGACGACATCCTCCAGCACTCGCACCGGCGACTCGTGCGCGTCGAGGGCCCCGGTTACCGCGGCGATCGTGCCCGGTCCGATCTGATGACCGCGGTCGATCAGGTCGGAGAGCTCGCGGACCACGCGCTCGCCGACCTTCGTCTCATCATCCTCTCCCTCGAACGTGAGCAGGTTGCCGCGCAGGAACACCTTGCAATCCAGGTGCGCCTCCAATGCCCGCAGCACCGTATCCTGGCTGCCGGCAAGCTCGGCGGCGACGTCATTGGAGAGCTCTATCTGCCGTCTCATGCCTGCAGAGAGGCGCGCACGAGTCCCGATACGCGCTTGCCGTCGGCGCGCCCCTCGACGGCCGCCATCGCCTGCTTCATCGCCGCGCCCATGTCCTTCGGCGACTCGGCTCCGCTCTCACGCACGGCCTGCTCGACGATCGCCCGCAGCTCCTCGTCGGAGAGCTCGGCGGGCAGGTACGCGCTGATCAGCTGCGCCTCCGCCTGCTCGCCCCCGGCCAGATCCTCACGGCCCGCCTCGCGGTAGGCCTCCGCGGCCTCCAGCCGGCGCTTGCGCTCGCGCCTGAGCACGGCAAGCTCGTCGTCGGCGCCCTCCTTGGCGGCCTTCTGCAGCTCGGACAGCACCAGCCGCAGCGCCCCGACCTTCGTCTTTTCGCCCGCGCGCATGGCGCCCTGAAGGTCGGTTTTGATCTCCTCGCTTATTGCCATCCTCCACTCAGGATACGCCGCTCCGCCGATAGCGGAACCACCTGATCGTGCAGCTCCGAATATCGTGCAGCCGGTGAACGAGTCCCTGTACGCGGCCGCGCTCTCACCATTCCTCGCCGAAGCGCGTCGCCTGCGGCCCACCGAGGTGGAAGTGATCGATGCCCACACCCACCTCGGCCTCGACGAGGACGGGCGCTCGTTGACGCTCGAGCAGCTGCTCTCCCTGCTCGATGATGCCGGAGCACGTCGCGCCTGCGTATTCCCACTGCACGACCCCGAGCGCCGGCCGGCCTACAGCCTGCCCAACGACCGCGTGATCGAATGGGCGGCTGAGAGCGACGGCAGGCTGATGCCGTTCTGCCGCCTAGATCCATCCGAAGACCCCCTGGCCGAGTGCGAACGCTGCCTCGGGATTGGTGCCCGCGGCATCAAGCTGCACCCCCGAGCGCAGGACTTCGACTTCGACGGCAGGGAGATGGGCGACGTCTTCAAGCTGGCCGAAGCGGCGAGCGTCCCGATTCTGATCCACGCCGGACGGGGCCTGCCGCCGTTGGCGGAGGGGCTCGTCGACCTCGCGCTGCGACATCCCGGCGCGGTCCTGATCCTCGCGCACGGAGCGATCTGCGACCAGGGGATCCTGACCTCCCGCCTGGCCGAGCACCCGGGCGTGCTGTACGACATCTCCTGCTTCTTCCCCCTGGATGTGATCGAGCTCCTCGCCCGCGTTCCCGTCGAGCGGATCGTGTTCGCCTCAGACCCACCGTATGGGCAGCCGGCGACGTCGCTCTACATGGCCCTCCGGGTGGCCCGGCAGGCGGGGCTCGACGAGCAGGCGACGAGAGGCTTGCTCGGAGGGACGATGGCCGCGCTCCTGGACGGTGAAGGCCTGCCCCCGTCCGGCGAGCCGAGGCGCGGGCCTTCGATCACCCTCTCAGGGCGCCTCGCACGGGTGTACGGCTATGCGAGCCTTGTCGGTCCCGCGCTCTTCACAGGGGTGGTTGACCAGGCGCGGGCGATGCTGAGCATGGCGATCGCAGCGTGCCGCGACCCGGAGCCGGGTTCTGACGGCGAGGCGCTAGAGGTGATCGGCGCCGCGTTGATCGCGGCTGACCAGCTGCTCGAGTCCGAGCAGGGCGTGCGCCCGGCGATCGACCTGATCTACCGCGCGATAGTCCGTGCGGCGACGGAGCTACCGGACGCCGCTTGATCCGGTCGGTCCCGGACGGCCATCCAGACTGCGGCCCACTCGCCGCTCTCGCGCCGCTGCAGCTCGCGTAGGCCGAGCCGCTCCGCGAACCCCGCCGCGATCTCATCGACCTCCTCCCTGAGCAGACCGCCGGCGAGCAGGTGGGCGGGCGGGCGGACGATCGTGGGCTCGAGCTCGAGCAGAAGTGGACGCAGGAGATTTGCGACGAGGACGACCGAACCAGGCGGACGCTCGCCGGCACCGATCCACGGCAGAGGATCAGAGCGAAGATCGAAGCGACGCACCTCCACATCGACGGCATTGCGAGCTGCGTTCTCGCCCGCCGCCGCAACGCTCTCGCGCTCGTTGTCGAGGGCGAGCACCGGCGTGAAGCCGAGCCGCGCGCCGGCGATCGCCAACACCCCAGAGCCCGTGCCCACGTCGAGCAGCGGCCCGCCCGGGTTCCCGAGGGATGCCAGCTCGAGCAGCAGCTCGAGGCACAGACGGGTGGTTGCGTGCGCGCCCGTGCCGAACGCCTGGCCCGGGTCGATGACGATCTCCTCGACCGCACGGTCCGTGCGAGGGTGCGCCAGCTCCCACGGCGGTCGTATGCGCAGGTCCGGTGCACGGCCTTGCGCGCCGCGTGGCGACGGCGGCGCCTCGATCAGGATCGGCCGGTGAAAGAGCTTCCAGCGCTCCTGCCAACCATCCGGTATCTCGGTGGTGGAGATCTCGACCAGTGCGCCGCCGACAGCGGCCTCGAGATCTCCTAGTACGGGCAGCTCCCCCGGCGAGCCGTAGACGGCATACTCGACCGCCTCAGAGCCAACGTCGAGTTCCTCTACGCCGGTGGGTGCGAGCTCGAGCAGCTCTGCCAACACCAGCTCCGCCTGCGCGCGGCGAACGCGCACGGCGAGGCGAATCACGCTGCCTGGCTGCCCAGCGCGCGGCGCAGCTTGGCGAACACCGATTCCTCGCTCTTCAGGTTCTCGCTCGTCAGCGACTCGTTGAGCCGCTCGAGCAGCTCGCGCTGGTCGCGGCTCAGGCGCCGTGGAATGACGACGTTGACCACGACACGGAGATTCCCGCGCCGCCCCCGCGAGAGCGACGGCATCCCCTCGCCTCGCAGCGTGATGACCTCACCGGGCTGCGTGCCGGGCTGGAGCTCGACGGTCGCGGCGCCCTCGAGCGTGGCGACCTCGAGCGTCCCACCGAGCGCCGCCAGCGGAGCCGGCACATCGAGCGCCGTGATCAGGTGATCCCCTTCGCGGACGAAGCGCCCGTCGTCACGTACGCTCACGAGCACGTAGAGGTCGCCCTGCGGCGCGCCGGCGTCGCCAGCGTGGCCGCGACCGCTGAGCCGGATGCGCTGACCGTCGGCTATCCCGGCGGGCACGTCCACCTCGATCTGGCGTGGTCGCTCCACGCGTCCGCTGCCGCGGCATTCGCGGCAGGGCTGGCTCGGCACCCGGCCATCGCCGTGGCACGCGTCGCACGTCGTCGTGTGGACCATCTGCCCGAACGGGGTGCGCGTCAGCGCCTGCAGCTGACCTGCGCCACCGCACCGCTCACACGTCTCGATCGGCGTCCCGGGCTCGGCGCCGTTGCCGCGGCAGTGATCACAGCGCTCGATCGCGTCGAAACCCACATCAACCTTCGCCCCGTTGGCCGCGTCCACGAGCTCGATCTCGACCATGACAGCCACGTCTTCGCCCCCAGCCGGCCCGGGCCGGCCGCCGAAGCCACCGCCCCCGAAGAAGGCGTTGAACAGGTCTCCGATCGAGCCGAAGGCGTCGAAGTTCGGGGCGTAGCCGCCGGACCGCAGGCCGTCGTGCCCATATCGGTCGTAGGTCGCGCGCCGTTCGACGTCGGAGAGGATCTCGTATGCCTCGGCGGCCTCCTTGAACTTTTCCTCGGCATCGGGATCGTGCGCGTTGACGTCCGGGTGCAGTTCGCGCGCAAGCTGGCGAAAGGACTTCTTGATCTGCTGGTCGTTCGCGTCGCGCGGCAGGCCGAGCACCTGGTATGGATCGCGCGGCACGCCGCTCTGCTTAGTTCTCGGCATAGGCGTCTTCGACAAAGCGCGACAACTCGCTGGCGGCCTCGCGTACCGTCGCGATCGCGCACGCATAGTCCATCCGCACGGGCCCGATCACCGACACGGTGCCAAGCCTGCGCCTGGCCACCCCATAGCCGGTGGCCACGACGGCGAGCGAGTGCATCGCCGGAATCTCGTTCTCCCGGCCGATCCGCACGTATACGCCCTGCTCGGCAAGCGCCTCACGCAGCACGCGCAGAAGTACGACCCGCCGCTCGAGCATGTTGATCAGCTCGTTGACCTCGGTCGTGTCCTTCAGTCGACCGGTGGAGAACAGGCGCGCCGTGCCCTCGACGTACAGCTCCTCCTCTCCCTCGGAGGAGGAGAGCTCGTTGAAGGCCGGTACGAATCGCTCCAGGAACGCCGTCTCGCTCGCCGCCATGCCGGGCTCGAGCAGGCGCTGGTGGATCATCCGCGAGCCGAGACTCAGGCCGACGAGCCGCTCGTTGAGGTACTCCTCGGCCCATGCCACGAGCCCGGGGTCAACCGAGCGCTCGAATCCCGCGAGCATCTTCGATACGCCTCCGGTTGAGGTGATGATCACGATCAGGACGACCTGCGGCTGCAGAGCCAGCACCTCCACCCTCCTGACGCTCGCGGCGTTCGGCGAAGGGGCTGATACGACGGCCAACAGGTTCGTCATCTGTGAGAGCGTCTGTGTCGTCGTGCGCATTGCCTCCTCCACCTCGCGGCGCATCAGCGAGAGGTCGAGCCGCTGGCGCGCCGGCGCCAGCGCCTGACCCGAGCTGAGCATGCGATCGACCACGTAGCGGTGGCCGGCGTCTGTCGGCACACGACCGGCCGAGACGTGCGGATGCGCGAGCAGCCCATGCTCCTCGAGCAGCGCCAATTCGCTGCGAACGGTCGAGGGGCCGCAGTCGAGATCGGGCTCGGATGCGACCGCGCGCGACGCCACCGGCTGGCCGGTGCGCAGGTAGTCCTCGACGACCTTGAACAGAATCCGCTCCTGGCGCGAGGTCAACATGCATCTGATTGTAGGTGGCGTGCTGACGCCGGCATGGACGCTGCGTCTATAGAACGAGTTCAGCCTCGGCGTTGCGGATGATCTGGTTGCCCCCCTGCTCGGCGACCGTCTCAACCACCACCGTCCCGCCGTCGGCCTCGCGCACGGTTCCGCTCACGAGCACCTCCTGCTCTGGGAGGCCCATGCCACGGAACTGCACCGAGAGGCGCTTCAGGTGCTCGGGACCGCCGGCTGCCTCCGTCTGGGCCCGGGCGACCTGCGCCATCGTCCACAGACCATGCAGGATGCGCCCGGGAAGGCCAACCGTGCGGGCAAACTCCTCGTCGATGTGGATCGGGTTGAAATCACCGGAGGCGCCCGCATAACGGGCCGTCAGGTACTTGTCGGGCGTGACCTTTAGCTCCGGGATCGGAGTCCCAACCTGAAGATCAGCCACCAGCCTCACACTCCTCGGACGATGTTCGTCCAGGTTCCACGGCATACGCGCTCGCCGCGCTGGTTTACCGAGATCGACTCGAACACGTAGTAGCCCCGCCCATCCTTTTCGGAGATGTCCTTGACTCTGGCGGTCGTGGTGATCTCATCACCGGCGACGACGAGCGGCCCCCACTCGAACTCCTGGCCGCCATGGACCATCATCGCGAAGTTGAGCTCAATGTCGGGGTCGAAGATCGGCGGTCCGACCGCCGGGGCGCTGTAGACGACCGCGAACATCGGTGGCGCGACGACGTCGGCGTAACCGGCGCCACGCGCCGCCTGCAGATCGAGATGCACGGGATTCGTCTCGCCGACGGCTCGCGCGTACTCCCTGATCTTCTCTCGCCCCACCGCGTACAGCACGGGCTCGTACGTCTTGCCTACTGCTTGGGTGTTGACTGGCATCCGGGCTGGCTCCTTGCGGCGGCGGGAACGTACAGCTGCGGTGACGGCTGCGCCGCGGCGCGCCAGTTTACGCACCCCTTGCAGGCGAGGCGTCCAGGTCGCGAGGCCGCGCGGGTGCGCGCCGCGTTAAACGCAATAGGCTCCGCGGGGCCAACAGCGGGGACGTGGAGCAAACGTCCCCTGTCAGCTTCACCGTCCGCGGCGCGATGCCGCCGGCCCCTTGATTGAACTGGCCTGGCTAGAAGACGAGGTCGTCTCCGTCCGCGGCTCCGACGCCCACCGGCTCGCGATCCTCGCCCGCCTCGTCCTCCCCTTCGGCACCGGTCTCCGACCGGTCCCTTGGAGCGTCGAGAAACTGAACTCTGTCGGCGACGATGCTGACGGCCTGACGCTTCTGCCCGTCGGAGGACTCCCACTCACGCCAATCCAGCCGTCCGTCGACGGCCACCCGTCCACCCTTGCGCATGTAGTTTGCGACGCTCTCGCCGGGTGTCCCGAAGACCGAGACGTCGAAATAATTCGGACGCTCGACAAAATCTCCGCTGGCGTCTTTCGACGCGGAATTGCATGCGATGCGCAGGCTGCAGACACTGGAGCCTGAGGGGACCGCCCGCAGCTCCGGGTCCCGCGTGAGGCGTCCGACGAGAACGACGCGGTTGATTGCAAAGTAGGACATGTGCTTCTCCCTTCCTGGGTCGATGACCCCCCGGATGTGAAGCTACGGCTCGACGGGGATGGCTCGCGCGAGCAACATGCCCGTCGGTTCGCCTGCGCGAGCCAGCGCGGCGAGCGGAGCGACGACGATCCGCTCGGCGGCCCGAACCCTCTCGATCGCCCGCTGCAGAGCAGGTTCCACGCTTGGCGGAGCGATGTAGAGCACACCTGCAACGTGACGGGCGCGCGCCCACGCCCGGCAGATCTCCGCCAGACGGCGCGGCGCCTTGACTGTGAGCTCAACCTCCACCGCCACTGGCCGACCACGATCCGAGCTCCTCGGCCAGAGCACCAGATCGGGACGATGGATCAGTGGGCCCCCAGGACGCACGCCGCCCAAGCGAGCGCTTGCCAGCAGGTCGCCGCGTTCCCTCTCCCGGCGTCGGAGCTCGCGCTCGCCCATCACGTCGTGATCCGGATAGCCGGACTCGAGCGCCACCGCAACCCCGGCACAGATGATCATGTGCAGGGCATTCGAAGAGCTCACCTCGCAGGGCGCAAGGCCCTCTAGACCCGAGCGCCTGAGCCCGGCCCTCGTGATCGTGTACAGCGCCGGGTATCCGGCGAGGGGACGCCGCCGCGAGACCAGGCCGTAGCGCTCGGCGGCCACCAGCCGCGAGCGCGCCGAGGCGACGCTCGTTCCCTCCCGGCACGCCAGGGCCTCAGCGGTAACGGCGCCCATGCACGCCGTCCACTGGATAATCGCCAGCCGCTCACTTTGCTGCGCCAGCTTGGCATGAACCATCGGTGCTCCTTTCTGTGAATTGTGTTCGGCCGGCCTCGCCGCCAGCCGCGCTAGGGGGCGAAGACACGGGTGACGCTGACCGCGCGACGACGGCCGCCCGCCAAGACGATCACGGCTGCCCAGCCGCGCTCGAGGCGCAAGACCTCGCCCGGCTCGAGCACCCCCACCCGGGTGCGCGTGCGGGTGCTCGAGCCGTCGTCGCGCTGTGCGGCTCGCCAGGCGCCTCTGCTTCCCGCCAGGCGTGCGATGAGCTCGGCCGAGTCCGGGACGACCTGGCGATGTGCGATCAGCGTCGAGAGGTTTCCCATCACCTGCTCGAGCAGACTCTCGCGTCCCGGGAGGCGCAGGTCTGAAAGCTCCTGGGTGCCCAGCAGGAGGCTGAAGCCAGCCGAACGCGCGCGACCGAAGAGCCGTACGACGTGCTCCGCGGCGACGGCGGAGAACTCGTCGATCACCACCAGCGTGGGCACCGGTTGACCCTGCAGGTCGGCGACCGTCGCCTGAAGGTCCTGAATGATCGCTGCGGCGAGCATCTGAGCCAGCAGCGGGCGGCTGTCGGACTCCAGGTTGAAGTAGACAACCATCCGTGCCCGCACGGCCTCGAGCAGGTCGAACCGCGCTGCGGCGGCGGTCTCGGGATCGAGCCACGGCCCGATGTCGGACTCCGCGAGGATCGCAAGCCGGTCGCGGACTCCGCCGAGGTCGCTCTGCTGGCGCGAGGTCAGTGAATCCAGATAGGCATGCACGCGCTGGCCCTCCGAATCCTGCAGGCCGCGTGCAAGCAGCTCGAGCTCCGAGGGGTTCAGATGATCGACGATGCGACGCAGACTGACCTCGAGGCCGGAGTGGCGCAGCGCACGCACGACGTGCCCCGTGTAGCGCTGTGCCTGGCGCAAGTAGTGCGGCTCGGTGAAGCGCTCCCCGGCGAGGACCTTGTCCGCGATCTGCGTCTCGCTGCCGCGAGCGTATGGGTTGTATGTGGAGGGTCCTTGCGGCGTCCATTCGATGAACCGGCTCGCAGCCACATCGGCGGCTCGTCGAAGTGCGTCCCGCATGTCGCGGTCGCCCTTTGGATCAATGACGATCGCGCCCATCCCGTGTTCGATCGCCCGTGTGGCGATCCAGGTCTGGGTCACGGTCTTGCCCGAGCCGGTCGATCCGACGACCAGGGCGTGCGAGCCTCCGCCGCTGCCGCCGCACGGGATCGAGACAGGTCGGCGACGATCATCGCAGCCGAGAATCAGATCCTCGCCAAGAAACCAAGCCTCACCGTTGCTCCGCCGCCGGCGGCGCAGGGCCGCGCCAGACGCGTACGAGCGGACCAGGTCGACAGGTCCCCGGCGTGCCGCCGCGATCGTCGCAAGGTCAGCTCCCAGGGCGACGTCGCGCTCGTGCCAGCGCCTGCCCCAGATGGTCGCGCTCAGCGTCGCAACCCCGAGCGTCGACGTGAGGCCGGCAAGCACGGACCGCGTTGCCAGGAACACGACCGCCAGGCCGGCGGCCGACCAGCTCCAATGCAGGTGCGCCCGTCGCATGAGTCTCGCGAGGACGATGCCGATCGTTAGACCGATCACCACGCTGACGCTCAGATGGGCGAGCCTGTCGGTCAGGCGAACGAGCGGTGTCAGGGGATCTGGGCCCTGTTCGGGAAACGAAACAGTCGAGGCCATTCGGCCACTCCTTTCATGGACCAACCGGTGCGGATTGGCGGCGGGTTTGGGCCGGCGTGAGCCGGCCGGGGTCGTTAACGACCCTCAGCCGACCCGAAGGTCGGCTGACGGGGCCTGCTGCGTTGCGGGCATCAGGCCCGCAAAGATGTGATCAGCGACCTGTCTTCGACAGGCTCGCGTGCCGGCGGTGGACGATCAGAGTTCGACCTCTCGCGGGCTGACTCCCAGGCCGCGGCGCGAGATCAAACCCAACACGTCGCTGTGAATCCACGGCGTCGGAGACTCGTGGCCGCCCTCTGGCAGCATCCCGAGCCGTCGCGCCAGCCAGCTCGTCTCTCCACTCTCGTTGCCCCTGCTGTCGCGCTTGATGCGCCCACAGCGCGCCGCGATCTCGCTCATGCTCAGTTCCTCGCGGGTCATCGTCGCGAGCACTGCGTCGCGCAGGCCGCGATTGAGCACGATCGGGCTCACGAGCACGCGCTCGAACTCGGCGCGCAGCACGGTCACCGAGACCGTCGGATCGGTGTCGTGGAGCGCCAGCGCGCTGCGAGTGACAGCGCGAACGGGCTCATAGCGTTCGAGAGCTGCGATCGCGTCCCGGACGCTGACGGACCGCTGCTCGCCTTCGCGGCGCGATCGGCGCTGCCAGCGCAACTCGGGGATCGACATGCCGGTTTGCACCAGCTCGAGTCGGTGTAGCTCACCGTCGCGATCGAGCAGGTTCTGGCAGCAGTCGCGTTGGAGCGAAGTCCACTCGGGCGTGTCCTCCTGTTCGAGCGGTTCCGCCTGCAGGTCCTCCTCTGTTAGCGATCGGCAGCGATGACCACTGGCGTCTGAACAGTCCAGATAGAGGCGACAGACGAGCGCCGCGTTCTCCGGGGGCTCGTCGGCGTCCAGATGCGCGACCAGCCGCCGGTCGCCGAGCGTTTCGGCATCGCGATCGATGACGAGCACGCTCCCGGCGACCCCACGTCGTGCGATCACCTCACGGCGATGACCGTTCCAGTCGAGATAGCGAGCGAGCCGGCGCCGCGAGCCTTTCTTGCGTTCGGTTTCGCGTCCTCGTCGCAGACGAGGCCGATCGGTGCGGGAGGGCGGACGGGCGTCGCCCCGCACGGTTCGGCGGCTGCTCTGCGGCTTGTTCGAGAGGGTCTGTGTCATGGCTGTCTCCTGGCCGGTCGTCGGGACCGCGCGGCGAGTCGGCGGTCAATGATCGGGACCGCTTGTAGGAGTCGCTCCAGACGGCGTCAAGCGACGATGAGGGCGCCAACTCAGCGCGGCGCGGCACTCCGAGAACCCCTTAGGGGGTCTCGGAATTCGAGTTCTCGACCGCTTCCCCAAGGCGAAGTTGGCGTGCTCGCGCTCCTCGCACAGAAGCCATCCGAGCGCCGAGGGCGCCACTGAGCTCTGCTTGGGGCTCGTCGATAACGAGTTGCCGGGAGTTCGGCTGCGTGCTGCGTGAGTTTGAGGGAAGGCGGGGGGAGTGACGAATGTATCTGCTCATCGCGATAGCGATGTCGTTGTCGGGTCTGCAGGAGGACGAGCCGTGCCGTCACCCGCCGCTGCGCCTGCGTTTTTGGCTCTGTGATGCCGAACGTCGCGTCGCGGCTCTGCAGTCACGCAACCCCACGGACCTCGGGAGACCGTGCTTCGCGACGCTCGCGCCGCCGGGCGACTGCACAGAAGGTGCAGGCGACTTCAATTCCGGGCCAGGCAAATCCACGGGCGTTTTCACGCCGGGTGAGGCCCTTCGGCGGTCTGCGGCGCCGGCTACGCCGCCGCTGTAGCGCCGAGTGGGAAGCGCACGCCGGTCAGTTCCTCTGAGGCATCCCACAGGCGGCGTGCGACGTCGGCGTCCGCGGCGGCGGCAGAGCGACCCACGAGCTTCGGCGCGCCGCGCTGCTCCATGAAGCCGCCGGGTCCGGCGAAGCTGTTGCCCGGGATGTCGGCGACGGCGGCGTAGAGCGTCGGCAGCGCACCGCCGTCCTCGTCCTGCGCGATAAGGCGGTTACCGACGGCTCCTAGGAGGTCGAAAAATCGACGCTGGCTGTGGAACTGGAGGTTGGTCGCGGCGTAGCCGGGGTGGGCCGCGGTCGCAAGCACGGCAGAACCTGCGGCGGTCAGCCGGCGTTGCAGCTCAGCGGTGAACAGCAGGTTGGCGAGCTTTGACTGCCCGTAGGCGCGCCAGGCCTTGTAGGGCTTGCGTTCCCAGTTGAGGTCGTCGAAGTCGATGCTGCCCATGCGGTGCCCCGTGGAGGACACGGTCACAACGCGCCCCCTGACGTGCTGCAGCAGGAGGTTGCTAAGGGCGAAATGGCCCAGGTGGTTGGTGCCGAACTGGAGCTCGAAGCCGTCCGCGGTGCGGGTCAGCGGTGGCGCCATCACGCCGGCGTTGTTGATCAGGAGCTCGATGTCCCCCTCCCACGCGGCGGCGAACTCGCGCACGGAGGCGAGGCTCGCGAGGTCGAGCCGGCGGACCTCGGTCTCTCCGGGCATCGTCGCAGCGGCGGCCTTGCCCTTCTCGACGGAGCGGACGGCAAGGACAACGTGGGCGCCTGCGCCAGCGAGCGCTCGGGCTCCAGCGCGTCCGATTCCGCTGTTGGCGCCTGTGATGATCACGCTTCGGCCCGTCAGGTCTGGCATTTGCGAGAGGCTTGAAGTAGTCATGAGCAACAATGTAGTCTATGACAACAATGCTGTCAACGACAACTTCATCCGGTAGGGTGCGGGCCGGTGACTGAGCGTCCCTACCATCACGGCAACCTGCGCATGGCGCTGCTCGAGCAGGCCGAGCGCACGGTCCGCGATCGCGGGGTTCAGGACCTGTCACTGCGCGAGCTCGCGCGCGACGTGGGCGTCAGCCACGGCGCGCCGCGACGCCACTTTCCCGATCGCCAGGCGCTGCTCGATGCCCTCGCCGAGGCCGGCTTTGAGCGCCTGGGCGCCGAGCTGCGCAGCGCGGCGGACGGCGCCGGCGAGGAGTTCCAGGCACGGCTGCGGGCAACTGCCGCGGCCTACGTCCGCTTCGCCACGCGCGACGCAGAGCTGCTCGAGCTGATGTTCGCGGGCAAGCACCGCGAGCAGTCTGGAGCGCTCCACGAGGCCGCCGACCGCGCCTTCGCGGTAATCCTCGAGCTGATCGAGCAGGGCCAGGCCGAGGGCGCCCTCGAGCGAGGCGAACCCGAGCGCGTCGGCCTCGTCCTCTTCGCCACGATCCAAGGCATCGCGGCGCTCGTCACGGGCGGCATCGTGCAGGCCGGACAGCTCGATGAGCTCCTCGCCGACGCGACTGGCTATTTCCTGCGCGGCTCTCGCATAGCTGCGTGAGCGAGGCCCGAGCGCCTGTTCCGCGTCGGAGCCGTGATCACCTGAACGCTTGGCTAAGCTGGGAGGCGATGATGACTACCGTCGAGCCGATGACTGCGCGTGGCGCCCACTACACGGCGCTGCTCGAGACAATTGATCATCAGGGTGCCACGAAGCTGCACGCGAGGGAGCGCGAGCAGCTGCTGGAAGCTGCCGACGCCCTGTTGTTTGGCGAGGCCGAGAACCGGCGGCTGCTCCGATCGGCTGAGGAGTTGATCGAGTCCTTGGAGACGAGCGAGCGCTGGTCGGCCGAGAGCTGCGACCAACTTCGCGAACACCTGTACGGCTGCGATATCGCGCCCGGCGTAGCCTGAGCTTCTGGCTCAGCGCTCTCGGGTGACGTCGCCCGCGCCCGAACGCTTGGGGACGCTCCCTTGGGATCCGCAGGGAGATCGTCCGCGGCCAAAGCGGGGTTGACAACTTATTAGTCACTGCTAAGCTACCACCACCACGGTTAGCGGCGACTAAGAAAGGTCTCTCAGATGGCTCTCCCAGACGGCTCGCGCATAACGGACACACGCCGGAGAGGATGGACCCTCGCGATCGTCTCGATCGGGCTGTTCATGGTGGTGCTCGACAACCTGGTCGTAAACGTCGCGCTACCGAGCATCCATCGCGATCTCGGCGGCTCGATCCAGGCGCTCGAGTGGACGGTTAGCGCCTACGTGCTGGCGTATGCGGTTCTGTTGCTGACGGGCGCGGCGCTCGGTGACCGCTTCGGTCGAAAGCGAATGTTCATCGCGGGACTCGCGCTGTTCACGCTCTCCTCCGCGGCTGCCGCGGTCGCGCCCTCGACCGGCTTGTTGATCGCTGCGCGCGCGTCGCAAGGCGTCGGCGCCGCGATCGTCACGCCGCTCACCCTCACGCTGCTGGCAGACGCGTTCCCGACCGAGCGACGGGGAATCGCACTCGGAGTCTGGTCAGGGATCAGCGGGGTCGCCGTAGCGCTCGGACCGCTTGTCGGCGGCGCAGTCATCCAAGCGAGCTCATGGCACTGGATCTTCTGGATCAACGTGCCGATCGGGCTGGTGCTCGTCCCGCTCGCGGCGCTGCGACTGGTCGAGAGCCGAGGCGCATCGCGGCGGCTCGACCTGGCCGGCCTGGCGCTCGCGTCTGGAGGCCTGTTCGGTCTCGTGTTCGGGCTCGTGCGCTCGCAATCGCAGGGCTGGACGAGCCCCGAGGTCGTGATCGCACTGGGCGCCGGAGCACTGTTAGTTCTCGCGTTCATCAGGTTTGAGCTGCGTGCCGGCGATCCGATGCTGCCGATGGGCTTCTTCGCGAACCGCGCCTTCGCCGTCACGAACGCAGTGTCACTCGCGATGTACTTCGGGATGTTCGGCTCGATCTTCTTCCTCAGCCAGTTCCTACAGAATGTCCTCCACAACACACCGCTACAGGCGGGCTTGAAGCTGCTGGTGTGGACCGGCGCGACTATGGTCGTCTCGCCGCTCGCGGGCTTTTTCTCCGAGCGCTACGGGAGCCGGCTGTTCATGGTGGCGGGGCTCGGACTTCAGGCGATCGCGCTCGGATGGCTGGCGGCGCTCGCGGGGGTTCATGAGAGCTACTCGAGCATGGTCGCCCCCTTCGTCCTCGCTGGCGCGGGCATGGCGCTCGTGTTCGCTCCCGCGGCCAACGCGGTGCTCTCCTCGGTGCGTACCGAGCAGGCGGGACAAGCGTCCGGGGCGATGAACGCGATACGCGAGCTCGGCGGAGTGCTCGGCATCGCGGTGCTGGCGACGGTGTTCACGAGCAGCGGCAGCTACGCCTCGTCGCAGGAGTTCATCAACGGCCTGATCCCGGCGATGTGGGTGGGCGTGGCCGTGCTGGGCGCCGGCGCGCTGATCGCCGCAGTGCTGCCGTTCAGCACACGCGCCTCGGCGGGGGCGCACGCGGCGGCGGAGACACTCGATCATCAAGCGCAACCACATGAAGTTGACCTGGCCCACGCCGCCTGACGCTCACCTAGCATCGCCTCCTACGATCATGGCAAGCACGTCGACATCAACGGGCAAGGCTCCTCGTCAACGCGTTCCGGCCGCCGAGCGGCGGGACGCGTTGATCGAGGCCGCCGTCCACGAGTTTGCGCACGGAGGCCTCTACGGCACGCCGGTCGCCCGGATCGCGCAGCTCGTCGGGGTTGCGCAGCCATACGTTTTCAGTCTCTTCGCGAGCAAGCGCGAGCTGTTCCTGGCGGCGGTCGAGCGCGGCTTCGAGCTGACCGAGGAGACTTTCACCCGGGCCGCGGCCGAGTTCGATCCGGCCCTCGCCCCGCCTGACGCCGACGTGCTCCAGGCGATGGGGAACGCCTATGTGGAGCTGCTGGGCTCACACCGCGACTACCTGATGCTGCAGCACCAGGCATATGCAGCCTGCGACGAGGAGGCCATCCGCGAACGGGTCCGCGCGTGCTACGCACATCTCGTCGCGCACGTCGAGCGTCTTTCCGGCGCCGATTCCGAGCGCATCGACGAGTTCTTCCGTCACGGCATGTGGCTCAATGTCGCCGCGGCGATGGGAGTCGACGATTTGTCGGCGGGGTGTGAGTGGGTCCGCGCGGAGTTAGACGGCGAGTAGCCCGACCGCCAGCTCACTCATCGTCGCTCGGCGCAAGCTCATCGTCGCTCGGCGCAAGCTCATCGGGGCGCGACCGCTCGCCCATCGGAACGCCGAGCAGATCCTTTGCTTCCGCGACCGCCTCGCGCGCGCTGGGGTCGCCGTCTCCCGACGACGCGCGCACCGCCGGAGGAAGCCGGGGCACGCCGTAGGCGCTCGAGAGACCCTCATGCATGTCGCGCTCGGACGCGAACAGGATCTGCTCCCGGGCCGGATAATCCCAATCGAACGGGTACTCCCCCGCGTAGGCGCGACACGCCCGGAGTCCGGCGTCCGCACGCCTGGCGCACTCTCGCGCTCGGTGTCGATCGCGGCAGACGAATACGACCACGGGAATGGCCTGCAAACGCCGGCCATACCGGGTCGTGTGGGTGGCCCAGCCGGACAGGAAGTGGTCGTAGCGCTCGAGCTTTGCCGCGGCCGCCCCGATGGGGAGGCGATCGTCGAGCTCGACGAGCACGTCGATGGCATTAGGAGACGGGGCGTCTGCCACCTCGCGAGCCGACTGCTCCCGTCCCTCCCATGAGAGCTCGACGATCGCGTTCGGCCGCACGGTGTCGAAATGCTCCACCTCGAGGGCCTCGCCGCCGGCGTCGGTGCGCACGAAGTCGTGAGGGGTCCTTCCGCCCGGCAGGCGCAGGTCGCCCGGCCCGAGCCGAGTCTGACCTCCGGCGCTCGACCGCATCGGTGGCGATAGGACCGATTCCTCCGGCCCGCGCAGCGCGCATCGGGCTGGAGAGGTAGCACGCTCGAGTGAGAGCACCCATCCCGCAACGTGGACGTCGCGGCGTGCCTCGCGAAGGCGGCGCTCGCCAGCGGCGAGAGAGCGGCTGGTCGAGGCGTCGGGCAGAGACACGTCGCCCTCCCGCTCGACAGCAAGACCCCGCGCCGCGCGCAGCATCGCGAGGCCCTCGGGCATGAGCACGTAGCACATCGGCACTCCCCCGCCATCGCGTCGATGAAACTGGAAGCGCTCGACCAGGCCAGCATCCGAAAGTCGCTTCAGCCGCCGCTGCGTCGTTGTGACGGCCCGATCGGCGTTGAACCTGCGATGGATCTGGCTCGTCAATACGTGCCGGAGCGTGGCGATGAGGGCCAGGATCTCGAGATCGAGCTGATCGGGCTCGAGCGTGCGCGACGGTGTCACCTTCCTCCCCCAGCGAACGCTGTGCGCCCCATCGAGCTCGACGAGCTCGCGATAGGACTCGGCCGCGATCGCCGGCAAGTTCCGTGCTTCGCCGAGCGATGGTGGTTGTGGCGAGCTCGGGCGGCCCGCTGCGACCGCCGGGGAGTCGCTCGGATGATCGCGCGCCCGGCTGTCCCAGTGTGGTTGGCGCAGATCCGTACGGTGGCGCCCTCCGCGCTCGAACTGACGAGCGGCGTGGATCGCAATGCGGTCCGGGTCGACGCGCAGGGGGATCGTCTCGGCGACGAAGGGCGCCTGGCGCCCTTCCGGTGTCGTCCAGCTCGCGACGGCGTGATGCTTTGGCAGGTGCAGGCGGACGTCCGGGTGGCCGAGCGAGGATAGGTGGGTGATCCCCGGACGCACAGTGTCGGAAAACGCTGCCATCGTCAGAGCCACCGCGGACCGGGCGTCGCGCGCCGACGCTGTGGCGAAATAGACGCGATGGGCGAACAGCGCGTCGAGCTGTTCACGAACGTCCCGGTCGGTCCACTGCGCATCGGTCTGCCAGCACGCCACGGTCTCCAGTCCCGCCGAGCGCTTGAGCGTCATCGTCTCGGCGAAGCCGCGGTTCAACACGAGCGGAGCCTCGTCGATCTTCAGCGCGACTGCCACGCGCCGGTCAGCGGAAACGAGATCCTGCTGGCGGGCGAGCGCCGCATCCAGCATCCCCACCAGTAGCTGCATCAGCACGGAGGTGTTTCCGGCGCCCATGGCGCCAAGCGCACCCTTTACGACGAGCACGTCTCGCTCGGCGATCAGCCGATCGAAGTCGAGGCGCAGAGAGTCGTTCAGCAGCACTCGCTTGATGGACGGCGAGTTGAGCAGGCGCGCAAGCTTGTTGACCGGCGCATCCAGCTTGGCCGTGGTCACGCTCCGCGCGTCGGCCAGCTGGGCCGTCAACTCCGCCGTGAAAAACTGCGAGATCTCCTTGAACTCGGGCAACGCGCGCACGCGGGCCCCGACACTGCGTCGATAGGAGTATCCCTCCTCGCCGACGGACAGAAGTCGCGCCGCGTCCCAAAGGGTGGCGCCCCGGTCGTAGGCCAGCACGGCGATAATCGCGTTGCGCAGGTAACGGTCCGAGGAAGCGCGGATGTCCGCATCCGTGAACAGGTTCTTGAGGGCGGCCACGACATAGTCGGCGATGACGTCGGCCGGCGCGTCTACGGCGAGCGGATTGAAGCCGCATGTCGGGCGGGCGAAATCCAGGAGCGTGCACGTTCGCTCGGGGGCCACCAGGCTCACAGCCGCCTCGGCGGCGTCGCCCTTGGGATCGAGGACGATCACCGCGCAGCGGTCCCTCAGCAGATCCTCAGCGACGCTCGCGACGAGGAAGCTCGACTTTCCCTGCTCGACGGTTCCGGGCACCGCCGTGTTCTGTTTGCGTAGCTCGACGTGGATGGAGACGCCGCCATGCGCGTCGCGCAAAGTCCCCTGGCCGGCGGGGGGCCGGAATATCGACGGCGGGGCAGGCGCCAGGGGCAGGGGGTTCCTCGCGAAGGGAACGGTCATGTAATCGATCGATGGCAGCTGCCAGAGCGCAGCGAGCTCGGTCGTGGCGAAGACTCCAGTGCGAAGCGAGGGCACCGGATTGCCCTCGCCCCGCTGCACACGGCGTCCGTAAAGGCCGAACAGTCCGTGCCGTACCGCGGTCCCGCGCTCGACGAGCCGATTCTCCGCACCCTCGGCGCGCAACTCTGAGGCGATGCGCTCGCACACCCGTCGATCCTGGGCCACAACGCGGATGTCGACGAAGAACAATGCCCTGTGCTGGACGTCGAGCCCACCCCGAAGCTCTGAATCGGCGAGCATCGACCGGTCGCGTGGCTGCATATGCTCCCTGCGCTCGCGCGAGAGCCGCGCCTCATGGCGCCTGTATAGGTACTTCGCCAGGCGCTCGAAGGAGGCCGGCGCCGGCGTGAGCGAGACCTGGACGTGGGCTGCTTCGCGACACGCGCCCATGACCGTCATCAGCCGGTTCATCGGCGGCGCGCGTTCGTGCTCGAATCGATCCAGAACCTTCACTCGCCGGATGAACTCGTACTGCTTCTTGAGCCGCAGGATGGCCGGCGGCACGCCGATCGGTTGCAGGCAACGACGCAGTCTGCAGTTCGGGTAAGCGCTCTGCAGAGCTGCTTCGACCATTGCCTCCAGCCCCTGAGGGCACGTGACCGCGAGACACACCGCGGGCGAGTCGCCGCTGGCTCGCTCGACGCTCACGCCCGTGTCCCGCCCGCACGTGTGGTGCACCTCGAGCGAAATCGACGGCTGACCAAGCACCAGGCGGCGCCACCAGCGACGCAGGAGGCGCTTGTGCAGGGCGTCGAACATCGTCACCAGAGACTCCGCGGTCGCCGTATCGGTGCGGTAGGCCTCGACGCGCAGGCGCACGTAGGTGCGCCTGCGCCGCGAGCGCCAGCGCGTGGCGACGACGACGGTCGACGAAGCAGCGACCAGCGTCGTCAGCAGCGACGCTTGGAGGCTCCCGGTGCCGGCGAGTCGTGTCGAGAGACCGCTGAGCGCGCCCGCGCAGAAGCTCCATAGCACCGGCAACACGTGATGCAGCCCGCTCGTGGAGCTCGAGCCCCGCAGGACCCTCCCCGGTCCGCCGCCGACGAACCATGCGATCAGGAGGAACCCGAGCGGAACGGCGACCACGCCGAGCAGTCGCCACAGCAGGAAACGAAGCACCTCATCGTCTACCCCGACGTCGCGCCGCGACCGGGACGCCCACGCCCGACCAGAGGGGCTGATCATGTGCTCAGCGCAGGCGGACGGCTCGCTCGAGCTGCGTCCCGCGTCGCGTGAGCTGCCAAGCGTTGGCCGCCCCCTTCTGCGCACCGCCGCCCTCGTTCTTGACGAGCTTCAATCGCTGCAAGCGCGTCAGCAGCTTTGAGATCTGTCCCTGGTCGACGACGCCCGAACCGTCGGCTATCTCGCGGTTGCTTGCACCGGGGTGCTCAGCGACGATCATCAGCACGCGCACCGTTCGATATGTGAGCCGCATGTTCAGGCCGGCAAGGGAATCATGCGCCTTCGGCGACCGTCGGTTCGTGCGGAGGATCCGGGCGGTCGCAAGCGGCGGCCTGCTCAGCTCCCGGCTAGCCGCCTCTTCGCCGAGGTAGGGGAGCACGATCATGCTCATCAAGGACCCGAGCAGGTTCTCACGCGACGTCGCACGACCCTTTAGCAGGCGAGTATGCACGACGGCGAAGATGGCGCCAACGATCCCTTCGGCGGTGATCTGCGGCGGTTCGTGGGCAAGCTGGGTGACGAGTCGTCCGCGGTCGATGACGACGGCCAGCTCTTCGAGCACTTCAGCGCGGCGCTGGAGGACCCTCTCCCCCGCGCCCAGTGCCTCGATCACGCAGAGCTTCGCGAGCGCGGGCTCCTCGTCCATAAAGATCAACAGCCGCGCGAGCGCCGCACGGATCCCGTCGCGCCAGCCGGGCTCTCGCTCGTAAGCTTCGACGGCCAGTTCCCGAGCGTGCTCGAGCGCCTGCTCGAGGGCGCCCAGAAAGCACTCTTCACGATCAGAGAACGTGTCATAGAAAGTCTTCCTGGAAACCCTCGCCCGTTCGATCACCCGCGCGACTGTCATCCGCGCGTACCCGACCTCCTGGACGACCTCGACAGTGGCCGCGAGCAACCTACTACGCTGGATCTCGGCGACCTCACGGCGTCCCAGTTCGGGCTGACCCGGGCGCGGCAGCGAGGTCGCAGCGGTGCGTGTCCCGTATGTGAGTGTCATGTACTCCCGCCGGTTTCGTCCCCGCTCGCGAGTCGCCGAGGGAATGGCAATCCCCATCGAAGACCGTCGCGGGCTCGAACCCGGGAGCACGCACAGCGCGTGCCCCGGGCGCAGGAGAGGTTGACCTGTACGAGCACTCAAGTCGATAGGCGTCTCTAACTCTCGCCTGGCGCATCGAGCACCTGGCGGCGGGCTCGCCCGTTCTTACGGCCCCATCAGCCGTCCCGGCAGGTCGACCCAGCGCAATTTGCGAACATTCGTCCATCTTCATGTGGTCAGCCGGTTACTCCGCGTTTGGGTGGATGGCACCTGGGTAGGGTTCGCCTACCTGGGGAGGAAGCGTCGTCCACAAGATGAGGAGAGGATCATGGCCCGAGTGATCGTGACGCCCGACGAGAAGACGGATGTCGTCTTGCTCGACGAGCGCGTGTATCCGGTGCACCTGGAAAACAAGCTCTCGTCCCTGCAGGTCATCGAGCGGCTCGCGTGGGCCGTAGATGATGCCGAGACGGGCCAGCCGAAGGTAGCGCTGCAAAGGACGCGTGTCCCCGCCGGGGACTGAGGCTTCAACGCGCCGACCGCCAAGCCGAGCTTGACGGCCGGCGCGCCGGGGCTCACGAAGGGCAGACTGCGCTCGCTGACGGCGGGCGGTACGTAGCCACGAGCAGGCTTGGGGAGACGCAGCCGGCGATCGGCGCGCTGCTACCGCCTGCTTTCGCGGACCAGCCGGTAGGCGATCCAGATCAGGAACGCGACGACCAAAATCAAGACGACCAGTTCACGCGCGGCCAGCACCAATAGTTCGCGCGCGACCACGTTACTGGCGTGCGGCTACGGGGACTCCAATCACGGTTGGGGTATACCGCGATCCCGGCCCTGGAGCCAAGCATGAGCGCGACTTGCGCCGCTGGGACGATGCGCTGCGTGCGGCAGCACTCGATCCCGGCGCGCTCGACCTACCTGGCCGTGGCTAGCGATCGCTCTGCTCCGTCGCGCCTCATTTCGCGCCCCGCTCGGGCGACGGCCGAGCCTACGGAGCCGTTCTATTTCCCCCGATGGACGACGCGGATACAGCGGAGGCTGGAACCTTCTCGGACACAATGGCTGATCGTCCCGGTGGAAGTCGGCGCCGGGGACGTCGAGGTTGCGGTTTGGCCGGGCGTGGTGGTCCTCCCCTGGGGGGTGACGGGGGTCGGGCTGGGCGGCGTGGCGTTCGCAGGCGTCGTCGGGGTCGCCGCAGGGCTCCCGGGCACGGGAACCAAGGCGGAAGGGGCTGTGGTCACGATGCGAGTGACCCGGATTTTTGTGGGGCTCGAACTTCCCGCAAGGTCGACCAGGGCGGCGGCGAGCACCCCGAGCGAGAGCACGATCACAGCCACAATCCCCGCGATCGGAAGCCGCCAGTTCGGCGTCGGGGCGAGGCGCGTGCGCGCCGCGGCACCACAGCGCAGGCACCAGTCCTGCTCAGCGTGAACCGGCGCGCCGCACAGCGGACAAGGGTCGCCCGCGGGCGCGGGGGCACCGCCGCCCGGGGCGGTTGTGGGGACGGCTCCGGCCCGCGACATCGCCTACCCCCTCGCCTCGGCAAGCTGTCCGGCGCCAGCGCGGGCCTCCTCGAGGTCCTGACCGGCGAGGACGCGCACGACGAGTCCGTCCGAGGACTCCCATACAACGTCGGGCGCGATGAGTCTCATGATGGCATCGTAATCTCCGCGATGGGAGGCGTCGATTGCATGGCGTACAAGCTCGACCAGGTCTTGGGTCGCGAACTCCTCGGACATGGGTCGCTGAGTATCCCGCACGCGCATGGAGGCCGCGCATCGTGTCGAAATCCCACCGGTTGTAGCTGGCATCGGACGCAGTGGCCAAGTCCAGGTTCTCCGGCGACATCGCCTACTCGCCCAAGCCAGCCGCCCGCAACGCCTCGCTGTGATCGAGATAGGTGCGGATGCGCGAGACCTTGCCGCCGCGCATGTCGTAGATACCGGCCCATGGCGACTCGGCCGGCGCACCGCTGGCCCGCCCGCGCGTCTTTAGCCGACCCAGCGCGAGCACCTGCTCACCGAGATCACGATATTCCTCCGGCATCGGCCGAAACTCCTGCCAGGTCTCGTCAACCTCACCGAGGAACTTTTCGATGCCCTCGCGTCCCCGGTAGACGTCCTGCTCGACACGCGCGGCGAATACCGGGAACCATTCGAAGTCCGACGTTGTGACCCCGGCGTAGGTGTCGATGTCGCGCCGGTTGACGGCATCCATCAACACCTTGACGATCTCCACGTTTTCCGACATCGCCTGCCTCCTCGACTCGGCAAGCCGTTGGGCCGCGGCACGGGCCTCGTCAGCGTCGAGGTACGGCGTGGCTCGCTGGACCTTGCCGTCTACCCATACGAATACATACCCGTACACGTCGCGCAGCCGAACGCGCTCGGGACTGCCCGATGGCCGTGCGTTCTGTCGGACGACGATGAACACAATCCCACCGCCGAGGTGGACGACCTCGAGGATTTCGTCGTCGTACTCCTCGTACTGGTTGTCCCAGTCTTCGAGAAACCCGCGGATGGCCTCGCGGCCCTCGAACACGCCCATCCCCATCCTCGACATGTCGTAGACCGCG
Source organism: Solirubrobacteraceae bacterium (assembly GCA_035940255.1). Lineage (GTDB taxonomy): Bacteria > Actinomycetota > Thermoleophilia > Solirubrobacterales > Solirubrobacteraceae > Palsa-744. The sequence goes on from DASZFA010000029.1 coordinate 37,728, forward strand.
TCGGCACTGTAATAGGCCATCGTCGCATCGACAGTTCCGGCGTCAGACAGTGCCCGCATAAGCTCGACCGGGTCCGGGGTCGTGGACTCCTCAGACATAACCAGCTGAGTATCCCCGTTGGCGAGCGTGGCCGACGGAGACGGCGTACACGTTCCATCAGGTCGGCGCTCGTGGACTCCTCAGGCATCGGCCCTCTCGTGAGCAAGGCGTGCGGCGGCAGCACGCGCTTCGTCCACATCGCCGTAGCTCGACCCTCGCACCAACTTGCCTGCCTCCCAGACGCTGACCCACGCCTCCCGTGTCTGCACGCGACCGCCGCCGCGGGCGGGGCGAGCATCTTGGCGGACGACGGCGAACATGACCCCACTGCCGAGATCGAGGGCCTCCTCAAGCTCGAATTTGAGATCGTCGAACGATCTGTAGTAGTCCTCCCAGAAGCCCCGGATCGCCGCTCGACCCTCGAAGACCCCGAGCCCTCTGGCCGACATGTCAAGCACGGCATCGGGAGCGTATGAGCTCATATGCGCGTCAAGGTCACCCCGGCGATAAGCCTCGACGGTTCGGCGCAAGGGCTTGAACGAATCGGGAGTCGTAGACTCGTCAGGCACCTTGCCCCCGTTCCTCGGCGAGGCGTTCGGCGGCAGCAAGCGCCTCGTCGATGTCCTGGTAGATCGTGTGGCCGACGATCAGCCCCTCGACCCAGGTCCAGACCCACCCCTCCCGCTGCTGCACATAGCCGGTGGTGCCGACCGGACGGCCCTTCTGGCGAACGACTGCGAACACCACGCCGTTGCCAAGCTCGAGAGGCTCGTCATGCGCCCACTCCATCTCCTCATAGGCAGCCATCCAGTCTTCAACGACGCCTCGGATCGCCGCCCGCCCGCGAAGCGCGACGCCGACCGTCCGCGTCATGTCCACCAAAGCGTCGGAGGCGTAGAAACGCATCAGTCCATCGAGATCGCTCCTGTTCACGGCCTCAAATGCACCGTCAACAAGCTCGAGCAGGTCGGGGGTCGTGGACTCCTCAGCCATCGGCCCGCTCCTTGGCAAGTCGCTCTGCGGCTGCACGGGCCTCGTCGATGTCGCCAGGTTCCCAATCCGCGTAGATCGAGCGCAAGAGGTCGAGGTTCGCCGACATCGCCTAGTCCGACAGGCCGACGGCCTTCAGGGCTAGCGCTCGTTCGCGGAACTCCTCCCACTTGGTCAGCTTGCCCTGCGCAAACGACGCGATTCCAGCCGTCGTGATGTCCGTCTCTACGCCACTCCCCCGTCCCCGAATGTGCATGGTGCCAATCGCGAGGACCTGATCCCCAAGGTCTCTCAGCTCACGGATATCGACCCGGAACACCTCGAAGCTCTCCACGTTGTCCGCGAACCATGCGCGGAGGCCGTCGTGGCCCCGATACGGACCCTCGACGGGACTCCTTGCCGCGAGCATCACGATGTCATCGTCGGCGATGTGGAGTACTCCCTCGACCTCGCCGCGATTCACCGCCTCGATTACCTGCGTGAAGGCTTGCACGTTCTGCTGCGACATCGGCCTACCCCGCTAACCCCACGGCTTCGAGGCAGGCTACGCGATCCTCACCGAAGTATTGGTCGCGTACGATCTTGCCGTCGCGAAAGGTCCAGACCTGGCCAACCCTCTGGCTGAGTTTGATGCCCGACTTGGACAGACCTACCATGTCGGTGAAGAGGACAACGTTGTCCCCGGCGTCGATGATCTCCACTATCTCTAGGCGAAGCTCCTGCCAGGCGTCACCGAACTGCTCAGCGATTCGCAACCACCCCTGATAGCCGTGATAGATCTCGGGATCGACTGCGCGCCGGGCGAAGTCCCATTCGACATCAGGATCACAGAACTTACGTAGCGTCGGGAGTGGATCACCACCGCCGACCATGAGATCTGAGTGGTTGAGGGCGTCCATTGCTCGCCTGGCGACCTCCACGTTCGCCCGCGACATCGCCTACCCCCTCTCTTCGGCGAGGTGTTCGGGGGCAGCACGGGCTGCCTCGATGTCGGGATAACCCGTTATCCGAACGATCTTGCCCTGCGCCCAGTCTTCAGCGAACGGACGAGCGGCCGCGCGAGGGTCCCAGCTGGTACCCAGGTTCGTGGCGACGACGTTGCGCATCCTCCGATCCTGGTCCTGGGTCCTGGGCTCCTCAGCCATCGTGCGGTGAGTATCCCGCGACGGGGAGCGAGTACGCCGCGACCTGCACGAGCCGAACACCCGTGTCTCCGCCTACGAGATCGGCATCGAGCGTCCCCGCCTCATCAGATGACTGGCGCGCGACTGGCGCGCATCGGCGTGGACTGCGGCAGTTCTCACCCCGCTGCATCGGCCGCGTCGCCCTCCGGTGCGAGGCCGAGGTCGGTGAGCGCGCGCTCGCGGTCCCAATAAGCGATCAGCCTTGTCACCTTGCGGTCGCGCATGTAGAAGAGTTCCGCGCCCTCCTGGGCGACCTCGACCGCGCTCGTCTTGCCGCTCGCGCGAAACTGCACGAGCGCGAGGACGCACTCATCGTCGAGTTCGCGAAGCTCGATCGCCTCCACACGGAGATTCGCCAACGCTCTCAGTTGGTCGCGCAAGCTGTCCGCCATCGCGGCGATTCCGGTCCACGTTCCGGGCTCAGGTCCGTCGGGAATCACGTACTCGATTTCAGGATGTGCCCAGTCGGCCTTGTTGAAGTCGCCCCGTTCCCAGTCCGCGTAGATCGAGCGCACGAGACCGAGGTTGGCCGAGTCGCTCACGGCTCGATCAGCTCCAGCTCGGCCTCCGAGACGCCCAAGTCACGGATGGACGGGTCGCAGTAGTCAATCTGCGCCTCCACGTCGCGTGCGTTGAACGCCTCGACCCAACGCCGCGTGAGTTCGAGGTTGCGCTTAGACATGCACGCTTACCTCGGCCGATCTGTGCCCGACGAGCCGCCCTCCGGCGCGAGGCCGACGTCGGCGAGCGCCCGGTTGCGGTCCCAGTAGCGGACGAACCGCGTGATCCTCCCATCGCAGACGTGGACGATCCAAGCTCCCTCGGAGCGCATCTGCTCGAGATCCAGTCCACTCGCCTTCCCGCGTCCGCTATAGCGGACGAGCACTAGCACACGTTCGCCGTCGAGTTCACGGTAGTCCTCCGGCTGTATGCGAGCGTCGTCCAAGCTGTCGATCGCGTCGCGCGTTGCCTCTGACAGCCCAATCATTCCGCTCCAGGTCCCGGTGGCGGGACCGTCGGCCGCTACGAACTTGACATCGGGATGGGCCCAATCCGCCGAGCTGTAGTCGCCGCGAGACCAAGCAGCGAAGATCGAGCGCACGAGATCCAGGTTCTCCGACATCGCCTACCCCGCCAGGCCCGCGGCTTTGAGGGCTTCGTCGCGATCGGCGTAGGGACGCCAGCTGATGACCTTGCCATCACGGCGACGGTACGCGCAATACCAGCGATCTGTGACCTGCACGCCGCTGCCACGGCCCCGACCCCAATAGCGCACCGCGGCTACTACCGCGTCCCCGCCCTCGATGAACTCCTCCGGCTCGACGCGGAACTCCTCCCACGCCTCCAACCACTCCTCCGCGAATCCACGTACGCCGTCGAGGCCCCGCCAAGTGCCAGCGACTGGATATTCCTCAGGAATGAACCCCTCCCAGTCTGGATGATGCAGAGCGAGCACAGTGTCGAAGTCCCGTCGGGACCCGGCCTCGACCACGCGCTTAATGATTTCCACATGCTGCTGCGACACCGCCTACTCCTTGAGACCGAGGTCGGCGAGGGCGCGCTCACGGTCGAAGTACGCGGCGATCTTGCTGACCTTGCCGCTGCGTAGGTAGAAGAGGTTGGCGCCTTTCCCTCCCATGTCGCCGATTTCCAGGCCGCTTGCTTTACCGAGCGCGCGAATGCGGGTGAGCACGAGTACGCGCTCGGCGTCGACCTCGTGGTCGCCATCGACCTCGAACCGGATGCCTTGCCAGGCGGTGAACAAGTCGCGGGTGGCCTCTTCGATGCCTGCAACTCCTCGCCAGCTGCCGGGTGAGAGACCGTCGACCCATTCGTACTCGATCTCAGGGTCCGCCCACGCGGTCGAGCTGAAGTCACCTCGTTCCCAGGCCGCAAGGATCGCGCGCACGAGGTTGAGGTTCGCGGACGCCACTACTCCTCCAGACCCGCAGCTTTGAGTCCCTGCTCTCGGCTGTTGTAGTAGTCGAGACGCACGATCTTCCCGTCACGCACCTTGCAGACCATCGCGTCCTGCCGTTGAACCACCACGCCGCTGCCCCGCCCCTTCGCTTTCATGCGGATGACCGCGACGACGCGCTCGCCAGCGTCGAGGAACTCTTCCGGCTCCATGCTGAACTCGGACCATGCGGCCGCCCAATCCTCAAGCCAGCGCCCGAAGCCTGCGTGTCCGCGATAGTCGCCCGCGTCGAGTATGTCGTGGTCGTGGATCTCGACCGCCTCATGCGTGACGCCCCACTGTGGTTCGCCGGTCGCGACGAAGTGCTCCAACGCCTTGCGAACTAGCTCCACGTTCGTACCTTGCGACATCGCCTATCCCCGTTCCTGCGCGAGGCGTTCGGCGGCAGCATGGGCCTCGTCGATGTCGGTGTAAGGCGTCACCCGCGCTACCAAGCCGTCCGTCCACTCACTGACGGACGCGAAACGGAACTCGGCGTGGCCGCTGCTGCCAACGAGGCGGCCGCGCTGGCGGACGACGGCAAAGATCACGCCGTTGCCGAGGTCCAAATTCGTCTCAATCTCGGCCTCAGTCTCCTCGTACAGTCCGGCCCACTCTTCGAAGGCCCTGCGAATCGCTGCGACGCCCCGATAGGTGCCGAAGCCCAAGGGAGAGGTGTCCCAGACTGAGTCGGGCCCGTACGGGCTCATGGCCGCGTCAAAGTCACCGCGCACAACAGATTCGATGGCGCGGCGATTCAGCTCCACCAGGTCGGGCGTCGTGGACTCCTCAGCCAACACGCCCCGCTCCTCGGCAAGGCGTTCGGCCTCAGCACGGGCCTCGTCGATGTCGTTGCGACCGATGACCCGGTCGATCATGCCCGCTCTCCACGTGATGGTGAAAGACCACAGCTCCTGCACCCTGCTCGTCGTCCCAGCCAGGCGAGCATCCTGGCGGTTCACGGCGAAAACAACATCGTTTCCGAGGTCTTGGCTTTCCACCAGCTCCTGGTGGTATTCGTCGTAGTTGCCGATCCAGTCTTCAACGAAGCTGCGGATCGCTGGTACGCCTTCGAAGCTGCTCGCCAGCGGCTGCACCTCCCAGACGGCATCGGGGGCGAAGCAGCTCAGCCCGGCATCAAAGTCGCTGCGACCGAGCGCATCGGCAGCGTGTCGCCAACGCTCCACCAGGTCGGGGGTCGCGGACTCCTCAGCCATTGTGCAGGGGAGTATCCCGCGACGGGGAGCGACTACACCGCGACCTGCATGAGCCGAACGCCCGCTTCTGCGCCGACCAGATCGGCATCGAGCAGCCCCGCCGCCCCAGTCTGCTTGCCGGGCATCAGGTGCCCGGAGCGGTCAAGGTGTGCTCCCGCCGCGAGCATGGGGGCCTCGACTCACCCGACCGCCGTCAGCGCGGGACGCTCGCCGCCGAGCCGCGCGAGGTAAGCGTTCGTCGCGACAGCGGCAAGCCGCGGTGCGCGGTCCGTCGTGCCTCGTATGCTGGTTTCTGCCGGGTCTGCGGGGTTCCCTCGACCCAGGCCGGGTGAGGGGCCGGATCGCGCCCGAGGTCGGCGAACGTGTGCTCGCGATCCCAGTAGGTGGCGAGCCTTGCCACCTTCCCGTCGTGTATGTGGAACAGGCTCGCCCCCTTCGCCGGCATCTGCCCGAGCTCCAGCGCGCTCGTCGCGCCGCGCCCACTCAAGAGGTCCAGCATGAGGACACGCTCACTGTCGAGCTCGCGGCGCTCCACATTTTCGACCCGAAAGCCGTCCCAGGCGCTCAGAAACTCGCGCCAGCCCTCTGCCAGCCCGGCTAGCCCCTTGCGGCTGAACGGTGCGGGGCCGTCGACCAGCACGTATTCGATCTCGGCGTGCGCCCGCTCAGCCGAGCTCCAGTCGCCGCGTTCCCAGGCAGCGTAGATCGAGCGCACGAGGTCCACGTTCGCCGACATCGCCTAGTGCGCCAGCCCAACAGCTTTCAGGGCTTCGTCTGGGTCGGCGTACATTTCCATGCGGGTCTCCAGGCCGTCGCGGAGGGTAAAGACCTGCGCGAACGTCATGTCAACGGGCACGCCACTTGTCTTGGAGCGTGCGCGCTGGCGGCATACGGCCACGACCCTATCCCCAGCGTCGTGCAACGCCTCGACGTCGATTCGCCAATCGTCAAATGGCTCGGTCCAATCCTGGAGAAAGCGGCGGATTCCCTCGACCCCCTCGTAGTGCGGTCGGATTCCCATCAAGTCGCGAAACGTGGACATGTCCCAGACAAAGTCGGGCGCGATCACCTCCTCTGGCTGCTCCCCCGTGGCCAGAAAGTGCTCCCATCCCCGCTTGACGATCTCCACGTTCGCCTGCGACATCGCCTACCCCCTCTCCTCGGCGAGGCGTTCGGCGGCAGCACGGGCCTCGCCGGGGTCGGTGTAGAACGTAGTCCGAATGATCTTGCCGCCCGCAAACTCGAACACGTCCCCCTGCCGCGCTTGCACACGGGAGTCGCTGCCTATCGGGCGACCGTCTTCCCAGAGGGCAACAAACACCACGCCGGTGCCCA
>DASZFA010000030.1:0-42866 GCA_035940255.1 Solirubrobacteraceae bacterium
GAGCCCCTGCGTGTACGACTGCACCCGCGGCGGCTGGCTCCAGCTGTCCCTCGACGGGCGCTTCCTATTCGTCGGCGACTCAGGCGAGGTGATCGAAACAGCCACCCGCAAAATCATCACCACCCTACCCACGCTCGCCCAGACGGAGAGCTCAATCGAGGTCGACTGGCAGAACGGCACACCGATCGCCACCAGCGGACGCACGGGCGTGGGAAACCTTCCCTGAGGCCACGAAGGCAGTCCCCGTAAGTGGCGGTCCACGAGTGGCTATACTTTGTGAAGTAATGAGCCGGATAACCATCTACACGACGGATACGTGTTCATTCTGCTCGCGGGTGAAGGGCCTGCTGCAGACGCACGCGGTCGAGTACGAGGAGATCAATCTCGCGAAGGACCCCGACGGGCGAGCGCAGCTGGCACAGCGCACCGGCATGATGAGCTTCCCGCAGGTGCTGATCGATGGGCGCCTGATCGGCGGCTTTGCGGAGCTTCACGCGGCCGCCGAGAGCGGCGAGCTCGCCGAGCTCCTCGCCGCCTGAGCCGAGCCGCGGCGCCGCTAGGCCCTCCGTCTCGTCCGCGGCCTCGACTGGCACGTCTCGCAGACGTACGTTCCGCGCCCGCCCACGACCATCTTCACGATCTCCCTTCCGCACCGCGGGCACGGCTCGCCCGCGCGGCGGTGTACGAGGAATTGGTCCTGGAAGGAGCCGCTCACGCCGTCCACGTCGCGGAAGTCGTCGATCGTCGCGCCGCGCGCGTCGATGCCCGCCTGCAAGGCCTCGATCACCCCATCGCGCAAAGCCGCATACTGACCTCGTGACAGGCGCCCGGCGGGACGCAGCGGATGCACTCCGGCCCGGAAGAGCGCCTCGTCGGCGTAGATGTTCCCGACGCCCGCGACGCGTCGCTGGTCGAGCAGGAACGACTTGATCGGAGCTCGGCGCCCGCGCGCGAGCCGTTTGAGCTCCTCGGCGGTGAAGCGCTCGTCGAGCGGCTCGATCCCGAGGCGCTCGGCGAAGAACGCATCGAGGGCCTCGGCGCCGAGCAGCAGCTCTCCCGTGCCGAAACGGCGCGGGTCGACGATCGCGAGCCGCAGGCCCGCGCGGTCCCGGGCGCCCGTCACTGTATTCCTCGCGCCCGCGTTCGGCCGCGCCCCATCCCGGCTTCTCGCCGCGCGGGCGAGCTTCGGACCGAGCTCGAGCCGCACGCGCGTGTGGGGCGGGTCAATCCCCGACCGGCCCCCTGCGGGCTCGACGAGGACCGCGCCCGTCATGCGCAGGTGCTGTGCGAGATGGACGTCACCCTCGAAGCTCCACACGAGGTACTTGCCACGACGCCCAAGGCGCTCGACGCGCCGGCCCTCGAGGGCACTCGAGAGCTCCTCGGGATCCAGCGGGCGCGACCAGCGCGCATCGAGGATCTCCATCTTCCTCAGCGTACGTCCCTCGACCAGCGGGGACAGCTGGCTTCTGATCGTCTCGACCTCCGGAAGCTCGGGCATCGTCGTCCCAGCGTAGGCCCCACGGGTTTCCTTCCCGCTCGCAGCGGGTAGTGGTCGCGGCGGAGCGGCTCAAGGAGCGGGAGAGAGTGCCGAAAGCAGGACGGGGTCGGGGACAGGCTGGGGTGGCGCGCGAAGGCGCGTCCGTGGGGTGTGCGCGAACCCGGCCCTCACGCGCTGGACGCGTGCGCTGCGCCCTGCTCGCAATCGCCGCTGCCGCCATCGCGCTCGCGGCCGTTGCGCCTCAGGCGCTCGCCGATTTCCCGTATGTCGGCGATGGGAGCCTCGGCGAACCGGCCAGTTGGGCGCTCGCGCCGGGACACGTTCCGAGCAACATCGGCGGGCTCGCGTGGAAGTTCGCCGCGACGCCGGCGATACCACCCTCGAAAGAATCCGAACTGGCGGGATATGAGGCGGTCACGCAGAACAACTCCCAGCAGGATGAGCTCTGCGGCGTCACCGGCATGAGCCTCGTCGACTCGCATGCCACGTTTCCGCCCGAAACGGGCTCGTGCATCGCCGCCGGCAGCCCCGTCAAGACCGCGTTCGAGGTGAGCCTCGGGCGCCCCGACGTCTCGATCGGGGAGCTCGACTCGGGCATCAAGTGGAACGAGGCCGGCGACATGCTGCAACTGCGCAAGAAGGTGCTGCTCAACGCGGGCGAGCTGCCCGCGCCGCGGGTGGACCTCGCGAAAGCCTTCGACCCCTCGACGGCCGTGAATTGCGAAACGGCGCACGCCGGCACGGGCGGGGACTACAACCCGCACGGCGGCATGCCCGGAGGCGAACCGGGCGCAAGCGGCCCGATCCCCTACGACATCAGCGGGCAGGGCGTGTTCGACACGCTCTCCTACGCCTGCGACTCGCGCGTGGCCCACGTCGTCGACACCTACCCGCGGTGCACGAACCCGCCGGCGACGAAAGCCTGTCGCAACGGCCCCACCGGGATGCTCACGCCCGAGGACCTGATCATCGCCTTCTCCGACGGTGTCGACCACGACCACAACGGCTACGCAAACGACATCGCCGGATGGAACTTCGTCGACAACAACAACGATCCGTTCGACGACGTCCAGTACGGGCACGGCACGGGCGAGGACGAGGACTCCACCGCGGAAGCGAACACGAGCGCCGGCGAGGTCGGTTCCTGCCCGAACTGCACCGTCCTGCCACTGCGGGTCGGCGAGTCGTTCATCGCCGACGCAAACCGCTTCGCGGAGGCGACGATCTACGCCGCCGACCGCGGCGTCAACGTGGTCCAGGAGGCGCTCGGAACCTATAACGACCCCGTGTTCGCGCGCCAGGCGATCGACTACGCATACGGTCACGGCGTCGCGGTGATCGCCTCGGCGGCCGACGAGGCGGCCGAACACCACAACCAGCCGGGCTCGCTTCCCCACACGATCGTCGTCAACGCGGTCCAGGGCCCGGCGAGCCTGAACGGCGTGCCCATCACCAACAAGCCGCCCTCCTACCTGCAGCTCGACGGCTGCACCAACTTCGGCACGCGCGTCGACCTCTCGGTCCCGGCCACGTCCTGCTCCTCTGAGGCGACCGGGAAGAGCGCCGGCGTCGCCGGGCTCCTCTACAGCGCCGCCCTGAACGCTTGCGGCGCGCCGCTCTACGGCCACTGCGCAGGGAGCTCGGGCGCGAAGCTGTCCGCGGCGAAGGACTGCACCCGCGTCGACGGCACGGCGTGCGCGATCACGGCCAACGAGGTCCGCCAGCTGATGGCCTCGGGAAACATCGCCGGCACGACAGTCAACGGCTCCTCGAAGGTCGCAGCGAATCCGCCGAGCGCGGGCAGCTCCCCCGCGGACGCGGGCGAAGGCGGTCAGGCGGACGACATCAACACGGCCGCTGCGCCCGAGACGGCATGCAGCGTCGGGATGGCGCCCGGCTGCACCGATCCAAACACCAACACGACGTTCGCCGCCGATGAGAGCGCGGGCGTGATCGGGCCCCTCCCGGACACGTTCCGCTACCCCTCGCGCAAGGGCTTCGACGAGTTCTTCGGCTACGGCCGCATCGACGCCTACAAGTCGGTGCAGGCGGCCGCGCTGGGTCAGATCCCGCCGGAGGCGGACATCACCTCGCCCGAATGGTTCCAACAGGTCAACCCAAGCCTCGCCTCCTTCGCCGTGAACGGATACATCAGCGCGCGTACGAGCTACACCTGCCACGTAGACATCGCCCCGGGCGCCCAGCCGAACAACGCGTCCAGCGCTTCGGGCGGGGACTTCGTCACCGTGCCCTCGAGCTTCTGCGATGGAACGACGAAGCATTCCGGCGCGCACAGCGGACTGATCGCGGCGGTCAGCACCGCGACGCTGCAGGCGCTCTTCCCGCACGGCGACCCGAGCTCGTTCGCCGGCAACGAGAACGGCGGTCTCGCCCAGACCTCGAACGGGCGACCCAACACGCTGCCCTACGCGTTCACGGTGCGCGTCGTCGTGAGCGGCTTCCCCGCCGGCTCGACCCCCGCGATGACGGGAGAGGACCGGCGGCAGATGTTCCTGCACCGTGACCAGAACATGATCTCCGGATTCCCGCTCGAGATGCGCGGCGACGGCGACGCAAGCCCGCTGCTGACGGACCTCGCCGGCAACGACACCAACCAGCTGGTGCTCGCGAACTCCGACGGCTGGATCCACGCCTATCGCTACGAACCGAGCACCGGCAGCGTCAAGGACCTGCCCGGCTGGCCCGTGCACACCGAACCGCTGCCGCTGCACACGGGCGAGCGGGCGTTCGCGAGCGGGGAGATGTCGACGGGGCATTACGACCCCGTTCTCGAGGCGCCTGCCGCTGGCGACCTGTTCGGTGACGGCCGCACCGAGATCATCGCCGACGACATCCAGGGCAACGTGTACGCCTGGGACTCGAGCGGGCATCTCGTCTTCCATCAGACCTCGAACCCCGCCTACTCGGGAGCGCCGCTGGCCGGGGACCCGGCCTGGGAGGCGCAGCGGGCCGGCGTGCGCGACCGCACCGAGAGCGGCTTCCTGACCTCGCCCGTGCTCGCGAAACTCGACCCGTCCGCGGGGCGCGGGCTCGACATCATCGCCGCCGGCGAGGACCGGCACGTCTACGCGTGGCATGCCGACGGCACGGCGGTGAGCGGCTTCCCGGTGCTCGTCGAGGACCCCAACAAGGTCGCGAGCGTGGATCGGAGGAGCAACGAGTTGACGTTCAACGGCAACGCCCCGGCAAATCCCGGCATCGACGAAGACCAGGGCAAGATCGTCGACACGCCCGCCGTCGCCTACCTCGACGGTCCCGCCAAGCCGCCCAGCATCCTCGTCGGCACGAATGAGGAGTACCTGACGAACACGGGCAACGAAGGGGCGATCAACAGCTCAAAGACGACGTCGGCGTCGCTCGGCGTTCTCGGCACGGCCGGCGTGCTGAAGTTCGCAAACGGCCGCGTGTATGCGATCAAGGCGAGCGGCGACTCCTCTGAACCCTCCTCGAGCGCCACCGGCGGCTTCACGTGCTCCGGCTCGCAGTGCGCTTCGTCCGCCTTCAGAACCGGCTGGCCGGTGAAGATCGGAATCATCAACGCGGGCCTTCTGCCCGACGTCGGCGAGGGGATCAACGGCGCTCCGGTGGTGGCGCCCCTCACCTGCCCCGAAGGCGGGCAGGGCATGAAGGTCGGCGTCACGCCCGACGCGGGCCCGGGCTACGTGCTGAACGCCGACGGCAGCTCCTGCTACGGCTCGACCGAAGGCAGCTACAACGCGCTTCAGACCGATTTCAGCGCCGGTAACGGCAAGACCGACACGCCGGCGTTCCCGGCCGTCGGCGAGCCCTCGTTCGGCACGCTCGACGGCGCGAGCACGAACATCTTCGCCCCGGTCGCGGGCCTGATCCGGGCGCTCGACGTCGTGGCCCCGAACTACCAGAAGGGTGGCCAGGACTTCACCGCGGCGTGGAACGGAAGCAGTGGCCAGTTCGCGCCGGGCTTCCCGACCGTGAACAACGACCTGTCGTTCATCACGGGCCAGGTGATCGGCGACGTGACGGGCCAGGCGCCCGCGCAGGAGGTGGTGGCCGGGACGGCCTCGCAGGACCTCCAGGCCTACGACGCCGCGGGCGCGGCCGCGAGCGGCGCGTGGCCGAAGCTGACCGGCGACTGGCTCGTCGCGACGCCGATACTCGGGTCGCTGGGCACGCTCGACACGAGCTCGAGCGCGAAGAAGGACGTCGTCTCTCTCACACGCTCGGGCACGCTGTCGGTGTACTCGACGCCGGCGTCGGCGTGCTCACCGAGCTCGTGGCCGAACTTCCACCACGACGTCGCGAACTCGGGCGACTACACACGCGACGCGGTCCCACCTGGAGTGCCCCTGCACCCGACGATCGAAAAAGGGGTCCTCAGCTGGAGCGCCCCGGGCGGCGACCTGATGTGCGGAGCGGCGGCCTCATACGAAATCGTCACCTCGTCGAACCCGATCACGCCCGAAAACTTCGCGCACGCCACGGCGCTGAGCGGCGCCCCCGCTCCAGCTCCGGCAGGCACCACCCAGTCCTACTCGGTACCTCGCACGGCTCAGCCCTACATCGCGATCCGCGCAATCGACGAGCAGGGCAACATCGGATTGCCCGCCGTGAAGCGACGCTGAGGAGCCGCACGAGCGGTCGAGCTCCGCCCGGGAGAGCGCCAAGATCAGCGGCAGGGCAGGCGCGCGAGCAGCGAGCGATAGCGAGCCATGTCAGCGTGGTTCCAGTCCGAGTGGGTCTGGTGCTGAAACGCCGGCACGAGGTCGTGGTGGTAGGGCGAGGTCAGGCTCTCGTTGTGTCCGATCACGTTCTTCATCGCGATCGCGTAACGGCAGCGCAGCCATCGAGTCAACCGCAGCGATGCACCGATCTGCGCCGGATCGCTGAGGATCGCCTGGTCTGAGAAGCCGACGTGCTCGATCCCGATGGCGGTCCAGTTCAAGCCTGTCGTGTGGCGGCAGCGGAGCGACAGCGGCACGAGCTGGTCGATCCTGCCGCTCCGCTCCACGAGGAAGTGGGCGCAGGTGTTCGGCAGCTCGTGGAACTCGCTATCGGGTTCGTCGGAGGCGAACGTGTTGAACGCCTCCTGCGCGGTGCCGGTCTCGGTGTAGTGCTCCACGATCACTTTCGGGTGGCTGAGCGCTGCGGTGTTTTCGCCGTAGTGACGCAGCGAATAGGCGGCCATCTCGTGCTTGCGCGGGGATCCATATGGGATCGGCCATTGGTGGATGGCCGGTTGGGGAACCGGCGCCGCCCCGCCGAGGGCCGGTGGCTGGGCCGGGGTCGAGGTGGTCGTGACGGCGACGGGAGCAGCCGTGGCGGGCGCAGTCGAGGGCACCGGCACAGCGGAGGAAGGACCGGCCGTCGCTTTGCTGCCCGCGCCCCCACATCCAACCAGCGCGGTGAGAGCGCCCACCGCGATTGCCGCCGCTGCCAGAGCGAGCCTCACCGCCGGGATGCTACGACAACGCCTCGAGCCGCCCCGACGGTGCTCGCGACCGGCCGCTCCGCTGCGGGCGGCGATCAGGGCGTTCGCGAGCGCCGCGCCTCGTCCAGGAACGCCTTCCCCGGCAGCCCGTCCGCCTCTCGCCCGGTGAGCCAGCGCAGTACGGTCGCGCCGACGTCGGCCAGCGGGCCATCATGGCGCTCGCCCTGAAGCCGCCCGCCCTGCGCCCGCCGCCGCAGCATCCGGCCGCTGACCGCGAGCAGCGGCGCGTACTCGCGCGTGTGGTCGGTGCCCGGATGCGCGGGATCGACGCCGTGATCGGCCGTGACGATCAGCAGGTCCTCGCTGCGCAGGAGCCCCAGCCAGCCCGCGAGCCGCGCGTCGATCCGTCGCAGCGCCTGCTCGAACCCGCGCACGTCCTTGCGATGCCCGTATAGCTGATCGGTCTCGATCAGGTTGACGAACACGAGCCCTCGCTCGAGCTCGCCGAACAGCTCCTCGACGCTCTCGAGCGCCCGCTCGTTCGTCGCGCCAGGGTGTGATCGCGTCACCGCGACGCCCGCGAACAGGTCGCCTATCTTGCCGACGCCATGGACCTCGACGCCCACCGCCTCGAGCTCCTGCAGGTAGCTGCGGCCCTGCGGCGCGAGCGCGAAGTCGCGCCGGCCCTCGGTGCGACGGAAGGCGCCGTCGGCACCGCTGAAGGGCCGCGCGATGATGCGCCCGACGGCGTGCTCGCCCGTCATCGCCGCGCGGGCCGCGGCGCAGGCGCGGTAGAGCTCCTCGGCGGGGACCCGGTCCACGTGCGCGGCGAGCTGCAGGACCGAGTCCTGGGAGGTGTAGAGGATCAGCGAGCCGCTTCGCAGGTGCTCGGCGCCGAACTCCTCGACGGCCGCGATTCCGTTGTAGGGGCGGTTGCAGATGACCTCGTGGCCCATCGCCTGCGTGAGGCGGGAGACGACCGGCGGCGGAAAGCCGCCGGGATAGGTTGGGAGCGCGCGCTCGAGCACGACCCCCATCAGCTCCCAGTGGCCGCTGATCGAGTCCTTGCCCGGGCCCAGCGGATACAGGCGGCCGAACACGGCCGGGTCCTCGGCGGCGGGCACGCCCGGAATGCGGAGGATCGATCCCAGGCCGAGGCCGCCAAGCGTCGGCAGCTCCAGGCCGCCCGTCGCGTCGGCCACGTGCAGGAGCGTGTTCGTCCCCTCGTCGCCGTAGAGCGCGGCGTCGGGAAGCGCCCCCACCCCGCAGGCGTCGATGACGAGCACGATCGCTCGTCGCGCCGGCTCAGCGCGAGGCTCGTGGGTGCGCGCTGAAATAGGCGTCCTTGAGGCGATCGGCCGACAGGTGTGTGTAGACCTGCGTGGTCGCGAGGTCGGCGTGCCCGAGCATCTCCTGCAGCGAGCGCAGATCGCAGCCGCCCGCGAGCAGGTGCGTCGCGAACGTGTGACGCAGCGTGTGCGGGCTCATCTTCTCGTCCAGGCCCACCCTGCGCGCGTGACCCTGAACGATCTTGTAGAGGCCCTGGCGCGTGAGGCGGGTGCCGCGGCGATTGATGAACAGGCGCGACTCGGGACGGGCGCCGAGCAGCGCCGGGCGCCCGCTTCGGTAGTACGCACGCAGCGCTGCGACGGCCTGGCTGCCGATCGGCACAAGCCGCTCCTTGGAGCCCTTACCGCGGGCGCAGAGGACGCCCTCCTCGAGGTCCACGTCCGCGAGCTCCAGCCCGATCGCCTCGGAGGCGCGCAGGCCGCACGCATACATCACCTCCAGCAGCGCCCGGTCACGGAGCGCCCGCGGACCGGATCCCCTTGGCTCGCTCAGCAGAAGCGCCACCTCCTCGCGCGAGAGCACGCGCGGCAGCGTGCGTGTCTTGGGCGGCCCCCGCAGCTCGGCGGTCGGGTCATGCTCGTGCACACCCTCGCGACGCAGGTGCCGGTAGAAGGAGCGCAGGGCCGCGACCTTGCGTGCGAGCGTTGCCGCGGCGACCGGCCGGCGTTCGGCGCCGCCCGCCGCCAGCTCGGAGAGGAAGCCGGCGATGTCGCCGTGCTGCGTCTCGGCGAGGCTGAGGCCGCGGCGGCCGAGGAAGCCCCCGAACTGCAGCAGGTCAGAGCGGTACGCCTCGAGCGTGTTCCGCGACAGCCCGCGCTCGAGCTCGAGGTAGGCAAGGAAGTCGAGGATCTCACCCTCGATGCCAGCCGGAGCCGGCGGCGCGGCCTTGGAATGCGTCATCGCCCACAGCTTCGCCCCCGGGACGAGTGCTCCTTGGCCATGCAATCAAGCGTTCAGCCGGCGGGCGAGCCAGAGCAGCCCGATCAGCGTCTTTCCGTCTCGGCATTCGGCGATCGCCTCGTCCAGCGTGGCCAGCGGCCAGGCGACGATCTCGATCCGCTCGTTCTCCTCGCTCTCGGCGCTAGCCTCGTGAAGCCCGGTGGCGTGGAAGAGGTGCACGCGCTCGTCGCTGAAGCCGGCGCTCGTGTAGAAGGTGAAGATCGGCTCCCAGCGCTCGGCCCCGAGGCCGACCTCCTCCGCGAGCTCCCGCTGCGCGGCCTCGAGGGGGCTCTCGCCGTCGACGTCCAGGCGTCCAGCCGGGATCTCGAGAAGGTCGGCCTCCACCGTCTCCCGCGGCTGGCGTACGAGCCACACGCGCTCGCCGTCTTGGGCGACGATGCCGACGGCGCCGCGATGTCGGACGATCTCGCGACTCACCTCTTCGCCGTCTGGGTGGCGGAAGCGCTCGATGCGCACCTCAATGAGCCGCCCGTTGAACAAGGTCTCTCCGCCTAGCGACTGCACCGCCCAGTCGCGCGCGCCGGGCCGCTGCGCGCGCTGCGGCTCTCCGGGGCGATCGGCCGAGCGCCCGCTCATGCGGCTCCGCCGACACCGCTCCCGGCGTCGGCCGCCGCGCTCGACGGCGCGTCTGAGAGCTCCCCGAGCGCCGTGCCCCCGGCGAGCGCCGCTCCGAAGAACAACGGGTCCTCGGTCAGTCCACGGCCCATCGTGCCGACCGGCAGACCGGCGGCCGCAAAGGCCGGCAGGTCGACCGCGGCGTGGCGCCAGTCATGCCGGGTGATGCGCACGGGGCGCTCGACGTCGAGCGCCAGCGACGGGCGATGTTTCATTCCTCGGCTGGGCGTCGCGCCGCCAAAGACCGTCCCGAGCCCCGCCCGCAGGTCGGCGCCGACGGGCGAGCGCATGCCGGCGGGAATTGCCACGGTCACCGGCTCGAGCAGGAGATCGAGCACGGTCAGGGTGTGGTGGGAGATGCCGCGGTGGCGCTGGCGGCCGTCACCGGAGGACATCCGTGCGACGAGCAGCGTCGGACATCCGAGCGCGAGCGCGGCGTGTGCCGAGTCGAGCGCCGCCATGCCACCATGCCCGAGGGCCGAGCTCGACCCGACGATTCCGGGACCGGGCCCGCAGACGGCCGCGTCCCAGCCCAGCGCCAGCAGCCCGTGGTGAAGTGCGCCGGCGGTCGTGATCGCCTCGCCCTCTCCCCCGTATGCCGCGCCGGCGGTCAGGTGGCCGGCGAGCAGGCCCCGCTCGCGAAGCATGCGGACCGTTCGCGAGTGCCCGCCCGGGAGGGCGCCACCCTCGGTCTGTACGTATCCCAGCCTGCGCCCCGGCGCCTGACTGGCGTAGGACCATGCGACCGCGGCGAGCTGTCCGTGCAGCGCCAGCACGGCGACCGGGCGTTCGATCGGGACGAGCAGCCGCTCCTCCTCGACCGGCTTGACCGCATGCTGGAGGCTCGTGTAGTTGAGCTTCATCACGCCCGCTCCCGGCTCGCCGTCGCCCGACAGGCCTCGTGTCAGGTTGACGTGGACGATGTCAAAGCCACCCGAGCCGAGACCGAGGTCGAGCGCCTGCACGTTCACGATCACCTCGTCGCCGGGCTCGGCGCGGCCCACGAGCGCGACGTCGGCCCGCGCCGAGCGGCGGGCGCCATCGCCGTCGGCGAGCGCGACGAGGAGCTCCTGCTCTGGCGCCTGCGCCGAGCCGTGGCCGTCAGAGGAGCCGTCGAGGGTCGGGTTGGCGACGTCGAGCACGATCGCGCGGCGGAGCTTCAGCATTGAGCTTGCAAGCTAGCGCGAAAGGGCTGCGGTCTCGTCAAGCAACGCCAGCGAAACCTCGAGCATCTCCTCGAGCGCCGCGACGCTCACCCGCTCGCCCGGCTCGTGGTTGCGCTCGGTGCCATTGGCGAGGTTGACGGCCTGAAAGCCCTCCGCCAGCAAGGCGTTTGCGTCGGAGGCGCCGCCACTGGCGATCCGCAGGGGCTCGTAGCCGCGAGCTCGCAGGGCCGCCTCCGCGACCTTGACCGCCGGGGCTCCCGGCGCGAGGCGGTAGCCGGCGAAGGTTCGCTCCACGCTCACGTCGACGTCGCATTCGCACTCGGGCAGGTTCGCGGCCTCGTGGACCCGGTCGACGACCTCGGCGACGACGGAGCGGGCGCGCTCGTCCTCGAGGCTGCGCACCTCCGCCACGAACGTGCAGAGCTCGGCGACGACGTTCATGGCGCTCCCGCCGGAGATCGTGCCCACGTTGACGGTCGTCTGCTCGTCGAGCCGGCCGTGGGGCATCGAGGCGATCGTCCTCGCGGCCGCGAGGATCGCGCTGCGCCCATCCTGCGGGCGGATGCCCGCGTGTGCAGCGACGCCGTGGAAGGTCACCTCCAGGCGGAAATGGCTCGGGGAGCTGACGATCACCTCGCCGATCGGCGAGGCGTGGTCGAACACGTATCCGAACTCGCTGCGCAGGCGCGAGGCATCGAACGCGCGCGCGCCGGCGAGCGCCGTCTCCTCGCCGACGGTGAACAGCAGCTCGAGGTCGACTGGCGCCCCGGCGCTGCGAACGTGGCGAGTGAGCGTGAGCATCACCGCGATCGCCGCCTTGTTGTCGGCGCCGAGGATCCCCGCGTTGGCGTTCTCCCAATGGCCGTCGACGAGCACCGGCTCGACCGGGGCCTGCAGGGGCACCGTGTCGAGATGCGCGCAGAGCAGCACCGAGGGACGGCCGCCGTTCGAGCTCTCCCCGCGCTCCGGCTCGCCCCCGCTCGAAGATCGCCCGCCGGCGAGGAGCGCGTGCAGGTTGCCGCTGTCGGAGCCCGTGAGCGCTCCGGCGCCGTCCTCCTGCACCTCGACGTCGAGCGCGCGCAGCTCGGCTATGACCCGGTCCGCGCACTCACGCTCGCGCCCGGACGGGCTCTCGATGCGACACAGCTCGGCAAAGGTTCCGTTGAGGTAGCGCCGCTCGAGCTCCCCGGCGCGAGGCGCGAGCGCGGCCACCGTCACGAGCGCCCGGCGTGCTCGCCGGGCGAGCTGCCGAGGAGCTGATGGTCGCCGGGCATCGGCTCCTGCTCCTCGCGTGAGGCGGCCCGCTCGAGCGCGGCCGCGACGAAGTCGCGGAACAGCGGCGCCGGGCGCTCCGGGCGGGACTTGAACTCGGGATGGAACTGCGAAGCGACAAAGAACGGGTGGTCCTCGAGCTCGATCACCTCGACCAGGCGCTCGTCCGGAGAGGTCCCGCAGACGCGCATGCGGGCGCCGGCACCGGCGCCCTCGGCGTTGGTTAGTCGCTTTCGCAGGAGGTTGTTCACCTCGTAGCGGTGGCGGTGGCGCTCGTACACGACGGCCTCTCCATAGATCTCCCGTACGCGCGTGCCCTCGTGCAGCTTGATCGGGTCGGCGCCCAGGCGCATCGTCCCGCCGAGGTTCGCCACTTCCTTCTGCTCGGGCAGCAGGTCGATCACGGGGTAGGGCGTCTCGGGGTCCATCTCCGTCGAGTTGGCCCCCTCCAGGCCGGCGACGTGACGGGCGAACTCGCTGACCGCGACGTGCATGCCCAGGCAGATGCCGAGATACGGGATCCGCCGCTCGCGCGCGACCCGGGCGGCGCATATCTTGCCCTCCCAGCCGCGACCGCCGAAGCCGCCCGGGATCAGGATGCCGTCCAGGCCCGCCAGGCGCTCCACCGCCTCGCCCGGGTCTTCGAGGCCCTCCGAGTCGATCCACTCGATCTGCATCCTCGAGTCCTGGAGCGACGCGGCATGGCGCAGCGCCTCCGAGACCGACAGGTAGGCGTCCTCAAGTTGGACGTACTTCCCGACCAGGCCGATGCGCACGCTGCGAGAGATCGGAGATCGGCCAGCCCGGTCGGAGCGCTCGATCGGCTCCTTCCAGGCCGTCAGGTCCGGGCTCGGCGCCGCCGTGGCGAAGTGGTCGAGAATGAAGTCGTCGACGCCCTGCTCGTGGAAGGTGAGCGGCACCTTGTAGATGTTGTCGACGTCGGAGGCCGAGACGATCGCCTCGGATGGCAGGCTTGCAAAGAGGGCAATCTTCTTGCGGATCTCCGCCGAGAGCTGGCCCTCGGAGCGGCACATGAGCATGTCGGGCGCGATCCCGATCCGGCGCAGCTCGTTGACCGAGTGCTGGGTGGGCTTGGTCTTCAGCTCGCCGGCGTGACCGATGTAGGGGACGAGCGTGAGATGTATGAACATGCAGCGCCGGCGGCCCACGTCGACGGGAAACTGGCGGATCGCCTCCAGGAAGGGCAGCGACTCGATGTCGCCGACGGTGCCGCCGATCTCGGTGATCACGAAGTCAACGTCGCTGGACTCGGCGATCAGCGCGATCCGCTGCTTGATCTCGTCGGTGATGTGAGGCACGACCTGTACGGTCCCGCCGAGATAGTCCCCCCGGCGCTCGCGGCGGATGACCGTGTCGTAGATGCCGCCGGCGGTCACGTTCGAGGCGCGGCTCGTGTTGGCATCGGTGAAGCGCTCGTAGTGGCCGAGGTCGAGGTCGGTCTCGGCGCCGTCCTCGGTCACGAACACCTCGCCGTGCTGGTAGGGCGACATCGTGCCGGGGTCGACGTTGATGTAGGGGTCGAACTTCTGCAGGCCCACCGAAAGGCCGCGGGAGACGAGCAGGCGGCCGATCGATGAGGCGGCAATGCCCTTTCCGAGTGAGGAGACGACCCCGCCGGTCACGAAGATGAACCGGGTCTTGCTTGGCGCCTGGGCGTGGCGATCGGAGTAGTGCGAGGTCATGAGGGCCTGCCCCAAGAGTCTAGTTCCCTCAGCACCGGAGTCCGTTCGATCAGCGCCGAGATCGAACGCAGCTCGCCGAGAACGGTGACCGCGGCGAGCAACCCGAGGGCGATCAGCTGCCCGGTGCCGGAGAGGGTCAGTACCAGCCACAGACCCGCCAGTGCGCCGAGCAGGTTCGCGCCCGTGTCGCCGAGCATCGCCCGTTCGCGCAGGTCGAAGGCGCCGGCGACGAGAGCCGGTGCCGCGAACAGGCCGAGGGCCCACAGCGGCCTGAGGTCCATCGAGCCGATCGTCAGGCCGGCGCCGAGCAGCACGAAGGCCTTGGTGGAACGCCCCGGGCGCAGGTCGAGGAGGTTGAACAGGTTCGTGGCCAGCACGAGCACGCCGGCGGCCAGCAGCCAGCGCCCGTCCGAGAGCGAGAGGTAGCTCATCGCAAACAGCGCCAGGCCAAGCGAGCCGACCGCCTTCAGCGCCCCGGTGGAGAGCTCGCCCCGCAGCGCCGCCGCGCCGTGGCCGCGCCAGCCGCGATGTGCCGGGCGAGCCGCGTCGCCCGGGCGGATTTCGGCGAGCGTGTCGTCGACGAGGCCGAGCGCGATCACACCGAGCGCGTACAGCGCGATCGGCAGCGCCTCCGGGTGAAAGACGTCCGTGGAGGCGAGCTTTCCAAGCAGCGTCAACGGGATCAGGGCCGCCAGCGCGGCGGCGAGCGGGAGCACGCCGAACGGGCAGGGAAGCAGCCGATCGCGGTAGTTGTGCTTCATCTGCCCCGCCGCCTCGAGCGCCCGCAGCACCGCCGGCGCCATCAACGCGGCGATCGCAAGCGCGATCAGGAACGGGAGGGCGTGCATGAGCGAAAGCTACCGCTGAAAGCGGACGCGCTCAGGGGTGCGTCGCGGGCGCCCCGGGGCTCGGCAGGAGCGAGTCGGCGGTCGACTTCGCGCCGAACGAGCCGTGGTGGCCGGCGAGCGCGTAGACGAGCGCGGCCTGCCCGGCGAGAGCGTCGAGGTCGTCGACGCTCGCCATGTTCCTGCCCTTGTACCAGGGGATCTGGGACGGTTCGGTGTCCCTGAGCTCGACGCCGACCGGCGTCGCGCCCGCCGCGGCGACGCCGTTCAGCAGCCCCGACTCGAAGGCGGCTCCCGCTTCGGTCTGGGCCGGGGTCATGCCGGACGGGTCCGCGCGCATCACGACCACCCCGTCGAGCTTGCTCAGCTGCCCGTCGAAGGCGCTCAGCAGGCTGCCCCGCACGCGGCTGAGCAGCTCGCGGCTGGCCAGGCGTCCCCCGCTCACGAGCTGGCGGCCCGCGATTTCGCCGAAGCTCGCGACGAGTTCAGGCGATTCCCCGAGCGCCGCGAAGCGGGTGCCGGCGGCCTCGCGGGCGATCCCGGCCAGGTCGAGCGGCTCGCGCACGGCGACGACCGTCGCGAGATCGCCGCCGGCCTGCGTGACCGATGCGCGGACGAGCGCGTTAGCCGCGTCGGAGGATCCGCCGAGGAACACCAGGCCGATGCGGCGGCCGCCGAGCAATTCGTGGACGGCGAGCGGATAGAGGCCGCCGGCGAAGGCTTCGTCCTGGGAGAGCTGCTGGCGCAGCCCCCCGGCCTGCTTGCGTGCTTCGCTCACTTCGGAGTTGAGGTCGTGGACGATGCCGCTCTTGGCGGAGGAGACGAGGTTGGAGTCGCCGATCGCGACGCCGATCAGCACGCCGAGCGCGAGCGCCAGCAGGACAGCCGCCAGAGACAGTGCGTGGTAGCGATAATCGATCATCGGTTGCTTCGAGGACCCGGCCCAGCCGCCCTAGCCGAACAGCAGCTGCACCTTCAACCACAGCAGTTCCACCACGTCGCGCAGGGCGGGGGTCATCCATACGACGGCGACCAGCGCGACCAGCCCGGCGACGAGCACGACGAGCAGGGGAGTGAGACCGGGCCGCGGGCGATAGAGGCGGTTCACGCCCTTGGCGTCGACGAGGATCTCGCCGATCCGCAGGCGGGTGAGGAAGGTCGAGGACATGCCCCTGCGGTTGCGGTCGAGGAACTCGACCAGGTTGAACTGCGAGCCGACGGAGACGATCAGGCGGGCGCCCTTCTCGGCGGCGATCAGCATCGCCACGTCCTGGCTCGTGCCGGGAGCGGGCACGAGCTTGAAGGGGAGTCCCAGCTTCTCCAGGCGGTGGCGGCCCGGCGCGCGACCGTCGGGATAGGAGTGCACGACGAGCTCGGCGCCGCAGCTCAGCGCTTCCTCGCCGGCGGAGTCCATGTCGCCGACGATCATGTGCGGCGTGAGGCCCGCTTCGAGCAGCGCCTCGGCGCCGCCGTCCACGGCGATCAGGACGGGACGCATGTCGCGGATGAATGGTCGCAGTGCACGCAGGTCGCGCTGGTGTCCGACGCCGCGGACGACGACGAGCGTCGAGCGGTCGCGGAAGTCGGTGGCGAAGCGAGGCAGCTCGATCCTGCCCGCCAGCAACTCGCGCTCCTCACGCATGTGCTCGATCGTGTTGTGGGCGAAGCGCTCGAGGGCCTCGCCGATCTCGCGGCGCCGCGCCTCCGTATCGGCGCGGACGCGCTCGAGGTCGAGCACCTCGCCGCGGGCAAGGACCGCCCCGCCGCGCAGCACCTCGGCGCTCGCCGGCGCCGCGTCCACGACGACGAGACGATCCCCGTCCGAGAGCGCCTCGAAGAGCGAGTCGTCGGGCAGGTCGACGAGCAGGATGCCGGCTTCGACGAGGAGCTGCGGCCCCAGGTTCGGATAGGTGCCGCTCGAGGAGCTGCTGCAGTTGAGCACGGCCGCGGCGCCCGCGGCGATCAGCTCCTCGGCCGAGACTCTGTCGATGTCGAGGTGGTCGACGAGCGCGATGTCGCCGCGCCTGAGGTGTTTGACGAGCAGCTTGGTCTTGCGACCGGGGCGCACGGGGCCCTCGACGGTGATCGCGGGCCGGGCTCCGCGCAGGGGCACCAGCTGGCCCGGCGGTGACGCGTCGCCCCGGGGACTCGGACGTGTGGCGGCCATCTGTTAGCCGAGAGTAACGCCCGCGACGGCAAGACGCGGCGTCTGGAGGCGCTCAGGCGGCGCGGCGCAGCTCGCGAGCGTGCCGCCGGGCGACGCTGTCATCGCTGTCGGCGCCGAGCATGCGCACGAGCTCGGAGACGACCTCGCCCTCAGCCAGCTCGAGCACGCTCGCGCGGGTGGGGTCCGCGGAGGTGTCCTTGACGATCGAGAAATGCCGCTCGCCGAGGCTGGCGATCTGAGGAAGGTGCGTGATGCAGAGCACCTGCCGACGCACTCCCAGCTCGCGCAGCCGTGCGCCAACGGCCCGCGCGGCGTGGCCGCCGATCCCCGCGTCGACCTCGTCGAAGACGAGCGTGGCCTGCGAGGCGTCGCGCTCCTCGCCGCGCTCCTGTACGCGTCCCTGTCCCGAGACGCGCTCGCAGGCGGTGATCAGAGCGAGCATCACGCGCGAGAGCTCGCCGCCCGAGGCGATCTCGCGCAGCGGGCCGGCAGGGACACCCGGGTTGGGGGCGATCACGAACTCGACCGAGTCGGCCCCCGAGGGACCCGGCTGGCGCTCGGCGAGGACGACCTCGAAGCTGGCGTCCGCCATCGCCAGCGAGGAGAGCTGCTCGTGCACGGCAAGCGCAAGGCGGGGAGCAGCGGCCCTGCGGGCACGGCGCAGGAGTCCGGCCTGCTCGTCGAGGGCCGCGCCGGCCTCGTCGGAGAACTCGCGTGTGCGGGCGAGCGCGACCTCGGCGCCGGCGAGCTCGTCGCGGCGCTGACGCGCGGCTGCGCCATAGTCGAGCACCGACTGGATGCTTCCCCCGTGCTTGCGCTGGAGGCGCTCGATCGCCGCGAGGCGCTCTTCGAGCAGATCGAGCGATGTTCCTGCGGCCGAGCCGCCCGCATCCGTGTCCGTGCCGGCGTCCCAGCGGTCGAGCTCGTCGGCCTGCGAGCGGCCGCTGTAGTCGCGCAGCTCGCCGGCGATCTCCTGCGACTCGATCGCGAGCGCGCGCAGGCGGTCGGCGAGCGAGTCCAGTTGTGGGTCGAGGCCCGCCACGGCCTCGAGCCGCATGACGCTGCCGGCCAGCGCCTGCGCCACTCCGGTCCCCTCGTGGGAGTCGGGCGCGAGCGCATCGGCGCCCGCGCCCGCGGCGGAACAGAGCGCGTCGAGACGGCGCAGGCGCTCGCGCACCGCGAGGAGCTCCTCGTGCTCGCGCTCCTGAGGAGCCGCGGCGTCGATCTCCGCCAGCTCGTGCTCGAGCAGCTCGAGCTCCCGCTCGCGCGCGTCTGAGAGCTCGCGAAGGCGATCGAGCTCAGCGGCGAGTCGCACCGTCTCGGCGTGAGCGGACGCGCAAGCGCTCAGGCGCATGCCCTGCTCTGGGCCGCAGGTGCCGTCGAGGATCTCGAGCTGGGCGGCCGACAGCGTCAGCTTGCGGTGCTCGTGCTGGCCGTAGAAGGCGAGCAGCCGCGCGCCGACGTCCCGCAGGTCCGTGACGGTGGCCGAGCGCCCGTTCAGGTAGGCGCGCGTGCGACCGTCGGCACCCACGCGACGGGCAAGTATCACCTCTCCCGCGTCCGCGGGCAGGCGCTCGCCGAGCTCCCGGCGAAGCGCGGGCGTGAGCTCGAAGATGCCCTCGACGTATGCCTCGCTCGCGCCCGGGCGCACGATGCCGGGCCGCGCGCGGCCGCCGAGCAGCAGGTCGAGTGCATGGGCGAGAACGGTCTTCCCGGCTCCCGTCTCTCCCGTGAGCACGTTCAATCCGGGCGCGAGCCGCAGCTGCGCGCTCTCGATCAGCAGCAGGTTCTCGACGCGAAGCTCTTCAAGCATCCAAGCATCTCTAGCAGCGCATGCCGACGGATAAGACGGGCGGGAGCGTCTTTGGATGAGGGCCCCTCCGGGGCCCGGTATGGATCGCTCGAGAAAAAACTGGTCATCGTGCCGGCGAGGGGGCATACTCTGTGATGCGGTCCACGGACGGACACGGGACCTCGGCGTACACTCGTCCGCCATAGGGCATGGGTGCCAGCGAACATAACGAGGGGGCGCGGCCGCATCCAGCGGGGAAGGTGGCGTGCCTGTCACTGTCGGCGCTGCAGGAGCGGCTCGACGAGGAGATCGACCGCGCCAGGCGCCAGGAGACGCAGCTGAGCTGCCTGCTCGTCAGGATCGACAAGCTCCCGGAGCTGGGAGGCGAGCAGCACAGCGAGCTGCCGGCGCAGACGCTCGCCTACGTGGGTGGAGCGCTGCGCTCGGAACTTCGCAGCTTCGACCGGATCGGCAGGCTCAGCGAGAGCGAGCTCCTGATCGCCCTGCCGGGCGCCGACGGGCCGCGCGCGGAGGCGGTCGGCAGGCGCGTGCTGGACCGGCTGCGCACGATCAAGGTGGAAGCGGAAGGGACCCGCCGCCCGCTGGGCTTCTCGGTCGGGCTCGCGGCCTGGCACGGGCGCCTCAACGGCGACGACCTGCTCGCGCAGACGCGTGCCGCGCTGCGAGTGCGAAACGGCGAGGAGGCCTCGACCGCCGCCGCTCAGGCGGCGGCTGGGCGACCACCCACTCTCAGACGGCCCGGACCTTCATAATCGGGGGCTGTGCTAGCGGGTTCGGAGCTGTGGCTGCTGCGACTGATGGCCGATCGTGGCCTCGCGCTGCTCGATGCGGACTCGCTGCTGATGGTGATCGAGGAGCGCGGCGAGCTGCGCGTCGCGGCGAGCGCCGGCGGGGGAACGCCGCGCCTGCGGATCACGCCCGTGGAGGGAAGCGCGCTCGGGACGCTCTACCGCGCGGGAGCTTCGGTGGCCCTCGACCGGCCCCGCGGCCAGGAGGCGGCGTGGCTTCACGAACTCGGGCTCGAGGCGCGTGCCGCGCTCGTCGAGCCCTTCAGCATGGACGGCCAGGGCGGCGGCCTTGCGATCGCGCTGCGCAGAGACGGGCGCTTCAGCGGCCCCGACCGGCAGGCGCTGAGCGCGTTCGCGGCGAGCGTCGCTCAGCGGCTGGCGGCTGAGCGCTCGGTCGAGATCGAACGGCTGCGCTACGGGATGGAGGCGCGCGAGCGCGAGCGCACGCGCTGGGCGCGGGAGATCCACGACGAGAGCATCCAGGGCATCGGCGCGCTGCGCCTGCGCCTCGCCAACGCACGCGACATCAACGACGGCGAGGGCCTGCGCCAGGCCGTGGACACGGTCCTCGAGGGCCTCGGCACGGAGATCGACCAGTTACGCCACCTGATCACCGAGCTACGGCCCGCGGCCCTAGACGACCTCGGGCTGGCAGCGGCTCTGCAAGCGCTGGCCCGGCGTGCGCAGGCAATCGACGGGCTGGAGGTGAAGACCGAGCTCGACCTCGGCCCGCAGCAGCCGACGGAGGCGAACGGCGACCTCGAGGAGGCAAGAAGGCTCGACCCCGAGCTCGAGAGCACGATCTACCGCGTGGTGCAGGAGGCGCTCACGAACGTCAGCCGCCATGCTGAAGCGAGGAGCGCCGTCGTGAGCATCTCCGAGCGCGAGGGCGTGGTGCGCGTGTCGGTGACCGACGACGGCAAGGGCCCGCCGGCGGAGAGCCAGCTCGGACCTCGCGGCGACGGGCTCGAGGGAGGCTTCGGGATGTCCGGCATGCGCGAGCGGGCCGAGCTCGTCGGCGGCGAGCTCGAAATGGTCGCGGCGCCCGAGCGCGGCACGACCGTTCGTCTGATCGTCCCGCTCGCGGGCCGGCCGAGCTCAAGCGCCCAACAGGCGTAACCCTGCGGGAGCCCTACTCGCTGAGGCCGATCCGCCTCACGTATGCCGTGATCTCCGCGCGGGAGGAGAAGCCGAGCTTCTCGATCGCGCGTGCCCGGTAGGTCTTGACGGTGCGCTCGGCGACGTGCAGCTGCTCGGCGATCTCGGGGTTGGTAAAGCCGTTGGCGATCAGCTTCACCACCTCGCGCTCGCGCTCGGATAGCAGCACGCCGTCGGTGGCGCCCTCCTCGCCGGTGGCCATCAGCGCACCGAGCCGCGGGTGCAGGTAGTTGCCACCTGCCACCGCAAGGCGGAACGCCTGCAGCAGCTCCGCGGGCTCGGCCTCCTTGAGCACGTAGCTGCGGGCTCCGGCCCGGAGGGCCTGGCGCGCGTACTCGGGGTCCTCCCGCATCGTGAGGATCGCGACCGCAAGGCTCGGGTGGGCGATGAAGCAGGAGGGCAGCGCTGCGAGGCTCGAGCCCCCGGGCATTGTGAGGTCGAGCGTGAGCAGGTCGGGCTTGTGCTCGCGGACTTCGCGGATCACGGAAGGGATGTCGGCGGCTTCGCCGACGATCCGGAACTCGCCGGCCTCGCGCTCGAGGACCGTGCGGATGCCGTCGCGCACGACCGCATGGTCGTCGGCGATGATCACGTCGATCGGCCGGTTCACTCCCGGAGTTCCCGTTGCCTCCATCTCGGCGAACACCGTAGCGGCTGCAGAGGACCGACCGCAATGTCCCTTCCGGACGACACTGCGTTGCACCTTAAGGACGACACGATCGGCACGATCGGCTCTACAGACAAGAGCGACGCGAGGACCCATCATGTTGCCGATGCCAGGTATCACCCGGGGTACCGAGTCGCGCGCGCCGTCTCTGACGGTGCTGCGCAGCGACTCCGGGCGGCGCGGTACCGTCCACCAGGAGGACGCCCCTCGCGCGAGCGGTGAGCGGCCGGCGCTCCACCTCGTGCGCAACTCCCACCCGCTGCTCGTCGCGGGAGCGGACTCCGCACGCCGCCGCGCGCTGCTCGGTGATCTGATCGAGACGATGCCCGAGGGCACCAGCTTCGAGGAGGCGCGCACGCTCGCCGAAGTGCTCGAGCGGGCGCCGACGAGCCGCATCGTGGTCCTCAGCGGCGGGCTCGAGGACGCGTCCGCCCAGTCGCTGATGCGCGTTCTCGGCCAGCGTCACCCGACGCTGCCGATCATCAACATGGATCCCGCCGGCCTCGACGACCTCTGAGCGGCAGCCGCCGCATTCGCGGCCATTTTGCGGCCCAAGAGCCCCCGCGCCAGCCCCGCCTGCGATAGCGCGTGCGCGGCTCGACCCCGCAGCGGACACGCGTTAGCGTAGCGGCGTGAGCTCGCCCCTCGAGTCTGCGCGCCTGCGGAGGATCATCGCCGCGTACTCCGTCAACCGCCTCGGGACCTGGTTCGGCCTCGTCGCGTTGATGGTGGCGGTTTTCGACCACACGCATAGCGCCTTCGCCGTCGCCGGCCTGCTCCTGGCCTGGCAGGCGGTGCCGGCGTTCGTCGTGCCGGCGGTCGTGGCCAGGGTCGAGGCGTCGTCACGTCGACGCGAGCTCAGCGGCCTGTACTGGTTCGAGGCAGTCGCGACCGCTTCACTCGCAGTGTTGCTGTGGCATTTCTGGCTGCCCGCGATACTGCTGATCGCCGCCCTCGACGGGACCGCGTCGCTGACCGCCAACTCGCTGCTGCGCGCGGAGGTCGCGCGTGCGGGACGCGACTGGGTGGAGGAGCTCCCTGCGAACGTCGGCCGCTCACGCGAGAGCCTAGAGGAGGAGGCGAACGAGGCCGAACGGAAGGCGAACGCGGCCCTGAACGTCGCGTTCTCGTTGAGCTTCGTCATCGGGCCTGCGATCGGAGGTGTAGTCGTCGCAGGCGCCGGCGCTCCCGCGGCGCTGTTCATCGACGTCGGCTCGTTCGTGATCTGCGGCGCGATGCTCCTCGACCTGCATCCACACGTCGAGGAGGCCGGCGGAGAGTCCATTCGGGCGCGCCTCAGCGCGGCCTGGCGCCACGTCAACGAGGTACCGTCTCTACGCGGGCTGCTGGCGATGGAGGCCGTCGCCCTCCTGTTCTTCGAAGCTGGCGGGCCGATCGAGGTCGCCTACGCGAAGGCGACGCTGCACGCGGGTGACCGCGGCTACGGTCTTCTGCTGACCGCGTGGGGGCTCGGCGCAGTCCTGGGCAGCCTCGTATTTGCTCGCCTCGTCAGCCGGCCGCTCGCAGCCATGCTCGGCGCGGGGACGCTGGCGATCGGCGCCGGGTACGTGGGCTTCGCGATCGTGCCGTCACTTGCGCTCGCGTGTCTGGCGGCTGTCGTGGGCGGGATCGGCAACGGGCTGCAGTGGCCTTCGCTGATCAGCATCGTGCAGCGGCTCACACCGCAGCGGCTCCAAGGCCGAATGATGGGCGGAGTTGAATCACTCGCCGCCCTATGCCTTGCGGTCGGCCTGCTGCTCGGGGGCACCCTCGTGGCGGTCAGCTCGCCGCGGGTCGCGTTCCTCGCCGTGGGTGCCGGCGCAATCGCGACGACTGCGGCACTCGTGCGGCGAACGCAGCAGTCGCTGTCGGCGGTCGCCGGCGAAGCAGATGGCGAGGCGGGTGGGCCGCCGGCGGACGCGTCGATTGTGCTCGGCGAATCGCTGGCTCACGAGTCGCTGCAGGATTAACCCGAGCCGCCGGCTCCGGCGGGCGCTCCGAGGGCATCAGTACGGAAAGGGTGGTCATCGGGTCTGCCCCTCAAGGACCACGCCTCGTCGGCCGTTAAGTACAACAGGCTGATGCCCGCACCCGCTTCTATACGGCGCTTGTTCTGGGTGGTTGAGATCCTGCTGCTGGCCGGCACGGTCGCGTCCAGTATCTGGATCTCGCGCGGCGTCGAATGGCAGCCACTCGCGCTCGTCGCACTGTTGCTCGTGCTGACGCTCCTCGGGCAGTGGCTCAGTATCGAGACCAGCGCGGGCCAGCTCAGTGCCTCGATGGTGACGATCGCCCTGGCCATGAGCCTGCTCGGGCCAGTGCCGGCGGTGACGTGTGGGGTCGCGGCGATGATCCTGACGTCGGCTAAAAGGCGCCTGGCGCCGCCCCTGTGGCTCAACAACCTGGCGACATTCGCGGTGGCCCCGTTCGTGGGCGGACTGATCGTGAGAGCGCTTGTCGGGGAAACGGCGCATATGGCCAACCACCACCTCACGCAGAGCGTGATCTTCGGACTCGCCGTGCTCGGCGCCCTGATTGTGTCCCTGATCGGGCTCAACTTCGTGCTCTTCGCTCTGGACGTTCGCATCGAGGAAGGCCGGCCGCTCCGGCGACTGATCAGGGAGCTGTTCCTTCCGTTGCTCCCCGGACAGCTGGCTGCTGGCATGCTGGCGACGATCCTCGCCGTGGCATACGCCAGCGTCGGCCTGCCAATGCTTTTCGGCGGCCTTGCCGTCCTGTTGATCCTCCGCCACCTCACCGTCGCACT
Source organism: Solirubrobacteraceae bacterium (assembly GCA_035940255.1). GTDB lineage: Bacteria > Actinomycetota > Thermoleophilia > Solirubrobacterales > Solirubrobacteraceae > Palsa-744. Next base: position 24,201 of record DASZFA010000030.1, read on the forward strand.
GCTTCGCTCTGAGGATCGCGCCGACCAGCTTGAAGCGCGGTCGATCCAGCTCGCATCGCTTCAGTTCGGCGTGCTCGCGACACTCATGAATGCGCTTTCGCTTCGCGACCGGACGACCGCGCGCCACGCAACGGCCGTCGCGCGCTACGCGAAGTCGCTGGCGACCGAGGCAGGCTGTGACGAGAGCGAACAGGAGATCATCCACACCGCGGGGCTGCTGCACGACATCGGAAAGTTCACGTGGTCGGATCGCGTGCTGCACCCCGAGCAGCTCACTGACGCAGACTGGGAAGTGATCAGACGCCACCCTCAGGACGGGGCGACGCTGGTCGGGAAGCTTGACGGCTACGGTCCGGTTGCCGACGCGATCCTCTACCACCACGAGCGCATCGACGGTGGCGGCTACCCGGCGGGGCTGATCGGCAACGAGATTCCGCTCGCGTCGAGGATCGTCGCGATCTGCTCGACATACGACCGGATGACAGCTCGCGAGAGCTACCGCGCGCCGATGACACAGGAGGATGCGATAGCCGAGCTGCGTAAGATCGCCGGACGGCAGATCGACGCCGACCTCGTGGAGCACTTCATCACGCTCCTCGAGCGAGACGGTGAGGCGATCGCGGGCGAGGACGCAGACTTCGAGACCGAGCTCGCATTCGAGCGGCGTGTGCGCCACATGGCGCAACCTCCGGCCGGCTGATCAGCGCGAGCGCGAAGTCCGCATCCGGCGTTTAAGCACGACAGCCGGCGCGCCGCGCGAGGCTAAGTCAAGAGAAGAGTTGGGGGCACCCGTAGGCGCCCCCAAACGCTGGGTCATCTGCGACCCATCAAACACAGGAACTATCGATTGTGCGATTCGGCCATAGGAACTCCTTCGTGCAGCGATTTTCGAAGCGGTTCCTGAGGTTTTCTCCATCCACAGGGGATCCGCGGCCTTTTGCCTTTGAGTACTGATGCGGAGGTTAGCGTACGAACAGACGGAATGTCCAGCAATGAGTAGGTTTGTTGCAGGATCGCTTGCAGGCCCGGAGCAGGCGTCCTGCCTGCAGACGGCCCCCTTCTCTGGACAGGGGCGCTCATGCTCCACCACTTCCACAAACATGCTCGTGGGCTGCGACGGGACCCGCTCCTCGTCAAACGTCTACAAACCTCGGCGGCGCTCAAGTTCTCCGAGCACGCGGCCGAAGCATGTGAGAGCAAGGACCACGACCGATAGGCCAAGGATGTCTGCTCCCTTCACGCCCCCCCGCGCCAACGACCAGCAGCAGCTCGTCTTCACGAGCTCGCAGGCGGCCGTCTATCTCGGCATCTCGCTCGCGACCATCCGCCGCTGGACGGATGCCGGGCACATAAGCTGCTACCGGACGCCCGGCGGACAGCGGCGCTTCTCGCGCGCCCAGCTCGAGGACTTCATCAGCTCGATGCATCGCGAAGGCCCGGCCGGCCGCAGCGACGTGGGCCGCCACGCGCCCCAAAGAGTCGCCTGATCAGTTGGCCAGGCGCCCGAACTTCTCCCGCAGCCTGCGGTAGAAGGACGAGTTCGGAAGCTGGGCGATCGTCCCCAGGTGAGGCGCGAACCGCGCGCTGACCGTGTGCCCGGGGGGGATCTCGCCCGCCGGGCGACCGTCCACAGCCACGTCGAGCGGTCCGCGGGAGCGGTTCAGGATCGTCAGCCTGTCTCCGGGAGCGGCGACGAGCGCCCGTGCCGTCAGCGAGTGCGGAGCGATAAACGAGACGATGAACCCCTCCACCCCCCACGCCATCACCGGACCGCCGTTGGCGAGGTTGTAGCCGGTCGAGCCCGCCGGTGTGGCGACCACCAGCCCGTCGCACCGCACCGCTCCCAGAACCTCGTCCTCCAGCGCATACGCGATCTCCGCAACCCGCTCGCCAACCTTGCGGTGGATCGCGACGTCGTTGATCGCGGTCTGACGGCCGGCGGGCATGTCGAGCACGATGCCCGGCAGCTGCAAGAGCTCGAAGTCGCCGTCGAGGGCACGGCGGATGCCGTCCTCGAAGTCCTGGCGCTCGACCGTCGCAAGAAAGCCGATCTCGCCGAAGTTGATCGCGAACACGGGCACGCCCGTGCCGGCGTAGCGCTGCAGCGCGCGCAGGATCGTGCCGTCGCCCCCGAGCACCACGCACAGGTCGACGTCGTCCTTCACGGGTGCGTTGAGCTCAATGCCGGGCTGTGGGGTGGGCCCATGCTTGCGGGTCTCCTCCTCATCCAGGCGCAGCGTCACCCCCGCCCCTGCCGCCTCGCTCGTGAGCCGCTCGAGCGTCGGCCGGGTCTGGTCCACGTAGCGGTGGCTGAAGACGGTGATCTCCCTCACGGCTCGACCTCCCGCGCCATCGTCTCGAGCCCGCGCAGACCGCCAGCGCCGGGTAGACCGGCGGCGGCCGCAGACGCAGGATCGGCCAGCCAGATGAACGTCTCGCGGTTGCCCTTCGGCCCGGGCAGGCCCGAGGAGTGATATCCGCGCACGGCCGCGCCGAGCCCGAGAGCGAACTCACCGACCGACACCAGCGCCGCCCTGCGCTCGGCCGCGTCGCGGACCACTCCCCCCTTGCCCACCCGCCCACGGCCGACCTCGAACTGCGGCTTCACCAGCGCAAGCACGTCATAGGAGCCGGCCAGGCAGCTGAGAACGGGGCCCAGCACCTTTGCCAACGAGATGAACGAGACGTCCACCGTCGCGAGATCCGGAAGGGCCTGCCGTGCCCCACGCCCGGGGGACAGCATCGCCGCCGTCAGCGCGCGCACGTTCGTGCGCTCGAGGACCGACACGCGCGGGTCGGTGCGCAGCCGGTAGTCGAGGATCCCGTAGCCGACGTCCACCGCGACTACTTCGCGGGCGCCCCGCTGCAGGAGGCAGTCGGTGAACCCGCCCGTCGAGGCGCCGGCGTCGAGCGCGCGCCGACCCTCGACCTCGAGTCCGGTCGAGTTCAGGGCGTTGGCGAGCTTGATCCCGCCGCGGGAGGCGTACTCACGGCCGCTGTCGACCGTAAGGACCTCCTCTGCATCGACGAGCTCGCCCGGCTTGGCGGCCCGGCGCCCGCCCGGCCCCAGCCGTACCTTTCCCGCCATCACCGACGCGGCGGCACGGCTGCGAGAGGGAAACAGGCCGCGCTCGGCCAGCAACGTGTCGAGACGGCGCTTTCCCATCGCGGCGAACGGTTGCACATCGGCGCGACGGGTTGCCACGCCGCCCGCCCGCCGGACCGTCTGTGATCGATCGCCGAACCGTCTGTGATCGATGTCACAGAGAGATCGTGCGCTCGCGGGCATGATCATTAACGATCGAGAGGTGCAGCACCATCTCTCCGAATCCCTCCTCCCCTGAGACGGCCCGCTTCCCCGGCGGGTCGTTTCCTTTAAGCCGTAGGAACTCAGGCGCCGATGATCGCCGACCCGGCGCCGCGGGCCGGATTGGCCCGATCGGAGATCGCCGCGGCGATGCGCTCGGCGATGCGCTCGCCGGTGAAGCCAACCTCCTCGTGCAGCAGCGCGGGCTTGCCGTGGGTGACGTAGCGGTCGGGCAGGCCGACACGCAGGATCCGGGCCGTCGTGCCCGTCTCGTTCAAGGTCTCCCATACGGCGGAGCCGAAGCCACCGGCCAGCACGCCCTCCTCGATCGTGACGAGCAGGTCGTGCTCGGCGGCGAGCTGGGCCATAAGTCCGGCGTCGATCGGCTTGGCGAAGCGCGCGTCGGCGACGGTGACCGCGATCTCGCTGCCGCGGAGCTCCTCGGCCGCTTCGAGCGCCTTGCCGACGCCCGTTCCGTAGCCGATCAGCGCCACGCGCCGGCCAGCGCGGGCGGGCGCACCCTCCTGCTGGCCCTCACAGAGGATCTCTCCCGTGCCAATCGGGATCGCCTCCGGGGCCGCCGGCAGGGCTACGCCGGTGCCTTCGCCGCGCGGATAACGAAGCGCGATCGGCCCCTCGTCGTAGAGCAGCGCGGTGTGCAGCATGTGCACGAGCATCGCCTCGTCGCGCGGCGCCATCAGCACGATGTTCGGCAGGCAGCGCAGATACGCGATGTCGAAGATCCCGTGATGGGTGGGACCGTCATCGCCGACGAGTCCGGCGCGGTCCATCGCGAGGACGACGTTGAGCTTCTGCAGGCAGACGTCGTGAACGAGCTGGTCGTAGGCGCGCTGCAGGAACGTCGAGTAGATCGCCGCGACGGGCTTCAACCCCTGCAGCGAGAGCCCGGCTGCGAACAGAATCGCCTGCTGCTCGGCGATGCCGACGTCGAAGTAGCGATCGGGCATCGCCTTCTGAAGCAGGCTCAGACCGGTGCCGGAGTTCATCGCGGCGGTGATGCCGATCACGCGCTGATCGCGTTCGCATTCGCGCACGAGCGATTCGCCGAAGACCTGGGTGTACTGGGGGGGCTTCGCCTTCGCGCGCTTGGCGAAGGAACCAGCGCTGCTCGAGGGGGGCGTCGGCGACCCGTTCGCGATCGAGTTCGGCTTTGCCGCGTGCCACTCCTCCATGCCCTCCAGACCGCCGTCCTCGGCCGGGGCGAAGCCCTTGCCCTTGACCGTCGCGATGTGCACGACGACGGGGCGTTCGGCGGCGAGCGCCTCTCGCAGCGCCTCACGCAGGGCGCGGACGTCGTGGCCGTCGACGACGCCCATGTAGGCCCAGTCGAGCTCCTCCCACCACAGGCCCGGCGCCCAGAATGCCTTGATCGACTCCTTCAGGTGCGGCCCCAGCCGCTCGAACGCTGCGCCGATGCCGCCCGGAAGGCGGGTGAGGCCCCCCTCGACCCCCGCTCGGGCGTGCCACAGCTTGGGGTTGAGCCTCACGCGGTTGAAGTACCGCGACAGCGCTCCGACGTTGGGAGCGATCGACATGCCGTTGTCGTTCAGCACGACGACGATCGGCGTGCCGAGCCCGCCGGCCTGGCTGATCGCCTCGAACGCGACTCCCCCGGTCATGGCACCGTCGCCGATCACGGCGACGACCTTCGCTTCACTCTCCTCGCCGGCGTGGCGCATGCCCTCCTTGATTCCGACCGCATAGCCGATCGAGGTAGACGCGTGCCCGGCGCCCATGATGTCGTGTGGCGACTCCGCGATCGAGCAGAAGGGCGCGAGGCCGCCGTACTGGCGAATCGTGCTCAGCTGCTCGCGCCGTCCCGTGAGGATCTTGTGGGGGTAGGCCTGGTGGCCCACGTCCCAGAGGATCTTGTCCCGCGGTGAGTCGAGCACTGAGTGCAGGGCGACGGCGAGCTCGCAGGTCCCGAGATTGGCGCCGAAGTGCCCGCCGATCTCGCCGACCGTGTCGATGATGTGCTCGCGCACCTCCTGAGCGAGCTCAGCGAGCTCCTGCTCGGAGAGGCCGTGGAGGTCCTCGGGACCGTTTATGTGCTCGAGCAGGCTCATGAGGTGCGGGTGTAGATGAAGTCAGTGATGCCCTCGAGCTCGCCGGTCGCGCGGCCCTGAAGCGCTGCTTCCGCGAGCGCGGCAAGCGCCGTCCGGCGGGACTCGGCGGCCAGCTCCCTAGCTCGGTCGATTCCGAACTCGCTCACGTATGTGCGCTTGCCGTGACGCTCATCGCTACCTCGAGGCTTTCCAAGTGCATCGTCGGTGCCTGTGACGTCGAGTATGTCGTCGACGATCTGGAACAGGACGCCCAGCTCGGCGGCGAAACGACGGAAAGGCATTGTCTCACGTCCACGGTCAATCCCGCCCAACACTAGTACGCAGAGCACGGACGCGCCGATCAGACGGCCCGTCTTGAGCTCGTGCAAGCGTCGCAGAGCCACCGGACCCTCCAGTGCCGCGGTGTTCACGTCCGCGTACTGTCCGCCCACCATCCCCTCGACCCCCGTCGCCGCGGCCAGCTCGGCGGCTGCCGCGAGCAGGCGGTCCGGCGCCGCGCGCTGGTAGGTCAGCAGGTGGCGGAACGCCTCCGCGTAGAGGCCATCGCCGGCGAGGATCGCGACCCCCTCGCCGAACTTGACGTGGCACGTGGGCTGGCCGCGGCGCAGGTCGTCGTCGTCCATCGCGGGCAGGTCGTCGTGAATCAGCGAGTATGTGTGGATCAGCTCGATCGCCCCTGCGAGTGGCAGGACCTCGCGCTGCTCCATGCCGATCGCTCGCGCCGTGGCCAACGACAGCACCGGGCGGATGCGCTTGCCGCCGGCGAGCAGCGAATAGCGCATCGCCTCCTCGAGCCCCTCGGTGAGAGGCTCCTCGGAGAAGCGCATCGACGCGAGGTAGCGCTCGACCTCTTGGCGCAGGCTCTCCGGATAGCTGGGATCCACGACCTCGGCGGGCCTCAGAGCAACGTGTCCTGGCCGGGCGCCGGAGCGGGCACCTCGGCGCGGGTCAGCTGCTCGAGCTCCGCCGCCGCCTGCGTCGCCAGCGACGCGCAGTCCTCCACCATCGTCGCCGCGGCGTCAGGCGAGAGCTCGCCTGAGCGCAGCTGCTCGGCGGCCCGCTCCAGACGGGCGATCAGATCCTCGAGACGCTCGACGCTGCTCATGAGATGCCGGCATTCTCCCGCACCTCGCGCAAGACCGCGGCCAGCACGCCGTTGACGAAGCCGGGAGCGTCGCTGCCGCAGAAGGTCTTCGCGCTCTCGACCGCCTCCTCGATCGCGCCCTCCGCCGGTATCGGCTCCTCGGCGGGGACCGCGTCGGGATGCAGCATCTCGATCAGCGCGACCCGCATGATGCTGCGCTCGAGCGGCTGGATGCGCTGCACCGACCAGCCGTGCGCGTGCACGTCGATGATGGCGTCGAGCTCCACCGCGCGGTCGACCGCGGCGTTTGCGAGCGCGCGTGCGAACGGCGAGGCGGTCGGCCCCAGCGTCTCGGCCAGCTCCCGGCCGGTGAGGTCGTGTTGGTACACGGCGACGACCGCTGCCCGCCGCTGATCGGAGCGTCGCACCCTACGCTCGCCCCACGTAGTCGCCCGAGCGCGTGTCGACCCGAATGCGCTCACCCTGTTCGACGAACAGCGGCACTTGGATCACGGCGCCCGTCTCGAGCGTCGCCGCCTTCGTGCCGCCGCCTGTGACCGAGTCCCCGCGCACGCCGGGATCGGTCTGGGTGATCTCGAGATCCACCGCGCTCGGCAGCTGCACGTCGGTCGGGCTTCCGTCGATGAACAGCAGCTCCACCTCGCCGCTCGGCCTCGTCCAGCGCAGCGCATCCGCGAGAGCGCTCTGCGGCACTTCGATCTGTTCGAATGACTCCGTGTCCATGAAGTGCGCGTTGGTGCCGTCCGCATATAGGAACTGCATCCTGCGAGCTTCCGTGCGGACCAGCCGGAACTTCTCTCCGGCGCGGAACGTGCGGTCGATCACGTTCCCGTCGCTGGCCCTGCGGAGCTTGGTTCGCACGAATGCCCCGCCCTTGCCGGGCTTGACGTGCTGGAACTCGACGATCTTGAAGACGGTTCCGTCCACCTCGATGTGATTTCCGTTTTTGAATTGGTTCGTCGAGATCGCCATGCTTGCTTCCGTGGTCGGTCCCGACAGGGTATCCGGCGGTGCCGCCACTGCCCCGGCGTGCGCGGCCGGGGCAAGATAGCGTGCTCGGCGGGGCGCCAGGGCCCGGGGCGGACGAGCGGCTCACCCTGGCGCGCGTTGCCCGATCGGCGTGCGCCTATGCCGCCGCCGCCAGAGCGGCGGCGTCTATTCCGATCACCTTCAGGCGCCGGTTCAGGGCGTTGAAGGCGAACGTGTTCGTTTCCTCCATCGTGAAGTCGAGGATCGCGTACTCGTTCGGGTTCGCGCCGGCGGGCACGAGGACCGCCTGGGCGAGCGGGATGAGCTCGGTCAGGCGCTCGGCGATGCGCCGGCGCAGCGACGGGTCGGCGGCCTTCTCGCGCAGGAACCACGTCCCGTATGCGACGTGGCGGTGCTCGTCCTGTGAGATCAGCTTGAACCCCTCCACCCAGCCGGGGAGGATCTCCTTGCGCTCCATGTAATCGGTCAGCAGCCACTGTCCGGTTAGGGCGAGCGTGCCCTCGATGATCAGGTGGTAGAGCGTCACGAAGTCGACCTTCGCCTCGATGTCCCGAGGGTCATCGATCAGCCGCTGGCCCCAGTCGACGAGCACGCCGTCGAACATCTCAACGAACGCCGGCGTTATGTCCTCGCGCGCCTGCCGCAAGCGGTCCTCGAACGTACCGTCGATCTCGAGCACCTGCTCGTAGAAGCGGTTGAAGTGCTGCGCGTGACGCGCCTCGTCGACCTGCTGTGTGGCGAGGAACGCCTCTTCGCTCTGGCTCTCGTAGGCCATCACGAGGCCCGAGAACTGCGTCGTGACGCGCTCCTCGCCGATGAAGAACGACGAGAGGTTCCACGACAGCCGCCCGCGCACTTCGGGGTCCATCGACGCCCAGTCGAGTTTGTCCTGTGTGAAGTCGATCGCTTGGGACTGCCAGTTCTGGCGCTCCCAGAGCTCATACAGCTGCTGGGGGTTCATGAGCGTCACCGACGTGAGCTTCGACTCGTCGGAGATCGTCCCGACGTCTCCTTGACTCGTGAGATCGAGCAGCGATGGCATGACGTTCCCCTCCCTGCGGTCAGCGTGCGCGGCCGGTGTCCGGCCCACGCCGGACGCGAGGGACCATACTCCCCTTTCGCCAGCTACGCCTCGTTTTTGGTTGCCGGTTCAGGAGATCACGGTCAACGACTTCGGCAGGCTGGTGAGCACCTCGCCGCCGCCCTCTGTGACCGCCACGAGGTCCTCGATGCGGACGCCGAGCCGGCCGGGCAGATATACCCCCGGCTCGACGGTCACGACGTTGCCTGCCAGAAGCGGCTCCTCACCAGCCGTGCGCGAGAGGCGAGGTCCCTCATGGACCTCCATACCGACGCCGTGACCGAGGCCGTGCCCGAAATGCTTACCCTGGCCGGCCTCCTCGATCACCTCCCGCGCGACGGCGTCCACCTCGCGTCCGGTGGGGCCGGCCGTCACGGCGCCAAGCCCTCGCTCCTGCGCGCGCAGCACGAGCTCATAGACCTCGCGCGCCTGATCCGTGATCGCCTCGCCGGTCGCGAACGTCCGCGTGCAGTCCGAGCAATATCCGTCGCTGAGCGCGCCCCAGTCGATCGTCAGCAGGACACCCGGCGGGATCTGCTCGTCCCGCGGCGCGGCGTGCGGCAGCGCCGCACGCGCCCCCGCCGCGACTATCGACGGGAAGCTTGGCGCTTCGGCTCCCAGGCGGCGCATGCGCAACTCGAGCTCGATCGCCACGTCGCGCTCCGTGCGTCCGACGATGCCGGTCTCGAGGACTCCGCGAAGCGCCTCGTCGGCCAGCTCGCTGGCCGCGCGGATGCGCGCGATCTCGCCGGCTTCCTTGACGGCCCGAAGCCGCTCAACGACGCCCGGGGCCGGGACGAGCTCCCAGGCGCCCGGAAGCAGCTCCAGCAGCTTGCGGTGCCGGGCGACGCTGAGAGTCGCCTCGTCGAACCCGAGCCGCCCGCCTGGGCCGGGCAGCGATCGCGCGACCGCGTCCAGCAGCTCGCCCGCGACGACCTCGCGAGCGAAGGCATCGGGGACCTGCTCGCTCGACTGGGTCGCGTAGCGGAAATCGGTGAGGAAGCGATGCTCGGCGGGCGCGCCGTCCGACCGCTCAGCAGCCATCAACGCCAGGCCGTGCGTGCCGGTGAAGCCCGTCAGGTAGCGCAGGTTGATCGCCGTCTCGACCAGCAGCGCGTCGAGGCCGCGCTCGCTCAGCTCAAGCGCCACCTTCGCGGAGCGGCTCGACTGCGGATCTAGGGAGGTGCGGGTCATCCGCGACCCAGATCGAGCACCTCACGCAAGCGCGCGAGCGCGTCGCGATAGCCGTCCGGGCCGCGTCCGGAGACGGTCGCGAAGCAGAGGTCGCCGATCACCGAGATTCGCCGCCAGGGCTCGCGATGCTGGACATCGGAGAGGTGTATCTCGATCGCCGGCAGGGCGGCGATCTCGAGGGCGTCGTGGATCGCCCATGCGTAGTGCGTCCACGACCCCGGGTTCAGCAGGAGCGCGTCGGCCTCCCCGCCGATCGAATGCAGATGCTCGACGAACGCGCCCTCGTGGTTGGTGTGGAAGAAGCGCGTGTCGAGAGCCAGCTCCTCGGCGCGCGCTTCGATCTGGCGCTCGAGCTCGGGCAGCGTGAGCGTGCCATAGAGCAGCGGATCGCGCCTGCCCAGCTGGTCCAGGTTGACCCCGTGCATCACCTCGATCCGGTATCGCGCCGCGTTCATCGCACCAGCTCCTCGACGGCGGCGCGAAGATCGGCCGGGGCGACCTCACAACCCACCTGCACCTCGCCCGGCGCGGCGAGCAGCACGAACGGGACGCTCGCGCCGACACGCTTCTTGTCACGTCCGATCGCCTCGATGAGGAGATCGACGCTCGCCTCCGACGCCGACAGCGTGACTGGGAGGCCACCCGCGAGGAGCAGCTCGCGCACCTTTGCTCGCAGATCGTCCCGTCCCGAGAGGCGCAGCGCGGCCAGCAGTCCAAGGCCAACCGCCTCGCCGTGACGGTAGCGGCCGTAACCGGTCGCGCTCTCGATCGCGTGACCGACCGTGTGGCCAAGGTTCAGCTCCTGGCGCCGCCCGGCGTCGCGCTCGTCCGCTGCCACCACGGCGAGCTTCGTGCGCACGCAGGCGAGAATCGTGCGCTCGTCGACGCGCTCGCCCGCGGCCACGCTCTCCCAGAGGCCGCCGCCGGCGATCAGGGCCGTCTTGAGCACCTCGACCCAGCCCGCCGCGAGCTCGGCTGCGGGCAGCGTCGCGAGCGTGTCGGGATCGACGAGCACGCCCGCCGGCTGGTGGTAGGCGCCGACGTAGTTCTTCGCCTCCGGCAGATCCACACCCGTCTTGCCGCCATACGCCGAGTCGACCTGGGCGACGAGCGTCGTCGGAACATGCACGACGGGGACGCCCCGCTGGTAGGTGGCGGCGCAGAAGCCCGCGAGGTCGCCGACCACGCCTCCGCCGAGCGCGACCACGTGATCCGCTCTGCTCATGCCCGCCTGCAGGAGCTCCCGCCAGACCCGCTCGGCGCCTGCGAGCGTCTTGTGCTGCTCGCCGGGTGCGATCGTGATCGTCGCCGCCAACTGCCCCAGCCGCTCGGCGAACAGCGGCCCGACGGTCTCGTCGGTGACGCAGAACGGGCGCGAGGAGGACCGCTCGATCGGCCAGAGCCGGCCGATCCTCTCGCCGTCCTGCAGCAGGCCGCGGCCCACGAACACCGGGTACTCGCCGGACGCGGACGTCGCCCAGACCAAGCGCGTCCCCGCCGGCGCGGCGGAGAGGGAGCGGAGCGCTCTCAGGGCCCGGGTGATCGTGCCGCTCGTGTTCGCCGGCAGCACGGCGTCCGCGAGCTCCTCATACAGCGCCCTGCGCTCGGCGGCGAGCGCCCCGAACGCGTCGCGGTCGCGGGCCAGGGGCCGGTCCATGCCCGCCGAGCGCACGCGCTCCCACGCGAGGTCGGGCTCGACGTCGAGCAGCACCGTCACGTGCGGCGAGAGCTCGCGGCGGACGCGCTCGGAGAGGACGCTGCCACCGCCGAGCGCGATCACGGTCTCCTCGCCGGCCCCCTGCAAGAGCTCGGAGACGAGCTCCTCCTCACCGGTCCGGAACGCGGCCTCGCCGCGCAGCTCGAACTCGCGGGCGACGGTGTGGCCGAGGCGTTCCTGCAGCAGGCGGTCGCTGTCGAGCGCGGTTGTGCCGAGCGCGCCGGCCAGCTGGGTCGCGGCGGTCGACTTGCCGGCCCCCATGAACCCGATCAGGACGAACGCCACCCGATCCTTTCCTCATAGGCGCCGACGGCCTGCAGCACGTCGTCGATGTGGTCGCCGCCGAACTTCTGCCGGTAGGCGTCCGCGAGCACGAACGCCACCATCGCCTCGGCGACGACGCCGGCGGCCGGCACCGTGCACGAATCGGTCCGCTCCCGAAGCGCCTGAGCCGGCTCGTGCGTCTCCGTGTCCACTGAACGCAGCGGCTTGGTGAGCGTCGGCAGCGGCTTCATCGCGCCGCGCACCACGAGCGGGCCGCCGATCGTCATGCCGCCCTCCAGGCCACCCGAGCGGTTCGTCTCGCGGTAGTAGCCGCGCTCGGGCGAGAAGAAGATCTCGTCGTGAGCCTGTGAGCCCGGCATGCCGGCGACGGAGAAGGCGTCGCCGATCGAGACGCCCTTGACGGCCTGGATGGAGCAGATCGCCATCGCCAGGCGCCCGTCGAGGCGCTCCTCCCAGGACACGTGCGAGCCGAGACCGGGGAGCAGCCCGAAGGCCTGCAGCTCGAAGACGCCGCCGACGGACTCGTTGGCCCTGCGCAGTTGGTCGATCTCGCGCACCATCGCCTGCGCCGCTTCGGCGTCCAGGCAACGCACGGGCGAGCCGTCGACCTCGGCGAAGTCCTCGCGCGTGAGCTGCCCCTCGGGCGCAGGAGCCTGGACGGAGCCGATCTGGATGACGTGGGAGTGGACCGTGACTCCGAGCTGGCGCAGAAACGCCTTGCACACGCCGCCACCGGCGACGCGCGCGGCGGTCTCGCGGGCGGAGGCGCGCTCGAGGATGTTGCGAACGTCGCTCTGCTTGTACTTCTGCGTGCCGACGAGGTCCGCGTGGCCGGGACGGGGAAGGTGGACCTCGGCGACGTCCTCGTCTGCCGGCCAGGGGCTCATGCGGTCCTGCCAGTTTGCGTAGTCGCGATTCGCTACCTGGATCGCGACCGGCCCTCCCAGTGTGCGGCCATGTCGCACGCCCCCCGTGACCTCCGCTGCGTCGCGCTCGATCTTCATCCGCCCGCCACGGCCATGTCCGAGCTGCCGGCGCGCCATGTCCTCGTTGAGATCCTCCGCGCGCAGCTCGAGGCCGGCGGGCAGGCCCTCGACGATGCATGTGAGACCGGGTCCGTGCGACTCGCCGGCGGTGATGAGACGGAGCGCCACGGCTCCTAGCTTATTGGGGAGCAGTCAGCGCTAACCGTGCAACCCGCGCACGGCAGCGTGCGAGCGGGCCGCCGCGGCATGGCGCCGCGGGAAGACGAGCACGCCGGCGGTCTCGGAGTAGCGCAGGCCGCCAAGCGCACGCAGACCGGCCGCGCCCAGAAGCGCTCGCCCGGCCTTGGACTCGCTCGCGCTCGCCCGCTTCAGCGACGCGGAGGAGGCCTTCGCCTGCGCGATGCTCGCGACGCGAAGTTCATATGTCACGGGTTGGCCTTCCGGCGGCAGGTATTCGAGCTGCTCGCCCTGGCCGGGCTTCAAGAGGATCAATGCGCACTGGGTGGTGCTGGGCAGGCACGTCGCGTTGCCGTGGATGATCACTTCGCCCACGAGGGTGAAGGCGGCGCTGTTGCCCGCGGCGGTGACGCCGCGGAAGATCACGAGCGGCTGCTTGGCCGAGGGCAGCGGCGCCAGCAGCTTCAGGTTCGCGTAGGGCGTCAGCACCGCGTTCAGCGGTGTGATGCCCGGCGGCAGGACACCGAACAGCACGGCGACGTCGTAGACGGTTTTAGGCTTGCTGGGCGCCGAGGGCTTGGAGGGAGTGCTCGGCGTCGAGGAGCCGCTGCTCGGCGCCGAGGAGCCCGATTCTGGTTTCGCGCTCGTTTTGGTGCTGCCGGTGGCGGCGGCCGTGGTTGTGGAAGAGGACGACGTCTTGCTCGAGGTCGCGCTCGCGAGGGCGATCCTCTCTGCGGGCAGCAGGCTGAACGGGTCGTGGGCGAGGCCGCGATGCTGGACGGGAGCGCCATTGGTCGTCTCGGCGGCCGCCTCGTTGGGGTTCGGCGGCGCCTGGCTGACCGTGATTCCCGTGACGTGCACCGGCCGCGAGGTGGCCGTGACCGGCGCCGAGGAGCTCGAGCCGCCCGCGAGCAGGGCGTACCCGAGTGCGCCGGCGAGCGCAACGCCGACGAGGATCAGCAACGGCAGCATGCGCCTGTCGAGCAGGTCTGCCTTGACGGCGTTCAGAAACTCGGTCATGGGGTCACCCTGGCGATCGCGGGAGTCGTGGGAGAGCCGGACGGGGAGGCGGCCGGAGTGGCGCCCGCGGGACCGGCGGGGCTCGCGCCAGCCGTCAGTCCTTGGCTTGCGGGAAGCACGTACGCCGTGGCGCTGATCGAGCCCGACAGCACACCCCTGGCTGCTTGTGCGTTGCCACTGGATGTGAGAGGGCCGAGCTTGACGCTCTGGACGGTGAGCAGGCGCCCGCTGATCACAAGCCTTCCGGAAACGGTCCGCTGAGTGAAGCGGTTGAGCTGCTGGAAGAGATGTTCGAGGTTGAAGAAGTTTCCGTTGAACACGAAGGTGAACGGCATCTGGCTGAAGCCGCTGCTCGCCGCCGTGGAAGCCGCGGTGGCGGCCGCGCTAGCCGAGCCACCGGGCCCCGCGGAGCCACCAGTGACGATCGAGTTGAATTCGACCTGCTTCTGGTTGGAGGCCTGGTCCAGCTGATAGATGAGCGAGGGAACTTCCTGGGCGGGCGGGACGGCTTTGCCGAGGTTCACGATCGACGCGTAGGCTGACGCGTAGCGCGCCTGAGCCGCCCGTGCGCTGGTCAGTTCAGCTTCGGCGGAGGCGAGTTGCGTGCTCGCCGCGCTGACGCTGGCGCCGAGCTTGGAGGCTTTTTCGCGCTCCGGAGCGACGAGCAGGAACCACCCGGCCGCGAGCAGCGCCAACGAGACGATGCCGATCAGAACTCCTCGATCGCGAGCGGTCATCACGCGCCTCCACTCAGCTTTGCCGGTTTGGCGGTCCCGGTCGGAGTCGGGATCGAGGAGGCGGGAAGCGCCGCGAACGCGATCTGCGCGCTGAACACGGGATAGCTTGCGGGACACGTGCCGTTGCCGCCGCCCGCTGCGCCGCTACTGCCGGACTTGGTCGAGCTCTGGAGCGACACGCTGCTGACTCCATCCATCAGACGTAGGCGCTCGAGCGTGAGCGCGACCGAGGACTGGTTGATCGCACAGCCGGTGAGGGTGAAGGTGGGGACGCTGCCCGGCGGGGTCGCCGATGCGACCGCGCCGCCGGCGCTCGTGGCGCCGGTGGCCGCCTGGACGCCGCCCGAGCTGCTCGGGCCAGTCGTGCTGTTCGCTGTGCTCGCCGCCGCCGCCGGCGCGGCGGTGGACGCGATCGCTCCCGAGATCGAGGTGATCGACACCTCGGGAGGCAGGACGCGACCGAACTCATGGAAGGCGTGGGCCCAGTCGAAGCGCGAGTTGACCAGCTGGTTGACCGCGGCCACGCGCTGTTCGCGCAACGACTGAAAGCTCGTGTAGGGCGCGAGCTGGGCAGCGCTCGCCTGCGTCTGCTGCACCTGCGCTTCCACGCTGGCCAGCTTGGCTGTGCGGCTCGAGACCTGGTGTGCGGCCATTCCGTAGACGAGAGCGAGCAGGGCCAGTCCGCCGGCGACGCCGAGCACGGCGTAGGCGCCGCCCTGCGAGCGTCCGGCGCCGCGCTTCGCGCCGCCGCGCTGGTCCTGCGGGATGAGGTTGACTGCCCTCATGAGGGGATCTCCGTCGTGGCCAGGCCGGCCGCGATCGCGAGGCGATGAGTGCTGAGCTTGCCAGCGAGACTCTGGTCGGCAAGGCTGACGGTCTGTGACTGGACGTCCACCCGCAGCTGAGACTGAAGCGCGTCGGCGAAGCCCGGAAGATCGAGTGCCGAGCCGCTGAGCACGACTCTGGTCACCTCTCCCCCGCCATCCTGCGAGCGGTGGAAGTCGAGCGAGTTGCGCACCTCGCCGGCGATGTCGTGGATGCCGCGCTCGAGCACCATCCGAACGTCTTGGTCGGCTCCGGCCTCAGCCGGGTGCTGCCCGACCGGCTCGTCTGATTCGTCCTCGACGCGGCTCACATCCTCGGCTGGGTACTCGTCAGGGGCGGGCGCCTCGGCGTCGCGGCCAGCGCCTGCTGGCATCGGCGCAGGCAGCTCTGGCTCAGCGGATGCTTTGAGGTCAACCGCGGCGACCAGCTCGCGCGCCTCCGCGATGGCAACGCCGCGTCGCTCGGCGACCTCGCCGGCCATTCCCTCCATGCCTGCACCCACCACGCGGGTGAAGCGGCAGACCTGGCCCTCGGCGATGGCCAGGTTCGTGAGGCCGTCGACGTTGAGGTAGAGCACGCGCTCGGCCAGCTGCTCCGCGTCCGCGCTTGCCGGCTCGGCGTGCGCGCGGTAGAGAGAGCGGATCAGGGCGAAGGCCGAGAGGTCGATGCCCTCGGGACGAAGACCGGCCTCGCGAATCGCAGCCAGAAGCCGTTCGATCATGTCGCGCTGCGCGGCCACGAGGACCACTCGTTGACGTGGCCCGGCCGGTGTGTCGAACACCCCGAGCGCGTGAAAGTCGAGCACAGCGTTGCTGAGCGGCATCGGCACCTGGTCCTGCGCCTGGAAGCCAACGGCTGCGGCGAGCTCCTTGCGATCGGTGACGGGGGGCAGCTCGAGCGTGCGCAGCACGGTGCGCTGGTTGGCGACGCCGACACGCACGCGCTTGTTCAGGCCGCTGCCGGCGAACAGCTCTCGCAGCGCGTCGGTGAGAGCGGTCTGGTCGCTCACCTCGCCGTCGCGAACCGTGTCGGCCGCGAGGGGCACGGCGGCAGCGTGCTCCACCACGACGGAGCCGTTGACGCGCGCCTGGACGGCGGCGACGAATCCAGGCTGGATGTCCAGGCCGACGAGGTCGGCGGCCGACCGGCGACCGAGATTGAGGTGTAGAGAGGGCATCTGCATCTGGTTGGGGAGCAATTGGCGAGCGTTGGATCGTCGTCCGCAGGGGGGGTATCGGCGCGATAGCGCAGACGCTTTAGTGAAGGAAGTGGTTGACGTACAGGTCGACCATCACCTGGCCGGCGAACACCGCCACGAGAGCGCCCAGCGCGAGGAAGGGACCGAACGCCACGGCGGTCTTGCGCCCCTCACGCTGGCCCTTGCGAGCGATCACGAAGACCCCGAAGAGGACGCCCGTGAGGAGCGCGACGAGCACCGCGGGCGCGACGGCGCGCCCGAGCAGTAGTCCTAGAACGGCGGCCAGCTTCACATCACCCATACCCATCCCGCCCGGATATGCCAGCGCGGCCACGAGCAGGAAGCCCCCGGCCGCGGCGGCGGCGATCAGTCTCTCCGGCTCGCCGCCCGGGTCGAGCGCAAGGCCGATCACCAGCGCGAGCACCGCGCCGAGCGCGTTGAGCCTGTTGGGGATGATCCGGTGCTCCAAGTCGATCAGCGCGGCTGGGATGACGAGCAGGATGACCACGACGCTCATCGCGATAGCCACGGCGGATTCGTGTGTGAGGACGGCCGCGACGCACAGCGCGGCGGTAAGCGCCTCGACGAGGGGATAGCGCGGCGAGATCGCAGCCGCGCAGCTGCGGCAGCGCCCGCGCAGCAACAGCCATGACACGATCGGGATGTTGTCGTAGGGCTTGACGGGAGCCTCGCACTTCGGGCAGCGCGAGGCCGGAGTGACCAGGGACTGGCGGCGCGGCAGGCGATACGCGACGACGTTCAGGAACGAGCCGAAGATCGCCCCCAGCACGCCAGCGAAGGTAACGGCCTCCATGCGAGCTGATCGGCTTGGAGACCAGCCCGCTTTAGCGGCGCGCGTACAAGGGGGCCAGCCTGGCCGCCTCTTTCGGCATGCTCGAGTGCGATCCGATGCTGGACACCAGCACGGGTTCGATGCGCTACCAGGTTCCGGCTGGACAACCGCCTTTGTTGGTTTCAACGGCCGCTTTGCAGGTGCGCGTCACCACGCCACCTTCGTTTTTGATCGTGAATTCGTCTTTGGTGGTCGGGGCCGTGGCGGTCACTTCAAATCCCGTTGCAGTGCCTGCTGCGGCGCTGATCCAGGCGTTGTTGCTGCCTTCTACGGTCTGGATCGAAGCCTCAACCGCGCTCAATTGTGCGGGAGCTTTGATGGATGCGTAGCTCCCGTTGTTGTCGGTGGCAATCGTCTCCGCCGTGGTCTGCGCGGTACGTGCCAGCTCCTTCGCGGACGCATCGCTGGCCTTGCTCTTTTGGTTCAGGAACACCGGAATCGCGATCGCGGCCAGAATGCCGATGATCAGGATCACAACCAGAAGCTCGATCAGGGTAAAACCACCCTCATCCTTTGAGCGCTGACGCTGTCGATAAATCATTTTGAATCCTCCTAGGATCCGATTACAGTGCGCCAGCCCTCGGTCAGTCGCCTCGAAGCGGCGATGCGTCCCCCTGTTGGGGAGTCACCGGCATTGCTATGCACCAATAGGTACTTGCCTCAGACCTCAGTACTGGCTGTCAACGGGCGTATCGGCGTCCGCGGCGAGAGGCATGACACCCCCGCCCCGGTGTAGACAGTTCGCCGGAGACGATAAAAGGGGCGGTCGAATGACCGCCCCCGTTATCACACTCCTGCTTCTGTCGCAACGTGCTGCTGCGACGGACGCGTTACTACCAGGTTCCGGCGGGACAACCGCCTTTGTTCGTTTCGACGGCCGGTTTGCAGGTGCGCGTCACCACGCCACCTTCGTTTTTGATCGTGAAGGTGTCTTTGGTGGTGGCGGCGGTCGCCGTCACCGTGTATCCCGTTTCGGTGCCTACTGCGGCACTGATCCAGGCGTTGTTGCCTTCAACCGTCGGGATCGAAGGCTCAACTGCACTCAACTGGGCCGGAGCTTTGATGGATGCGTAGCTCCCGCTGTTGTCGGTGGCAATCGTCTCC
>DASZFA010000031.1:0-14292 GCA_035940255.1 Solirubrobacteraceae bacterium
AAGCCTGCGTTGCAGTCGCTGCGGTCGGTCTGGGAAGCCGACGCCCGCTTCCGCTCAAACCTATTCCAGACGGTCGCGACCGCGCTGGACCCCTGGCAGGAGGCTCAGATCGCCGCCGCGACGATCGGCGACAGCCCGATCACCCCCAGCTGGCTGCTCGACGGGAACAACACCCTGTATCTGATCTCCCCCGCCGATGACCAGCGCCGCCTGCGGGGATTGTTTGCCGCCGTGCTCGCCGACATCACTGCGGGTGCGTTCGAGCGCTCCACGCGCAGCGGCAAGCCAATCGACCCCGCGCTGCTGCTGGCCCTGGACGAGGTCGCGAACATCGCGCCGCTTCACAACCTCGACGAGCTCGCCTCCACCGGCCCCGGCCAGGGCGTGCAGCTGCTCACGGTGCTGCAGAACGTAAGCCAGGCCGCCGACCGCTGGGGGCGCGAGCGTGCCGAAACGATCATCGCCAACCACCGCGCACGACTCTTCTGCTCGGGGATCGGCGACCGCGCGACGCTCGAGTATCTGCGAGACACCCTCGGCGAGGAGGAGATCACGCGCCGCTCCACACATCGCCAGGGCGCGCTCCGCCACGGCTCAAAGACCATCTCGAGCGACTTCCGCTCGCTCGCGCCGGCGCACCGGATACGCCAATCAGAGCCCGACACCGCGCTGCTCATCTACGGTCGCCTGCCACCAGCGTGGCTGCGCCTGCGCCTGTCCTACGCCGACCCTGCGCTGCGCGCGCTCGCGGCCGGGCAACCTCGGCCACGAACGGTCCGCTCTCGTGCGCTGCGCCTGCTCGGCGGCGCAATTCACCGCCTCGGGCATACACCTGGCTCGGCGCGATGACACCCAAGGCAATCGCTACGGCTCAACGGTCCCTCCCGGGCGCTTGTTGGTGTGCCTCTGCCTTGCCCGATTTTCGCCGTCGGCGTCGGGGCTTCGGCCCCCACGATGGGGGCTCTCCTCGCACAGCTCGGCTCCGCCCCGCCGCCGACGGCGGTTTGGGCCACGTCAGCCACACCACCAACCACCCTCAAGGAGGGATCCGAAAATGAACCGCACCACGATCACAGGCCGTCTGACCACCGACCCGGAGCTGCGCTCGCTCCCCAACGGGGAGAACGTGTGCAAGCTGCGCCTCGCCGTCGAGGGCCTGGCCCACGGACGCGAGACCGGCTACATCAACGTCGCCTGCTTCGGCAAGTCCGGCGAGGCAGCAGCCCGCGTCCTCGGTAAGGGTTGGCTCGTCGCCGTCGACGGCCGCCTCTCCTACCACGAGTGGGAGAGCGACGAAGGCTCAAAACGCCACGACTACGAGATCGTGGGCAACGTCGAGTTCCTTGCCGCACCGCGCGGCAACGGCTCGGAGGTATCCGAGCCTGAGGAGGCCACGGCCGCCTGAGCTCGGCTGCCCGGAGGGCGCTCGGCTGCGCGCCGGGCGCCCTTCCGTCGTGTCCGGAGGCCATCCAGATGAGCAGCGAGCGTCCACACAGCGATCGCGCCGCCCTCGAGCGTTACCTACGGGCGCTGTACCAGTACGCGCCTACCGCGGCCTGGGTCGAGGTGCGCATCCGCCGCACGACGGGGATGCAACAGAGGTTCCATCGCGCAGGGCAGCTCGACGTCGTGGCCGACACAATCCTCGCGCGCAGCGCGGTGAGCGACGTGTTCGTCGGTGTCGTCCCGCGAGTTCGACGGAGCGGGTGCCGGGCCGACCTGGTCCCACGCTGGAATGTCGTCTGGGCCGACTGCGACAACGCCGACTCGGTCCTCGCGCTAGAGCGGTTTCGCCCCGCGCCTTCGATGATCGTCGCGTCCAGCGATGAGCGTCGCCACGCCTACTGGTTGCTCTCAGACACGGTCGGCCTGAACTGCGGCGAGTCGATCAACCGCCGCCTCGCGGTTGCGCTCGGCGCCGACATGGGCTCGACCGACGGCGCGAGGATTCTGAGACCTGGGGGATCCCTCAACCGAAAGTACACGCCGCCAACCCAGGTGCGGCTGCTGCGTTGCCGCGAGCATGAGCGCGTCGCCGTGGCCGAGCTGCAAGCAAGCCTTCCTCCAGAGCCAGTCTCGTCTCTTTCCATTAGCCGCGGTCCCGTCCGGCGGAACACCGACCCGCTTCGCCGGATCCCGCCCCGCGTCTACGTGGAGCGTCTCACCAACCAGCGGGTCGACCACTGCGGCAAGATCCACTGCCCCTTCCATGAGGACCGAACTGCAAGCCTGCACGTGTATTCCGACCCCGAGCGCGGCTGGACATGCTTCGGCTGCAGAAACCCAGAGGAGCGCCCGCTCGGCGGCGACATCTACACCCTGGCTTCACTGCTCTGGGGAATCCCGCCCCACGGTCGCGACTTCCTCACGCTACGTGGCCGCCTGGACCGCGTCTTCGGAGTACGTCGTGTGTGACAGCCAGCTGTATTCCGTCGAAGTAACCGACTATCTCGTCCCGGCACTGGTCGGCAACGCCGGGTTTCACTATGAGAGCCCCCCTGAGGATGAGCGGCAGGCGCGAGCGCTGATCCGTCTGCTCCTCGGTTCTTCGCACGCGCCCGCCGGCGCGGGCCCATGGCAGCAGCCGGTTGCCGGCGGTCGCCGGCGTGTGGCTCTGCGTCGCACCGGCTGCCGGACTAGCGCCGTCACACGGACTGAGTGCGCGCAGGACGCCCCCGGCAGCAACAGGGGATCGTAGGCCGGCGCCCGAGCGGGCCGGCCCCACCCCAAAGGCTGGCACGCCTCACGGCGTGCTGTGGGGATGGGGATCGGTCCCGCAACGGGCGGGGCCAACGCAATTCGGAGGTTCATCGATGAGCACCACTACCGTTACATCCCAGCGCGTCCCGCTCGACTTGATCGACTTGGGCGACAACGTGCGCGAACTGGACGAGACACACGTCGACGCCCTCGCCAGCTCGATCGCCCTACGCGGCCTGATCGTTCCTCTGGCGGTACGCGCAAACGGGGACCGCTTCAGCCTCGTAGCCGGATACCACCGCCATGCGGCGGCTCGCAAGCTCGGTCTCGAGGAAGTCGAGGTGACGCTCCGCGAACAGGACGGCTCGAGCGCCGACAGCGCCGCAGAGAACGTCGTGCGCAAACAGCTCTCACCCCTGGAGGAGGCACGCGCGATCCAGCACATGCTGGATGAGGGCTACACCCTCGACGGGGCCGCGACGGTTCTCGGCTGGAACCGCAAGCTCGTCAGCGCCCGGGCGAAGATCCTCGACCTGCCCGAGACGGCGCAGCAGCTAATCGGCAAGGGTGAGCTACCCGTGAGCGCCGTGAGCACGCTGAGCAAGATCACGGAGGTCTCCACTGAGCTGTGCGAGGCAGCGCTGGCCCCTGTTGCGGCCGGAGACGTCTCCGCCGAGCAGTTCGCGAGCAACCCAGCGTGGGCGATCGGCTACGCCCTACGCGAAAGCGGTGCCAGGGTATTCGCCGCCTACCTGTCAACGCTGAGCCACCACGACATCGCCGAGCTCCGTCTCGGTAAGAAGACCGAGGCGGCCTACACGGAGGCGCAGGACCTGCACAAGCAGATCGACCGGCACGCCTACGGACCGCCGGCGATCCGCTTCCTCGAGTCGGAGGTCGACCAGGCACGGGCGGCGGGCGTGCTGATCGAGTTCGAGCACGGCACGCCGATCATTACCGACCGGCCGCTGTTTCGAGAGCTCTCCAAGCAGGCAATCGAGCGTACGCTCGAGGAACTGCGAGCCGCCAAGCAGCAGGACGCGTCCGAGCGCGCCAGCCGTAAGGCGCAAGGCACGGAGGAGCGCACGCCCGAACAAAAGCTCGAGGCCGAGCATCGAGCAACTGTCCGCCAACTGACCGCCCGGTCACACGGCACGAACCTCGACCTCGGTACGGCGCTGCTGCAAAAGCTCGCCATGGTCGACCCGGGCGACATCGACGTCGCGCGCTTCTTCGCCCTTGGGTTGCTCGGGCCCGACGAGCGCGGGTACCTCGGCACCGGGGACCACACGGTCGCGACGATCGCAGCGAACGGCATCCGGCTGGTGTTCGAGCAACACCGAACGACGACGACCCCGACACTCAAGAGCGGCGAGCCGGGCAGAACGAAGGTGCAGTACGGCGAGGTCGAGGATGCCGCAGCATGGCTCTGGAAGTTCGTCGAAGGCGCCCGCAACGCTGGTGAGCTCTACGGGCGCGTGCTGGTCGTCTTCGCCGCCCAGAACTACGCGCACGACCTGGTGCTCCCGGCCAACAAGCGGCGCGGCTCGGTGCTCCCGCGCTCTCGCAAGGAAGCCGCGCGCAAGGCGTTTGAGCGCGTCACCAAGCAGGTGCTGCCGGCCTCGCACATCCAGCTGCAGCGCGCGCTGGAGCGCGAGGCACGCGCGTACGCCAATCGTCAGAACGAGCTGTCCACGCACGGCGCCAGCAGCACGACCACCGAGTCTGAGGGCGACGCGGAGAACGCCCCGGTAGCCGAGGACGTCCCGGACGAGGTGACGCGCTAGTCAACCGCGACGCTCAGGGCGGGGGCCTCGCAACGAGGGTCCCCGCCCGAGCCCGAGCCCGCGCGGGCCGGCCGTTTGATTTTCGCACCCATCCGGGTGCGTTGGGCACGGCGAAGGCCCGCAGCGGGCGGGCCCGTCGGAAGGAGCCATCGTGGCCACGACCAAGCGCCGCATCTCAGAGGCCCGGCGCGCTGAGCGCCGGGCACAGGACCGCGAACGTGTCCAAATCGCGGTCAGAGCCCTGCTGAGCAGCGACGGCTGGCGCCGTTGGGTCCGCGCCCGCGCCGTTTTTGCCAACTACAGCGCGACCAATTGCGCGTTGCTGGCGTTGCAGTGCCACCAGCGAGGGATCGAGCCGCGTCATGTCGCCGGATTCCGCGCATGGCAGAAGCTCGGAAGGACGGTAAGGAAGGGCCAGCATGCGCTCTGGCTCATGGCGCCGATGGCCGTGGTCGAGCGCAACGCCAGCGGGGAGGAGACCGGCGAGAAGCGGCTGTTCTTCCGGAGCGTGCCTGTGTATGAGCTCTCGCAGACCCAGGCACTGCCCGGTGTTGAGCCTGCTCCGCTCGAGCCACCGAGCGCCCCGATCGAGGGCGACAGCCACGCCCATCTGCTGCAGCCGCTCGAGCGGCTGGCGGGCGAGCTTGGCTACACGTTCGGCTTTGCCGCACTCGACGGCGCCGTTGGCGGCTACTGCGACTACCGCGCCAAGCGGATCGTGATCGAGGCGCGCCAAGCGCCGAACGCAAAGGTGAGAGTAGCCGTGCACGAGCTCGCTCATGCGATGGGAGTCTCGAGCAAGCGTTTCGGGCGAGAGCAGGCCGAGGTGATAGTCGAGTGTGCGGCATACGTGTGTTGCTCAGGCCTCGGACTCGCAACCGATGGGACGTCGATCCCCTATCTGGCCGGCTGGGGTGAGGGCGGTGCGCTCGAGGCTGTCACCGCGGCCGCCGAGCTGATCGACGAGATCGCAGGGCGCATCGAACACGCCATCGGCATCCACGAGAACCTCAGCAGCGAGCAGCAAATGACTGCACAACTCGGTTAGCGCTTGGCACCCATCTCAAAGGTCGATGGCCCACCGCGTCGACCGGGCTCAGCGTGCGGCGGCATGGGTCGGCAGGCCGGTGCGCCAGCTTCGCCGCAGGAGGTGCAGCGCATTCTCGGACGCAATCAGCGCCGCCGTGCCCTCGCCATACCGTTCCGCCAGCGCCGCACGCACCCGGGAGAGTCGGCCGCTGTCCTCGAAACCGGCGAGAGTTGGTTTGATGAATCCGTCCAGATCGGTGCCCAGAGCGACATGGCGATGCGAGCCCGTGATCTGGTGAATCCGGTCGATGTGCTGGGAGAGGAGCGAGAGCGAGTCATCGAAGGAGCGGGTCCGCTCGCCAGGTAGGCCGTCTGAAACAAAGTGCTCGGAGGCGATCAGTCCGATCACGCCCTCGCGTGCGGCGATCCGCTCCACAGTGGTCGTGCCGACGTTGTACGCACTGGTGCCGAAACGGTATGCCGTGTGTGACGCAATCACTGGCATGGCGCGCCCCGGGTCGAGTTCGTCGAGTAGGCCGAAGGTCTCGTTGAGGGCGCGCTGGCTCATGTGGGTTACGTCGATCAGTACGCCCTCTCGCACCATTGCGCGGATAGCCGCGCGCCCGAGCTCGCTCAATCCGATCGCGGGCTGCGGGAAGAGACGTTCATAGAGGCGGTCTGACAAGAATGGGACAGCCGGCGTGTTCGTCGCGATGTGCCGCCAGAAGAGATGCGCGAGTGTGATGTACGCGACGCCGCGGCGGGCCAGCTCGGTGACCGCGCGGTCGATTTTGGCGGGGCTTGCGCCGAGGTTGAATCCGCCCTCGACACAATGGACGAGGACGAGTCTGCCCTGGGCGACGCCGCCCTCCAGTTCCTCGTAGCTCCGTGCCACGATCACGCGATCGTGATGTTGCTCGGCGATCCGACGCTCGACTAGCTCGAGCTGTCGGATAAGGACCGCGAAGTAGCTGTCATCAGGAGGACCGCCGTACGGCGGGCGCCGCCGGTACCACCTCGTCAGGCGATGCCCGATCTCGAGCAGCGGGGACCCGAGTACCGAGAGAGCGACCTCGACCTCTCCCTCGAGCAGGTGCTCCACCGTGACCCGCGGACCCGCGGAGAACGACTGGTAGTTCCATACGCGTCCCGCGAGACCGATGACCCGAGCATCCAGGTAATCGGCCAATTCCGCGCGCCCCTCCGTCGATGACGCCAGCCTTCGGAGACCGGGAGGGCCCTGCGGGCCGAGGTGTATCGGATAGTGGGCATGGAGATCGACGACCACGCTAATGCCCTTTTCGCAACTGCAGCGTCAGCCGCGCCAAGCCAGCGCCCGCGGCGGTAGCGGCGACGACCAGCCTCGGCGCCCGGCGAATGCGTTTGGACAGAACGAAGACCGTACGCGCTACGCGGTGGCGTGCTCTCAGCTTGCGGGTCTCCAGGACCACGAGCCGCTCGCCTCCAAGAAGATCCAGGTGGATTGAGACGAGGCCGTGCTCGCCAGGGGGGACCTTGACCGTGACCGTCAAGCGATCGCCATAAAGATGCGCGCTCAGGCGTAGCGGACGCAGCCCACCGGGACCACTGTTGCTCCCGCCGTTCCCTGAACGCGAGGGAATCGTGACTGCCGTCGTCGCGGCGTGTTGCGAGCCGCCCCTTCCAGCGCTGTCCAGCAGCCACAGCCGGACCGTGTAGCTGCCGGGGCCAGGAGCCGTGGTCTGCCCGGCGCCGCCCGGGCTTACCGCGACGGCCGGCGCGCAGGTCGCCTGGCATAGCTGGGCGAACGCGCTGGCGACCGGCTGGGGAGGGTTCGCCGGGTCGCTCCACGCTAAGTCCACCACGTTCGAGCCGCCGGCCGCGCTCGCGGTCAGGCTCGCCGGGGCGGCGGGGCCGTTGTTGTCGATGACGAGCGTGGGCGAGGTCGCGACCGTCGTGTTGCCCGCTGCGTCGCTGACCGCCAGCGTGAGCTGGCCGTGGCCGTCGGGGAAGCGCGTCGTGTCGACGCTCAGCCCGCCTGGCTGAAGCTGCGGGCAGGGCACAGTCTGCGTGAATTCACAAGACTCCTGTGTGCTCGCCCCGAGCGATCCGTTATCGCTTGCTACCAGGTGCTCGATACCGCTCGGATCGGTCGCCTGAAAGCTCAACGGCACGGTCCCCCAAACGACACCTCCACCCCACAACGGACCGTTCTCACCCGAGACCACAGGGGAGGATTGCTCGCTCAGCGTGACCGTCACCGAGTACATGTCGGCCGTGGCAAGCTGATCGCCGGGGCTTCCGGAAAGGCAGTATTGCTCGGTGTTCTGAAGCTGACACTGCACACCGAAGAAGAGCCCGGTGGTCGAGAGGCCGGAGAACGTCGCAGGTGCTTGGTTGTTTGGCACGCTGCACATGAAGCTGTTCAGGAACGTTCCCGCGCATGTCTCGAGGCCGCCAGCGCTCCCCTGAAAGAGCCCAACGATCAGGTTGTCAGTCATGGCGTTGAGGTTGCGGTAGTAGCTAACGCCTGTGATGGTGGTTCCTGTCGGAGCCGTGAATACCCAACCGGCTTGTGCTCCGCCGGGGATATGCGTGCCTGGGCTCTGCGTGTTGTCCTCGGCGTACAGCGCGCCTTCATTTCCACCGCCCAGCGGACCCACCGCGGGCCCTCCACACATGTTGCCGGCGGTGAGGCCCGCGGGGAACGTGTCGACCTGGCTCCACGGACCAGCGGTTGTGAATGGGCTGCAGGCGTTCACCGTGTAGCTGCCCGCCTGAGCAACTGACACCGGCAGAGCCAGAGCCATCGTGAGACAGGCCCAGCCCGCCACGATCGATACAAGCCTCGCTTTGCTCATCGCTTCAGGGTGACCTTCAGCACCGGCCCGTCGGTCTTGCCCAACACGAGACGTAGCTCGACGGCGCGCGGGCGGCCCGTGTGAATCGTGAGACGGGATCGCCTTGTAATCAACCGGCGCGCGCCGTGAGCGAATTCCAGGCGCACGTGCAGGCGCTCGCGGTGGGACATCTGCGCGATCCCGATCGTCAGCAGCCCTCGATGCCAGCGCAGTAGACGCAGCGCGACGGCGCCGGGTCCCCGCGGTGCCCCGGCCGCCGCCGTCGGCGCGGGCGCGGATGCCGCGGGCGGCTTGGGGATGTTGGCGTTGCCTGCCGCCACAACGCTCCCGAGTCCGTCGGCCGCGAACGCCGCGCCGGCGTTGAGATCACCGTTCGTTGCTGTGCTCACGAGCAGCTGCTCGGCGCGCTTGTAGGTGAGGGTCGGGTCGTAGCTCATCAGCGCGACGAGGACGGCTGCGGTGAACGCCGATGCCTGGGAAGTCCCGTTGCCACAGCAGCTCGGCTGGTCGGTGAACGGATCGGCCTCGTTGAGGCCGCAACCCGGCGCGTAGAACGTCAGGCCCTGGTTGGCCGAGAACGAGCACACCGATCCCTGGGGTCCGCTGCTCGTCTGATCGGGCTGCGCGGTGAACGCGCCCACCGCGAAGATCCCGGGCTCGGCGCCGGGCTCCTCGACTGGGCCGGGCGAGTTGCCCGCAGCAGCGACGATCGCGACGTTGCTCGCGCCCGCCTGCGCCACTGCGGTCTGCAGCTTCTGCGCCTCGTCCGGACTCGGTGGAATCGTCGAGGACAGTGCCAGGTCGATCGCGTAGACGCGCAGGCTCTGTTGCTCGAGGCACTGCTGAATGCCCTCCCAATAGTTGTTGAACTCGAACGTGGGCTCCTGTCCAGGGGAGGGTTGGCTGGTGGCACGGACCGAGACGATCTTCAGCTCTGGCCAGGCGCCGGCCATGCCGGCGCCGGCGGCCCCGGCGATCATCGCCATCGTCGTGCCGTGACCCTGCGGGTCCGAGTCGTCTCCGCTGCCGCCGTCGAGCGCGGTCGCCGAGAGCAACCCGGGGGTCGTGTCGGGGTTGGCATGCACTCCGGTATCGACAAGGCAAAGTGCTCCCGCGGCGTGCGGTGGCGGCGGGGCGTAGGCGAGGAACCCGGCGTTGCCCGCCTGCGCCTGGGCGGTCACCCCGGGTGTCGCGGCTGTGGCACCGGCAGGGGCGGCCACCGTCGCGAGCAGTGCGCCGGCGAGGACGAATCGTGCGCGCATCAACGCACCACCGCCTCGCGAACCGGTGAGCTGCCGCTCTGCCACAGACTGGTGGCAGGTGTGACGGCGCGGAACGCGAACCGTCGCCCGAGTGTCAGCGGCGAGCTCGCGTAGCGGTAGCTGTAGGTGCCGTTCGCTGTTACGCGAATCGCATGGCCGACGGCCTGCCATTCGCGCCCGGCTCGCGTTTCGATGAGCACCAGCGGGCGTGGTGAACCAAGCGGGGTGATCGCCAATCGCCCGGAGAAGACGAGCCGCGCGCCGCCCGGGGTGCGCACCCGCAGTCCCAGCGTCGGGGAGACGGTCTCGCCGATCCCCACGCCGGCGCGGGCGCTAGCGCCCTGCGCGCCCTGGCCGCTGACGATCCGAAGCAGCCGCGAGGGTCCTCTCGGCGCGTGCAGCGCCCATTCTCCGGCGCCATCGGTCGTCGTTTGCGCGAGCACGCCGACCGGCCCGGACGGCTGGATTCCCTCCTGGGCGAGGAGGGACACCGGGACACCGGGCGCCGCGACGCCAGCGGGGTTGCGCAGCTCACCGGACAGCGTCAGCGCCGAGTGCTCGAATGACCGTCTGACGTTCTTGCCGAGCGCCGTCGTGCGGTCGTCGAGCATGATCGCGTAGGCCGGTTCGAGGCTGAGCGACGCTGACAGGGGAGAGCTGAGCAACGCGCTGACCGTCGTGCGATTCGCGGTCGTGATCGTATCGTCGTAGACGACGCTCGAGTTCTGCGCGGCATCGGTGACGATCACCTTCAGCGTGTGCGTGCCGTCGGCGAGCCGCGTCGTGTCCACCGGGACGTCGACCGTCTCGGTCTGCCTGCACGGCTGGCGCGACTCGAACTCCCACGACCCGTCCGCGTATGTCCCGATCGCTGCGCACGCTCCGCCGTTTCCGTCCGGGGTCGCGTTGTAGACGTCGCCACTGTCGACCTGCAGCGTCACCGTGTAGACCCCTGGCCCGCCGGGGTCGGCGGCCGTGAACTGGAGCTCGGCGACCCCGTGTGCGCCGGGGTCCAGCAGCGATCCGGTGAATCCACTGGCTGCCGGTGAGGCGCTGCTTGCGATCACGAAGTCGGCCGAAATGACTTCCACCGCCGCCTCGGGCGAACCTGCTTGCGAGCCTGGGCAGTCATAGCCCCCGGGGCCGCCGTCGCAACCGACTCCGACGTCCACCCACCCCACGCCGCTCAGCGGCGGCGTCGGCCCCACTTCGACGGTCTGGCTGCCGTAGCCCAGGTTGCGGTAGTCGTAGTCGGGGTCGGCCTGGCCGGTGTGGTTGACCCACACTGCCCCGAACCCGTTGGCACATTGGTTATTTACGATCCCGCACGGTGCGCCTTCGGCTCGCAGGCGCATGCGGTAGGAGGCGATCGACAGACCGGGCGGCACGGCGAACGTGATCGCTCCCTCACTGTTGGTCACGTACGGCCCGTCTGGGTTGGGCCCCAACGCCAGCGTCAGGCCGCCCGCCATCGTCCCGGCGCAACCGTCCTCGTAGGTGACGAACTGGGCATTGGGTGTGTCCTGGCTCCACCCGTCATCGCCGGGGCAGCTCACGACCGTGTACCTGCCAGCCGTGGCGGGCGCCGCGGCGACCAGCGCCGTGGTCGCGGCGACGAGCACGGGCAACAGCAGCCCTGCGCAGATCGGACGGGTCAAGCCGTCTCTCATCAGCGCACAACCGCCGAGCTTACGCGCGAGGTCGCCGTCGGCCACAGGCTCGTCGCTGGCGTCACCGCGCGGAACGCAAATCGCCGCCCGAGGGTCAGCGGCGAGCTGCGATACACCAAGCGATAGCTGCCATCCCGCGCAACGCGGACAGGGGTGCCGACGCCCTCCCAGGTAGGCCCGGCGCGGGTCTCGATGATCACCAGCGGACGCGGCGCGCCGAGCGGGCTGATCGCCAGGTGCCCGGAGAAGACGAGCCGCGCGCCGCCCGGCGTGCGTACCCGCAGACCGAGGACCGGGGAGACGGTCTCGCTGAGGGCGACCCCGCCACCGAGGCTCGCCTGGCGCGCGGCGGCGCCCGAGACGATCCTCAGCAGGCGGGAGGGACCCTTCGGTGCGTGCAGGACCCACTGGCCGGCTGCGTCGGTGCTCGTGCGTGCGAGCACGATGAACACGCCTGCGGGTGGGTCTCCGTCCTGGGCGACCAGCGAAACGCTCGCGTTTGGCACCGGCACCCCGGAGGGGTCACGCAAGTCGCCCGAGAGCGTCAGCGCCGAGCCCGGAAACGACCGTCTGATCTGTTTGCCCAGCGCTTCAGTGGGCTTGTCGAGGACGATCGCGTAGCTCGGTTCGCTGCCGGGCGCCGAAGCGAGCGGCGAGCTGAGCAGCGCGCTGACTGTCGTGCGGTTCGCGGTCGTGATTGTGCCGTCGTAGACGACGCTCGAGTTCTGCGCCGCGTCAGTGACGATCACCTTCAGCGTGTGCGGCCCATCGGTCAGTCCGGTCGTGTCGAGCGGAACGTCGACGGTCTCTGCCTGCTTGCACGGCTGCTGGTAGTCGAACATCCAGGCTCCCCACGCCGAGCCGACCGCCACGCAGTGACCGGCGTTGCCATCCGGAGTCCCCTGGTAGGCCGTGTGCCCGTCGATTTGCAGCGTGACGAGATACACCCCTGGCCCGCCCGGGTCGGTGGCCGTGAGCTGAAGGTCGGCCGTCCCGTGGGCGCCCGGCGCAAGCAGCGACCCACTGAACCCTGAGCCGGTGGGT
Source organism: Solirubrobacteraceae bacterium (assembly GCA_035940255.1). Lineage (GTDB taxonomy): Bacteria > Actinomycetota > Thermoleophilia > Solirubrobacterales > Solirubrobacteraceae > Palsa-744. The sequence goes on from DASZFA010000031.1 coordinate 12,333, forward strand.
GCCGTGTCGTTTTCGAGCAGGAAGTTGGCCCACCACACCTGCACGAGCGACCACGCGCCGTTGCTCCCGCCCTGATTGCAGGTGCCCGTGTTATAGCCGCTCCCGCAGCCCGCACTTAGGTAGAAGTCTCCGCCACGACCGCCGGGAATCCCGAGCACACCCGCAAAGTCGTTGGTCCCGTTCGCGCACGGGGTCAGGCCGGCGGCGCACTGGAAGAAGACGTTTGAACCGTTGTAGGCGTATTCCGGCGAATAGGCGACCGCTGTGCCTGAGGCACCTTGACCGTATCCGTCTGCGTACATTCCGACGTCAACCGACCCGCCGATCAGCCTCGACCCCCCGGGCGGGGTGTACTGAAGGGTCTCGACAGATCCGACAGCCACGGCCGCATCGGTGCTGAGGATCGCGAACATCGCGCTTCCCGGCCCGCAGCCGGTGCCGTTGTTCGACCCGTACCCACCCCCGGCAGCGAAGCTCGACCAACCCTCGCTCGGCGCGGCCGACTGGCTTGGGTTCACGCACGACACCTCGACCCACTGCCCGGCGTACGCCGGGGCCCCCGCTGACAGGGTCACGGCTGTCGGGCCGCCCGTCGCGAGCACCGTGCAGATGAGCACTGCTCGCCTGCGACGAGCTCGTCCCTGGCCAGGCCTTGGAGCGGCACTGCCGCCGAATCGGCCTAGCATCCGAGCTCACCAGGAACGCATTGGCTCTGGGCTGGCGCCGGGTCGGTCGTTTGCGACGGAGGTCGGCTTTGCGCAGAAGAGGCAGCGTTTTCGACCGCCGCCGGCGCGGTGCTATTGCCGCTGCGGGTTGGAGCGCCCGCGTCCGCGACCGTGAGCTCGACCGTTGGCGTCGTGGAGGCGGCCCGCTTCGGCGGGCCAGCGCGGTGGCGTGCTCCCGGGCGCTGGTGGCGCTTGGGCTGATGCGTCGCGCGGCCGCGCGAGGCGGACACGGGCAATCTCGAGCTGCGGCTCGAGGCTGTGCCAGCCTGGTTGCTCGCCGAGATGGCGCTGCCCGCGGAGCCTTGCGCGCGCGCAGGTGCAGGCGCAGACCGGCCCTTGAGCGTGTCGAGGGTCAGGGCAAGGAGACCCGCGCACAGCACGCTCGCGAACACCGTCGCGGCGACCTTGACCGATCGCGGCCGCTCGCTCCTCCAGGAACGCTCCCTGTGCTCTCGTGCATCGGGGTGCGCGCGAGCAGGCGTCCGTCGGCGCAGCTCCGTCGTGGGCTGATCCCACACGGACCGCTCCGCCGGCGGCAGGGAATGGTGGGTCCGAGGGAACCGCTCGCTCTGCTCGTCAGGAAGGGTCTGCGTTGCCGACGCTTGATCGCGCCGTCGCAGCGGGATGATCTGGGCGACGAGCTCGTCATCGGCCTCGGTGGGAGTCCCGTCATCGTCGCCCGGACGCACTATATTTCCTCCATGCTGTTAGCGACCACTGCTTCGGCATGATTCATCCCATACAACACTATCTTTGCTTATTTTGCCATGCCTGATCAAATCTTGCTGACCGTCGAGCAGGTCGCGGGCGAGTTCCAGCTGAGCCCCCAGACGATTCGCAACTGGATCCATGGCGGCGCGCTGCCCGCCGTCAAGGTCGGCCACGTCTACCGCGTCAAGCGCGAGGACGTCGACGCGATGATCCTGCGTCACCAGGGCGAAACTGCGCCCCTCGCGACGCATCGTGACCTTTGGTCGCCTGAGACTCTCGGCTTGCCCTACCGCCGCCGCGACGGTCGCCGCCAGCCGTCGATCTGGGACGGCGCGAACAGCAGCATCACACCGCCCAAGCGAGCCTAGCCGGGCGCGGCGCGCACGGCGACGTGAGGCGGCTATGTCGCCGGTATCAGGACGAGCGTCGTCGGGGTCGGGCACGACTGGCATGGAGAGATTCCTTCCTACTCCGAGCTGGTCTAGTGCTGGACCTCCGCAAAGGCGCCGAAGCGCGGCCCGCAG
>DASZFA010000032.1:0-11245 GCA_035940255.1 Solirubrobacteraceae bacterium
CGCTTGGCCAGCCTGTCGGCGCGGATCAGCGGCGTGCATCCCGCCGGCAACCCGACGCGCGATGCGAGCCGGCCCGACGGCCCCGGCGGGCCGCCGCTGAGTGGCAGGAAGTCCGCGTAGCGCCAGATGTTCTGAGGGCCGCCCTGGATGCGGCGCCGGAGCTCGCCCACGTCGCGGTCTCCGCCGTCGTGCTCGTAGGCGACCTCGAGCGGTCCGAAGCAGCGGTCGCACACGTAGAGCGCCTCCAGCGGGTACTGGGCTTTGCACTCCCTACATTCCAGATGACTGACAGCCATTGCGGGGTCCCTTCGCTTGTCTTCGCCGTGTCACACGGTGTGGCGAAGAGCACGAAGCCCGCCACACATCTTTCTGGAATTGGCACCTTCCCGCAGTGACGTGACGGTGGTTGCCGGGGTTTCTAAGGGCCAGTCCCTCCACCCCTCTGGATGTGTCTGTCTGCGCGGGAGTCTAGCAACCATCCCGGCGAACGCAAATCGCGAACGAGCTCGCCTGGACGGGCGACGCGAGCCCTCCAGCCTCGCTCGGGACCGGCCGGTAACGCTCACCCGGAAGCGGTGTACGGCGTAGCAGATGAGCACCTCCGCGAACGAGGGGACCCGCGAGCGGGAGGAGGTCGCTGCCGAGGCGCCGGAGGATTTCGCTCCGGCCTGGCCAGCCGAGAAGCGGCGCATGCTGATCATCGTCAACCCCTACGCGACGACCGTCTCCGACCGCCTGCGCCATCTCGTCGTGTACGCGCTTCAGGGCCGCTACGAGGTCGACGCCGTCGACACCGAGGACCGCGGGCACGCAACCGAGCTCTGCCGCGAGGCCGCCCACGAGGGCTACGACGTCGTCGTCGCGTTCGGCGGCGACGGCACGATCAACGAAGCCGCCAACGGGCTGCTCGGCTCCTCCACGCCGCTGTGCTGCCTGCCGGGGGGATCGTCCAACGTGTTCGGCAGGATCATCGGCATCCCCGGCGACCTCGTGGACGCGACCGAGCACCTGCTCGCGATGGCCGACGACTGGAATCCGCGCATGGTCGATCTCGGCGTCGTCAACGGGCGTTGCTTCACGTTCGCCTCCGGTCTCGGACTCGACGCGAGCGTCGTGCAGCGGGTGGACGCGAACCCGCGCATGAAGGCCCGCTTCGGCGCCCACTACTTCACCTGGGTGGCCGTAGGCACCTACCTGCGCCGCTACCTGGTGAGACCCCCCAGGCTGCGCGTGGACGTCGCCGGCGAAACGTTCGAGGGCGTCACCGCGATCGTGCAGAACGGCTCGCCTTTCACCTACTTCCAGGACCGCCCGATCGAAATCGCCGAGGGAGCCTCGCTGCACTCGGGGACACTCGCGGGCGGAGTACTGCATCGCGCCACCCTCCTGTCGATGCCGTTCATCGCCTGGCGCGCCCTCTCGCGCCGCGCGCGGTTCGTCCGCCACCGCCAAGTGACGGGGTTGGCGGACATGAGCGAGCTGACGGTCCGTAGCGCCGACGGGCGGCTTCTGCCGCTGCAGGCTGACGGTGACTACCTCGGAGAGGTCGAGGAAGCCCGCTACTCGATCCTGCCCGACGCGCTGCGCGTGATCTCCTAGCGGCGAGCCGCCACCGGAATCCACGGCGACGCGCCCGCACCCGGCGCGGCCCGCGCCGCTAGACCGCGCCGCCGCCCGGCGTCACCCGGTAGGCGTCGAACACGGACTCCGTGTTTCGCAGGCGCGTGATCGCGGCCTTCAGCGAGTGCGTGTCCGCGACCTCGACGACGAACCGGTTCTTGACCATCGGTGGCGTGGACAGGCAGCGCGCTTCGACGATGTTGGCGCCCGACTCCGAGAACACGCGCGAGAGATCCTCCAGCAGGCGGTGGCGGTCCCAGGCGTCGATCTGGATCTCGACGATGAAGCCGGTGGACTGATCGCCTTCCCAGCTCACGCACGTGAAGCGCTCAGGATCCTTGCGCAGAAGCGCCGTGTTGGGGCAATCCTCCCGGTGAATCGTGATGCCGCGCCCGAGCGAGATGTAGCCGACGATCTCATCGCCCGGAACCGGCCGGCAGCACTTGGCCAGGCGCAGCATGACGTCCTCCACACCTTCGACCCTGATCCCGTACTGGCCCGAGGACTTGGTCGGCCGTCGCCGCGCGCGACCGACGCGCAGCAGGTCCGCCGCGCCCCCGTCGACGTCGGCGGCCTCGCCCTGCTTCAGCCGCTGCATCACCTTGTTCACGACCAGCTTGGGCGAGATCTTTGCGGCGCCGAGCGCGATGTAGAAGTCGTCCGCCTTGCGGTAGCCGACCTCGCGGATCACATCTGCGAGCAGCGCCGAGCCGGTGATCTTCTGCGCCGGCAGGCCCTGTTTGCGCAGATGTTCCTGCAGGAGGTCGCGCCCTATGTGCTCGGTGTCCTGGCGCGACTCTGCCTTGAACCACTGCTTGATCTTGTTGCGGGCGCGCGTGGTCTTGACCATCGCCAGCCAGTCGCGCGACGGTCCGCGCTCGCGCTTGGCGGTGAGGATCTCGACCCTGTCGCCCGAGCGCAGCTCGTAGTGCAGCGGCACGATCTTGCCGTTGACGCGCGCGCCCACGCAGCGGTGGCCGATCTCGGTATGCACCTCGTACGCGAAGTCCAGCGGTGTGGCCCCGGCCGCGAGCGACTTCACTTCGCCCTTGGGCGTGAACACGTAGACCTCCTCCTCGAAGAGGTCGTTGCGGAAGGTCTCCATGAACTCGCGCGGGTCGGAGAGCTCCTTCTGCCAGTCGAGCATCGATCGCAGCCACTGCAGCTTCGCGTCCTCGCCCGGGCCCGACCAGTCGGTGCGCTCGCCGCGCGCCGCTTTGGGCAGCTGCTTGTAGACCCAGTGGGCCGCCACCCCGAACTCCGCCATCTCATGCATCTCGTGCGTGCGGATCTGGATCTCGAGCGGGCGGCCCTCGGGCCCGATCACCGTCGTGTGCAGCGATTGATACATGTTGAACTTGGGCATCGCGATGAAGTCCTTGAAGCGGCCAGGCAGCGGCTTCCAGAGCGAGTGGATCACGCCGACCGTGCCGTAACAGTCCTTCACCGACTCGACGATCACGCGCATCGCCGTGAGGTCGTAGATCTCGTTGAACTCGCGGCTCTTCTTCGTCATCTTCGAATAGATCGAGTAGAAGTGCTTGGCCCGGCCGGCGATCTGCGCCTCGATCCCGAGCTCGCCGAGCTCGCGCGTCAGGTACTCGCCCGCCTCGCTGACGTAGCGCTCGCGCTCCTCGCGCTGCTGGGCGACGAGCGCCTTGATCTCCTGGTACTTGCGGGGATGCAGCGTTGCGAACGCCAGGTCCTCGAGCTCCCACTTGATCGCGTGGATTCCCAGCCGGTGGGCCAGCGGCGCGTAGATCTCGAGCGTCTCGCGCGCCTTCTCCATCTGCTTCTGCTTCGGCATCGCCTCGATCGTGCGCATGTTGTGCAGGCGGTCGGCGAGCTTGATCAGGATGACGCGCACGTCGGTCGCCATCGCAACCATCATCTTGCGGTAGTTGGTCGCCTGCGCCTCGTCCCGGGACTGGAAGGTGATCTCCGTGAGCTTCGTCACGCCGTCGACGATCGCCGCGATCTCCTCGCCGAAGCGCGCGCGCACCTCCTCGATCGAGGCGGACGTATCCTCGACGGTGTCGTGCAGCAGCGCTGCGCACAGCGTCTCGGTGTCGAGCCGCATGCTGGCGCAGATCCGGGCAACCCCGACCGGGTGAACGATGAAGTCCTCTCCCGACTTGCGCCGCTGGGCCGCATGATGCTCGCAGGCGAACACAAACGCGTCCTGGACGCGGTCGCGGTCGATGTCGGCGGACGCGTCGGCGCCGTGCTCGGAAACGATCGCGAACAGGTCCCGCAGCAGCCGCCGCTCGGGCTCGCTCAGATCGAGGCGGGCCGAGGCTCTCGCACCGTCGTCGCCGACGTACTTCGCGACCGGCGCGGGCGGATGGCCGTCGCCCTTGGCCGGGGCCTGCGGCGGCTCGCCGTCGACGAGCTCGATGGCCTGCGACATCTTCGGATCCTCAGCGATGGCCATGCCAATAGGGTAGGGGACGGCCTACCCAGATCCAAGACGCGGTCAGGGAACGGCGAAAAGGACGAGCTCCTCGGTGTCATCCTCAGCCGCCTGCGCCACCTCTGCGACCGGCTGGGCGCGGCGGAGGACCAGGCGGGGCTCGCTGACCCCCTTCCACTCGTTGACCTCTAGCGTGAACGTCGCTTCGGCCGGCTCGCCGTCGGGCACCGGCAGGCGCCCGCCCGTGCCGAACGCCACTGCGCGCGCCCGAGTGCCGCGCGAGCGCACGGTGAAGCGGACGTGCCTGCCCTCCCCCATCGGCCGCGCGTCCGCGAAGGTCGCATCCGCGACAAGCAGGGACACTGTCGGGTTCCCGCGGCCGAACGGCGCGAGGGACTGCAGCTCCTCGGCGAGCGACATGCCCAGCTCGTCTCCGCCGACCACCGCATCCACCCGCTCGACCGCGATCGCATCCTGGGGGCCCAGCACGCCATCGGCGTGGGCGCAGAATGCGGAGGCGAAGTCCTCGATGCGCCCGGCCTCGATCTCGAGGCCAGCGGCCGCGCGATGTCCGCCGTAGCGCAGCAGGTGCTCGCCGCACGCGTCCAGCCCCCCGAGCAGGTCGAACGCCTCAACGCTGCGGCCCGAGCCCCTGCCCGTCTCACCATCGAGAGCGATCATCACCACGGGTGCGCACTCGCGTTCGGCTAGGCGCGAGGCGACGATACCGATCACACCCGGGTGCCAACCCTCGCCCGCGAGCACATACGCCGAACGGCTGCCGAGCGAGGCGATCTGCGCCTCCGCCTCCCAGCGGATGCGCTCCTCGATCTGCCTGCGCTCGCGGTTCGCGCCGTCGAGCTCGTGCGCGATCTGCGCAGCCCGCATCCGATCATCGGTCAGGATCAGCTCGAGACCGGCATCCGCCCGGTAGAGCCTGCCCGCGGCGTTCAGGCGTGGAGCGAGCGCGAACGCCACCGAGCGCTCGTTGACTCTGGCCGGGTCCACGCCGGCCACTGACATGAGCGCCCGAAGGCCCGGCTTCGCGGTGCCGGCGAGAGCTCGCAGGCCCCGTCGCACGAGCGCGCGGTTCTCGCCTCGCAGGAGCACGACGTCGGCGATCGTGGCGAGGGCGACCAGGTCGAGGTCGGCCTCGAGCATGCCACGGGCCCGCTCCACGAGCGGACCCGAGGGCCTGCCGGCCGTGCCGTCGGAGGCGGCGGCTTGGCACAGGGCCTGCGCGAGCTTGTGGGCCACCGCCGTCGCGCAAAGCTCACGGCACGGATACCCGCAGAGAGACGGGTGCACGATCGGCGCCCGAGGCAGCGCGCCGTCGGCGCGGGGAGCATGGTGGTCGGTGACCACCACCTCCATCCCGAGCTGCCGCGCGAGCGCAACCTCGGCAACGGCGGTGATCGCGCAATCCGCCGTCAACAGCAGCCGCGTTCCCCTCCCAGCCAGCCGCCGCACCGTGTCGGCATTCAGGCCGTAGCCGTCGCCGGCGCGGTCCGGCAGGAACCAGTCCACGTTCGCGCCCAGGCTCCTCAGCGTCCGCACGAGCACCGCAGTGGAGCAGACGCCGTCGACGTCGTAGTCTCCGTGCACTGTGATCCGCGCGCCGCTTCCCACGTGTCGCATGATCAGCCGCACGGCCTCGCCGATGCCCTCGAAGGCGTCGGGTGGATGCTCGTCGCTTGCGAGCAGGAACGCTCTCGCGCCGGTCGGATCGCCGAGCCCACGGCGCACCAGCACCTGCGCTAGTGCCCCGCTCACGCCGAGCTCGTGGCACAGTCGCTCGACGTCTGCGCCGGGGCATGCGGGGATCTCGAAGCGGGCGGCCTGCACCGCGGCGAGACTACGGCCAGCCGACGACGGAACCGACGGGCGCCCGCCGGCGGCCGGCGCCGCTAGCTCGCGACGCCCGCCGGGCGTTCGCGCCTGATGCCCGCCAGGTAGACGACCGCGATCCCGATCAGCGCACCGGGGACGGCATAGAGAACGACCGCGATGTCGGTCGCCTTTTCACCCGGGATCTTGAGCGTGGAGACCTTCACGCTGTAGATGATCAGCCCGACAAGGATCGCTCCCGCGAGCGAGCCGACCAACGCCCCGACGATTCCCCCCCAGAAGCGGTCGGGCAGGAAGATCGTGAAGTGCCAGATCGCGAGGCCCATCATCACCCAGCCGAGGAGCGCCATCAGCGGGACCTGCCGTGCCGGCGGTTGCGCGGGCGGCGGTTCTTCTCGCGCCGCTTCGGCTCCTTCAAGACGAGGTCCTCGGGCGCGAGATCCGCCGCAGGGTCGCGCTCAGGCGAGCCCCGCTGCGCGACGCCTGTCGGCTCGGCGTCCACGTCGAGGTCGCGGACGAGCTCCTGGAACTCGTCCCGGGACAGCTGCGCGCCCGGCTCCTCCGGCGCGATGATGCTCCCCCTCCGCGAGCGCCGGCGCTTGTCCACGGGCTCGATGTCCTCGGGGGCTCCGGTCGCGGTCGTCGCGTAGGGCGGCACGTGTCCGAGTTCCTTGACGATCCGTTCCCGCCGATGACGGTACGCAGGCTCCCGTTCCTTCCACTGGGTGAGCACCGGCGAGGCGATGAAGATCGACGAGTAGGCGCCCGAGGCGATGCCGATCAGAAGCGCGAAGGCGAAGTCCTTCAGCGTTTCGCCGCCGAAGAACAGCAGCGCGGTGACGGGCAGCAGGGTACAGAAGGTGGTCGCCAGCGATCTGGTCAGCACCTCGGACATCGAGCGGTTCACGATCTGCGAGAAGGCGGCGCGTGGCATTCTGGGCACGCTCTCGCGCACACGATCGAAGACGATGATCGTGTCGTAGAGCGAATACCCAAGGATCGTAAGCAGCGCCGCGACCGTCGCCGCCGTGACTTCGCGTCCGGTCAGCGAGTAGACGCCGGCCGTGATCAGCAGGTCGTGCATGAGGGCGATCAGCACCGGCACCGCGTACTTCCACTCGAACCTCAGCGCGATGTAGGCGGAGATCACGAGCAGCGACGCGATGATCGCGATGATCGCGCTCCTCGCGACCGTTTTGCCGAACGTCGGCCCGATCGATTTCGCGGAGAAGTTCCTGACGCCGAAGCGTGTCGACAGCGCGGCTTCGACCCTCTTCAGCGATTCGGGCTTCAGCGTCCTGGTCGATATCTGGTACCCCTGGCCGCCGATGTTCTGATTGCTGATTTTCTGGATCTTGGCGGTCGGATCGCCGACGGACTTGAGCACTTCGGTGAGCTGACTCTCACTCACGGGCTTTACGAACGCCGTCTGGATTCGCGTGCCCGACTTGAAGTCGATGCCGAAGTTCAGTCCCTTGCCTCCGATCGCCAGGGCGCCGATCAGGAGGATCGTGCCCGAGAGCGAGAAGAACCACTTCGACGCGCCCATGAAGTCGAACGTCCACCTCCTGCGATTGCGGCCCGCCCCGAGCGCGGCAGGGTGCGAGACAAGACGCGAGCGGCCCATGGCCCCGAGGGCCGCCTGGGTTGCGAGCACCGCGGTGAACAGCGAGACCAGGGTGCCGATGCCGAGCACGAAGGCGAAGCCCTTGACTTCCGCGGTCGCGAGGGCGAACAGGATGAACGCCGTCATGAACGTCACGACGTTCGCGTCGACGATCGCCGCAAACCCACGTTTGTAGCCCGTGGCGATGCCCGAGATGATCGAGCGCCCGCTGCGTATCTCCTCCTTGACGCGCTCGAAGATCACGATGTTCGCGTCGGCGGCGACCCCGATTGTCAGGATCAGACCGGCGATCCCCGGCAGCGTCAGCGTGATCGGGATCAACTTGATCAGCGCGAAGAAGTAGACCCCGTAGATGATCAGGCCGCCGACCGCGATCGCGCCGAGCACGCGGTAGAAGACCAGGAGGAACAGGCACACGACCGCGAAGCCCGCGAGGCCCGCGATCAGGCCCTGGTTCAGCGCTTGTTTGCCGAGCGTCGCGGATACCTGCGAGCGCGAGATGAGCACGAGCTTGATTGGCAGCGCGCCGGACTGCAGCTCGCCCGCGAGGTTCTGGGCGGACGTGATGGTGAAGCCGCCGGAGATCTGTGACCCGTTCGTCGCGTCGATGCCTTCCGGGTACTTCGTGTAATCGATCGACGGCGCGGTGATCAGCTGGCCGTCGAGCACGACCGCGAAATGCTGCTGGGCCGCTTCCTTGGGCACCCCGGGGAGCTGGGCTTCCTGGCCGCGCTGCGCGATCTTCTTGGTGACCTGCTGAAAGACGGTCTGCCCGTGCGAGGTGAAGCCGAAGCTGACGTTCGGCGCTCCCGTCCCGCCGGCGCCTTCGTCGAAGCTCTGCTGCGGGTGGGTGATGTCTGAGCCTCGCAGGAGGAAGGCGTCGTTGAGCACGAAGAAGCTGTTCGGCGAGGGCTGGACGACCTTTCCCTTGTTGTTTTCTTCCGGTCGCGCCTGCACGATCACCGTCCCAGGGTTCACCCGCACCGCCTTCGCCACCGCGCCGGGTGGCGGTTTGTAGCCTTCCGCGTACAGGTTCTGTTCGGTTTCCGCCGGCTGGCAGATCTTGGGGCCGCCCTTGCAGAGCATCGCTTCGTGCTTGGTGTCGATCAGGTACCAGCTGCCGTAGATGCAGCCGTTGATCTGCGCCGCCGTGCAGCCCGGCGTCCAGGTCGTCTCGTTCGAGCGGAGTATCGGCGCTCGTTTCTCGGCGCGCAGGACGGCCTGATACTCGAGCAGCCCGAACTGCGCGGCGCCGGCGTTCGCTCCGCCGGTGGCGGTCGTTTCGGTCGGCGCGGGCTTGCCTTCGGGGCCGATCACGTTCGGCTCCCAGTCGTAGAAGAACAGCTGCGCCGTCTTGCCAACCTGTTCCTGTGCCCGCGTGGCGTTGCTCACGTTCGGCAGCGCGACCGTGATTTCGTCCTGTCCCGAGCGCTGGATTTCCGGCTGCGCCACGCCGATCTGGTCGACGCGCTTGCGCATGATGTCGATGGCGCGGTTCAGAGATTCGGTGTCGACTTTGGCCTGCGCCGTCGGCTTGCCCTGGTAGATGAGCTCGACGCCGCCCTTCAGGTCGAGCCCCAGGCGGGTCTTTTTGGCAGCGATCGTGACGGCCGCCAAGCCGATCAGGATCAGGACGAGCAGGAGGACGAAGCTGTTGCGGCGTCGATCGGTCATCGGCTGCCCAGGCTACTTGTCGGGTGTCAGCACGAGCAAGAGCCCGCCGTCGTCGTCGTAGGCCGGGAAGATGTCCGCCTTCGCGCTCGCCGCGACGTCACGTTCGCCGGCGACCTCGACGGGCACCTCCAGCGCACGCACCCCCCACTCGAGCACCGTTGCCACCGGGTCGTCGCCGTTGGAGAAGCTCAGCCCCAGGACGTTCTCGACGCGCTGTCCGATCACGTCTTCCTCCTCCAGGCCCGTGAAGGCGAAGGAGTTCTTTCCGCAGCCGACGACGCGGCCCTCGCCGTCGCACACGAAGAAGGCGGCGTCAGGCGCCGGGTAGTAGTCGTCGAGCAGTTCGAACAGGAACGCGAACCCGCACTTTGCGCAGCCCTTCGGCTCGCGCGTGAAGCCGATGTTGCGATCGAGCTCGCTCGTGCGGTGACCGCAGTTGGGGCAGATGAAGGGGTGCGCCATGGTTTCGCTACACAGACTACGCAAGCCGAGGGGCGGAAGACCCCGGCTCTGCCTCCGGTGACCAGCGGCGACCCACCCCCGAGATCGCGCCTGGCGCTTCAGAAGAGCGACGGCCCGACCGGCTCCGGACGATCGAGTCCGAGATGCGCGAAGGCGGCCGCCGTTGCAGCCCGCCCGCGGGGAGTGCGCTTGATGAGCCCCTCCTTCAACAGGAACGGCTCATACACGTCCTCGATCGTGTCCTGCTCCTCGCCGACCGCGATCGCAAGCGTCGAGAGGCCGACGGGGCCGCCGTCGAATTTGGCGCAGATCGCATACAGGATCTCGCGATCGAGGCGATCCAGCCCGCGCCGGTCCACCTCGAGCATCTCGAGCGCGGCCTCCGCAGCGTGCGCCGTGAGGACGCCCTCCATGCGCACCTCGGCGAAGTCGCGTGCGCGCTTGAGCAGCCGGTTCGCCACACGCGGCGTTCCGCGGCTGCGGGCCGCGATCGCGATCGCACCCTCGTCCTCCAGCTCGATCTCGAGGATGCCGGCCGACCGGCGCACGATCGTCGCGAGCTCCCCCACCGAATAGGGTTCCAACCGCGCCTGGATACCGAAGCGATCGCGAAGCGGCGTCGTCAGCAGGCCGGTGCGCGTCGTCGCTCCGACGAGCGTGAAGGGAGGCAGCTCGAGCGTCACGACGCGTGCGCCGGCGCCCTGCCCGACGGTGATCGGCAGGCGATGGTCCTCCATCGCGGGATAGAAGGTCTCCTCGAGCGTTCGCGAGAGCCGGTGGATCTCATCGACGAAGAACACGCTTCGTGGCTCCAGCGCGGTCAGAAAGGCGGCGATGTCACCCTTGCGCTCGAGCGCGGGGCCGGCCGTCTGCACGAACGGTACCTGCAGCTCGGCGGCGACGATCTGGGCCAGCGAGGTCTTGCCGAGGCCCGGCGGCCCGGCCAGCAGGACGTGATCGAGCGCATCCCCTCGCGCCGACGCGGCCTCTATCGCGACGGCCAGCTGCTCGCGCAGAGTCTCCTGGCCGACGAACTCAGCGAGCCGACGCGGCCGCAGCGAGCGGTCGAGCTCGTCCTCGGCGACGAGGTACGGCGTCTGGATGCGAGGCGCGGTCTCGCTCATGAAGGTGTTGCGCGGGCCACACGCAGCGCCTGGGCGAGCAGCTCCTCGGCGCTGTCGCCGCTGGCTTCTTTGAGCAGCCCCTCGGCCTCGGCGGGCGCATAGCCGAGCTCGAGCAGCCCTTCGCGCGCCAGCGCGCGCGGATGCTGCGGCTCGCCCCTGCGGGCAAGGATCGCCGCGCCGGCCCGAACGTCCTCGCCTGTGCTCACGGCCACCTTCTCCCGCAGCTCGACGATGATCCGCTCGGCGGTGCGCTTGCCGATGCCCGGCACAGCCTGGAAGCGAGGAACGTCTCCCGCCGCGAGCGCGCCGATCAGCTCCCTCGGCGTGCCTCCGGAGAGGACGGCGAGCGCCACCTTGGGGCCGACGGCCTGGACGGAGAGCAGCATCAGGAACAGGTCGCGCTCCTGCTCGGAGTGGAAGCCGAACAGCGCAAGCGCATCGTCGCGCACGATCAGGTGCGTGTGCAGCGTCACCTGC
>DASZFA010000033.1:0-31685 GCA_035940255.1 Solirubrobacteraceae bacterium
CGGTGTCGGCGCCGACACGCTCGACGATCGCCGCCGGCGAGACGACATTGCCCTTCGACTTGCTCATCTTGGCACCGTCCTTCGTCACCATCCCCTGCGTGAAGAGCGCTTGGAAGGGCTCCTGGAAGTCGAGATGACCGAGGTCGGCGAGCGCCTTCGTGAAGAAGCGCGCGTACATCAGGTGCAGGATCGCGTGCTCCACGCCGCCGATGTACTGGTCGACGGGCATCCACTCGTGCAGTGCCGCCTGACCCCACGCGGCGAGTTCGTTCGAGGCGTCGCAGTAGCGCAGGAAGTACCACGAGGAGTCGACGAACGTGTCCATCGTGTCCGTCTCCCGCAGGGCGGGGCCGCCGCATGTCGGGCAGGTCGTGTTCACCCAATCCTCCGCGGCTGCCAGCGGAGAGCGGCCCTTGGGCGTGTAGTCCTCGATGTCGGGCAGTTCGACCGGGAGCTCCTCGTCGGGAACGGGCACGATGCCGCAGCGCTCGCAGTAGACGATCGGAATCGGACAGCCCCAGTAGCGCTGCCTCGACACCAGCCAGTCACGCAGGCGGTAGTTGACCGACGCGTGACCCCTGCCCTCGCGGTCCAGCCAGGCGACGATCGCCGAGCGGGCCTCATCGCTCTCGATGCCGTCGAACTCGCGGTTGGAGTTCACAAGCCGCCCCTCGCCCGTGTAGGGCAGGCCCTCCCCGGCGCCCTCGTCACTCGCTCCCGCTAGCGGATCTGTCGCGGGTCCCTTGATCACGCGGCGGATGGGAAGGCCGAAGGCGGTCGCGAAGGCGAAGTCACGCTCGTCGTGGGCGGGCACGGCCATGATCGCCCCGGTCCCGTACTCCATCAGGACGTAGTCAGCGACGTACATGGGAACCTGCTCGCCGTTCACCGGGTTGGTGACGGTGCGCCCGAGGGGGACTCCGGTCTTCGGCCGCTCCGTGTTGCCGCGTTCCTCGTTGCTCTCGGTGAGCGCATGGTTTACGTACTCGCGCACCTCGGACTCATAGTGGGTCCCCTGCGCGAGTCGCATGACGTCGGGATGCTCGGGCGCCATCACGAAGAAGGTGGCGCCGAAGAGCGTGTCGGGACGGGTGGTAAAGACGGGATAGTCGATGCCGAGTTCCTCGCAGCGGAAGGTCACCTCCGCGCCCTCGCTGCGGCCGATCCAGTTGCGCTGCATGGTCTTGACGTGCTCGGGCCAGTCGATCCCGTTGAGATCGGCGAGCAGCCGCTCGGCGTAGTCGGTGATGCGCAGGAACCACTGCTCGAGCTGGCGCACTTCGACGATGCATCCGCAGCGCTCGCAGCGTCCTTCGGCGTCGACCTGCTCGTTGGCGAGAACGGTCTGGTCGTTCGGACACCACTTGACGGCGGCGTCCTTGCGGTAGGCGAGGCCGGCGCGGAACAGCTGCAGGAAGATCCATTGCGTCCAGCGGTAATAGCTGGGTTCGCTCGTGGCCAGCTCGCGCGACCAGTCGATCGAGATGCCCCACGAGTGAAACTGGCGCCGGAAGGAGGCGATCGATTCCTCGATCGAGACGCGCGGGTGAACGCCCGTCTTGATCGCGTGGTTCTCTGCGGGGAGGCCGAAGGAGTCATAGCCCATGGGGTGCATGACGCGGCGGCCCATGCGACGGTGGAAGTGCGCGATCGCGTCACCGACCGAGTAGGTCTTGAGGTGGCCGATATGCGGCTCGCCGCTCGGGTAGGGCAGCATCTCGAGCACATATGAGTTGCGCGCCGTCGCGTCTTGGCCGGGCATCGCGGTGAGGCCGTCCGACTGGCCTCCGGGCTCCGTCTCGTTCGAGACCTCCCACGTGTGCTCGCGCGCCCACACCTCCTGCCAGCGTGGCTCTATCTCGTGCGGGTCGTAGCGGTGCTCGGCCATGGGATTCGGAGGTTAGCGGGCGGCCTCCGACGAGCACCGTGGGTCGGGGACTATCGCGCCGAGGCTGGCTCACCCTGCTCGAAGCGGCTGCGCGCGCGCAGGAGCGCCACGACGTCGGCAGGGGCCTTCGCGGGCGAGCCGGCGTCGAACGGCGGATGCGGGTCGTACTCGATCCCAAGCTGGATCGCCTGGGCGGCTTGGTCCCCCGCGATGCGTGCGGCGAGCGTGAGCGCCATGTCGATCCCGGCCGACACGCCGGCCGCCGTGACGAGCTTGCCGTCGAATACGACCCGCTCGGCCACCGGCACCGCTCCGAGCCGGCCCAGCTGCTCCAGCGCGAGCCAGTGGCTGGTCGCGCGCTTGCCCTGCAGCACGCCCGCGGCGGCGAGGATCAGGGAGCCGGTGCAGACCGAGGTCGTCCAGGTGCTCGTCTCGTGCACGCCGCGCAGCCAATCGAGCACGGCTCCGCCCGCGCGCGCGGCAACCTCGCCGGGGCCGCCGGGCACGAGAACGACGTCGGGCGGCTCGAGCTCGTCGATGGCGCTCGCGGCGAGGAGCGTCAGGATCCCGTTGTCGGTGCGGACCGGGCCCGCCTCCTGCGCGACGAACGTCAGGCTCGAGTCGGGCAGGCGGCTGAGCACCTCATACGGCCCGATCGCGTCGAGCGCGGTGAACCCGTCGTAGAGAAGGATCGCGATCTTCATGCTGGGTCTCCTTTGATCGGGTGACGGTCTCATGCAGCGGCCTGCGGACGATCTGGGTGCGACCGGAAGCGGCGGCGGTACTCCGCAGGGCCGACCCCGAGGGCGCGCAGGAAGGAGCGGCGCATCGTCTCGGCCGTGCCGAAGCCGCAGCTCGCGGCGATCGCCGCCACCGGCTCGGCGGTCTCCTCGAGGCGCCTGCGCGCAGCCTCCAGGCGCACGCGCTCGACGTAGCGCGCTGGCGTGAGGCCCGTCTCGGCACGAAAGGCGCGAGCGAAGTTCCGCGCGCTCATGTTGGCGGCGCCGGCCATCGCCTCGACCGTGTGCGCGGCGGCGATGTCCTCGATCACGCTGCGCTGGACCTCACGCAGCGGCTCGCGCTCGGGCTGCTGCGCGGCGAGGGTGGCACTGAACTGCGACTGGTTGCCGGGCCGGCGCAGGAAGAGGACGAGGTGGCGGGCGATCGTCAGGGCCGCGTCGCGATCCAGGTCCTCCTCCACGAGCGCGAGGGCGAGATCCATTCCGGAGGTGACGCCAGCCGAGGTCCAGATCGGGCCGTCGCGCACGAAGATCGGCTCGGCGTCGACTTGCACGTCGGGGTGCAGCCGTGCGAGCTCGGGGGCCGAGGCCCAGTGGGTGGTCGCGCGGCGGTCGTCGAGCAGGCCGGCGCCGGCGAGCAGGAAGGCTCCCGTGCAGACGGAGGCCGTGCGCCTCGAACTCGAGGCCATTCGGGAGATCCACTCGAGGAGCTTAGGGTCGGCCGCCGCCTCCCCGTGACCGGATCCACCGGCGACGATCAGCGTGTCGAGCTCGGTCGGCGCGTCCGAGAGTCGCAGGTCAGGAACGAGCGTGAGGCCGCTCGAGCAGCGCAGCGGAGCTCCGTCGGCGCTGACGGTTCTGATCTCATATCCGGGGCCGCTGCGGTCGGTGAGCTCGATCAGCTGTTGGGCGCCGGCGAACACCTCGAGCGGGCCTGCCACGTCGAGGCTCTGCACGCCCGGATAGACGAGGATCGCGATTTGGCGGGGAGGAGCGGCAGTTCTCATCTGGCGATGATCCCCCACCGAGGCGTTGTCCGCAAGGACGAGTTTCCCACCTTTTCTGCCACGGCCCGGCGTGGACTGGCGGCGTCTACCATTGCCGCATGGAGCCTCCGCACGAGGCCGACCTCGACACACAGGGCGGCGACCCGAACGCTCTGAGCGCAGCTCCGGGCCGCGTGGCGAGCATCGTCGGCGCGGCCGAACGCGCCGCGTCGGAGCTTCGCGAGCAGGCCGAGGCCCGCGCGCGCGAGCGGATCGCCGAGGCCGACCGCGCCGCCGAGAACCGCGTGCACGCGGCCGAGGAGGAGGCCGAGGAGATCCTGCGCGAGGCGCGCGCACACGCCGAGGAGAGCAGGAACGAGGCAGTTGCGGCGGTTGCCGCCCTGCATGCTGACGCCGAGCGCACGCGCGAGGAGGCCGCGCGGATCCTCTCGCAGTCCCACGAGGACGCAGAGCGGGTGCTCGCCGGCGCGCGTGAGCAGGCCGGAGGTGTGCTTGCGGCGGCAAACGAGGAATCCGCGCAGGTGCTCGCTGCGGCGAAGGAGGAGTCCGAGCGAGCGCTCGCGGCTGCAACGGCGGAGGCGGAGAGCCTGCTTGCGGCGAGCAGAGGTGAGTCAGAACGCACGCTCGCGAGCTCACGCGAGCATGCGAACCGCACCGTCGAGGAGACCCGCGAGCAGACGCAGCGGCTGCTCGATGGTCGCCGAGCCGAGCTCGAGAAGCTGCGTACGACGGCGGAGAAGCAAGCGAAGGAAATCCGGGCGCAGGCGATGGCGGAGGCCCGCGAGATCACCGGCGAGGCGCACATGGTCGCGCGCGACGTGCTGGGCGAGGGAACGGAGCTCTCACGCAACCTGCGCGAGCTGTCGGTCTCGATGCGCAACAACGCGGAGCGCCTGCTGCGAGACGTTGGGCTCGCCCACGGCGCGATGACGGCTCGCCTCGACCAGGGCGCTCCGGGTGCCGGTCGCGGCTCGGGGGAGGGCGGCGCGAGCCGGCGTCAGAGGCCCGACGATTACGGGACAGGCGACGAGCTCGACGTTCCGGAGTTCATGCCGCGGGATTAGCCCTGGCGGCTCCGGGGCCAGCGGCAACCAGGCACCAATCCCGACCAGCGAGTTTCGTCGCAGCAGCCGCGTAGCGTTGCGGCCGTGAACGATCTGACCCCAAGCCAGAAGGGAGCGGTGGCCGAGGCCGCGATCACCGCTGCGGCGATTCAGCTCGGCCTCGTCGTACTCCGCCCTCGCTGCGAGGGCGGACGATATGACCTCATGTTCGACCTGGATCCAGCGCTGTTGCGTGTTCAGTGCAAGCTGGCTCGGCGTGCGCCGGGTGTCGTTTGCGTGCATCTCAACACGAATCGGTGTACCCCAAGTGGATACGTGTCCACGAGCTATACCGCGACCGAGATCGACGCCGTCGCTGCTTACTCGCCGCATCTGAACAGATGCTTCCTTCTCCCGATCGACCAGGTCGCCGGCCGTCGGGCCATACATCTACGGGTCGACCCGACCAAGAACAACCAGGCGGAAGGGATCAGATGGGCTGAGGACTACGAGTTTCAGGCGGTCATTCAACGGCTGAAACAGTCGCCGCTTGAGAGAACGCAACGGTGACAGCTACACTTCCCGAACCCTGCCTGGGGGCTATAGCTCAGCTGGGAGAGCGTCCGGCTGGCAGCCGGGAGGTCGTCGGTTCGAGCCCGACTAGCTCCACTCGAGACATTGCTCCAACCGCCTCGGCACGTGGAATAGTCTGACGTCCAGTGCCTCACTCGCAGCGCTCCCGAATCACGGCTGCCACCGACTTCGTCTACGGGCGGATGCGCCACCGCGGCGCATGGGGCTCCGCGACGGCCGAGCCTCTGTCGCCCCAGCACGGTTTCGGTTCGCTTCAAGGTCACAAGTACTGCCTGCTAACCACCTTCCGCAAGAGCGGCGAGCCGGTCCCGACGCCGGTCTGGTTCGGTCTGGCGGACGGCAAGGCCTACTTCCGGACAGAGGCCGCCGTCGGCAAGGTGAAGCGAATCCGAAACAACCCACGGGTGCGCGTGGCTCCCTGCACGCTGCGCGGCAGACCGCTCGGGCCGCCCGCCGAGGGACTGGCGCGGGTGCTGGGACCCGAGGGGACCGACCGCGCCGAGCGAGCGATCTCCGCCAATTACGGTTTGTTTCGGAGAATCTATGAAGCCATCGGCCAGCGGCTCTCGTCGATCGAGCAGGTCTACATCGAGATCGCTCCGCTGAGCCCGGCAGATGCAGGCGCGCCAGCCGCTACTTAGCAGGAAAGGGTGAACCTGTGGCCGCGGCTCCGGATCAGGCGGTCTCGCGCGTCGGCTCGAGATGAGGCTCGAGCCATGCGCGCAGGCGCTCGAACGGCACGGCTCCCACCATCCGGTCGACCTCCGCACGCTCCTTGATCAGCACCAGCAACGGGATGCCCTGCACGGCGTAGCGCGCGGATATCTCGGGAGCCTCGTCGGTGTTGAGCTTGACGACCTTCAAGCGTCCCGCATTGTCCCTTCCCATTCGCTCAACGAGCGGTGAGACCATGCGGCACGGCCCGCACCAGGGTGCCCAGAAGTCGACGAGCACCGGCACCGACGAAGTGATCTCCACATCGAAGGATGCCTGCGTGGCGTCGACGATCCATGGCAGCAGCGTTTGGCACACGCTGCACCGCGGTACGCCCGACGGGGTCGGGCGCACACGATTCTTCGTGCCGCAGTTGGTACAGGCGATGACTGTGGCGGAGGCGGACATGACGATGGCACTCTAGGACTCTGGGCGCCCCCGTCAAGCCAGCGGGTTCGCGTCGCCTCGGCTGAAGGCCTCCGGCGAAGGCGGCAGCTCAAACCGGAGCGACGCCGCGACGAGACGATCGCCAAGTTCGGTGTCGGCCGGTACGTGGTGAATCGAGCCGCCCTCGTCGATGACGGCCTCCACCAGCTCTTCGATCACGTCCGGGACGTGCCGCGTCGCGCGGCCGCAGACCGGACACGTATTGCCGCGCAGACCCAACCAGCGCGACTCGTCGCAGACGACGCCTGGCGAGCTTGCGCCCTCCTCCGTGTACAGAGCCCCCACGGCGCGCACGGAGGCCGCCCACAGGCAGGACTCGAGGCCGACCGCGGCCGCGCCGCCCGCCGCCGCGGTGTCGAGCACCTCCGCGAGCATGCGGCGGTGCTCATCGAGCTCGTAGTGATCCAGAATCGCTTCCGCCTGCTCGCGCGCGGCGGCCGGCTTGAGACTGTGATGGTCGACCGCGAACGTCCCGACGACGCGATCCCGCAGAGGCCTCGAGAGGACCTGCAGGAAGCGCGGCAGCTCGTCCTCGTGGCCGCCGGCCACCAGAACATCGTATGCGCGTCTGCGGAACAGGTCCTCGACCCCCGCCGCCACCTCGCGGAAATGCCGCTTCTCGAGCTCCTCGACCTTGTGATCGTTGCGGCGCTCGTTGACGGCGTGGCCGATCCCCCGCGCCGCCCCCGGAAGCGCTCCCGTATCGAGCACCTCGCCGAGATACAGCTCCCATGTGTGGGCCGTCTCGCGGTCCACCACGACCACACAGCAGCGGTGGTACTCGTCGAGCACCGCAAGCATCGGACGCGTCGCGGCGATCTCGTCGACTGTGATCCGCTGGCGCACCGCACGCGGCAGGCCGATCACCTCGAAGACTCCCGCGCCGCTGCACGAGAAGATCGCAAGCGTCCCGGCTTTGAAGGACCCGGACTCGACGAGTTCGGCGATGCGCGCTATGTCCTTGCGCAGCGAGAGCCGACTCGCGTGCTCGAGGCTGCGATCGTTCGCGAGCGGGCGGATCTCGTGCAGCAGGCTGTCGCTCTCGCTGTGCAGCATCTTGCGACCCTCGGGGCCCGGGTGCACGGCGAGATAAGCCGAGATGATCGGAAGACCGTCTCCCCGCAGGTGCTCGATCCGCTCGATCGTCTCCGCGCTTGGCGCGTAGTCCACGTCCGCGGTGCTCATCTCCGAGCGTTTGCGGCGGGTCGTCTCACTCGTGTCGGCTTGCATTGGCCGTGTTTTAGGCCGTCCGCGCCGGGTGGCAAGCGCTCCCCGCGCCTGCGCGGACCGCGAGACACCCTCATTCAGCCTTGAAGGTTGATCCCGCCGGCCTTCCGGCTTGAAGGTTGACCCCGCCGGCCTAGGGGTAAATGGGATTCCGGACCAGACCGAGAGGAGTTCCCCATGGCCAAGGCAGTCGGTATCGATCTCGGCACCACCAACTCGGTGGTCGCGGCAGTCATGGAGGGCGGCAAAGCCGAAGTCATCCCGAATGCGGAGGGCCAGCGTGTGACACCCTCGGTGATCGCGTTCACCGACGACGGCCAGCGTTTGGTGGGCCAGGTCGCCAAGCGTCAGGCGATCCTTAACCCCGAGGCGACGATCTACTCCGCCAAGCGGTTCATCGGCCGCAAGTGGGGCGAAGTCGACGAGGAGGCGAAGATCGTCACCTACAAGGTGGTGAAAGGGGCGAACGAGTCTGTCCGCTTCGAGATCCGCGGCAAACAGTACGCGCCCGAGGAGATCTCGGCGCTCGTGCTCCGCAAGCTCGCCGAGGACGCCGCGAAATTCCTGGGCGAGCGCGTGACCGAAGCCGTGATCACCGTGCCGGCCTACTTCAACGACTCCCAACGCCAGGCGACGAAGGACGCCGGCCAGATCGCCGGCCTCGAGGTCCTGCGGATCATCAACGAGCCGACGGCTGCGGCGCTCGCCTACGGGTTGGACAAGAAGGGCCAGGAGACGGTGCTCGTGTTCGACCTCGGCGGCGGCACCTTCGACGTGTCCCTGCTCGACGTCGGCGACGGTGTCGTCGAGGTTCGCGCGACGAGCGGCGACGGGCACCTCGGAGGCGATGACTTCGACAAACGCATCGTCGACTGGCTGGCGGACGAGTTCAAGCGCGATCAGGGGATCGACCTGCGTCAGGACCCCCAGGCCCTGCAGCGGCTCTACGAGGCCGCCGAGCGTGCGAAGGTCGAGCTCTCCTCGGCGACCCAGACGCAGATCAACCTGGCCTTCATCACCGCCGACGCGTCCGGCCCGAAGCATCTGAACGTCTCTCTCACGCGCTCGACGTTCGAGCAGCTGGCGAAAGACCTGATCGAGCGAACAAGAGGACCGGTCGAGCAGGTTCTCGCCGATGCGAAAATGAGCGCCGACGATATCGACGAGGTCATCCTGGTCGGCGGCGCGACGCGGATCCCGGCCGTCCAGGAGCTGGTGCGTCGCCTGACAGGGGGCAAAGACCCGAACATGACCGTCAACCCCGACGAGGTGGTCGCGGTCGGCGCCGCGCTTCAGGCCGGCGTGCTCAAGGGCGAAGTCGAGGACGTCGTGCTTCTGGACGTCCTGCCGCTGTCTCTTGGCCTGGAAACACTCGGCGGCGTGATGACGAAGGTGATCGAGCGCAACACGACGATTCCCGCACGCCGGACCGAGGTCTTCTCGACCGCGGAGGACAACCAGACGGCGGTCGACATTATCGTCCTGCAGGGCGAGCGCGAGCTCGCCAGCGACAACCGCCAGCTCGCCCGATTCAGGCTCGAGGGCATCCCTCCTGCGCCTCGCGGCGTTCCCCAGATCGAGGTGACCTTCGATGTCGACGCCAACGGCATCCTCAACGTCTCGGCGCGAGACAAAGAGACCGGCAAGGAACAGCGCGTCACGATCTCCGAGAGCACAAACCTCGAGCAGCAGGACATCGAGCAGATGATCAAAGAGGCCGAAGCCCATGCCGACGAGGACCGCCGCCGTCGCGAGGAGATCGAGGCGCGCAACGAACTCGATTCGGTCGCCTACCGCGTCGAGCAGCTCCTGAGTGAGCTGCAGGATCGCATTCCGGTCCACGAAAAAGCGCGCGCGGAGCAGCTCGTCGCCGACGCGCGCCAGGCGCTCGAGCAGCAGGCGGGCCTCGACCGGGTGCGCCCGTTGATCGCCGACCTCCAGCAGATGCTCTCGAGTCTGCCGGCGAGCGCTGGCGGATCGAGCGGGACGGGCGGCAACGGCGCCGGCGGCGACGGCGGAGAGCAGGGCCAGGCCGAGACAGAAGAGGATGTCGTCGATGCAGAGTTCACGCGAGACTGACGACGGCGAGCGGCATTCCCCGCTCCCCGCCGGGCAGGCCGAGCGGGGAGCGCCGGCGCGGGAGCCGCCCGAGCGCGGCAGCGCGGATGGGGAGCGCGGCGACGCCAGCGGAGCCGAGTTGGCCGGGGAGCTTGCCCGCGCTGAGGACCGCTACAAGCGGGCGCTGGCGGATCTCGACAACTACCGCAAGCGAACGACTCGTGAAGTCGACCGGCGGGTGGCCGAGGCCAGGCAGTCGGCGCTCGAGGACTGGCTTCAGGTCCTCGATAGCGTGGAGCGCGCGATCCAGCTCGAGCGCGAGGGCCCGTGCTACGAGGGCCTTCGCGCCGTTCTTGCGCAGATCGACTCGGTCCTGGCTCGCCAGGGAGCGCAACGGATCGGCGCTCCGGGCGACCAGTTCGATCCGGAGCGCCACGAGGCTGTCGCCGTGCGAGCAACGAGCGATCTACCCGACCGCACGATCGTGGAGGTGCAGCGGTCCGGATTCGCGCAGGGCGAGCGCGTGATACGGCCGGCACAGGTCGTGGTGGCGCGTGCGCCCGAACATGCCCACTGATGGCCGTCGGCTTCCAGGACTACTACGAGACGCTCGAGGTCCCACGCACCGCGAGCGCCGAGGACATCCGGCGCGCCTACCGCAGGCTGGCCCGCAAATACCATCCCGACGTCAACAAAGAGCCCGACGCCGAGGATCGCTTCAAGCAGATCTCCGAGGCCTACGAGGTACTGCGCGACGACGAGAAGCGCGCCCGCTACGACCAGCTTGGGGCGAACTGGAAAACCGGCCAGGACGTGTCGGGAGCCAGTGGCTTCGGCGATGGCTTCCGCGGTGGCGACGGTTTCGGCGACGTTCGTGTCGACTTTGGCGGCGGCGACTTCAGCGACTTCTTCGAGGGCCTCTTCGGCCAAGGGGGCCGCGCGCGCACGGGCGGGGCTTCGGGCTTTGGCGGCTTCGATGGGTTCTCGATGCGTGGCGGCAACCAGGAGGCCGTGCTCGAGCTCACGCTCGAGGAGGCCGCGGCGGGCGGCAAACGTCGCATCTCACTCGGCGACGGGCGCGACTTCGAGGTCGAGATCCCGCGCGGGGTGCGCGACGGGCAGCGCATCCGGCTCGCTGGACAGGGCAGCGCAGGGCCGGGCGGCGGGCCGTCTGGCGACCTCTTCCTGAGGGTGCGCCTCAAACCCGACCCGCGTTTTCGCGTCGAGGGCCGAGACCTTTACGTCGATCTGCCCGTCGCTCCGTGGGAGGCGGCATTGGGGGCCGAGCTGCCGGTGCCGACGCTGTCGGGCAGCGTGAGGCTGAAGGTACCCCAGGGCTCCTCGAGCGGCCGACGGCTGCGCCTGCGGGGGCAGGGGTTGCCGAGCCCGGACGGCTCCGCCGGCGACCTCTATGCGGTGCTCGCCGTGCGCACGCCTAAACGGCTGACCAAGAAGGAACGCGAACTGTTCGAGGAGCTCGCGTCCGTGTCTCATTTCGACCCCCGGAAAGGCCGTTGATGCCCTCCACGACGCGAAGACGCCGAGGCGGGCAGCTCGTCAGGAGCTTGCCCCGGCTCGTGGCGGTCGAGACACTCGCACGTGACGCAGGCGTGCATCCCGACATCGTCCGGCGCTTCGCGCAGCTCGGCCTGCTCGAACCGCGTGGTGGAACCCGCGCGGCACCGCTCTTCCGCTCCCAGGACGCCTTCCTGATCGCGCGGGCGATGCGCCTGCGACGCGACCTCGGCGTCAACTACGCCGGCGCCGTACTCGCCAGCGAGCTGCTGGCTCGGATCGAAGAACTGGAACAGCGCTCGCGCGCCAGCGCGGCGTCACATACGGAGCATGAGGTGATCGCATGGACGCGAACCGTCTCACCCTGAAGACCCACGATCGCTGCTCAATTCGCGTGCACGAAGGCGAGCGGGGTACCGCGCGCACCGACGCGCGGCGCGCTGCGACGCGGAGCCGTGCGCACTCGCGCGCGAGGGCGCCCGCCGTCCGGGCAACTGGCCTTGGCACGCATCTTCTCGAGCGCGATCTGCTCGATTTGCCGAACCCGCTCGGCGCTGACGCCCAAGGACTGGCCGAGCTCACGCAGCGTGCGCTCGGGACCGCCGAGGCCGTATCGCGCCTCGATCACCCGGCGCTCGCGCTGGGTAAGGCGTCGAAGTAGGCGCGGCACCTCGGTGGCGCCCAGGCGCATTGCAAGCTCCTCGAATGCCTCCTCTGCGCTCGGATCCCTCAGCAGGTCGCCGAACGTCGCTCCGCCTCGAGTCGTCTCGTCGATCGGCTCCTCCAGTCCCCGCGGCTGGCGCTCTGCCACCAGCAGCTTTTGCAGTTGACCGAGCGTGAGCTCGGTGCAGGTCGCGAGCTCGGGGAGGCTGGGCTCACGCGAGCGGACGCGCAGGAACGTGCGACGGGCGTCACGCACGCGCGCGAGTTGGCGCAGGGCCCGGTCTGATAGGACGACCGGCCGCGACAGCTCTGACACCACCTGTTGCATCGCTTGGCGAACCCACCAGGAGGCGTACGCCCAAAACGGCGTGCCCAGGTCGGGATTGAAGCGCTCGAGTGCGCGAAGCACGCCGACGACGCCCTCCTGCATCAGCTCCGAGCGCTCGACCCCGGGGACGTGGTTGTACGTGCGAGCCATGCTCCCGATTAGAGGCGTGAACGTCTTGATCAGTCGGGCGCGCGCGTCACCGCGACCGTCGCGCGCTTCCAGGAGCAGCGTCGCCTCCCGCTCGCGGGTTTGCAGCCGCGTGTCTGGCCCGGATCTGGGGCGGACAGGCCAAGCTGCCGTCGGGGATTGGGCCCTCGCCCGGCGGTTGGCTTGCTTGATTGGGGTGACCACGTCAGCCGACATGAGCCGTTGACCTCCATTTGAGTGGTGGACAATGGCCGTGCGCCTAGCACCGTAAGAGCTCGGGCCAGGCACCGCACCGTGGTTAAGACTACCTCGGCTTCCCGGCCGGCATCTCAGGCGCAGAACTGGGGCGCGGGAGATCGGAATCGGCCGGCGGCGTCCACAACCGAGGGACACGACGTCACGGCGAGAGGCCGCCTCGGCCCGTCATGATTGGCCCGTGAGCCTGCTCGCCGTCAAGTTGCTGCTCGCGCCCGCCTTCGTGGTCGGTGCCTCGCTGGCGACGCGTCGCTTCGGGCCGCGCGTCGGCGGGCTGATCGGCGGTCTGCCCGTCGTGGCGGGCCCGATCCTGCTCGCATACGCGCTCAGCCATGGCCCCGGATTCGCGGCCGGCGCGGCGGCCGGAACGCTGCTCGGTCTGATCTCCCTGACCGCCTTCGTCGTGGTCTACGGGCGCCTCGCCGGTCGGCTCTCGTGGACGGCGAGCATGCTTGCCGGCTGGGCTGCCTTCGGAGTGGCAACGGCCATCTTCAGCGCGACCTCGCTTCCCACGGGCGTTGCCCTCGTGCTTGCCGGGGCCGGGATCGCTGTCGGCCTCGCCGCGCTGCCGCGCCGGCCGCACGCGCCGGGGACCTACCCGCCGCCACCGGCATGGGATCTGCCGCTGCGCGCCGGCTGCGCGCTCGCGCTCGTGCTGACTTTGACGGCGTTGGCGGGGTGGTTGGGTCCGCGACTCAGCGGGCTGCTCGCCCCGTTTCCGATCATCGCCACGGTGCTCGCGGTGTTCACGCATGCCCAGCGCGGGCAGGACGACCTCCTGCGGCTGCTGCGTGGGCTGATCAGCGGCTTCGGCGCTTTCGCCCTCTTCTGCTTCACACTTGCCCTGTCGCTGCCGGCGCTCGACACGCCAGCCGCGTTCGCGCTGGCGAGCGGCGTCGCACTGTTCACGCAGGGCCTGTTGCTGGCCCGGACTCCTCGCGCGAGGGCGCCCGCCTCGCGGGAGACCGCGTAGCGCTCTCGGGGCGCCGGCCTCAGTCGGGCACGGGCTCGCTCAGGACCGCGTGGCGGACGCGGTCGCGGGCATCGGCGAAGCGCAGCGCCTCATAGGCGATCAGCGCCGAGAGCACGGCGGCGAGGGCTCCGAGAGCAACCAGCGAGGGCGGTTGCACGGCCGTCTCGACCGGCACGAGGGCGAGCAGCAGCACGGCGGCAAGCAGGCGCTGCTTGTTGAGGCTGTGGACGTTGCGGTAGCGGAACGCGACGTGCGCAAGCAGGTAGATCGCGGCGCCTCCGAGCAGCGCGGCCGCCGGCACGACGCCGAGCGGTCCGCTCACATCTGCGAGCGTTCGTTTCAAGCCAACTGCGACGAGCATGATGCCGGCGAGCATCGGGAAATGCAGATAGGAATAGGAGTCGCGAGCCATCTCGTTGCGCTCGAGGCCCTCGCGGGCTTTCGTCAGGCGGCGTTCGGCCACCAGCGCGACGACGTCGAAGTAGGCCCACCACAGCGCGGCCGCGACGACCATGCCAAGTACGGCCGCGGTGACGACGCCGGCGTCGAGATGGGCGCTCGCACCGGCCCCGACCGCGAGGACCGACTCGCCGAGCGCGATGATGATGATCAGCCCGTGGCGCTCGGCGAAATGCCGCGGGGCGAGCCTCCAGCCCTCGGCGCCGAACAGGAACGGCCCGACCCCGTCGAGCGCGAGCGCGAGGGCCCAGATCCACATCTGCAGGTCACCGTTCGTGAACGCCGCGATGATCAGCAGCCCCACGCCGACGGCCGAGCTCACGGCCAGTCCCAGCACCGAGCGGCGGAGTGCCGGATCGCCGCGGCTGGCGAGCATGAACAGGCCGATCTGGGCTGCCCGCACGACGCCATAGGCGCAAGCGAACAGGAGGCCCTCGCTGCCGAAGGCGCGCGGCACGCAGAGGTCGGCGACGAGCAACGCGGCCATCGCGGCGAACATCACCAGGCGAACCGATCCCTCCTCGGGGTCCACGACGCTCGTCAGCCACGAGTAGCCCACCCACGACCACCACAGGACGCCGAGCACAAGCAGCCCCTTGATCGCGCCTTCCCACGTTGGCGTGCGGGCGATCAGCGCCGTGCATTGCGTGAGCGCGATCACGAACACGAGATCGAAGAAGAGCTCGAGCGAGGTGACCCTCTCGCCTTCTCGCATCACGGCGGTCAGATGCGGCGCGCGGCTTGAGACGGTGCTGCTCATCGCGCCATCTTGGCATCTCGAGGCCGGCGTACCGCTCGACGAATCGCTTCGCCGACCTATGCGCCCTTGCCGGCGATCCTCACCGGCGCCTCGCCCCAAAGCTGCTCCAGACGGTAGTAGTCACGTGTCTCGGGTGTGAAGATGTGCACGATGACGTCCAAGTAATCCATCAGGATCCACCCTGTCTGGGGTGATCCCTCGACGCGCCGCGGCAGCACTTCGTGGTCACGCTTGAGGCCTTCGAGGATGCCGTCGTGGATCGCCTTGGTCTGGCGGTGAGTGTTGCCGGAGCAGACGAGGAAGTAGTCGGTGTAGTCGAGAACGTCCCTGAGGTCGAGCTCCACGACATCGGCTGCCTTCTTGTCCTCTGCATAGCGGGCGATCTCTGCCACGAGCTCCTCGGAGCGCATCAGCCCCCCCACTCCATGCGCGCGCCGTAGAGGCCGTGCTCGGAGATGTAGCGCGCGACGGCGGGACCCACGAGCTGCTCCACGTTCTCGCCTCGTGCCACGCGCTCGCGCACGATCGAGGAGGAGACCTCGACGATCGGCATGCGCAGGAATCTGACCTCTGCGCCGCCCGGGTCGCTGCGAGGGACGCCGCTGCTTTCGGGTGATCGGCTCAGCGACGCAACGGTCTCGAGCACCTCCCGGTCGGAGGCGCCCCTGCGGGCGCCAACCGCCACGCGTGCGAGCTCTAGAACCTTCGCGGGCTCACGCCATGCCGGCAGCGTGCGCGCGACGTCGGCCCCCACGATGAACGTCAACTCGGCGTCCGGACGGCTCGTGTGTATGGCGCTGAGCGTATCGACGGTATAGGACGGGCCGGGCCGGTCGATCTCGAGCGAGCAGGCCGATACCCCGGGCTCACCGTCGGCCGCGAGCCGGCACATGTTGAGGCGGTGCCGCGCCCCGGGGTCCCGCTCGGCGCTCTTGTGCGGAGGGATGTGGGCCGGCATCAGCAGCACGCGCTCCAGCGCGAGCTCCTCGCGCGCGGAACGGGCGAGCGCGAGGTGGCCGAGGTGGGGCGGGTTGAATGTGCCCCCGAGGATGCCGACCGATCGAGGATCGGCCATCGCAGGCGGCTGGTCAATCGCGGACGTGTCCGTCGCCTTCGACGAGATACTTGAATGTGCACAGCTCGCGCAATCCGATCGGACCGCGCGCGTGAAGCTTCTGCGTGGAGTTGCCGATCTCCGCGCCCATCCCGAACTCGCCCCCGTCGGTGAAGCGCGTCGACGCGTTGACGTACACGCAGGCCGCGTCCACCCCCAGCTGGAAGGCGCGCGCGGATGCTGTGTCCCGCGTTAGGATCGCCTCGGAGTGGCCGCTGCCGTAGCGGCCGATGTGCTCGATCGCCTGCTCCAGGCTGTCCACCACGCCCACTGCGATCGTCAGGGCGAGATACTCCGTCGCCCAGTCCTGCTCGCGCGCCTGCTCGAGTGCGAGGGTGGCACCGGCCCGCAGATCCTCGCTGTCCTGTGCCGCCAGGGCCAGAGTCCGCTCGTCGCCACGAACGAGCACGCCGGCGCCTGCGAGCGAGCGCAGGATCGCGGGAAGCAAGGCCGCGGCGGCGTCGCGGTGCACGAGCAGCGTCTCGACCGCGTTGCAAACGCCGGGGCGCTGGGTCTTGGCGTTGATCACGATCGCGACCGCCTGCTCGAGGTCCGCGGAGGCGTCCACGTAGATGTGGCAGTTTCCCGAGGCCGCATACATAACCGGCACGGTGGCGACCGCCTCGAGTGCCGCCTTCAGGCTCTCTCCCCCGCGCGGGATGATGAGGTCGACGGTCTCGTTCTGCGTCGCGAGCTCCGCCAGCTCCTCGTGCCCGCCGCCGGCCACGAGGCTCACGCAGCCCTCCGGCAGGCCCGCAGCCACGGCTGCCTCGGCGGCGATCTCGGCTAGGGCAGCGTTCGAATGGGCGGCTGAGGAGGAGCCCCGCAGGACGATCGCGTTGCCCGACTTCAAACACAGCGCGGCGGCGTCGATCGTGACGTTGGGACGCGCCTCGTAAACGACCGCGACGACGCCTAGCGGCACGCGTACCTTGCGGACGTCCAGCCCGTTCGGCAGCCGGCGGCCTTCGATCACCTCGCCGACGGGGTCGGCGAGCGTCGCGATCTGCCGGACCGCGCGCCCGATCTGCGAGACGCGCGTCTCGTCGAGGCGCAGGCGGTCGAGCAGCGCGTCGCCGATCTCAGCCTCCCGGCCCGCCTGCATGTCGTGTTCGTTCGCCTCGAGGATCTCGGGCATGCGCTCCTCGAGCGCGCCGGCGATCGCCTCGAGCGCCGCGTCCTTGACGCCCGCATCGACCCGTGCGAGCTCGTGCGCAGCGCGCTTGGCTGAGCGGCATACCTCGGCGACGGGCGAGATAACGGTGGCCATAGCCCTAAAGGGTACGACGGTCAGTCGACCACGAGGTAGTCGCGGTGCACGGCCTCCTCGGTCGCGCGCGGCAGGATCTCGCGCACCGCGGCGGACTTCAGCCCGATCACCTGGCGCAGCTCCTCGGCGGAGTAGTTGCAGATCCCCTTCCCGAGCGTCCGCCCGTGCTCGCCGTCGCCAGAGCTGCTTTCGGCGATCTCGACGGCGTCACCGGCGTCGAACTCGCCGAGCACCGCCACCACTCCCACGGGGAGCAGGCTGGCGCTGCCCTCGCGCACCGCACGGACGGCTCCCGCGTCTATCAGCAGGGTTCCGCGGGAGGGCTTTGCGTACTTCAGCCAGAGCTTGAAGCTCGAGTAGCGGGCCTCGCGGGCCGCAAAGCGCGTGCCCTCGCGCTCGCCCGCGAGCACCGCGGCGAGCGCTCCCTCGCGCACCCCGTTGCAGACTATGGTCGTGATGCCCGCGGCGCTCGCCATGTCCGCTGCCACGACCTTCGAGCGCATGCCTCCTGACCCCAGCGGCGAGGTCGTGTGGCCGATCTCCATGTCCTCGAGCGCCGCGAAATCGCTCACCTCGCCGACCAGCCTCGCCTCGCTGTGCAGGCGCGGGTCGGCGGTGAACAGCCCGTCGATGTCGGTCAGCAGGATCAGCTCGTCGGCGGCGATGAGGATCGCCACCTGCGCCGCCAGGAAGTCGTTGTCGCCGAATGAGATCTCATCGGTGGCGGTCGTGTCGTTCTCGTTGATCACCGGGAGCACGCGCCATTCCAGCAGCGTGCTGAGCGTCTGGCGCGCGTTCAGGTAGTGGGTGCGGGCGCTCATGTCGAAGAACGTCAGCAGCACCTGGGCGCTCGTCACCCCGCGCGCTCGCAGCAGCTCGTCGTAGATGCGGTAGAGCTTGCCCTGACCGACCGCGCTCGCCGCTTGCAGCTCGCCGATCGAGCTCGGGCGCTCCGGGAGCTCCATCACCCGCATCCCGCGGGCGATCGCCCCGCTGGTGACGGCGATCACCTCGGCTCCGTCCCGGTGAAGACCCGCGAGCGCGTCGCAGACGCGCTCGAGCACCGCCGTCCGCGGCTCGCCCTCTCCGTCGGCGACCACGCTCGAGCCCAGCTTGACGACGATCCGCCTCATCCGTGGAGCTTATTTGGGTGCGCTCGCCGCAGGTCCGCCTCCTCGGGTGATCGCGATGTGCTCGAGCAGCGTCGCTAGGGCGCGGCGCTCGGGTCGAGCTCGAACGTGACGCCGGCGATCTCGATCTCGTCACCCGGCTGGAATCCCTCCGCTTCCAGGGCCTTGAGCACGCCTATTCGCCGCAGCCGCCCCTCGACGTAGGCCATCGCGTCCTCGTTCTCGATGTCGTATCGCACCAGCAGCCGCTCGATGCCCTTGCCGCGCACGGCGAACGAGCGCGGGCCGAGCCGCTCGATGAGAAAGCCCGTGCCCGCTGATGGCCGGAAGACCATGTGCTCGGCGAGCTCCTCCTCACCCGGCCGCTCCGCTTCGGAGGAGCTCCGGGCTCCCGCTCCGTTGGCGCCCGCGCCCCTCGCCGCGAGCGACCCGCCGGGACGGTGCTGCTCGTCCCCCTGCGTCGAGCGGTCCGCCGCCGCGACGCTGCGAAGCAGCTGCACGGCGAGATCCTCGAGACCGGCGCCGGTCGCGCTCGAGGTCGCGATCACCGGGACCTCGGGGCCCAGCCGAGCCTGCCACTGCGCGAGGAGCTCGCGCGCGTGCTCGGGCGTCACGAGGTCTGCCTTGGAGAGGGCTAGCACCCGCGGCAGCCGCGCCAGCTGCTCATTGTGCGCGAGGAGCTCGCGCTCGATGATCGCGTAGTTGAGGACCTGGTCCGCGCCCTCGCCGGTCGAGAGCTGGGGAGCGAGGTCGAGCACATGCACGAGCAGCCGCGTGCGCTCGACGTGCGCCAGGAACTCGTGGCCGAGCCCGGCTCCCTCGCTGGCGCCATCGATCAGGCCCGGGATGTCGGCGAGGATCAGCTGGCGTTCGTCGGCCTCGAGCACGCCCAGCACCGGGGAGAGGGTCGTGAAGGGGTAGCTGGCGACCTTCGGAGCGGCGCGTGTGAGCCTCGCCAGCAGCGAAGACTTGCCGGCGTTCGGCAGTCCCACGAGGCCGACGTCCGCCAGCAGCTTGAGCCTCAGCTCGAGCCAGCCGTCCTCGCCGGCAAGGCCGCGCTCGGCGAACCGCGGCGCCTGTCTGGTGGGGGTGGCGAAGCGCTTGTTCCCCTTGCCTCCACGGCCGCCACGCGCCACCGTCGCCCGCTGGCCCGCGACGAGCAGCTCCCAGCGGCGCCCGGCGAGATCGCCGCCGTCCTCGTCGGGGCCGATGATCTGCGTGCCTGGCGGCACCCTGATCGTCAGCGTCTGACCGTCGGAGCCGTGGCGGAGCGCCCCCTCGCCATGACCGCCGCGCCCGGCGCTGTGGTGTGCCTTGCGCCGGAAGCTCTGCAGGTCGCGCAGCGAGTCATCGCACACGAACACGACCGCACCGCCGTGGCCGCCGTCCCCGCCATCGGGGCCGCCCCGCGGAACGTGGGCTTCGCGGCGGAAGCTCATGCAGCCGTCGCCGCCCGCGCCCGCCTCGACGTGGATTCTCGCGCGGTCATGAAGCATCGTGACCATCGTGACAGCTGCGCGGGGCCACGTCCGCCTCACGCAGGCGCGGCCTATGCGAGTTTGATGGACGCATATACAGCTACGAGAGGAGCCGACGCAAGATGAACGCCGAGAGCCCACAACCCGCCGACCGCGTGCTCCTGATCACGGGTGCCTCCTCCGGGATCGGAGCGGCGACCGCCCGCCGCGCCGAGGCCGACGGATGGCGCCTGGTGCTGGCCGCGCGCAGCCACGAGCGGCTGGAGGCGCTCGCCGACGAGCTGGGCGGGCCCGAGCGCGCGCTCGCGGTGCGCTGCGACGTCTCCCTCTGGGAGGACCAGGAGCGCATGGCGGCGCAGGCGCTGTCGTCCTTCGGGCGCATCGACGTCGCCTTCGCCAACGCCGGCTTCGGCGGACCCCGGGGCTTCTTGAGCGACACGCCGGAGCACTGGCGCGAGATGGTGCTGACCAATGTCTACGGGGCGGCTCTGACCCTGCGCGCGACGATACCCGCGGTCACGGAGTCCCGCGGGCAGCTGCTCCTCACGTCGAGCGTCGCCGGGCGGCGCGTGCTACCAGGCTCGTTCTACTCGTGCACGAAGCACGCTGTCACGGCGATGGGCGAGGCCGCCCGCCAGGACCTGCACGGCACTGGCGTGCGCGTGACGGTCATCGAGCCCGGGATGACCGACACCCCGTTCTTCGAGCAGCATCCGAAGGACGCGCTCAGGGACGACGACGTCGCCCGCGCGGTCATGTACGCCGTTTCCCAGCCTCCGCATGTTGACGTCAACGAGATCCTCGTCAGGCCGACCGCGCAGAAGGGATAGCGAAGGGCGGAGGCCGCTCAGGGTCCGTCGGCCTCGGGCAGCACGCTCACCGTGCGGCCCCGCCGGCCGGTGCTGAACCGGACCGTGCCCGCAGCGCGGGCGTAAAGCGTGTCGTCCTTGCCGATGCCGACGCCGGCGCCCGGCTTGAAGCGGGTTCCGCGTTGGCGCACGATGATCTCGCCGCCGGTCACGGCCTCTCCGGCAAACGTCTTCACGCCCAGGCGCTGGGCGTTCGAGTCACGCCCGTTGCGGCTCGAGCCGAGCCCCTTCTTATGAGCCATCTGCGGCCTGCTCCTTCTTCGTTGACACAGCGGCGGGCGCTTCGGCGGTCTTCGCTTTCGCCGCCGGTTTAGCACCTGGCGCTTTGGCGCCTGCCGGTTTAGCACCTGCCGCTTTGGCGCCTGCCGGTTTGGCGGCGACCCGTTTGGAGGACGGTTTGTCGGTCGCTTTCGCGCTCGCTTTGGCCGCGGCCTTGCGGGCGCCGTGGACGATCTCCGTGACCTCGATCTGGGTGAGCTCCTGGCGATGACCGGTGCGGCGCTTGTAGCCGCGCTTGGGCTTGAACTTGAACACGCGCAGCTTCTCTCCGCGCACGTGGGCGAGCACCTTCGCCGTGACCTTGACCGTCTCGAGGCCCGCCTTGTCGAACACGGCCTCCTCAGAGCGGTAGAGGATCGGCTGGAGCGCGACGTCCGCGCCCTCCTCGGCGCGCAGGCGCTCGACGAGCAGGCGCTGCCCCCGCTCGACGCGGTACTGCTTGCCTCCCGTCTTCACGATCGCGTACATGTCTGTTTCGGGTCTCTCCTGGCAGGGCTTCAGGCGCTCCGGCCACGGCCGGCAGCCACTACTCGCCGGTCGCCTTGGCCTTGGTAGCGGAACGGCGCCGTCCGCCTCTGCGGCCACGACGCCGAGGTTTCGATTGTAGGCCATCCTCCTCAGTTGCGCCCTCGGGCGCGTCGTCCGGGAGCGCAGCGCTGATCGCGACCTCCTCCTCGGGCTCGGAGTCAAGGGTCGTCGGAGAGTCGCTCAGGCCCGCTTCGCGGCGTGCCTCGGCGTCCTCGCTCTCAGCCGGTCTGCGGCGCCCGCGGGCGCGCGCCTTCGAGCCTTCCGCCACCGCGCCGGATTCGGCGGGCTCGGGTGCCGCGCTGCTACGGCGCCGTCCGCGTCCCGCGCCCTTGGCGGCGGTGGGTCGGGCGGGCGGGCGGACGACCTCGCCGGACTCGTCCAGCAGCAGTGCGCTCGCCGCCGTTCGGCCCACTTTGTCGATGCGGACCATCCGCTTCTCGCCCACGTGCGGCGCGGCGCCGGCGATCGAGATGATGTAGCCGTCGATTTTCGCTACTGCGTCTTCCACGTCGTACATGTGCGGCTCGACGATCTCGACCAGCACCTCGTCGCCCTGGCGGAACGGCAGCGCCCGCTCCTCGACCTCCTCGCGGGTGCCCATGAAGGTGATCGCGAAGTGTTCGAGGGCGAGCCCTTCGGAGCCCTCGAACAGGAACGACTTCGCGGTCTCCGCCTCGAGCGCGTGGAGCACGCGTGCGCTGTGGCCGGTGAACTGCGTGCTCACGCGCGGGTTCATCTGCACGAGGAAGGCTTCGTCCTCGGGATGTTCGGCGGCGACGTCGCGCAGCTTGCGCTCGAACTCGATCGCGATCGTCTCCTCCGAGCGGATCACACCCTCGCCCTCACACGTGGGGCAGGGGCGGCTCATGATCTCCCGCACGCCCTCGGTCACGTTCTGGCGCGTCATCTCGACGAGCCCCAGCTTGGAGATCTCGGCCGTGAAGGTCTTCGTGCGATCCTCGTCGAGGGTCTTGCGCAGGGTCTTCATCACCGCGTCGCGGTTGCGCGCTCGAGCCATGTCGATGAAATCGATCACGATGATCCCGCCGATGTCGCGCAGGCGGAGCTGGTTGACGACCTCCTCGGCGGCCTCGAGGTTGGTCTTCGTGATCGTGTCCTCGAGCCCCGCGCCCTTTCCCCGGCCGATGAAGCTTCCAGAGTTGACGTCGATCACCGTCAGAGCCTCGGCGTAGTCGATCATCAGATAGCCCCCGCTGGGCAGATCCACTCGCCGCGAGAGCACTCCCTCGATCGCCTTGTCCACTCCGTAGGCCTCGAACAGCGGCTCCTTCTGCTCCCACAGCTCCACCCGCTCGACGAGCTCGGGCGCGGTGCGGGTGAAGAAGGACACGAGCCGGTGGTACTGCTGCGGGTCGTCGACGATCGCGCGCTCGAAATGCTCGGAGAAGATGTCGCGTACTACGCGCACGGAGAGGTCCGCCTCCTGGAACACGAGGTCGGGAGCGGCCGTGTCGTGCACCCGTTTGACGAGCACCTCATGCAGCTTGTGGAGGTACTTCAGCTCTCGTTCGAAGTCGGCCCGCTTGGCGCCGTGGGCGGCCGTGCGGATGATGACCCCGCCGCCGCCGAGCTCCAGGTTGGCGGTCTGGCGGCGCAGGCGCTCGCGCTCGCGGTCCTCGAGCCGGCGCGAGACGCCCACTCCCTCGCCCGTGGGTGCGTAGACCATGTAGCGGCCGGCGATCGTCAGCTCCATCGACAGGCGCGCGCCCTTCGTCTTCAGCGGGTCCTTCACCACCTGCACGACGATCTCTTGGCCGGGCGAGAGCAGATCGGCGATGCGGCGAGCGCCGGCGCTGCCGCGCCCGCGCCGAGGCGCCTCGACTCCGGGCAGCACGATCTCGTCGACGTGCAGGAACCCGTTCTTCTCGAGGCCGATGTCGACGAACGCCGCCTCGAGGCCGGGCAGCACGTTGTCGACCTTGCCCTTGTAGATGTTGCCGACGATCGAGCGGCCGCCGCGCCGCTCTATGTAGAGCTCAGCGATCCGATAGCCGGCCGGCGGACGTCCGCTGGCGCGCTTGCTGCCGTTGGGCGATCCGGCCGGCGTACGGGTCGCAGACCCGGACCGGGCCGAGCGCCCGCGATCGCTGGACGGGCGTCGCGAGGCGGCGGGCGTTCCGCCGGCCTCCAGAAGCGCCACGCGCGTCTCCGCGCGGTCGACGCTGACAAGTACTTGCTTTTTCAATTTGATCCAGTCTTTCGGGATGGGAAGTCGCCGAGCGGTCGCGTGGGCACCGGATCGGTGCGAGGCGCATTGCCGGGCGCCGGGCGGGCTGGCTGCCCGCGTATGGCTGCTCCTGGCGGTCTGATGAGAGGTGCTCGGCTGACATTCGTGTCTATTAGCGCAGGACGCGGCCCTTCAGCGATGCCGTGGCGCGCGCCTGAACGTAAATCGATTGCAACAGGCCCACCGCCAACAGGGTGGTGATGACCGACGAGCCGCCGTAGCTCATGAGTGGCAGCGTTACGCCGGTAATTGGCATGATCCCAATGGTCATTCCCACGTTGACGAAAACCTGGAACATGAGCATAGCCGCTACGCCGGCCGCGATCAGCGAGCCGAACAGATCCTTCGCGCTCACGAGGATCCCCAGGGTGCGCCAGATCAAGAGGGCGTAGAGCAGCAGCACGGTCGCGGCGCCGACGAACCCATACTGCTCTCCGACGGCCGCGAAGACGAAGTCGGTGTGGTCCTCTGGGACGAAGTTCAGCCGAGTCTGCGACGAGTTCGAGCCGCGGCCGAACTTCTGCCCCGAGCCGATCGCGATCTTCGACTCCTGCTGTTGGTAGCCTTCTTTCTGCGGGTTCGAGGAGGGGTGCAGGAAAGCCGTGAGGCGCGCCACCTGGTAGGGCTTGAGCACATGGAGGCCGGCCGCCGGCGCGGCGACGAGAACGAACGTGAGCGATACCGCCACGAGCGCCAGCAGGCTCACGAGGTGCCGCCAGCTGGTGCCCACCACGAACAGCATCGTGAACGCGACGACCATGTAGACCATGCCGGATCCGAGGTCCGGCTGGGCGATCACGAACATAGCGGGCACCAGCGCGGCGATCATCACGCGGGCGGTCGTCTCGCGTTCGCGGAGCCTGCGAGCGCGCTCGACGACCAGCGCCGCAATCGCAAGGATCAGGAGCACCTTTCCGAGCTCGGAGGCTTGGAAGGAGAAGAATGGAAGGTTGATCGCCCGCTGGGAGCCGCGCGCCGCGTGTCCCAGGCCGAGCACGGCGAGGATGCTGAGGATCAGCAACGCGTAGATCCCGTTTTTGAACTGGCGCAGTCGCGCGTAGTCGATGCGCGAGAGCACGACCATCGCCACGACGCCGACGATCAGGTAGATCAGCTGACGGTTGACGTAGTAGTTGGGCTGGCCCGGAATGAGATCCCGCGTCGCGGCGCCAAGCGTCACGAGCGAGCAGACGGCGAGGCCGATCACCGCGAGGGTGAGCGTCGGGTCCAACGGGAGGCGCAGCTGACGCGGCGGCGCGACCGGCGGCTCCTCCGTCGGTTTGATCGGGCTGAGCGGCATCACGCGTTCACGAGGAATGCGCTCGCGCGGAGGGAAGAGGGCCCCCGACGGAGCCGCCCAGTGCTGGAGACGGGTGCGATCATCGCGTCTTCGAGGTCCCGACGACGAACTTGGAGGGCTTTCCGAACCACTTCGAGGCGATCAGGCGGGCGATGGGGGCAGCCGTTTCGGCTCCGAAGCCGCCCTGCTCGACGGTGACCGCGATCACGATCGGCCTCTGTGGGTCGCCCACGTAGCACATGTACCAGGACTGGTCTTCCTTGGGTTCCCTCTGCGCGGTGCCCGTCTTCCCGTAGACCGGATGCTGCGACTGGTCCCAGCCGTTCCAGACGTCGAACGACGTCCCGCCCGGCTGGCTGGCCGCGTCGTGGATCCCTTCCATGACGAGACTCAGGTCGGAGTAGTTGAGATGCACGTGACGCGCGGGCTGCGGGCTGAGCGCCTGCACGAGCCCTCCGGTGGAATCGTCGACCTCCAACCCCAGGTGCGGCGTGACGACCGTGCCTTCGCCGCCGTGCATGAAGGCGTTGGCAAGCGTCGAATAGGCGACCGCCATCTGCAAGGGGGAGGTGACGAGGTCCCCCTGGCCGACGGCAAGATGCATGTTGTCGCCGACGCTCCATGGACGGATTTCGGCGACGATGCCGCAGCTCGAGCGATGGGTGCGCGCGCGGCATTTGAGCTCGAGGTCATTCTGGTGCGCCCGCCAGAGGCGGTTGGGGACGGTTCCGGTGAGCTCTTCGGGCAGGTCGATGCCGGTTTTGCGGCCGATACCTAGTTCTTGGGCCTTGCGCTGGATCACGTCGCCGTGGCTGTTGGCGAGCTCGCCGACTTCGAAGAAGTACGTGTCCGAGGAGACCCGTAGCGCGTCGACGAGGCCCACCGGCCCGTAATCGGCATGGCCGGCATTGCAGAACTGCTGGGTCGAGACGGAGATGCACTGCCCGGCCCCCAGGCCGGCATTGGGGTCGAGCACGCCCGATTCGAGCGCGCCCATCGCGGTGATCGGCTTGAACGTCGAGCCGGTCGGATAGGTGCCGTTGACCGCGCGATCGGTCAGCGGCCCGCCTTCGGTGCTTGTGCCCTGCAGGGCCTGGTATTGAGCCGAGGTCAGAGGTTTCGCGAACTTGTTCGGGTCGAAGCTCGGAGAGGAGCCGATCGAGAGGATCTGGCCGTTGCGGGGGTCCATCGCCACGAAGGCGCCCGCGTTCGCCGGTTTTCCCGAGCCACGCGCATGTTCGATCCCTTCGAGCAGCGCCTTTTCGCTGGCTTTCTGCAGGCCCAGGTCGAGCGTCACCCTGAGGCTGTGCCCGGCGTGCGGAAGTTTGGGCGGGAGGCGGCTGGCGACAGGATAACCAGCGGCGTTGACCTCCACCCGCTGGATGCCGGCTTCGCCGCGAAGATAGCGGTCGTAGTAGAACTCGAGCCCTTCCTGGCCAACCACAGTGCCCTGCTGAACCCCGTTGAAGGCGCGCATCTTCAGCTCCAGTTTGTTGACCTGGCCCACGTAGCCCAGGACCTGCGCGGCCATTTCGCCGTATCGGTAGGCGCGGATCGAGACGGGCTGCTGCACGACGCCCGGAAATTCGCTCTGGCGCTCGGCCAGCACCGTCAGCACGCCCACCCCGGCGTCGGTCTTGATCGTCACGGGCGCATAGCGCAGCGTCGTGCGCCCATGGATGACGAGCGCCTCGATGCCACCGGGGCTGAGTCCGAGCAGGCGTCCGAGGCGCCGGTAGAGAGACAGCCGGAGGGCGCCCGGGGGAGGCAGGGCCGACGGCACGATCTGCACGGCGTTCGTCGTGCGGCTCGAGACGAGCGGCTGGCCCCCCCGGTCGAGGATCTCGCCGCGCGGCGCGGCGATCGGCAGGTCCCGCACCCGGTTGGCGTCGGCCTGCTGGACGTACTGTTCTCCTGAGAGCACCTGCAGGAACCAGAGGCGGAAGAAGATGATCGCGAATATCGCCATCGCCAGGCCGCCGAGAATCGCGACGCGCACCGCGAGCTGCGGCGAGACGGGCATGTGCGGCTCGCTCGGGCGGACGCGCTCGAGTGCGCTCATGAGCGGGACAGTGGGCTCAGCCCACCCGTCGTGTAGGCGCGCCTGCGACGGCGCCGGCGTGGATCGTCGGGCAGGGCGCTCTCCAGGACGCGCCGCACGAGCGCCCACATGGGCACGGCGGCGATCGTGTTCACGACGATGCCGAGCACGATCTGGCGCAGCAGGTCGAGGCTGACGGGCGCGTCGACCCCGAGCAGGAACTCGATCAGCGAATAGCCGACCAGCGAGACGGCCGAGGCCGCGGCCCCGACGAGCAGCGGCGTGAGCGCGGCCTGAGGGTCGCGCAGCTCGCGCAGGCGCCCGCCCCAGTAGCCGATCAGGGTGAAGATCAGCGAGGTCACGCCGAGCGTCTGCACGAGGGCGAGGTCGACGAGCAGGCCGACAGCGAAGCCGGTGACGGCGCCGAGCGTGGAGCCGCACAACAAGCCGACGAAGGCGACTAGCAGCGGCGAGAGGTCGACGTTGACTCCGAACAGCGGCACCTCGGACACGACCCCGATCTGGACGAGCACGAGCGCTACGGACAGCGCCCCGATGCGTGCCACGAGCCCGGCGCCGGGGGGCGTCACGGGGCGGCTCCCGTCGAGGCGAGCGCTTCGCCCGTCGCGCCGCCGGTCGGACTCTGACCCGCCGGCAGGCCGGCCGCGATGCGGCTGAGGCTCGCCGGCAGCGAGCCACTCGCCGCGGTCAGCACCTGCACGACGTCGAGGTTGTGCAGGTTGGCGATCGGATGCACGTTCACCGACTTGTATGCGCTTTCTTCGTTGACGGAAGTCACCTGCCCGATCAACAGCCCCGGCGGGTACAGCGAGTTGTCGGGGCTCGCGACGGTCCCCGACGTGACGACATATTCACCCTTCCCAACCTGTGTGTTCGCCGGCAGGTACTGCAGCAGGAGGTCGTTGGGATCGCCGACCTTCGGCTGCACGATGCCCGTCGCGCTGCTCGTGCCGAGTCTCGCCGAGACCCCCACGGTGCTGTCTGTGATGAGGCTCACGACCGCTCCGTCGGAGGCGACCTGCGTGACCTTGCCGACGAGGCCTTCGCCGTTGATCACCGGATCGTTTATGTGCACGCCCGCGGCTTCGCCCTTGTCGATCGTGACGGTCGAGTACCAGAGGTTGGGCGATTTGGCGAAGACCGTCGCGGTCACGGGGTGGTAGTTGGCGACGCTGAGCTGGTTGTCGAGGTGGAACATGCCCAACAGCTCGTGGTAGGAGCGTTTTTCGCCCTGGTCGGCGACCAGTTCGCGGCGCAGTTTCGCGACCTGCTTGCGCAGTTCGTTGCGCTGGCTTTTGGCGTGGAACGTGTCGCTGATGCCGCCGAACAGGTCGCGAACGGGCTTCAGCGCCTTGTTGGCGCCGTCCTGGATCGGCGAGACGACCGTCAGAAAGCCGCGCTGCACGGAGTGCAGGCGCCCACTCGGCGCCTCACCGAAGTATGCGGTCAGCAG
Source organism: Solirubrobacteraceae bacterium (assembly GCA_035940255.1). GTDB lineage: Bacteria > Actinomycetota > Thermoleophilia > Solirubrobacterales > Solirubrobacteraceae > Palsa-744. The sequence goes on from DASZFA010000033.1 coordinate 28,550, forward strand.
CAGAAGAGAGAGGACGACGAGCAGCACCAGCAGCGCGCGTCGACGCCGGACCGTCTTGTCATGCACGAATAAAGACCTTCCGAAACGTTCGCGGTACAGACTACCGTCGCGGGTGGTTCGATCGCACCGCTCCCCTCCGCGGCGCGTCCTTCAATCTACGCCTACCTACGGCGGCGGTTACGCGAGGTTCGGTTCGAGCGATGGATCGCCTCGAACTCCTCGAGCGACCGCCCCGAGCCGACCGCTACGCACGTGAGCGGTGATTCGGCGAGGTGTGCGGGCATCTGCGTCTCCTCGCGCAGGCGCTCATCGAGGCCCTGAAGCAGGGAGCCCCCGCCGGCGAGCATGATGCCGCGGTCCATGATGTCCGACGCGAGCTCGGGCGGCGTGCGGTCGAGGGTCTCCTTGACCGCTTCGATGATCTGGCTGAGCGGCTCCTCGAGTGCCTGGCGTATCTCCTCGCTCGTCAGCACCACCGTCTTCGGGAGCCCGGCCACCATGTCGCGCCCGCGGATCTCAGCCTGGAGCTCCTCGGACATCGGACAGGCCGAGCCGATCTCCAGCTTCAGCTCCTCCGCCGTCTGTTGGCCGATCAGCAGCTTGTACTCCTTCTTGGCGTAGTTGATGATCGCCTCGTCCATCTCGTCGCCGCCGACCCGGATCGACTGGGAGACGACAATCCCGCCGAGCGAGATCACGGCGACCTCGGAGGTCCCGCCGCCGATGTCGACCACCATCGAGCCGGTGGGCTCGCCCACCGGCAGCCCCGCCCCGATCGCGGCAGCCATCGGCTCCTCGATCAGATACGCGGTGCGGGCGCCGGCGGACAGGCACGCCTCCTCGACGGCCCGCTTCTCGACCCCGGTCACCCCCGACGGCACGCAGACGACGACCCGCGGATGCGCCCAGCGGTTCTGGTGGACCTTCTGGATGAAATGCCGGAGCATCTCCTCGGTCACATCGAAGTCGGCGATCACGCCGTCCTTGAGGGGACGGATCGCCTGGATCGTGCCCGGTGTGCGGCCGAGCATGCGCTTGGCCTCGATTCCCACCGCGTGCACTTCGCCGGTGCGCGAGTCGATCGCGACGACGCTCGGCTCAGAGAGGACGATGCCGCGTCCGCGCACGTACACGAGCGTGTTGGCGGTGCCGAGGTCGACCGCCATGTCGCGACCGCCGAACCCCGTCAGGTAACTGAAGATGCTCACAGGCTCCTGCGACGGCCAGGTGCCGCCTCAGACCGCCAGATGTTTTGAAAAGGGCCCATAGATAGAGAAAGCGGGCCCGCTTCTGCTCGGTCTCGCGTCGCCGCCTCGCGACGTGCTGGCCGCCAGCGCTGACCGGGAGCGTACCCGCGAGCAGTGTAGCGGACCGCTACCGGCGCTTGACAGCGCTGGCAGCCGATTTGCAGGCAAATCACCGGCGCATGAGCTCGGGATAGATCCGGATCAGGCTCGCCAGCGGCAGGCCGACGACGTTCTCGATCTCCCCCTCCACGGCCCGCACGAGCGTGGCTCCGGCACGCTGGATGGCGTAGCCGCCGGAGCGCTCGCGCCACTCACCGGTGGCCACGTAGCTGTCGAGCTCGTTCGGCTCGAGCGCGCGGAAGGTCACGGCCGTGCGCGCCAGCGCCGTGCGCTCCTCGCCGGGCAGCAGCAGCGCGAGTCCGCTTAGCACCTCGTGGGTGGCGCCGCTCAGCGCGCTCAGCGTCGCGTGCGCCTCGCGTTCGTCGGCGGGCTTGCCATAGACCGCGCCGTCCAGCACGACGATCGTGTCGCATCCGATGACTGCCTCCGCACGGCCCGGCACCCGGGCGGCACGGGCCTTGCGCATCGCGTTCTCGAGCGCCAGCGCCTGCGGCTCGCCCTGTTCGAGCTCCGGAACGTTCGTTGGCCGCACCTCGAAGGGCACGCCCAGCCGCTCGAGGATCGCCCGCCGCTGCGGGGACCGCGAGGCGAGCACGAGGGGTAGCGGGCCCGCCGATGCCGGCTTCGCGCGCAAGCCGTTCATGGCGCGGTCGGGGAGCTAGAGCTCCCCGAAGAACAGGGCGATCTCTCGTGCGGCTGACTCCGGCGAGTCCGACCCGTGAACCATGTTCGCCCCCATCTCGATCGCGAAGTCGCCGCGGATCGAGCCCGGCGCCGCCTCCAGGGGATCGGTCGCGCCGATCACCTGCCGGGCGGCCCTCACGGCGTGGGAGCCCTCGAGTGCCACCGCGACGATCGGGCCGGAGGTGATGAAGTCGACGAGCTCTCCGAAGAAGGGCCGCTCCGCGTGCTCGGCGTAGTGGCGCTCGGCCAGCTCCCGGGTGACCGTCATGTGACGCAGCGCGACGATCTCAAGGCCCTTGCGCTCGAAGCGGGCGAGTATCTCTCCGCTCAGCCCCCTGGAGAAGGCGTCGGGCTTTACGAGGATCAGGGTGCGGTCCATGAGTTCCTTTGCTCGGCTCCGAAGGAGCCTTCAGGAGGTGGTGCGCGGACGCCTCGAGCGTCCAGCGCCGCGGGGGCTGATCGTCGACTCCGGGGCAACGACGGGCGCGACCGTCTCATCCTCCTCGGCTCCGATCTCGATCTGCGTCAGCCCGCTCTCGACTCCAGGCGCCGGACGGTTGCGCCGCGTGCGCCTCGGAGCGATGCCGGGGACTTCCGCCTCGCAATAGGGGCATATCGTCCAGGACTGGTCGAGCGGGCGCGAGCAGCTGACGCAGCGCTCCTTGAGCTTGCGCAGGCAGCTCGGGCAGCGGATGAAGTCACGCTCGATCCGATAGTCGCAGTGGGGACATAACGAGTGGTCGAGGTCGAGCAGGCGCGCCTCTGCGGCCTGCGTCTCGAGTTCTCGCTCGTGCACGTCCTCGAGATACTCGGGCGGCCGCAGGATCATGTAGACGATCGTGCCGACGAAGGGGAAGAATGACGCCGCCGTGGCGCAGCCGACGAGCATCGGATCGACGATGCGACGCCGCGCGTCGGAGTAGGTCCAGTAGATCAGAGACAGATAGACGACGACGACGAACAGGATCAGCAGGTCGATGACCAGGTTCAAGCCGCTGCTTTCAACTCCGAAATAAGCCAGGGGTGGCATCGGCCGGCTGAGTTTAGAGAAACAGGCGGCCGAACCCGTAGCCAGCAGCGAAGAA